>NZ_JAEMVM010000133.1:0-1280 GCF_016463925.1 Pseudomonas sp. P20 | reverse complement strand
TGCAGGTTCGGCCGCACCGTCAGCCAGTCGGTCACATGCACCCCGTAGTACAGCTCGGCGTTGTACTCGGTGTCCTGCAGCGGCTGGTACAGCGGGTTGTCGTAGTCGTCGATGCCGTTCACCTGGTTCACCAGGCGCTGGCGCTTCTTCACATCGTCGTTGACATGGATGCGCGCGATGCCCAGGCCGATGTCGTCCTTCGGCCGCGCGTCGAACGGCCCCTTGTAGACCACCCCGAGCTGCTGGTAGTTGTCCACCACGTTGGTCGCCTTGTCGTGGACCGTCAGGTTGGCGAACAGGCTCAACCCGCGCGAGGCATCGCCGTTGTGCGAAGTGACCTGCTGCTGCGCCACCACCCACCAGCCATGCTTGCTGCCGCGCGACTTGAAGTCGTTGCCGGTCAGCCCCTGCGGCTGGCCGTCGACGTCGTCGTAGACGTCATCGGCCTTCGCCGTGCTGTAGTAGTAGCCCAGCCGGTACTCGCCCGGCAGTTGCTCGGCGCCGACCTTCGGCTGCCAGATCAGCTCCACCGGCAGCAACGCGCCCTTGGTCCCGCTGCCGCTCATCTTGAAGCCGTTGCCGGTCTCCAGGTTCGACGGGTTCTGCTCGTAGGCGCCGACCTGCACGTACCAGTCCGGCGCGAAGTTGTACTTCACCCGCAACGCCCACTGGCTGACCGGCCAGTTGTACCAGATGCTCCCCGCCCAGTTGCCCACCTGCGAGCCGCAGAAGGCCAGGTTCTGGAAATCGCAGGGGAAGCTGTTGAAGTCCTCGCCCTCGCCGAAACGGCCGAATTTCACGTCCAGCGCGCCGTCGAAGTACTGCTGCTTGAGCCACAGCTGGGTCAGCCGCCAGGTCTGCCCGCGGCCCCAGACCTCCTGCACCGAGCTGATGTGCCCGGCACGCGGGTCGCCGATGCGGTCGTTGGAAAGGTTCTTGCCGTTGCGCTCGGTGACGGTGAACTGGAACTCGGTGGCCTTCCAGCCGAGGATCTTCTCCAGGTCCATGTGCACGCCCAGGGCGAACTGGTCGGTGTAGCGCCCGGTCTTGTCGTCGTCATAGCCGCCGTCGAGGTTGGCCGCCGCCTCGCCGACGTACTCCAGCTTGAAGTCGTAGCCCTTCTCCAGCAGCTCGGTGCGCTTGCCGCCCCAGTCGCCGAGCATCCATTTCGAGTTCGGCGAGAACGCCTCGGCGGCGTGCGCCGCGTTGCACAGCAGGGAGGCGGACAATAGGCCGCCGGCCACGGGGCGCAGGGCCGGGCGGAGAAGATGGGATTTCAC
>NZ_JAEMVM010000132.1:0-226 GCF_016463925.1 Pseudomonas sp. P20 | reverse complement strand
GCCTGGGAAAGCCTGCGCCCGGACTACCTGTTCAACGGCTATGGACCGACCGAGACGGTGGTCACGCCCTTGTTGTGGAAGGCGCGTCCGCAGGATCCGTGCGGTGCGGCTTACGCACCTATCGGTACCTTGCTGGGACGTCGCAGGGCCTATGTACTGGGCGCGGACCTGGACCTGCTGCCGCTGGGTCTGGCCGGTGAGCTCTACCTGGGTGGAGAAGGTGTGG
>NZ_JAEMVM010000131.1:1094-4098 GCF_016463925.1 Pseudomonas sp. P20 | reverse complement strand
GGAAGGCGGCGACAGCGGCGAAGAGGTCGCGCACTTCGCCGATCATCATGTAGTCCGGATCCAGGCGCATGCCGTTGGCGATGCCTGCGGCCCAGGCCTGGCGTTCTGCGTCTGGGTCAGTGGCGTCATAGACCAGTGGGGTCTGGTTGATGCCTTCGCCGCGAATGCGGTATTCCGGTGGATCCTCGATGGTCAGGATATGCTTGGATCCGCCATGCAGCTTATCGAGTCCTTCCATGGTGACCTTCAAGGTCATCGACTTCCCTGACCCGGTGGGGCCGGACAGGATGTTGATGCCGTAAGGCATGCGCATCATGCGATCGAACAGCGCGTTCTGCTCGGGCAGGTAGCCGAGCTGCTCCAGGCTGTCGAGGCCGGTATCGTCGTAGAGCAGCCGCAGGATCATCAGGAACCCACCGGCGCGCGGGCGGGTCGCGATCCGGGCGCCGAACAGGTTCAGCTTCTCGACGAAGGCCTGGCTCATCCGCGCGTCCTGGTCCAATTGCGGCTTGAAAAGCGGCTCGGCCACGTCGCACATGGACTGGTAGATGGTTGCGCAAAGTTCGTGCAGTTCCTGGCTGCGGTACTGCTCGACGGTCTTCAGCAGGCCGTCGACGCGGAAACGGATCTTGCTGCCGGTGCCGGCGGGACTCACGACGAAATGCACGTCACTGGCGCGCAGCTCTGTGGCCTTACGAATGATCTTGACCACGCGCTCCTGCATCTGGGTGGCGCGCTGGCCATCGCTATCGACCAGGCCGTCCATGGCGACGGCGCGGTAGAGCTGGTGAATGGTCTGCAGGTCGGTGAGGTTGAGCTGGTATCGGAAGCCACGGCGATCGAGACGGTCGATGAACGACAGAACGTGAATGTCGTTCTGGTGGCTCTCCGATAGATAGAGCGTGCCGTCGGCGGCCAGGGCCATGATCTCTTGCAGGTGCTTCGAGACCTCCCACTCGCCACCGTCGGCGGTGAGCAGTTGGGTCACCATGGAGGGCTGTACAAGCGCGGCAATTTGAAGGTTCGTCATGGCGGTACCTACTGGATGAACGGCTGCGGTACCGCCCCGGGCAGCGCCGGCGGAACGGAGGCGCCTTGGGCCGAGGAGGCGGCTTGGGTCGGGGCAACGCTGGAGAAGCCCACGGGCACGCGGTTGCCGTCCTTGTCGGTGAGTACGACCTGGTCCAGGGAAATCGACTCGACGCGGTAGTTGCCCGGCAGCTCCGCGCCGCTGGCGGCGTCCACCTCGTACCCGCCCGGGAACAAGAATGTGGCAGTCATCTTGCCGCCGGCGCCGTAGATGGTCCGCACCACTGGCGGAACCGGCTGCGTGATCGTCGGCGCCGCCGCCGGCACCGGCATGGCGAACGTCTGCCCCTGGGCGCTGACGACCTGGCCGGTTTCGCCTTTGCCCTCCAGTTGCCGCTGCGCCGTGGCCAGACGCACCTTGGCCTCGGTGAGGATGGCCTGGGCCTGGATCTCCGCCAGTTCGCCAACGGTGCCGGCGCAGGCCTGGCCGGACGCGAGGAGGAAGAGCACGGCCACGGCCATGCCGATCGGCTCAGTTCGCATAGATTTCTCCTGTGACAGTCCAGTCCAACTGGCTGTCCTTGAGCGTGGTTTCGAGGTTGGTGATGCGGACCCCGGCGGCGGGCAGCCCCTGGAAGGTCAGGTCTGCCGGGAGCCTGGTCTGGGCGCTGAAGGTGAATTTCTTCCAGGAGGGCAACACCACTTGCTGCTCCGTCGCCGCTTCCGCGCCAGGAAGGGGCGGAGTTGTCTCCTGGCTGATCGACAGCTTGGGCTCGACACCCTGACGGTACAGATGGCTGGTGAGCGCCTGCAGCGCGTCGTCGGCTGGCTGCAGCGGCTCATCGCTACCGATGGCGACTTTCAGGTCGACCTTCAGGGCCGCGGTGTTGCCGTTGTCGATGACGAAGGCGGGGCGGTCAGCGAACAGGTGCTGGCTGGCCGCTGTCAGGTCGGCTGCCGTGCTGTTGCCGGTACGGTGGTAGGTGGCGACCAGGACCCTGCCGTCGCACTTGCTGGATTCGAAGAGCCAGCCCTGGATCGACAGCGACAGTACCCCCGTTGCCTTGCTACAGGCGCGTAGCATGTCCTCGAGGTCAGGCATGAGCGTCCAAGGCTTCTGCAATGAAGCCAGGTCCAGCGGCTGCTTGGCCTGGGCGTTCTTCTCGGCCAGCTCGGCGAGGCGCCTCTGCTCCTCGAGGAGCGCGGCTTGTCTGGCGAGCTCTTGCTGGTGGGCATTCCATAGGTAGTAGGCGGTTAGCGACCCGCCTACCAAGCAACCGAGCAGGGCCACTGCCGTCCACTCTCTGGCGGACAAGCCGAAGGTGAGTTGCCGGAGGCGGTAGTCGCGCCGCAGGCGCTTCGGCGCGAGCAGTTCCTCGATGTCGAAGTCCTTGACGGGGAAATCGAATCCTTCGGGAACGAAGACCTGTGCGTTTCGAAGCACGCCGCGCGTAGAGAGCTTCCTGATCCGGTCCCTGGCTTCGTCGAAGGTAGTGACCAGGTCCTGGCCGGGGACGATCGCACCATCGAGCGTGGCGACCAGTGCGTAGCGGTCCTCGTCGACCTTCCAGCAGGCCAGGAAGTCGCCTTCGAACTGGCCTGAAAGCGCCGAGGCCAGGGAGTACATGCCCTTGACTGCGCCTTGCGACTTCGAAACGAAGCCGGCCTGGATCACTGTCGGCGAATGGCGGATGGCAACGATGTCCAGATGCTCTTCCTTGCCCAGCTTGCGCGCTTCCTTCATGTACTGCCGCTGGCTGGATAGCGGCCGCCAGAACAGGCCGCTGACGAACTTGTTGCCGTGGTAGCTCAGGATCGAGACGTCTGGTCCACGGCTACCGATGTCAGGCTTCTCCATGGTTCAGCCCAGCACGACGGGGGTGATCAGCACCACGATGACCTCGCGTTTGGTATTGCGGGTCAGCCCGCCGCCAAGGCCGAAGAATCCGGCGTCGCCGGTGCCGACCTTGTTGGT
>NZ_JAEMVM010000131.1:0-1035 GCF_016463925.1 Pseudomonas sp. P20 | reverse complement strand
GGAGGTCATGTTGATGTTGATCTTCAGCAGCATCTCGCCGCTTTCCATCACGAACGGCAGCAGGCTCATGTTGTAGCCGCTGGTCACGGCGCCCGGGATCAGCGAGGTGGTACTGCCGACCTGGGCGACGTTGGAGATCTGGCTGGAGGCCAGGTAGCTGTCGTAGCGGCCGATCTGGATCGGCGCCGACTGGAGGTTGAGCGTGGTCACGGACGGGGAGCGGACGGTCGAGACGCGACCCTGCTGGGCCAGCGCCTGGACCATGGCCTTGGATCCTGCCCAGGCACTGTTGGCGGTATCCAGGATGCTCACGGAGCCGGAGATCGCGCTTTGATCGATGCCTGGCATGGTGTTCTTCAGGCCGATGCCCCACTTGTTGTTGAGCGACTTGTAGACCAGGTTCCAGTCGATCCCCAGTTGATCCTTGTCGGTCAGGGCGACCGAGAGCACGTTGACGTTCAGCAGCACCTGCTTGGTGATGCTCTCGTTCTCCCGGTTGACCAGCTGCTGGACACGGTTGAGGACCTCTGGACGGTCGGTAACGGTCAGGGTGCCCGTGGCACGCGACAGCGACATGCGTCCCATGCTCGGCGTCAGCATCGAATTGATGCTGTTTTCTATGTCGCTGAGGATCGAGGTCTTCAGCTCAGAGCTGGTGGTCTGCTTGCTGCCGGAGTCGCCGCTGATGCCGGAGCTGCCATTCTGCCCAGTGGATCCGGAGCCATCCCCGCTGATGCCGGCGGCCGTCGTCATACCAGAACGCACGGTGGAGTCCACCGTGTTGACGTCGTCGAAGGCGTAGATGCGGAAGGTCCGAGTGTCCAGGTAGTAGAACTCGACCCGTTTCTCGGTTGGGTTGTAGCGCCAGGACACGCCGGCGCGGGCGGCGATGAGATCGAGGAATCCGCTGACCTTGCCGTTCCATTTGATGTTGTACAGCGACCGCGGGCCGTAGGACCCGAAGCTCGACCCGATGCTGCCGCCGGCACCTAGGGACATGCCGTTGGCGACGAAGGCAGGAAACAGCATGGTGGC
>NZ_JAEMVM010000130.1:0-730 GCF_016463925.1 Pseudomonas sp. P20 | reverse complement strand
TGTTGTCACTGGATACGCCGAATGCCTTGTCCAACTGCGGGCTGACGAGATAAGCCGTGGCCGCTGCGATGGCGTACCCTTTCAGACTGTCAGCGCTGGTGGCCTGTTGCAGCCCCTTGCCAAGGTCACCGCCATTGTTGATGGTGCCAATGGCGAGGTTGCTGGCCATTGCGCCATACACCGGGCCGAGGTAAGCAGCTGCAACGATGGCAATGGCCAGTGACGGCGCAGCCCCCAACCCCGAGTTGCTGTACTTCCAGCTATCGTGCACCTCCTGCACCATGCGCCAGTCCACATCCCCGCGCTGCTCGGCCTCCTTCAGCCACGCCAGTTGCGGATCCGCCTGCACCATCGCGTCGATGGTCTGGCTCACGGTCTTCTGGTCGATATGCTTGAGGTCGATCTTCAGCCCTTCCACGGCCTTGATCGCCAGATTCCCCTGGGCCACGATCTGGCTCTGGCGCACGGTTTCGTCGGTCTGGCCCTTGCCCTTCGACGACTGCCACGCCAGGTCGCCCTTGCTCTTCTCGTGGCTTTCCTGGTGCAGGTCCTTCACCGCCTCGAAGGTCACCGCGCCGCCGCTGACGATGGCCAGGTCGTTGCCCGATTCCAGCTTCGCGCCCTGGTAGGTCTGGTCGCCGCCGCTGAGCAGGGTGAGGTTGCCGCCGCTGCTGATCTGGCTGCCCACCGCCTTGACGTCGGTGACTACGTCGCGCCGGGTTTCCTTGCG
>NZ_JAEMVM010000129.1:0-439 GCF_016463925.1 Pseudomonas sp. P20 | reverse complement strand
TCCTTCGACGCTTCTGCAGCGGGCTATCTTCGACGGCTACGACTTCGGCTTGAAGATCCCCTACATCGCAGGCAGCAACCGCGCGCTGCTGGAACTGTCCGGCTTCTTCATCAGCGCCCGGGAGCATCCGTTGCACCGCTACTGGCGGGTCCCCAAGGGCAAGTTACTGCCCGAACTGGACTCGCTGTACAACCGACTCGCCGAGCTCGCTGGAGGCCTCCACTCACAGTCCTGGCGGGACTTCAGCGGCATGGTCGAATCTGCACAGGCCTCGCTTGACCGACAGGCCTTCACCTGGGGTTTGCTGCTGCGCATCGCGCCGCTGGCCGAGGGCGGCGTCTTGCTGTCAGGCGAGTTCCATCCCGGTGTGGTGGCGGTGGCTCGGCGGATGCGCGGGGTGTTCCTGCGCCCATCGAGCTCCTGGCGCATCGACGCCACA
>NZ_JAEMVM010000128.1:0-1307 GCF_016463925.1 Pseudomonas sp. P20 | reverse complement strand
CGCCGTTGTAAGCGGACAGTACGAACGCCCAGCGATCGCACTCGCTGGAAGCCTGGTTTCGGTCGTAGAGCCAACGGTCGTAGGTGACCAGCGCGCGCAGTGCCCAGCCAGGATTGAACGGCTGATTGGCGCCAAGGGCGGCCGGATACAGGCCGGCGATCCACTCGGCGGTGCCGGGCATGAACTGCGCCAGGCCCTGGGCGCCGACAGGCGAGCGGGCATCAGCACGCCAACGGCTTTCCTGGTGAACCTGCGCGGCAAAGGTGGCGATCGGCGCCGACAGGCCCCATTCGGCATGGGCGCTGCGCACCAGGGTGCGCCGGTATTGCTCGGCGGCAGTGGGGATGCGATCCGTCGCGAAGGCCGGCTGGCAGGCGCTCAGCAGGCCCAGCAGGCCGAGGGTGAGCAGGCGCTTCATCCGAAGAAGCCTCCCCACCACACCAGGGCCGTCATCGCGATCACGTCGAACACGCGCTGCTTGAAGCTGATCACGTGGGCGAGGCCATCGCACGCATAGGACGTAACCAGGACCACGGAGGCCAGCATGATCCAGATGATTTGCGGGGCGCCCATGGTCAGAGCCCCAGCGTCAGGCCGAGGATGCAAGCCAGTACGATCAGCCCCCGGCGCAGCCAGGCACCCACGACAACCAGGTTGGCTGAGCACTCATGCGGGCGAGCCACGTAGGGAAACAGGCTGCGGTCGATCCAGTAGCCGGCCACTGCGCCCAGCGTCACCAGGACCAGCTTATAGGCGACGACCTGGAGCTGCTCCGGGCGAATGGCGGCGAGGATGATCAGCAGGACGAGGGTGACCAGCGTCCAGCTGGTCATACGCGGCGCGCGGCGGCGCCGGGGTTGCGGCGATGACATGACGATGCTCCCGATGGGGTGGCCATCCCTGGCCAACTGATGGGCATCCTGCTCCTGCAGGACGCCCGGACATCATCGTCACGCGCGCGCGAAGGCTCTTTTTGGGTACCGAACAATCAATCGATAGGGCGACGGATCAGCATTGGATCTCCATCACCGAGGAGACCACTACCATGTCCAGGCATGAAGACCTGCTGTTGCAACTCATCCAGCGTGACCCCGACAAGATCAGGAGCATCCTGGGGCTGCCCGCTCCAAAGCCAGACCTGTCCTGGTACGAAGGAGCAGAAGTCTGGATCGAAGCTGGACACCGTAGCGGCAGGGGCGCGGAACTACGCATAGCCTTCGGGGAGCCACTCCCGCATGGCTATGCCGATTTCTGGATACCGTTCAGTGGACCGGATGGCAATGCACTGGGCTGGCTGCGCTTCAGCT
>NZ_JAEMVM010000127.1:0-336 GCF_016463925.1 Pseudomonas sp. P20 | reverse complement strand
TACGGGTCGCGCAGAACTGGGCGGGTGCCGACTGGGGGCACATGGCGATCCCGCGGATTGGCCAGGAGGTGATCGTCGATTACCTGGACGGCGACTGCGACCAGCCGATCGTCACCGGGCGTACCTACCGGGCGACCAACCGGCCGCCCTACGCGCTGCCCGACCACAAGATCCTCAGCACCATCAAGAGCAAGGAGTACAAGGGCAGCCGGGCCAACGAGCTGCGCATCGACGACACCACGGCGCAGATCAGTGCGGCGCTGATGAGCGACCACGGTGCCAGCGCGCTGCACCTGGGCTACCTGACCCATCCTCGGCCCGAAGGCGGCAAGCCGC
>NZ_JAEMVM010000126.1:0-336 GCF_016463925.1 Pseudomonas sp. P20 | reverse complement strand
TACGGGTCGCGCAGAACTGGGCAGGTGCCGACTGGGGGCACATGGCGATCCCGCGGATTGGCCAGGAGGTGATCGTCGATTACCTGGACGGCGACTGCGACCAGCCGATCGTCACCGGGCGCACCTACCGGGCGACCAACCGACCGCCCTACGCGCTGCCCGACCACAAGATCCTCAGCACCATCAAGAGCAAGGAGTACAAGGGCAGTCGGGCCAACGAGCTGCGCATCGACGACACCACGGCGCAGATCAGTGCGGCGCTGATGAGCGACCACGGTGCCAGCGCGCTGCACCTGGGCTACCTGACCCATCCCCGGCCCGAAGGCGGCAAGCCGC
>NZ_JAEMVM010000125.1:0-1590 GCF_016463925.1 Pseudomonas sp. P20 | reverse complement strand
GCCCAGTTCTGCGCGACCCGTATCCAGCAGGTACTGAATTCATCGTGACGTCCCTCGCGATCCCAGGGGAACTGGACTTTCACCCGTCCCCACTCGTCGCAATGGATCTCTTCCCCTGCCGGGCCGACTACCGTCGCGATCTGCGGACCATCGATACTCGGCCGAGGCAGCGGTGCGGGACGCCATTCGACGTCCTCGGGCACCAGTTCGGCGCGCAGGTCGTAGCTCACCCCCAGAGGGGCGTCGGCGGACTCTTCCTCCTGGCCGGCATACTGGGTGCCGCGATGGACCACCCGCACCGGCCGCCACCAGGCGTTGAAGTCGGCACGCGGATGACCTTCCAGGGCAAAGGCGTGGCCCGGGATCAGCCGCGGGTCGTCGCCGCTGACCGATGCCACCCGTGCATCGCGCCGATGTCCTCTGAGGCGGCTTTCGCTGAAAGGCCGGCCCGCGCCGCTCCGCTTGTAGCGACCGGGGTAGTCGTAGCGCTCGTAGGACGAGTCCTGATGCTCGAGCGCCTCGCCAGCGAGATGATGCTCCTGGTCGTAGGTCGGGCGCTTGAAGCTGTAGTCCCGCTGGGTCTGTCGAGCCGTACGAACATTTTCGCTGTAGCGGAAAGAATGAAGCACCGGCTGCGGGTTGTCGCCCTCCGGCTGGGCGCTGAACAGCACCGGGCCGCCGGCGATACGCTCCTGGACGTAGAGCCGGTCGCTGCAGACCAGGGTGTGGCGGTGTTCGTCGAAGCGGAAGTAGTAGACCAGGCCTTCCTCGAAGGCCAGCCGGTCGTGCAGGTAGTGATCGCTGTCGCCGGCCTGCACGCAGTATTCGCGCGGCAGGTGCTCATGGTAGATGCGCTGTTCGTAGTCGAGCACCCGGTGTTCCTTGAGCAGCGCCTGGAGAATCTCCGGAACACTCTTCTCCTGGAAGATCCGCCAGTTGCAGCACAGCTCCAGGCGCGCCAACTGTGGTTCCAGCAGCAGTTCGTAGCGGGTCCGGCGAAAACCCGAGCTGCCTTGGGTGAAGTGGCTGACGATGCCATGGACGTAGCGGGCCGGACGGCCGTCCTGCCAGAGGGTGAAGGTGCCCGGCTGGTCGAGTACCTGCTTGAAATCGATGGCGTTCTTGTCGCTGGCCAGCTTCAGGCTCAGGCGGAAAGGCTCGCAGAGCGCTTCTTCCAGTTCGAACTCGACGACATCGAACGCAAGGTTCCCTTCGCCAACGACGAAGGTGAATTTCAGGTCTCTTTGACGCATGGATCGTTCCCTGTTCCGGGTGGGCAGTTCCTTTCCAATCCATTGGAGGAGCAAGCCACGTTACTCTTGCTCAGCCGCTGCCGAAAGTCTTGGCTCGGTGTCTATTTCGCGAAGTAGCGGACATTTTCGGCTCGACGGAGAACCGGCCGTACAGGTGTACGACCGGTGTGCCTGTCAACTCACCCTGCCACCGGCGAGCGCCAGTCGTCGGAGCCGGAGGTGCCAGAGACTTCGTGGGTCCAGGTGATCTTGCGGTAGGTGAAGTGCACGTCTTCCAGGTGGGTGAAGTGGGCGTTGCCCGGGTCCTGGCAGTTGTGCATGTAGTCCTTGATGTCGA
>NZ_JAEMVM010000013.1:0-293669 GCF_016463925.1 Pseudomonas sp. P20 | reverse complement strand
TCGGGACCGAACCGCTGCGGCGGACAACCTGCCGGAGCGCTTCACCACCCCTGGGAGAGAATCCGTAAATCCTTGATTTTCAAGCATTTACTCTTCGTCGTCGCCGGGAGTGGTGCGCATTATAGGGAGATAGAAACTGGCGTCAACGATTATTTCAAAAATAATTCAAATAACCGCCGGAAGCGCTTTCAGCCCACCGAAACCGCCTCGCCAGCCGGCTTTTTCTGCGCCAGCAGGTAGAGCCCGACGAGGAAGCCGACCAAGCACAGAGTGACCACGTAGTAAGCCGGCCCCATCGGGCTCTGCTTGAGCAGCAGGGCCACCGCCATCGGCGTCAGCCCACCGAAGATGGCGTAGGCCAGGTTGTAGGAAAAGGACAGGCCGGAGAAACGCACAACCGGTGGGAACGCATTGACCATCACGTAGGGAACGGCGCCGACGATGCCGACGAAGAAGCCGGTCAGTGCATATAAAGGAAAGAGCCAGTCCGGGTGGGCCTTGAGGTTGCCGTAGAAGCTCCAGGACACCAGCGCCAGCAGCACGCTACCGGCAACGAAAGTCAGCCCCGCGCCGTAACGATCCGCCATGCGCCCGGCGACGATGCAGCCAAGGGTCAGGCAGACGATCGCCAGGCTGTTGGCCTTGAGCGCCGTGGCGGCATCGAAGCCGTATACGCTCTGCAGCACGGTAGGGGTCATCAGGATGACCACCACGATCGCGGCCGACAGCACCCAGGTCAGCAGCATCGACACCAGGACGGCGCCACGATGATCGCGGACCACCGCTTTCAACGGCACTTCCTCTGCCAGCGCCTTGCGCTGCTGCAGCTCGGCGAATACCGGCGTCTCGTGCAGCCAGCGGCGCAGGTAGACCGAGAACAGGCCGAACACCCCGCCGAGCAGGAAGGGAATCCGCCAGGCGTAGTCCTGCACCTCTGTCGCGCTATAGAAGCTATTGATCGCAGTAGCCACCAGCGAGCCCAGCAGGATGCCCGCCGTCAGGCCGGAAGTCAGCGTCCCGCAGGCATAACCGACATGCCGTGCCGGTACATGCTCGGCGACGAAGACCCAAGCCCCCGGCACCTCCCCGCCAATCGCGGCGCCCTGGATCACCCTCAGCAGGAGCAGCGCCAGGGGCGCCCAGATGCCGATCTGCGCGTAGGTCGGAAGCAGGCCCATGATCAGGGTCGGCACCGCCATCATGAAGATGCTCAGGGTGAACATGCGCTTGCGCCCGAGCAGGTCGCCGAAGTGGGCCATGATCACGCCGCCCAGCGGCCGCGCCAGGTAGCCGGCGGCGAACAGGCCGAAGGTTTGCAGCTGACGCAGCCATTCCGGCATGTCCGCCGGGAAGAACAGCTTGCCGACCACGGTGGCGAAGAACACGAAGATGATGAAGTCGTAGAACTCCAGCGCTCCACCCAGGGCGGAGAGGGACAGGGTCTTGTAGTCGCTGCGGGTCAATGGACGCTGGGCCGGCGCCTCGGGAGCATTCGCGGATGGCATGTCGGGATTGTTCTCTTTATTCGTTCAGCAAGCATGAGCGGGGTTCGACCGGCAGGCGTGTCGACCTGCGACCCGGGGACGCAGGAGCGAAACCATAGCAAATCGACGAATGTCCACACAGTCGGTCGAAGAGAGAACCGGGCGGTCGTCGGCTGCCCTACTCCTCTATATAATGCCCGGGCGCCTCTGAAAGCTGTCCCAAGACCTTGCACCGGCAGGCGTTTTGGGAGAGTTTTCCCCTAAACCGCGCTTGAACAAGAAATCCGGGGGGCACGAGGCCCTTACCTATGATCGAGCTTGAACAAGAAGACCCCATTCCCCAGGGAGACCTGGCCTTGCAGATTACCGCGCTGCCGCGCGAAACCAACGGTTTCGGCGATATCTACGGCGGTTGGCTGGTATCCCAGATGGACCTGGCGGGAACCGCCATGGCCAGCAAGATCGCCGGCGGCCGTATCGCCACCGTCGCCATCGACCGCATGGCCTTCATGGTGCCGGTCGCGGTAGGTGCCCAGCTTTCCTTCTATACCCAGACCCTGGAAGTCGGCCGCAGCTCGATCCGCATGCTGGTCGAGGTGTGGAGCGACGACCCGCTGTCCAGCGAATGGCGCAAAGTCACCGAGGCGGTGTTCGTGTTCGTCGCCATCGATGGCAGCGGGCGCACCCGCCCGGTCCCGCCACGCCGGGGCTAGACGCAGGAACGCCGGCTATCGCCGGCGTTCTTGTTTGCGCGTTCCTCAGGCCCGCACGGGGTTGCCGCGTACCGGCGCATCCCCGGCCACGTAGTACTTCGCCGTGCTGCGCGGCAGCGGCTGGCGACCGCGGATCCTGTCGGCGATCTTCTCGGCCATCATGATGGTGGTGGCATTGAGGTTGCCGGTGATGATCAGCGGCATGATCGACGCATCCACCACTCGCAGTCCTTCCATGCCATGGACCCGTCCCTGGCCATCGACCACCGCCATGTCGTCGCTGCCCATCTTGCACGAGCAGGATGGGTGGAAAGCGGTCTCAGCATGGTTGCGGATGAACTCGTCGAGTTCGGCGTCCGACTGCACGCTCACCCCAGGGCTCAACTCGCGGCCCCGATAGGGGTCCAGCGCCGGCTGGTTCATGATCTCGCGGGTCAGCCGGATGCCGTCGCGGAACTCCTGCCAGTCCTGCTCGTGGGACATGTAGTTGAACAGGATGCTCGGATGCTGGCGCGGGTCCCTGGACTTCAGGTGGATGCGCCCGCGGCTCGGCGAGCGCATCGAGCCCATGTGCGCCTGGAAGCCGTGCTCCTGCACGCCCTTGCTGCCGTTGTAGTTGATCGCCACCGGGAGGAAATGGAACTGGATGTTCGGCCATTCGAACGCTTCGCGGGTTCGGATGAAGCCGCCAGCCTCGAACTGGTTGCTGGCGCCGAGGCCCTTGCCGAGGAACAGCCACTGGGCACCGATGGCAGGCTGGTTCCACCATTTGGTCGCCGGGTAGATCGACACCGGCTGCTTGCAGGCGTACTGCAGGTAGAGTTCCAGGTGATCCTGCAGGTTGGCGCCGACGCCCGGCAGGTCATGCACCACCGGGATGTCCAGGTCGCGCAGCAGGGCCGCCGGGCCGACGCCGGAGCGTTGCAGCAATTGCGGCGAGGCGATCGCGCCGCTGCACACCAATACTTCGCGGCGGGCGTGGGCGGTGACCGGGTTGTCGCCGTTGCCCACCAGGTAGGAGACGCCGATGGCGCGCTTGCCGCTGAACAGGATGCGGTCGCTCAGGGCGTGGGTGACGATGGTCAGGTTGGGCCGGCCGCGGGCCTGGTCCAAGTAGCCGCGCCCGGTGGCGGCGCGACGGCCCTCCGGGGTGACGGTCCGGTCCATGGGGCCGAAACCTTCCTGCTGGTAGCCGTTGAGGTCATCGGTTCGCGGGTAGCCGGCCTGCACGCCGGCCTCGACCATCGCATGGAACAGTGGGTTGTTGCCGGCCTTCGGCGTGGTCACGCTGACCGGGCCGTCGCCGCCATGGTAGTCGTTGGGACCGATGTCCCGGGTTTCCGCCTTGCGGAAGTACGGCAGGCAGTCGAGGTAGCTCCAGTCCTCGAGGCCCGGCTCCTTGGCCCAGCCGTCGAAGTCCAGGGCGTTGCCGCGGATGTAGCACATGCCGTTGATCAGCGAGGAGCCGCCCAGGCCCTTGCCGCGACCGCACTCCATGCGGCGGTTGTTCATGTAGGGCTCGGGGTCGGTCTCGTAGGCCCAGTTGTAGCGCCGCCCCTGCAGCGGGAAGGCAAGGGCCGCCGGCATCTGGGTGCGGAAGTCGAAGCGGTAGTCGGGACCGCCGGCTTCGAGCAGCAGGACGCTGACGTCGGCATCTTCGGTGAGGCGGGTAGCGAGTACGTTACCGGCAGAGCCGGCTCCGATGATGATGTAGTCGAATTCCTGGGACATGCAGGCCTTCCTCTTTTCTCGGCATGACACCGGCCGCGACGCTGGCGCGCCGGTGTCTGGAAGTTCGGAATGGCCGGTGTCAGGGAGCGTTGCCTGGGACCGGCCTGGTTAGGGGTTCGAGCGCTGCGTCGAGGCTCAGAACACCGAGGCGTAGTCGCCCAGCTCCACTTGCACGGACTTGATGCGAGTGTAATGAGCCAGGGTGGTGAGACCGTTCTCGCGACCGACACCGGATTGCTTGTAACCGCCGACCGGCATTTCCGCCGGCGACTCGCCCCAGGTATTGATCCAGCAGATGCCGGCTTCCAGGCGATGGATGGCGCGGTGGGCGCGGGCCAGGTCCTGGGTCACGACGCCGGCGGCGAGGCCGTACTCGGTATCGTTGGCGCGGCGGATCGCCTCGTCTTCGTCGTCATAGACCAGGATGCTCATCACCGGGCCGAAGATTTCCTCGCGGACGATGGTCATGTCGTCGCGGCAATCGGTGAACACGGTCGGCGCGACGTAGGCGCCATTGCCGAACGCTCCATCGGTCACACGCTCGCCGCCGCACAGCAGGCGAGCCTTCTGCGCCTTGCCGGACTCGATGTAGCCGAGCACGCTTTCCATGTGCGGGAAGCTGACCAGCGGGCCGAAGTTGGTGTTCTCGTCCTGCGGGTCGCCGAGACGGATGCGCTGCACGCGCTCCAGTATCTTGGCTTCGAAGCGGGCCTGCTGGGAACGGTGGATGAACACCCGGGTGCCGTTGGTGCAGACCTGGCCGGAGCTGAAGAAGTTGGCCATGACGGCGATGTCGGCGGCGCGGTCGAGGTCTGCGTCGGGGAAGATGATCAGCGGGGACTTGCCGCCCAGCTCCATGGTCACTTCCTTCAGCGACGAGCTGGAAGCGCTGGCCATGACTTTCTTGCCGGTGGAGGTGCCACCGGTGAAGGAGATCTTCTCGATCAGCGGGTGCTCGGTCAGCCACTGGCCGACTTCGCGTCCGCTGCCGGTGAGCACGTTGAACACGCCGTCCGGCACGCCGGCCTCGGTGTAGATCTCGGCCAGCTTGAGGGCCGTCAGCGGGGTGACTTCGCTGGGCTTGAAGATCATCGCGTTGCCGGCAGCGAGGGCCGGGGCGGATTTCCACAGGGCGATCTGCACCGGGTAGTTCCAGGCGCCAATGCCGGCGACCACGCCCAGCGGCTCGCGGCGGGTGTAGACGAAACTGGTTTCGCGCAGGGGAATCTGCTCGCCTTCGATGGCCGGGACCAGGCCGGCGTAGTACTCGAGCACGTCGGCGCCGGTGACGATGTCCACCGAGCGGGTTTCCGCCAGCGGCTTGCCGGTATCCAGGGTTTCCAGGGCAGCCAGTTCGTCGTTGCGCTCGCGGAGGATGTCGACGGCGCGACGGAGAATGCGCGAGCGCTGCATGGCGGTCATCGCCGCCCACACCTTTTGCCCCTCGACGGCGCTCTGCACGGCCCGCTCGACGTCTTCCCTGGAAGCCCGCTGGACCTTGGCGAGCACTTCGCCGTTGGCCGGGTTGATGGTCTCGAAGGTGGCGCCACTGCTGGCCTCCACGTAGCGACCGCCAATGTAGAGCTTCTGTTCTTCGAATCGGGCCATGTTGCAGTCCTCTCTTATCGGTATCGCAGGCGCAAGGCGGCGCCGCGGGGGTTTTCGTCCCTACCCCGACTGTTTTGCCAACTGCTGGTCGAGGTAGTCGTAAGCGATGTTCAGGGCCTCGTCGGTATCGAAGGCGTCGCCGGTCAGCGCGCCACGCAACCACAGGCCGTCGATCAGGGCCGCCAGGCCGCGTGCCGCGGCGCGGGCGTCGTCCGCCGAGAGCTGGCGGCGGAACTGGTAGCACAGGTTCGAATACAGGCGATGGTCGTTGACCCGCTGCAATCGACGCAGTGCCGGCTGGTGCATGCTGGTCGCCCAGAACGCCAGCCAGGTCTTCATCGCCGGACCATTGACCTGGCTGTCGTCGAAGTTGCCTTCGACGATCGCTCGCAGGTGCGCCCTCGGACTGTCGTCGTAGAGCGCCGCGCGGCGTTCGCGTACGGCCTTGCTCAAGGCGCTGAGCAGGTGCCGCATGGTCGCTTCCAGCAAGCCGTTCTTGTCCTGGAAGTAGTGGCTGATGATGCCGTTGGAAACACCCGCCAGGCGGGCTATCAGGGCGATGCTGGCGTCTCCCATGCCGACCTGATCGACCGCCTCCAGGGTGGCGTGAATCAGTTGCGAGCGGCGGATGGGCTGCATACCGACCTTGGGCATTGCTATCTCCTCTCGTCGATGGGTGCGTGCGGGCACCGACCGACGTCATTGGTGGCCAGTCTATTTTGTTTTTATTGAACGTTCAATCAACTAAGAATAAGCTCGGCGTCCATGAGCGGCTCCCAGCCTGCGTGCAACCTGGCCCGCGCCGTTCATCACCTCGTCGCCGAAGTCCGCCAAGGATCGCAGAATCCGGGCTTCAAGTGGGGTGGCAATGCTGTGTCTGTAGTCCGCGGCCATAAGCCGCCATGCTTTCACTGCCATGGGGTCATCCTCCAATGAGTACTGCTTCGCCAATAAAAACAAACGAGCAGGTACGTCTGAATCCGATCGTGTTCTTCGGCTCGACCGCACTGATCCTGGTTCTGACCGCCGCCCTCATCCTCTATCCCGACAGCGCCGGAGCCTTGCTCGGCCGCATCCAGGCGTGGCTGTCGCACAGCTTCGGCTGGTACTACATGCTGGCCATCGGCGCCTACCTGTTCTTCGTCGCCTGGGTGGCCTTCTCGCGCTTCGGCACCCTCAAGCTCGGCGAGGAGCATGAAAAGCCGGACTTCAGCTACGGCGCCTGGGCCGGCATGCTGTTCTCCTCCGGGATCGGCATCTCGCTGCTCTACTTCGCCGCATCCGAGCCGATCGACCACCTCTACCATCCACCCGAAGGCGTTCCCGGCAGCCCTCAGGCGGCGCGCCAGGCGCTGCAACTGACCTTCCTCCACTGGGGCCTGCACGGTTGGGCGATCTATGCCCTGGTCGGCCTCGCCGTCGGTTATTTCGCCTACCGCCATAGCCAGCCGCTGGCGTTGCGCTCGGCGCTCTATCCGATCCTCGGCGAGCGCTGGGTGAAAGGCGCCGCGGGCCACGCGGTGGATTGCTTCGGCATCTTCGTCACCCTTCTCGGGCTGGTGACCAACCTGGGCATCGGCGCCTTGCAGGTGTCGTCCGGTCTCGAGTACCTGACCGGCATGCCGCACAGCAAAGGCACTCTGCTGGCGGTGATCCTGGCGATGAGCCTGGTCGCCACCTTGGCGGCGGTCTCCGGTGTCGAGAAAGGCATCCGCCGGCTGTCCAACCTGAATATCGTGCTGTTCAGCTCGCTGCTGCTGTTCGTGCTGGTCTGCGGTTCGACCCTGGAACTGCTCAACGGCTTCGTACAGAACCTCGGCGACTATCTCGACGGCCTGGTGCTGAAGACCTTCGACCTCTACGTCTACACCGGTGCCGGCGCCGGCAAGAGCGAGGAATGGCTGGGCCTGTGGACCCTGTTCTACTGGGCCTGGTGGATTTCCTGGGCGCCCTTCGTCGGTATGTTCATCGCCCGCATCTCCCGCGGTCGCAGCGTGCGCGAACTGGTCTGCGGGGTGCTGCTGATCCCGCTGGGCTTCACCCTGGCCTGGCTGTCGGTATTCGGCAACAGCGCCCTGGACCTGGTGATGAACCACGGCGCGACCGACCTGGGCAAGGCCGCGCTGGAACAACCGTCGATGTCGATCTACCTGCTGCTGGAACACTATCCGCTGTCGAAGATCGTCATCGGCCTGTCGATCTTCGTCGGCTTCGTGCTGTTCCTCACCCCGGCGGATTCCGGCTCGGTGATGCTGGCCAATCTCTCGCGCAGCGGCGGCGAGCTGGACGAGGACGCGCCGAACTGGCTGCGTATCCTCTGGTCGGCCGTCGTCACGCTAGTCACCATCGGCCTGCTGTTCGCCGGCAACTTCACGGCGATGCAAACCGTCGTGGTGCTCGCCGGGCTGCCGTTCTCGGCGGTGCTGATCCTGTTCATGTTCGGCCTGCACAAGGCCATGCGCGCCGACTACGAGGCCCAGGTCGGCGACCGCCGCACCTACCAGCCGGTGCCGGCGCCAACCCAGCCCCAGACCTGAACCCGGCGCCGCTAGGGCGCCCTCGCCAATCAGGTGCGTACTTGGCCCGGCGTTTCGCCGGGCCTTTCTTTTCTGCCACCCGGCGCCCGGCGCATGCCGCAGGAACCGGCGCGCGGGAGTGTGGGACAGGAAGAGCAGGCGGAAAAAGCGCGGAGGGTAAACGCGAATGCCCGGCAGCGCCGGGCATTCGCAGCGGCCCCGAGCGGGCCGAGGGGGATCAGCCGAGGTTCTTGCCCAGCAGCGCGTGATACAGCTCGCTGTCGCCGAGCACCCCGACCACCCTGTCCTGCTCCTGCAGGACCAGCTTGTGGCCGGTCTGGTAGCGAATCTGCAGGGCATCGCGCATACGGATGCTGACATCCACCAGGGTCGGTTCGCGGCGCAGCTTCTCCACCGGGTCGCCCTGGCGCCAGCGTTGCAGGTCGATGACGTTGCTGCCCTGGCGCGCGCCCTTGAGCACGTCGCCTTCGCTGAGACCGATCCAGCAGTCGCGGCCCTGGTCGAAGCAGATCTCGTCGTTCTGCCGGATGCACTGGTCGAGGCCACGCATCAGGCTCTGGCCGCACAGCACGTTGAGCGGGTTGGTATGGGCGACAAAGGTACGCACGTAGTCGTCCGCGGGGCTCAGCACGATCTCTTCCGGCTTGCCGTGCTGGATGATCCGGCCGTCCTTCATGATCGCGATGCGGGTGCCGATCTTCAGCGCCTCGTCGAGGTCGTGGCTGACGAACACGATGGTCTTGTGCAGTTGCCGTTGCAGCACCAGCAGTTCGTCCTGCAATTGCTGGCGGATCAGCGGGTCGAGGGCCGAGAACGGTTCGTCCATCAGCAGGATGTCGCCATCCATCGCCAGCGCGCGAGCCAGGCCGACGCGCTGCTGCATGCCGCCGGAGAGCGAGTCGGGACGCTTGTCGCGCCACTGCGAGAGACCGACCAGCTCGAGCTTCTCGTCGATCAGCTTCTTCCGCTCGGCGGCCGGGCGGCCCTGCATCTCCAGGCCGAAGCCGACGTTCTCGGCCACCGTCAGCCAGGGCATCAGGGCGAACTTCTGGAACACCATGGCGATGCGCTTGGTACGCATGGCCTTGAGGGTCGCCGGCGAGCAGTTGGCGATGTCCACCTGCGAACCTTCGTGCTCGATCAGCAGCTTGCCGCGGCTGACCTTGTTCAGGCCGTTGATGCAGCGCAGCAGGCTCGACTTGCCGGAGCCGGAAAGTCCCATCAGCACGCAGATCTCGCCGCGGTTGACGTCCAGGCAGGCGTCCTCGACGCCGAGCACCTGGCCGGTGCGCTTGAGGATCTCGGCGCGGCCGAGGCCCTGGT
This sequence comes from Pseudomonas sp. P20, assembly GCF_016463925.1. NCBI lineage: Bacteria > Pseudomonadati > Pseudomonadota > Gammaproteobacteria > Pseudomonadales > Pseudomonadaceae > Pseudomonas > Pseudomonas sp. P20. The sequence continues at coordinate 284,273 of NZ_JAEMVM010000013.1, read as the reverse complement.
CGAGGAGCTTCAGGGCTTCCTTGGTGTGGGTGCCGAAGATGACGTCCACATGGTCGAATCGGATCGCGGTCATGGCTTATTTCCCCTTCACGGCGCGCTGCTTGCACACCCGGTCGAGCAGGATGGCGAGCAGGACGATGGCCAGGCCGGCTTCGAAGCCGAGGGAGATGTCGGCGGTGTTCAGCGCGTTCACCACCGGCTTGCCGAGGCCATCGGCGCCGACCAGCGCGGCGATCACCACCATCGACAGGGAGAGCATGATGCATTGGGTGATGCCGGCGGCGATGCTCGGCATCGCGTGCGGCAGCTCGATGCGCGTCAGCAGTTGCCAGCGCGAGCAGCCGAAGGCCTTGCCGGCGTCAAGCAGCTCCGCCGGAACGTCCTGGATACCCAGGCAGGTCAGGCGGATTGGCGCGGCGACGGCGAAGATCACCGTGGAAATCAGGCCCGGCACCACGCCGAGGCCGAACAGGGTCAGGGTCGGGATCAGGTAGACGAAGGTCGGCACCGTCTGCATCAGGTCCAGCAGCGGCCGCAGCGCGGTGTAGAACCACGGCTTGTGCGCGGCGACGATGCCCAGCGGCACGCCTACGGCGATGCACACCAGGGTGGCGAATATCACCTGGGCGAGGGTTTCCATGGTCTCCTGCCAGTAGCCCAGGTTGAGGATCAGCAGCAACGAGGCCAGGGCGAACACGGTCAGCCCCCAGCTGCGCTGGATGAAATGCACCAGCCCTACCAGCAAGGCGATCAGCACCAGCGGGTTGAACCAGAGCAAGCCGTTGGTGACGCCATGGATGAGGAACTCAAGGGTGTCGGAGATCTTGTCGAAGAACGATGCGCCATGCAGGGTCAGCCAGTCGACGAAACCGGCGATCTGCTCTCCCAGCGGGAGCTTGTGATCAGTCAGGAACATAATCAGGGTCCATCAAGAGCGGGAAATGAACGACCGGTCGCCTACTTGGCGAACGCCAGCTTGGCCGCGGCTGCGGCAGGCTGCCCGTCGCGGGTGGTGACACCGGCCAGCCAGGCATCCAGCTGTTCCGGGTGATCCTTCAACCAGGCCTTAGCGGCTTCCTCGGGTTTCTTGTTTTCGTTGAGTACCGCGTCCATCAGCTTGTTCTCCATCTCGAGGGTGAAGCTGAGGTTCTTCAGCAGTTGGCCGACGTTGGCGCACTCCTGGGCGTAGCCCTTGCGCACGTTGGTGTAGATGGTCGCGCCGCCATAGTTGGGGCCGAAGAAGTCGTCGCCGCCTTCCAGGTACTTCATCTGGAAGCGGGTATTCATGGGGTGCGGCTCCCAGCCGAGGAACACCACCCACTGGTTGCGCCGGATGGCCCGCTGCACCTGCGAGAGCATGCCCGCCTCGCTGGATTCCACCAACTTGAACTTGCCCAGTTCGAAGGCGTTCTTGTCGATCATGCTCTGGGCGACGCGGTTGCCGTCGTTGCCCGGCTCGATGCCATAGATCTTGTTGCCCAGCTTGTCGGAGAACTTCGCGATATCGGCAAAGCTGCGCAGGCCGCCGTCGTAGACGTACTGGGGAACCGCCAGGGTGTACTTGGCGCCCTCCAGGTTGGCGCGCAGTGTCTCGACCGTACCTTTCTCGGCGTACTGCTTGATGTCGTTGGTCATGGTGGGCATCCAGTTGCCCAGGAATACGTCGAGGTCGTTGTTGGCCAGGGAGCGGTAGGTCACCGGCACCGAGAGCAGATTGACCTTGGTCTTGTAGCCGAGGGACTCGAGGACCTGGCGGGTGACCGCAGTGGTCACTGTGATGTCGGTCCAGCCGACGTCGGCGAAACGCACCGACGCACAGGATTCGGGCTCCGCGGCCTGGGCTGCCAGCGGTGCGCACAGAGACACGGCCAGCAGCCAAGACTTGCAACCTTTCATAGCGAACTCCTCTGCAGGGTAAGGCGCCGGCGCTACCCCGAAGGGCGCGGCGGTCTGTCTGTATCGGGCCGACCGGTAGCGGCCCTCAGCGGGCAATTCGTGAACGATCATGAAACAGGACGCATCCGTCGCCTACAGGGTGGGTCGCAACCAGTGCAGGCGGGGTCGCATTCAGTACCCGCTGTGTCGCATTCAATCATAGTGGTCTTTGCCGGCGACCAGCGGATGCCGTTTTCGGAGCGGCGCGAGCCCGTTCTCATTCCGACGCCGTGCAGGTGCAGACGCCCCTCGGCCGCAGAGGTTCCCCGATCCGGGCGCGGACGCGGCGCTTTTGGACATGGCCGGGTCGGTGGCGGATGCGGCCCGCCCCGGGGAAAGCCCGATGATGCGCAGGAATCGCGGGCGGAGGAGCCGCCACCCCCACTACGCAGGCACGGATGCCGCGGCAATCCCGGAGGCCGGCATGGCTATCAGTGTGTTCGACCTTTTCAAGATCGGTATCGGCCCGTCCAGTTCGCATACCGTCGGCCCCATGCGCGCCGCCGCGCTGTTCACCGCTGCCCTGCGCCAGCGCCAGGCGCTGTCGGCGGTGCGGCGTCTCGAAGTGCGCCTGTATGGCTCGCTGTCCGCCACCGGCGTCGGCCACGGCACCGATCGCGCGGTGATCATGGGCCTGATGGGCGAATGGCCGGATCGTATCGACCCGACCCAGATCGCCCCACGCATGGCCGCGCTGCTCGATAGCGGCCTGCTGCAACTGGACGGCCGCGTGGCGGTACCGTTCGACTGGGTGCGCGACATGCGCCTGCTCGACGAGAACCTGCCCTACCACCCCAACGCCATGACCCTGGTCGCCTACGGCGAGCAAGGCGAACTGCACCAGGAGACCTACTACTCGGTGGGTGGCGGCTTCGTGGTCGATGCGGCACAGGCCGCCTCGGGACAGCTCGACCAGGACCACACGGTGCTGCCCTACGACTTCTCCAGCGCCGAGGAACTGTTGCTGCTGTGCAAGCGCCACAACCTGCGGGTATCCGAGCTGATGCTGGCCAACGAACGCATCTGGCGCAGCGAGACCGACATCCGCGAAGGCCTGCGGCGCATCTGGCAGGCGATGCGCGATTGCGTCGACAACGGGTTGCGCAACGAAGGCATCCTTCCCGGCGGGCTCAACGTGCAACGCCGCGCCGCGCGTCTGCACCGCAACCTGCAGGAGATCGGCAAGCCCAACGTGATCGGCTCGACCCTCAGCGCCATGGAATGGGTCAACCTGTTCGCCCTGGCGGTGAACGAGGAGAACGCCGCCGGCGGGCGCATGGTCACCGCGCCCACCAACGGCGCGGCGGGGATCATCCCGGCGGTGCTGCACTACTATATGAAGTTCAATCCCGACGCCCAGGACCGCGACGTCGTCGACTACCTGCTGGCCGCCGCCGCGGTGGGCATCCTGTGCAAAAAGAACGCCTCGATCTCCGGCGCCGAGGTCGGCTGCCAGGGCGAGGTCGGCTCGGCCTGCGCGATGGCCGCCGCCGGACTGGCGGAAGTCCTCGGCGCCACCCCGGCGCAGGTCGAGAACGCCGCCGAGATCGGCCTGGAGCACAACCTCGGGCTGACCTGCGACCCGGTCGGCGGGCTGGTCCAGGTGCCCTGTATCGAGCGCAACGCGATCGCCGCGGTGAAGGCCATCAACGCGGCGCAAATGGCCTTGCGCGGCGACGGCCAGCATTTCATCTCGCTGGACAAGGTGATCCGCACCATGCGCGACACCGGTGCCGACATGCACGACAAGTACAAGGAAACCTCGCGCGGGGGCCTGGCGGTGAACGCCATCGAGTGCTGAACCGGAATTGCTCACGAAACGATCGAGACGCCACTTTTTGGCGCATATGACGCGTGACCGGGCGGTCGTCATCCGTCACACTGCGGAGTAACGGCTCGCCGCCCGTCGTTACCTTTGTCGCCACGGCCGCTGCCCCGCCTTCTCGCCGGGGGCCGCCCTGGTGCTACCGAAATGCCCAGGCGCGCGGCGCGCCGCCAGCCGTCGCCCATGCTGTCGTTGTGCCAGGTCCGAGTGGAAATACCGGGCTAAAGCCTTCCGGCTTTTTTGATTGAACGCCCAATCAATATAGGCATGGCATTTGCCTTGCTCTGGTTACAAGCAACGCCGACGGCGTGGCCCAAGCAGCCACCCGGAAATTCCAACAATCATAAAAAAAGCCTCGTGAGAGGCCTGCTTGCTCAGCGTGAGGAGATACACCCATGACCACGTACGCGCCCGGAGTCCCACCACAGAACCGAAATCCGCAGTCCATCGGCTTCCTGCTGCTGGACAACTTCACCCTGATCTCCCTGGCCTCGGCGGTGGAACCGTTGCGCATGGCCAACCAGCTCTCGGGACGCGAACTCTACCGCTGGCATACGCTGAGCCTGGACGGCCGCCAGGTCTGGGCCAGCGACGGCCTGCAGATCACCCCCGACGCCGGTACCGACAACGCCCCGGCGGTGGATTGCGTGATCGTCTGCGGCGGCGTCGGCATCCAGCGCAGCGTCACCCGCGAGCACGTCACTTTCCTCCAGGCCCAGGCCCGCCAGGGTCGGCGCCTCGGCGCGGTGTGCACCGGCAGTTGGGCGCTGGCCCGCGCCGGCCTGCTCGACGGCTACGATTGCAGCGTGCACTGGGAATGCCTGGCGGCGATGCAGGAAGCCTTCCCCCGGGTGGCCATGAGCACCCGCCTGTTCTCCATCGACCGCAACCGCTTCACCTCTTCCGGCGGCACCGCGCCAATGGACATGATGCTGCACCTGATCGGCCGCGAGCATGGCCGCGAGCTGTCGGCGGCGATCTCCGAGATGTTCATCTACGAGCGCATCCGCAACGAGCAGGACCACCAGCGCGTGCCGCTCAAGCACATGCTCGGCACCAACCAGCCGAAGTTGCAGGAGATCGTCGCGCTGATGGAGGCCAACCTGGAGGAACCGATCGACCTCGACGAACTGGCGGTCTACGTCAACGTCTCGCGTCGCCAGCTCGAGCGGCTGTTCCAGAAGTACCTGCACTGCTCGCCGTCGCGCTACTACCTGAAGCTGCGCCTGATCCGCGCCCGCCAGTTGCTCAAGCAGACGTCCATGTCGATCATCGAGGTGGCCTCGGTCTGCGGCTTCGTCTCCACCCCGCACTTCTCCAAGTGCTACCGCGAGTACTTCGGCATCCCGCCGCGCGACGAGCGCCAGGGCCAGCCGCTGGGCCAGCCGGTGGTGCTGATGCCGATCCCGCAGGACCTGGCGTTGATGCCCAACTCCTCGGCGCTGTCGGCCCTGAGCCAGGCGCAGGGCGAGTCGACCTTCGCCAGCGTGCGGATCTGACGGCGCGTCCCTGCCCGCCCCGTCCACGGGAGCGGGCAGGGCCTTGTCAGCCCCGCGGCACCAGCGCCGGCAGCAATTGCCGGGAAATCGCCTCGCGCACCGCCGGGAGCAGCGTGGCGTGCCCGCCGAGCATGTCCTCCACCAGCCGCCGCAGCGCCTGGGCGCGCTCCGGGCTGAGGCCGCGCACGGCGTATTCGCAGGCCTGCTCCGGAGTCGAGTCCGGCGGCACGCTGAAGCCCAGCGCCTGCAGGCGTTCGCGGAAATCGTCCTGGTCGATCAGATCAGCGTGCATCATCGCGGCAGCTCCTTCGATGGGGATTGCCATCGATTCTGCTGAGCCCACGTCGCTCCCGGCAAGGGGGCTGTCCCGCCTGGACATGGGCAGGTCGTTTTCGGCTAATTCGACCGCCAGCGACACCGCCACAATCGCCTCCAGCGGCTTGCGGAATGCAGCGGACGGCTTCCGGAAAACGCCAGACTCACACTGAGGGCCGTTCCTGGCTCCTTTTTCATCCCCCTCCGCGCGTCGGGCGCGGCAGGGGGATTTTTTTGCCGGAAGCCAGCTAGCCGGCGCCGAGTCCCGCCCGACAGTGTTCCCAGAAACGCTCGAAGCCCGGCGAGAGGAACTTGTCGCGCTGGCGCAGCATGTAGAAGCGCCGGCGCAACGGCGGCAGGCTGCTGCGCAGTTCGACCAGCGCGCCGGAGGCCAACTGTTCCTCGACCACCCAGCGCGACAGGCAACTGATGCCCAGCCCGGCGGCGACGCTGTGCTTGATCGCCTCGGAGCTGCCCAGGTCCAGGCTGTCTTCCAGGTAATGCAGGTGGCCCAGCAGGGCGTGGCTGACCTCCTCGCGCGTGCCCGAGCCGGGCTCGCGCAGCAGCCAGCGCGCGCGGCGCAGGGCCTCGCGGGAGACCTGGGTGCGCGAGGCCAGCGGGTGGCCGGGCGCCGCCACCACGATCAGGCTGTCCTCGAGCCAGGGCTCCACCCGCAGGCCCGGCTCGTGGCAGGGGCCTTCGATGAGGCCGATGTCCGCCGCGAAGGTCACCACGTCCTGCACCGCCGAACCGGTGTTGCCGATGCTGGCGTTGACCCTCACGCCCGGCTGCTCCCGCTCGAAGGAGGCCAGCAGGCGCGGCAGCACGTAGTTGCCGATGGTGCTGCTGGCCGCCACCGTCAGGCTCGCCTGGGGCGCGGCGGAAACCGCGAACTGCTGCTCCAGTTGCGCCACCCCGTCGAGCAGGCGCAATGCCTGGGGCAGGAAGCGGCGGCCGACCTCGTTCAGTTGCAGGCGCTTGCCGACCCGGTCGAACAGGCGCGTGGAAAGCTGCGATTCCAGCTCGTTGAGCGCGGCGCTGGTGGCCGACTGCGACAGCGAGATGGATTCCGCCGCCGCCGTGGTACTGCCGCAGCGAGCCACCGCACAGAAGATCTGGAGCTGACGGAAACTGAGGGCCATGGACTCACCTACCTGTTTTTCAGGTATTTAATACAGAAACTATTCGTTTCACAAATTCATGCCCGCTACCTAACCTGCGTCCCGTGACCTCACCTGAGGAGCGAAGGATGCACACCCTCCCCGTCAAGACCGGTACCAGACCCCTGGCCCAGGTCCAGAAACTCATCCCCGGCCTGCTGCTCAGCGCCGCCCTGGCCGGCGCGGCGATCCTCCTGGGTCGTTCGCAATGGTTGCAGCACAACGGCATCAGCGCGCTGACCCTGGCCATCGTGCTCGGCATCGTCGTCGGCAACACCCTGTACCCTCGGATCGCCGCCGGCAGCGCCGCCGGCGTCGGCTTCTCCAAGCAGATCCTGCTGCGCGCCGGGATCATCCTCTACGGCCTGCGCCTGACCTTCCAGGACATCGCCGGCGTCGGATTGCACGGCGTGCTGCTGGACGCCCTGATGCTCGCCAGCACCTTCGGCCTGGCGTGCCTGCTCGGCACCCGGCTGTTCGGCCTGGACCGCACCACCACCCTGCTGATCGGCGCCGGCAGTTCGATCTGCGGCGCCGCCGCGGTGATGGCCACCGAGCCGGTGGTGCGTGGCCGCGCCGAACAGGTCGCGGTGGCGGTTTCCACCGTGGTGGTGTTCGGCACCCTGGGCATCTTCCTCTATCCGGCGCTGTTCCAGCTCGACCAGGACTGGGGGCTGCTACCGCGCGACCCTGGCCCCTGGGGCGTGTACATCGGTGCCACGGTGCATGAGGTGGCCCAGGTGGTCGCCGCGGGTCGCTCGATCGGCATCGAGGCAGCGGATACCGCAGTGATCGCCAAGATGGTCCGGGTAATGATGTTGGCGCCCTTCCTGATCCTGCTCTCGGCCTGGCTGGCACGCGACAAGGCGCACCGCCGGCAGCACAGCGGCGCGACCAAGATCACCATTCCCTGGTTCGCCGTCGGCTTCGTACTGGTCGCCGGGCTCAACTCGCTGGTCAGCCTGCCGCCGGCGCTGGTCAGCCACGTCAACAACCTCGACACCTTCCTCCTGGCCATGGCAATGGCCGGCCTCGGCCTCGGCACGCACCTCTCGGCGATCCGCCGCGCCGGCCTCAAGCCGCTGCTGCTGGCCGCCCTGCTATTCGCCTGGCTGGTGCTCGGCGGTGGATTCCTCACCCGCCTGGCGCTCGCCTGAGTCCTCCGCCAGGAAGCCCTGCACGGCCCGCCGCAAGGCCTCGTGCAGGGCTTCCACCTCATCGATGCCGTGGCCGCGCAGGCAGCCATGGACCAGCCCGCTTCCCGGATAGAACCCTGCCTCGCCACCCGCCGCGCGTAGCGCTGCGCCATAGCGCTCGCCGTCGTCGCGCAGCGGATCGAATTCGGCAACCGCCACGAAGGCCGGCGGCAGGCCAGTGAAATCAGCGGCCTCCAGGGGTAGCGCCAGCGGCTGTCGGTGCAGCGCCGCCAGCGGCAGGTAGGCGTCCAGGCACGCCTGCACATCGCCGAGGCCGAGCAACGGCGCGTCGGCGCAGTCGATCCGCGAGGGCGATGGCGCAGCGGACAGCAAGGGATAGAGCAATATCTGCGCGGCCGGCGACGGCGCGCCGCCATCGCGCAGTGCCAGGCACAGCGCCGCCGCCAGGTTGCCGCCGGCGCTGTCGCCGGCCACCAGCAGGCGTCGCCCATCCAGCGCTTCGTCCAGCTCGCCCAGGCTCAGCGCCTGCCAGGCACGCAGGCAATCCTGCAATGCCGCCGGGAACGGATGCTCCGGCGCCAGTCGGTAATCCACCGCCAGCACCAGCAGGCCCAGGCGCGCCGCCAGGTCGGCGCAGATGAAATCGTGTGAATCGAGGCCGCCGAGCATCCAGCCGCCACCGTGCAGGTAGAGCAGCGCCGGCCAGCCACCGGGCGGTGCCGGGCGGTCGGGGCGATAGCGGCGCACGCGCACCGGCGGCGCGGCCGGCAAGCAGGAGTCGAGCACCCGCAAACCGGCCGGGCGCGGCGGCGCGAACGCCTGGCACATCCGCGCGTAGGCCGCACGTTGCGCATCCAGGCGCGGACTGTCGCTGGCGAACGCCCGGCTGTGCTCGACGAAGCGCCACATCGCCGGAGACAGCGGATACTTCGCAGCCATCGCGCTCAGCGCACCGGCGGCAGGCCGATCACCCGACCGACACCTTCCGGCACGGGGAGCGCGCGATGTGCCTCGGCGAGCGCCTCGACCCGCGCCAGCACCTCGCCTTCGAACGGTACCGAGCGCGGGCCGTCGAGGCTGACGTGGAGCAGCATCTGCTCGCTCAGCGCCAGCGCCTGCCCGCTGCCAGGCAGGTACAGGGCATGGTGGATATGCAGGCGCTTGCGATCGTGACCGAGCAGTTGCGTACGCACCTCGACCCTGGCGCCCTCCTTCACCTCATGGAGGAAGTTCAGGTGGCATTCCAGGGTGAACAGCGAGTGTCCGCTGGCGTCGCGGTTCTGGCTGTCCAGGCCGATATGCGCCATCAGCGCATCGGTGGCGTAGCTGAACACCAGCAGGTAGAACGCATCGCGCAAGTGGCCGTTGTAGTCCACCCACTCGGGCAGGACCGGCGTCTCGTAGGTCGTCAGGACTTGGCTCATGGCAGGCTCCGTGGTTGCGCTACGCCCGGCGGGGCGGAAGGCGCGTCATGTCACTCGGCGAAGGCGAAGCCGTGCCGGGCCTTGGTTTCCCTGATCGCCCCGAGCACCGCCAGCAGGCAGTCGTCGCGGTAGCGCTCGAGCTCGGCGATGCTGCGCGCGCCCTGCTGCTCGGCGGTGCCCTCCACCACCCGGTCGATCAGGGCCTCGGTGAGTTCCGGCGCCGGCAGGTAGGTCCAGGGCAATTGCAGCGCCGGGCCGAACTGCGCCATGAAGTGGCGCATGCCGGCGTTGCCACCGGCCAGGGTGTAGGTCAGGAAGGTGCCCATGAACGACCAGCGCAGGCCGGCGCCGAAGCGGATCGCATCGTCGATCTCGCCGGTCGTGGCCACGCCGTCGTTGACCAGGTGCAGCGCCTCGCGCCAGAGCGCCTCGAGCAAGCGGTCGGCGATGAAGCCGGGCACTTCCTTGCGTACGTGCAGCGGACGCATGCCCAGCGATTCGTAGACCCGCATCGCCGTCCGCACGGCCTCGGCAGCGGTGCGTTCACCGCCGACCACCTCCACCAGCGGCAGCAGGTAGACCGGGTTGAACGGGTGGCCGACCAGGCAGCGCTCGGGGTGGCTCGCCTCGGCGTAGAACTCGCTGGGCAGCAGGCCCGAGGTGGAGGAACCGATCAGCACGTCGGGCCGCGCCGCGGCGCTGATCCTGGCGTGCAGGTCGAGCTTCAGGTCGAGCCGCTCGGGGGCGCTCTCCTGGATGAAATCGGCGTCGCCCACGCATTCCTCGATGCTCGCGACGAAGCGCAGGCGCTCCTGCGCCGCGCCGGGCGCCAGGCCCTGTTTCCGCAAGGCCGGCCAGGCATTGGCGACGCGCGCGCGCAACGCCGCTTCGGCGCCCGGCGCCGGATCCCAGGCGACGACGTCGAGGCCGTGGGCCAGGGCGCGGGCGATCCAGCCGCTGCCGATGACGCCGCTACCGAGGGCGGCGAAGGTCTTGATCTCGGTGACGAAGGACATGGACATCTCCAGAAGTTGTTCCCGCCCCCGACGGGGCGGGGAGGAAGAAATCAGCGCGGCTTCAGGTTCATCCTGCGGCGCCCTTCCGCCGGGCTCAGGGCGCGCCCGCCGAGGCGCTCGATGATCTCGATGGCGCGCTCCACCAGGCTGCCGTTGCTCGCCGGCACGCCCTTGTCCAGCCAGATGTTGTCCTCCAGGCCGACCCGCACGTTGCCGCCCAGCAACATGGCCTGGGCGACCATCGGCATCTGCGTGCGGCCGATGCCGAAGCCGGCCCAGGTCGCCCCCGGCGGCAGGTTGTCGGCCATCGCCTTCATGGTCGTGGTATCGGCCGGCGCGCCCCAGGGAATGCCCAGGCAGATCTGGAACAGCGGATCCTCCAGCAGCCCTTCCTTGAGCATCTGCTTGGCGAACCAGAGGTGGCCGGTATCGAAGATTTCCAGCTCGGCCTTGACCCCCAGCTCGGTGATGCGCCGGGCGCCGGCGCGCAGTTGCGCAGGGGTGGAGACGTAGATGTAGTCGCCGTCGCCGAAATTGAGGGTGCCGCAGTCCAGGGTGCAGATTTCCGGCAGCAGCTCCTCGACATGCCTGAGCCGCTCCAGCGGGCCGACCAGGTCGGTGCCGGCACCGAACTCCAGGGGCTGCTCGCCCTTGCCGATCTCCAGGTCGCCGCCCATGCCGGCGGTGAGGTTGATGATCACGTCGGTGTCGCTTTCGCGGATACGCTCGACCACTTCACGGTACAGCGCCACGTCGCGGCTGGGCTTGCCGGTGGCGGGGTCGCGGACATGGCAGTGGGCGACGGTGGCGCCGGCCCTGGCCGCCTCGATGGCGGCCTCGGCAATCTGTTTCGGAGTGACCGGGATCGCCGGATGCCGGCCGACGGTATCGCCGGCGCCGGTCACCGCGCAGGTGACGATGACTTCATGGTTCACGGTGGTAGCTTCCTGTATTCGGGGTGTACGAAGCCCCGCCCGGCCGCGCCGGGCGGAACGGATAGGTGCGGGTTACTTCAGCGAGGCCTGGAGCGCGGCCAGGCCGTCCTTGCCGTCGAAGGTGCTCACGCCATCCAGCCAGGCCTTCAGCGGCTCGGGGTTGGCCTTCAGCCACTGCCGCGCGGCGTCGAGGGGCTGGGTGCGATCGAGGATCGGCGCCATCACCTGGCTGACCTGGGCGCTGCTGAAGCGCAGGTTGTGCAGCAGCCGGGCGACGTTGCCGCACTGCGCCTGGTAGCCGGCGGCGGTCATGGTGGAGACGGTGGCCGCGCCTTCGTCGGGACCGAACACATCCTCGCTGCCGGTGAGGTAGGTCATGTCGATCTGCAGGTTCATCGGATGCGGCTTCCAGCCGAAGAACACCACCCACTGCTTGCGCTTGATCGCCCGCTTCACCGCCGTGAGCATCCCGGCCTCGCTGGACTCCACCAGCTGGAAGCCCTTCAGGCCGAAACGGTTGTCGTCGATCATCTTCCGGGTGATGCGGTTCGAGCCGCTGCCCGGCTCAATGGCGTAGATGCGGCCACCAAGCTTGTCCTTGAAGCGGGCGATGTCGGCGAAGGTCTTCAGCCCGCCCTCGGCGACGTAGCTCGGCACCGCATAGGTGGACTGCGCGTCGGCCAGGGTCGGCGGCTCGATCACTTCGATCCGGCCTTTGTCCAGATAAGGCCTGGCGACCGGCTGCATGGTCGGTTGCCAGTAGCCGAGGAACAGGTCCAGCTGCTTGTCGGCCAGGCCGGCCAGGACGATCTGTTGCGAGGCGCTGGTCTGCTTCACCTGGTAGCCCAGGCCGTCGAGCAAGGCTTCGGCCACGGCGCTGCTGGCGACCACGTCGGTCCAGTTCACCGTGCCCAGGCGCACCGTGCGGCACTGCTCGGGTTCGGCGGCCAGGGCGGCGCCACTGGCCAGGATCAGCAGGGCGCAGCCCAGCTGGCGAATCGTCGTCTTCATCGGTCTCCCCTCGTGCGGCTATTGATTGTTTTTCTGCGAGGTGGGCGCCGGCCCCTTGCGAGACCGACCCTGGCGACCAAGGTACGCAGCCGGGACGGCGGCGAAGCGCACTGCGGCGACCAGCTCTTGCACTGCAGCGACCTGGCCATTGCCAAGCGCGGCGGGCCTGCGCTACACACAGGCTGCGCAACCTCAACCCCGGAGCGCCCCATGTCCCAGGACTTCTGGTTTCTCCTGCTGCCCGGCTTCTCGGTAATGGGCTTCGTTTCCGCCGTGGAGCCACTGCGAGTGGCCAACCGCTTCCACGCCGACCTCTACCGCTGGCACGTGCTCAGCGCCGACGGCGGTCCGGTGCTGGCCAGCAATGGCATGTCGGTGAACAGCGACGGCGCGCTGGAGCCGCTGAAGAAAGGCGACCTGCTGTTCGTGGTGGCCGGTTTCGAGCCGCTGCGGGCGGTCACCCCGGCCCTGGTGCAGTGGCTGCGCAAGCTCGATCGCAACGGCGTGACCCTCGGTGGCATCGATACTGGCAGCGTGGTGCTGGCCGAGGCCGGTCTGCTCGACGGGCGCCGCGCGACCCTGCACTGGGAAGCCATCGACGCCTTCCAGGAGTCCTACCCGCAACTGAGCGTGACCCAGGAGCTGTTCGAGATCGACGGTCCGCGCATCACCTCGGCCGGCGGCACCGCCTCCATCGACCTGATGCTCGACCTGATCGCCCAGGCCCACGGTCCGCAACTGGCGGTGCAGGTTTCCGAGCAGTTCGTGCTCGGCCGCATCCGCCCGCGCCAGGACCACCAGCGCCTGCAGGTGGCGACCCGCTATGGCGTGAGCAACCGCAAGCTGGTGCAGGTGATCGGCGAGATGGAGCGGCATACCGAGCCGCCACTGACCACCCTGGAGCTGGCCGAGCGCATCCAGGTCACCCGCCGCCAGCTGGAACGGCTGTTCCGCGTGCACCTGGACGACACGCCCTCGAACTTCTACCTCGGCCTGCGCCTGGACAAGGCCCGCCAGTTGCTGCGCCAGACCGACCTCAGCGTGCTACAGGTGAGCCTGGCCTGCGGCTTCGAGTCGCCGTCGTACTTCTCCCGCAGCTACCGCGCGCGCTTCGCCGCCAGTCCCAGCCAGGATCGCGCGGTGCTGCCGCTCAAGGCTCCCGCAGCCACGCCGCCAGGCGCGCCAGCAGGGCATCGCACGCCTCGAGCTGAGCGAGGCTGACGAACTCGTCCGGCTTGTGGCCCTGGTCCATGCTGCCGGGACCGCAGATCACCGCCGGGATACCGGCCTGGTGGAACAGCCCGCCCTCGGTGCCGAAGGCCACGGTGGAGAAATCCGTCGAACCGCTGAGCAGGCCGATCAGCTCCGCCGCCTGGCTGTCGTCTGCGGTGAGCAGGCCGGGATAGGCCGATAGCGGCGTGAAGCGGATATCGGTACTTCGCTCCACCGCGCGCATCCGCGGCAGCAGTTCGCTTTCGGCATAGTCGCGGAGTTCCTCGGCGACCTGCCGCGGGTCGTCCGCCGGCAGCGCGCGGACCTCGAAGTCGAAGCGGCACTCGGCGGGCACGATGTTCAGCGCCCGGCCGCCCTGGATCAGTCCGGTCTGCACCGTCGAGTAGGGCGGGTCGAAACGCCGGTCGTGGCGCTCCGGCACCGCCAGGCGCGCGCCGATCTCGCCGAGGCGGCCGATCAGCCGCGCGGCGTATTCGATGGCATTCACCCCCTGCGGCGCGTAGGCCGAATGGCAGGCCGCGCCGTGCACCTCGCAGCGCATGGCCAGCTTGCCCTTGTGGCCGAGCACCGGCTTCAGCTCGGTGGGCTCGCCGATGATGCACAGCAACGGCTTGTGCGGACGCCGCTCCAGCGCCGCGAGCAGCGAACGGACGCCCAGGCAGCCGACTTCCTCGTCGTAGGAGAACGCCAGGTGCACCGGCAGGCGCAACGGCGCGGCGAGGAACGCCGGGACGGCCGCCAGCACGCAGGCCAGGTAGCCCTTCATGTCCGCCGTGCCACGCCCGTAGAGGCGGCCATCGCGCTCGCTGAGCCGGAACGGCGGCACGCTCCAGGCCTGGCCGTCCGCCGGCACCACGTCGGTATGCCCGGAAAGGCAGACGCCGCCACGGTCGCTGGGGCCGATGGTGGCATAGAGATTGGCCTTGCGGCCGTCGGCGTCGAAGAACAGTTCGCTGTCGACGCCGAAACCCGCCAGGTAGTCGCGGACGTAGTCGATCAGCGCCAGGTTGGACTCGCGGCTGACGGTGTCGAAGGCCACCAGGTCGGCGAGGATGTCGCGGCTGCCGGGCATGTCGGGCTCCAGGGCGCAGGTCTCGCGCTGCGCCGTCGAGGAAGGGAACGACCCGCTCACTCGTCGCCGGGCACGCCGTAGCTCGGCGCACGGGTCGGGTCGAGGGCGCGGGTCACATAGTCCTGCATCTGCGGCTTGTAGGCGAGCCACAGTCGCTCGAGCTGGCCGATGGGGTCGTGCTCGGCCCAGTCGACGCGCAGGTCGACCACCGGCCAGAGCAGGTCGCCGACCACCGACAGCGCCGCCGAATGCACCGGCCCGGCTTCGCCACCAGCGGCCAGCGCGGCACGCATCGCCGCCAGCAGGCGCTCGGCGAGCAGGCCTTCGGCGTTCTCGAAGGCATCCACCATCGCCTCGATCACTTCCGGCGCGGCCAGCAGGTTGCCGGCCGCCACGCATTGTTCGCCGGCCCGCGCATGGTGGACGCCGAGCGCCTCGCGGCCGGTGAACAACGCGGTGCGGCCGTGCTGGTCGATCACCGTGACCTGGCGATACTGGCCATAGCCGTTGCTGCTCAGCGCCTGGTCCAGCGCTTCGCCAGGGGCCAGGCCCTGGTCGAGGCGGTCGAGGATCTGCGGGCCGAGCGCCGGCAGGGTGATGTTCTGCGTAGCCACCGCGCCGGTGCCGGCGCGCAGCCAGGGACAACGGGCGCCGACGGCGATGCTCGACGAGCTGATGGCGATGCCCAGCTGGCCGGTTTCGGCGCAGCGGCCGACGATGGAAAAGGTCATGGCGCGCGCCTCCTCATTGCTGCCAGTCGTCGGGAATCACCGCGATCACGTCGATCTCCATCAGCCACTGCGGCTGGCCGAGGGCCGAGACCACCAGTCCGGTGGAGATCGGGAACACCCCTTTGAGCCACTTGCCGACTTCGCGATAGACCGGCTCGCGGTAGCGCGGATCGATCAGGTAGGTGGTGGTCTTGACGATGTGCGAGAGGTCGCTGCCGGCTTCCTCAAGCAGTTGCTTGACGTTCTTCATCGCCTGCTCGGCCTGGGCGCGCGGGTCGCCGAGGCCGACCAGGTTGCCGTCGAAGTCGGTGCCGACCTGGCCGCGCACGTACACCGTGTTGCCGGCGCGCACGGCCTGGCAGAGATCGTTGTCCAGGGACTGGTTGGGGTAGGTGTCCTTGGTGTTGAACATGCGAATGCGGGTATGGGTAGGCATCAGCTGACTTCCTGGAGGCTGGTTTGCGGAGCTTGCGAGGCGCGGTCCTGTTCCTGGCGCTGGGCAGCGTCGCGGTATGCGAGGTACTTGCGCTGGATGGCGATGTGGTCGGCGACATGGCGCGCGTCGTGCCAGACGCCCCAGATGAACGAGGAGCCGCGCCGCGACAGCCAGGGCAGGCCGATGAAATACACGCCGGGTTCGCTGGACACGCCACGCTGGTGGCGCGGCTTGCCGTCGCGGTCGAAGGCATCGACCTGCAGCCAGCCGAAGTCGACGGCATAGCCGGTGGCCCAGATGATGCTGCCCACCCCGGCCTCGGCCAGGTCCAGTTCGAGGATCGGATCGGTCACGCACTGCGGGTCCGGCAGCCGGCGGCGCGCCTCGGGCTCTTCCGGCAGGTCAAGGCCGTTGCGGGCGATATAGGCGTCGGCGGCGTCGAGCAACGCCAGGTAGTTCTCGTCGCCGCGCGCCAGGTTCTCCGCCAGGTCCGGCCGGAAGGTCGCGACGCCGTCGACGAAGGATTCGGTCAGTCCGACCAGGGTCACGCCCTGATGCGCCAGGGCGCGGAAGTCCACGGTATGTCCGCCGCGGGCACCGCTCACGGCGATGGTCACATGCTCGCGCCCGGGCTTGGCGACTTCCGCATCCCATTCGCCGAGCACGCCCAGCCACCAGCAGAAGTCGCGGTTGCGGTAGGAACGCGGCGGACGGTCATGAGCGCCCACCGAGAGGTAGACCTGGCGCCCGGCACGTTGCAGCTCGTCGGCGATCTGTACCCCCGACGAACCGGCGCCGACCACCAGTACCGCACCTTCGGGCAGCTGCTGCGGGTTGTAGTAGTGGGCCGAGTGGATCTGCCGGATACGCTCGTCGCGCGGCGCGATCGGCGGGATCACCGGACGCTGGAACGGGCCAGTGGCGGCGACCACGCGGTTGGCCTCGATGGTCCCTGCGGAGGTGTCCACGGTGAAGCCGGGGCGGCCGACATTGCGCACCACCTTCCTCACCTCGACGCCGGTACGGATCGGCGCGTCGAATTTCTTCGCGTAGGCCTCGAAATAGGCCGCCACCTGGTCCTTGCCGGGGAAACCGTCGGGATCGATGTCGAATTCCATTCCCGGGAAGCGGTCGTGCCAGGCCGGGCCGTTGGCCACCAGCGAATCCCAGCGTCCGCTGCGCCAGGCCTCGGCGATGCGGTTGCGCTCCAGGACCAGGTGCGGCACGCCGAGCCGGCTCAGGTGCTCGCTCATCGCCACGCCGGCCTGGCCGGCGCCGACGACGAGGGTGTCGGTCTTTTCCACGGTCCCGTCCGTGCGCGAGGGCAAGGCGGTGCGATTCAGGTCGGTCATGGCTCGGTTCCTCGGACTCTGGTCGTTCTTGTTCTGCGGTTGCGTGATGGCCGCATTCTGTTCAGAGCCGGGGAATAGCGAAATTATGATTTTTGTAGTCGCTGGCTAGGGAAAAGCTGCACGCCCGCGCGGTCGGCGGGCGGCAGAGGCGTCGCTCAGGACCTGCCGACGATCTGGCGAGCTGGAGAAACCGGGCGAAAACAGCCGGGGAAGCGGAGTCTCCGAACGGCAACCGAGTTTTCCGAAGCCGTTTCCAACGCGGTTTTGCCGACGTACAGAGTCCGCGAAGGTTTTCAGAGGATCGGCGAGACCAGCCGCGCCACGCGCATCCCCAGTTGCTGCAGGCGGCGCACGCTGCGGCGGTCTTCCGGAGTGAATTCGAGCGACTCGGCGAAGTCCGCCTCGAGCATCGCCTCCACCTCGCCGGCGAAGCCCTCGTCGACGGTCACCACCATCACCTCGAAATTCAGCCGGAACGAACGGTTGTCCAGGTTGGCGCTGCCGACGGCGGCGGTGTCGCGGTCCACCAGCACCACCTTCTGGTGGAGGAAGCCGGGCTGGTAGCGGAACACCTTGACCCCGGCACGGATCGCCTCCAGCGCGTAGAGGCTGGACGCGGCATACACCGTGCGGTGGTCCGGGCGCGAGGGTATCAGCAGGCGCACGTCGACGCCGCGCAGCACCGCCAGGCGCAGGGCGGCCATCACCGCTTCGTCGGGAACGAAATACGGCGAGGTGATCCAGACCCGCTCGTGGGCGGCGTTGATCATCTCGACGAAGAACAGCGAGCAGGTTTCCTGGGCATCCGCCGGACCGCTGGCGACTACCTGGCAGAGCGCGCCCTCGCTGTCGTACTGCGGCGGCAGGATCAGCGGCGGCAGGCTGTGGGTCGCCCAGTACCAGTCCTCGGCGAAGCTTTCCTGCAGGCACGCCACCGCCGGCCCGCGCAGTTCCATGTGGGTGTCGCGCCAGGGCGCCAGCGGCGGCTTCTCGCCGAGGTACTCGACGCCGACGTTGTGCCCGCCGACGAAACCGCACTCGCCATCCACCACCACGACCTTGCGGTGGTTGCGGAAATTCACCTGGAAGCGGTTGAGCATGCCGCTGCCGGTGCTGAAGCCATGCATCTGCACGCCGCCCTGGCGCAGCCGCTCGACATAGCGGTGCGGCAGCGCGTGGCTGCCGATGGCGTCATAGAGGAAGAACACCTCGACGCCGTTGGCCGCACGTTCCAGCAGCAGTTGCTGGAGGCGCTGGCCGAGGGCGTCGTCGCGGACGATGAAGAACTGCACCAGGATCACCTGGCGGGCGGCGGAAATCGCCTTGAACATCGCCTCGAAGCTGGCCTCGCCGTTGACCAGCAGGCGCACCCGGTTGTTCGCCAGGGTCGGCGTGCGGGTCATCCGCACCAGCGCCTTGAGCCCCTTGTAGCCGCTGACCTGGCGGGCCGCCAGGGCCTCCTCGACCCAGGGACGCCAGTCCAGCTCGGCGGCCGCCAGGTGCATCTCGCGGTTGGCCTGGCGCCGCGCCTCGATGTAGGCGTCGAAACGGCTGCGACCGAACACCAGGTACGGCAGCAGGGTCAGGTACGGCATGAATACCAACGAGGTGGCCCAGGCGATCGCGCCCTGGGCGGTGCGCACGGTGAGCACGGCATGGATGGCGGCGACGAAGCCGAGTACCTGGATACCGACCAGCAGCAGGCCGAGGTAGGTGGTGGAGGTCATTGCGCGAGGTCGATCCTTGTCCACTCCGGTGGCGGCCATCATAGCCCTCTCCGGGGTAGGTCTGGCCAGCCTGGCAAACAGCCAGGGGGGCGAGGCGGGATTGGCAGGATCCGTGGGATCGACGTCATTCGGCCGCGCTCGCCCTGCCCTACGCTGTTCCCATCGAAAACCACCGCAGACCGAGGAGCCCGCCATGAACGACGTCCGTCCCCCGCTTCCCCCCTTCACCGCCGAAACCGCCGCGCAGAAGGTCCGCGCCGCCGAGGACGGCTGGAACAGCCGTGACCCGCAGCGCGTCTCGCTGGCCTACAGCCCCGACAGCGTCTGGCGCAATCGCTCGACCTTCGTCCGCGGCCGCGAGCGGATCGTCGAATTCCTCAGCGGCAAGTGGCAGCGCGAGCAGGAGTACCGGCTGATCAAGGAACTCTGGGCGTTTACCGGCAACCGCATCGCCGTGCGCTTCGCCTATGAATGGCACGACGACTCGGGCAACTGGTTCCGCTCCTACGGCAACGAGAACTGGGCGTTCGACGAGCAGGGATTGATGTACGAACGTCACGCCAGCATCAACGACCTGCCGATCCGCGAGGACCAGCGGCTGTTCCGCTGGCCGCTGGGGCGCCGGCCGGACGACCATCCGTCGCTCGGCGAACTCGGCCTCTGAACCCGCGCCGGCAGGGGCGCGCGCACTCCCCGTTGCCGGCCCCGGGCGGCCAGCGCCTGTTCCATCCGCGACATTGCCCTCCGTCGTTGCGGTCGCACGCTTGACGCTTTCGGCACGACCCTGGTCGTTTTCGGGCCGGGTCGCGCCGGGCCCCGACGATATGCTGCCCCCAAAGCGTCGGCACAAGTCCCGGCGCGCCCAGCCTGAAAGGGGTATGCCAGATGAGCCCAGCCGAATTGCACGCCGACAGCATCGTCATCGACGGTCTGATCATCGCCAAGTGGAACCGCGAACTGTTCGAGGACATGCGCAAGGGCGGCCTGACCGCCGCCAATTGCACCGTATCGGTATGGGAAGGCTTCCAGGCGACGGTGAACAATATCGTCGCCAGCAACAAGCTGATCCGCGACAACAGCGACCTGGTGATCCCGGTGCGCAGCACCGCGGACATCCGCAAGGCCAAGGAGCAGGGCAAGACCGGCATCCTCTACGGCTTCCAGAATGCCCACGCATTCGAGGACCAGATCGGCTACGTCGAGGTGTTCAAGCAGCTCGGCGTGGGCATCGTGCAGATGTGCTACAACACCCAGAACCTGGTCGGCACCGGCTGCTACGAGCGTGACGGCGGGCTCTCCGGCTTCGGTCGGGAGATCGTCGCGGAGATGAACCGGGTCGGCATCATGTGCGACCTCTCCCACGTCGGCAGCAAGACCTCCGAAGAGGTCATCCTCGAATCGAAGAAGCCGGTCTGCTACTCCCACTGCCTGCCGTCCGGCCTCAAGGAACACCCGCGCAACAAGTCCGACGAGGAGCTGAAGTTCATCGCCGATCATGGCGGCTTCGTCGGTGTGACCATGTTCGCGCCGTTCCTCAAGAAAGGCATCGACTCGACCATCGACGACTACGCCGAGGCCATCGAGTACGTGATGAACATCGTCGGCGAGGACGCCATCGGCATCGGCACCGATTTCACCCAGGGCCACGGCCACGACTTCTTCGAGTGGCTGACCCACGACAAGGGCTACGCCCGGCGCCTGACCAACTTCGGCAAGATCGTCAACCCGCTGGGCATCCGCACCGTCGGCGAATTCCCCAACCTCACCGAGACCCTGCTCGAGCGCGGCATGCCCGAGCGCGTGGTGCGCAAGGTGATGGGCGAGAACTGGGTAAGGGTCCTGCGCGACGTCTGGGGCGAGTAACTCCCGGCCCACTCCCGACTCGTCGCCTCTTCCTCCAGGGAGGGGCATTGCATCGCACCCATCTTCCCTCTCCCCGCCTCTCTCCCTGAAGGGAGAGAGGGAGTCAAAAGAATCGGAGCTTACACCATGGCCAAACATGCCCCCCAACTGCCCATCGAGGTCGACAGCGAGACCGGCGTCTGGACCACCGACGCCCTGCCGATGCTCTACGTACCGCGACATTTCTTCGTCAACAACCACATGGGCATCGAGGAAGTGCTGGGCGCCGACGCCTACGCCGAGATCCTCTACAAGGCCGGCTACAAGTCCGCCTGGCACTGGTGCGAGAAGGAAGCCGAATGTCACGGCCTGGAGGGCGTGGCGGTGTTCGAGCACTACATGAAGCGCCTGTCCCAGCGCGGCTGGGGCCTGTTCGAGATCGAGCGGATCAACCTCGAGGAAGGCACCGCCGAGGTCCGCCTGCGGCACTCCGCCTTCGTCTACGTCTACGGCAAGGTCAATCGCAAGGTCGATTACATGTTCACCGGCTGGTTCGCCGGCGCCATGGACCAGATCCTCGCCGCCCGTGGCAGCAGCCTGCGCACCGTGGCCGAACAGGTCTACAGCGGCGCCGAGGACGGTCACGAAGACGGCCTGTTCGTCGTCAAACCCCTGTAAGCCGAGGAAAGGGTCATGGCCTTCGAAGCAATGTTCCAGCCGATCCAGATCGGCAAGCTGACCATCCGCAACCGCGTGCTCTCCACCGCCCACGCCGAGGTCTACGCCACCGACGGCGGGATGACCACCGAGCGCTACGTGAAGTACTACGAGGAAAAGGCCAAGGGCGGCATCGGCCTGGCCATCTGTGGCGGCTCCTCGGTGGTCGCCATCGACAGCCCGCAGCAGTGGTGGAGTTCGGTGAACCTGTCCACCGACCGGATCATCCCGCACTTCCAGAACCTGGCGGACGCCATGCACAAGCACGGCGCCAAGATCATGATCCAGATTACCCACATGGGGCGCCGTTCGCGCTGGGACGGCTACCACTGGCCGACCCTGATGTCGCCGTCGGGTATCCGCGAGCCGGTGCACCGCGCCACCTGCAAGACCATCGAGGTGGAGGAGATCTGGCGGGTCATCGGCAACTACGCGCAGGCCGCCCGCCGCGCCAAGGAAGGCGGCCTGGACGGCGTCGAGCTGTCCGCCGTGCACCAGCACATGATCGACCAGTTCTGGAGCCCACGGGTCAACAAGCGCACCGACGAATGGGGCGGTAGCTTCGAGGGGCGCATGAAGTTCGGCCTCGAGGTGCTCAAGGCGGTGCGCGCCGAGGTCGGCGAGGACTTCTGCGTCGGCATGCGCATCTGCGGCGACGAGTTCCACCCGGACGGCCTGTCCCACGAGGACATGAAGCAGATCGCCAAGTACTACAGCGATACCGGCATGCTCGACTTCATCGGCGTGGTCGGCTCCGGCTGCGACACCCACAATACCCTGGCCAACGTCATCCCCAACATGACCTTCCCGCCGGAGCCGTTCCTGCACCTGGCGGCCGGCATCAAGGAAGTGGTCGACGTGCCGGTGCTACACGCGCAGAACATCAAGGACCCGAACCAGGCCACGCGCATCCTCGAAGGCGGCTACGTGGACATGGTCGGCATGACTCGCGCGCACATCGCCGACCCGCACCTGATCGCCAAGATCAAGATGGGTCAGGTCGACCAGATCAAGCAGTGCGTCGGCGCCAACTACTGCATCGACCGCCAGTACCAGGGCCTGGACGTGCTGTGCATCCAGAACGCCGCGACCTCCCGCGAATACATGGGCGTGCCGCACATCATCGAGAAGTCCGCCGGACCGAAGCGCAAGGTGGTGGTGGTCGGCGGCGGGCCGGCCGGGATGGAAGCGGCCCGCGTGGCGGCCGAGCGTGGCCACGACGTGACCCTGTTCGAGAAGAAGGAGCAGCTCGGCGGCCAGATCACCACCGCCGCCAAGGCGCCGCAACGCGACCAGATCGCCGGCATCACCCGTTGGTACCAGCTGGAGCTGGCGCGCCTGGGCATCGACCTGCGCCTGGGCACCGCGGCCGACCCCGAGACCATCCTCGACCTGCGCCCGGACGTGGTGGTGCTGGCCAACGGCGGACATCCGTTCCTCGAGCAGAACGAACACTGGGGCGCCGCCGAAGGCCTGGTGGTGAGCAGCTGGGACGTGCTCGACGGCACGGTCGAGCCAGGCAAGAACGTGCTGGTCTACGACACCATCTGCGAGTTCAGCGGCATGTCGGTGGCGGACTTCCTCGCCGACAAGGGCGCCCAGGTGGAGATCGTCACCGACGACATCAAGCCGGGCGTGGCCATCGGCGGCACCACCTTCCCCACCTACTACCGCAGCATGTATCCCAAGGAAGTGATCATGACCGGCGACCTCATGCTGGAGAAGGTCTACCGCGAGGGCGACAAGCTGGTGGCGGTGCTGGAGAACGAATACACCGGCGCGCGGGAAGAGCGGGTGGTCGACCAGGTGGTGGTGGAAAACGGCGTGCGCCCCGACGAGAGCCTCTACTACGCGCTCAAGCAGGGCTCGCGGAACAAGGGCCAGATCGACGTCGAGGCGCTGTTCGCGATCCAGCCGCAGCCCTGCCTCAGCCAGTCCGGAGAAGGCTACCTGCTGTTCCGCATCGGCGACTGCGTGGCCCAGCGCAACACCCATGCGGCGATCTATGACGCGCTGCGCTTGTGCAAGGATTTCTAAGACACGCCTCGTGGCATCCGACCGGCACGGCCGGCCCCCCTCTCCCGCAAGCGGGAGAGGAGGCCGATCCAGCGCCGCCTGACGTCCCGCAGGGAGACCAGAAATGCTCGACACCCTCCTCCCCGTCCTGCTCTTCGCCGCCCTGGCACTTGCCGTGCTCGGCGCCGCGAAGCGCTTCCTCATGTGGCGCCGCGGCCGACCCGCCAAGGTCGACTGGATCGGCGGCCTCTTGCAGATGCCGCGTCGCTACCTGGTGGACCTGCACCATGTGGTAGAGCGCGACAGGTACATGTCCAGGACCCACGTCGCCACCGCCGGCGGCTTCGTCCTGGCGGCGCTGCTGGCGATCCTGGTACACGGTTTCGGGCTGCACGGCCGGATCCTCGGCTTCGCCCTGCTGGCGGCCACGGCGCTGATGTTCGTCGGCGCGCTGTTCGTCGCCCGCCGCCGCCTCGACCCACCGTCGCGGCTGTCGAAGGGCCCCTGGATGCGCCTGCCGAAGAGCCTGCTGGCGTTCGCCGCGAGCTTCTTCCTCGCCACCCTGCCGGTGGCCGGCATCCTGCCGGAAGGCTTCGGCGGCTGGTTCCTCGCCGGCCTCCTCGCCATTGGCGTGGCCTGGGGCGTGTCCGAGCTGTTCCTCGGCATGACCTGGGGCGGGCCGATGAAGCATGCCTTCGCCGGTGCCCTGCACCTGGCCTGGCACCGCCGCGCCGAACGCTTCGGCGGCGGCCGCTCCACCGGCCTCAAGGCGCTCGACCTGGCCGATCCGCAGGCGCCGCTGGGCGTGGAAAAACCCAGCGACTTCACCTGGAACCAGTTGCTCGGGTTCGACGCCTGCGTGCAGTGCGGCAAGTGCGAGGCGATGTGCCCGGCGTTCGCCGCCGGCCAGCCGCTGAACCCGAAGAAGCTGATCCAGGACATGGTCATCGGCCTGGCCGGAGGCAACGACGCGAAGTTCGCCGGCAGCCCCTATCCAGGCAAACCGCTGGGCGAGCACGGCGGCGGCCCGCACCAGCCGATCGTCGCGCTGGATGGCAAGGCCCTGGTCGACGCCGACACCCTGTGGTCCTGCACCACCTGCCGGGCCTGCGTCGAGGAGTGCCCGATGATGATCGAGCACGTCGACGCCATCGTCGACATGCGCCGCCACCTGACCCTGGAGAAAGGCGCCACGCCGAACAAGGGCGCCGAGGTGCTGGACAACCTGATCGCCACCGACAACCCCGGCGGCTTCGCCCCCGGCGGCCGGTTGAACTGGGCGGCCGACCTGAACCTGCCGCTGATGAGCGAGAAGAAGAGCGCCGACGTGCTGTTCTGGGTCGGCGACGGCGCCTTCGACATGCGCAACCAGCGCACCCTGCGCGCCTTCGTGAAGATCCTCAAGGCGGCCGCGGTGGACTTCGCCGTGCTCGGCCTGGAGGAGCGCGACAGCGGCGACGTGGCGCGCCGGCTGGGCGACGAGGCGACCTTCCAGAACCTGGCCAGGCGCAATATCGCGACCCTGGCGAAATACCGCTTCACCCGCATCGTCAGCTGCGACCCGCACAGCTTCCATGTGCTGAAGAACGAATACGGCGCCCTCGGCGGCGACTACCAGGTACTGCACCACAGCACCTTCATCGACGAACTGCTGCGCGCCGGCACACTGCAACCGGGCCGCAGCAAGGCCGGCAGCGTCACCTACCACGACCCCTGCTACCTGGGCCGCTACAACGGCGAGTACGAGGCGCCGCGCAACGTGCTGCGCGCACTCGGCATCGAGGTCAAGGAAATGCAACGCTCCGGCTTCCGCTCGCGCTGTTGCGGCGGCGGTGGCGGCGCGCCGATCACCGACATCCCCGGCAAGCAACGGATTCCCGACATGCGCATGGCCGACATCCGCGAGACCGGCGCCGAGCTGGTGGCCGTCGGCTGCCCGCAGTGCACCGCGATGCTCGAAGGCGTGGTGGCACCGCGGCCGGAGATCAAGGACATCGCCGAGCTGGTGGCGGAAGCGCTGATAGAGCAGGCGGAAGCGCCGGCAAAAAAGCCGGTGCGGCGTGAAGCCGTGGCGGAGGTGCATTGATGAGAGTGTCGAGCTTCACATCGAATCCGCTGCTGACCGGGGCAGTACGGATAGCGGCCTCTCCCTCCAGGGAGGGGGCCGCGGGATCGGGTAGCCGCAGCCACAGGAAGCATTCCGCATGAACGACATCGTCCGTCGCGATCCACGCGCCGAATGGATCGCCCGCAACCGCCTGCATCCGCTGCATGCGGCCATGCACTCCGCCCAAGGCGGCGAGGTGCGCTGGATGGGCCCCCACGGCGTGGTCCGCAAGAACCCGCACGCCGTCGGCTTCGTCGGCCCCAACGGCATCCGCCGCATCGATCGCTCCGGCGGCCAGCAGGGCAGCGGCGCGCGCCGCGCCAGCGCAGTGCAGGAAGCGCAGTTGCCGCTGCATGTGGTCGAGCAACCGGCATTCCTCGTCGCGGTGGTCCCGGACATGGTCGGCGGCCGTCTCTCCAGCCACGACAAGGACCTCCTCGGACTGGCCCGCAAGCTCGCCGGCAACGACGGCGCGGTGCTCGCCGTGGTGTTCGGCGAACACAAGGAAAGCGCCTTCGACAGCGCCGGCGTCGACCGTCTGCTGCACCTCGCCGGCGGCGAGTACGACGGCTACGCGCCCGAGCAGCGAATACTCGCCCTGCGCAACCTGGAGAACCAGCTCGCCCCGCGCCACTGGCTGTTCCCGGACAGTCGCAACGGCGGTGGCGAACTGGGCCGGCGCCTGGCCGCCGCACTCGGCGAACGGCCGGCCGGACGCGTCTGGCAGGTCGAGGACGGCCGCTGCATCGGCCGCGCCGGCGCCGGCCGCGAGGACATCCAGCGCGCCCTGCCGCGCCTGCTGCTGGCCGCGGCGGAATGCGCCGAGCCGGTCAGCGAGACCCGCCATGAGGTTCGCGAACTGCACATGGCCGAGCAGGTGGCGCGCAACCTGCCACGCATCGAGGACCTCGGCCCGGTGGCCGTGGACCCGGCGCGGATTCCCATGGCCGAGGCCGAATTCATTCTCTCCGGCGGCAACGGCGTGCAGGACTGGACGCTGTTCCACCAGGCCGCCGCCGTCCTCGGCGCCACCGAGGGCGCCTCGCGGGTGGCGGTGGACGACGGGCACATGCCGCGCAACCGCCAGGTCGGCGCCACCGGTACCTGGGTCACCGCGCGGGTCTACCTGGCGGTGGGCATCTCCGGGGCGATCCAGCATCTGCAGGGCATCGGCGCCTGCGACAAGGTGGTGGCGGTGAACCGCGACGCCGGCTGCGACATGATCAAGCGCGCCGATCTCTCGGTGATCGGCGACTCGACGGAAATCCTCCGCGCGCTGATCCGCCTGGCCGAGGCACACCGCAACGGCGCCGCCCGCGATGCGGCCTGAACCCGCTTCAACGTACCTTTCATCGGTATCGAACCATGACTGAGCTGAACATCGTCGCGCTGGTCTCCATCGGCGCCCATCCCGCCTCCGGACGCCCGCGCCGTGCCGAACAGGACGCCCGCGCGGTGGAACTCGGCCTGCGCCTGAGCGGCCCACGCCTACAGGTGCTGCACGCCGGCGACCCGCACGCCGAGGCGCTGCGCGGCTATCTCGGCATGGGCCTGGAACGCTTGTCCGTGCTGGAACAGCCGGCCGGCGCCGACGCCCTGCCCGCACTGGCCGAGCACCTGCGCGACTCCCGCGCGCAACTGGTGCTCACCGGCAGCCAGGCGGAAACCGGGGAAGGCTCCGGGATGCTGCCCTTCCTCCTCGCCGAGCGCCTGGGCTGGCCACTGGTGGTCGGCCTGGCCGAGGTCGAGAAGGTCGAAGACGGCAGCGCCCAGGTCCTCCAGGCTCTGCCTCGCGGCCAGCGACGCCGGCTGCGGGTACGCCTGCCGTTCGTCGCCAGCGTCGACAACGCCGCACCGGCGGCCCGGCAGAGCGCCTTCGGCCCGGCGCGGCGTGGCGAGGTCGAGGCCCATGAGGTGGAGGTGGTCGACGACCCGCTGCTCGCCGAAGACAGCCTGCAACCGGCCCGGCCGCGCCCGAAGCGGCTCAAGGTAATCAAGGCGAAGACCGGCGCCGAGCGGATGAAAGCCGCCACCGCCAAGGCCTCCGGCGGTACCGGGCAGGTACTCAAGGATCTTTCGGCGGAAGCCGGCGCCGAAGCCATCTTCAAGCTCCTGCGCGAGGAAGGCGTGATCCGCTGAAGCGGGTCAGAACGCACTGTGCGCCAGATCACAAGTTATGACGTGGTGACGATAAATTATTGTATTACGATAATTTATTCCCTAGTTTCGCCATCCAGACGCGAAACACACAGGGGAACCCGGCATGGCGCTGTCCACGCATATCAGCAACCACAAGCTCTATCTGCTCGGCATGCTCTGCGCCATCCTGGCCTGGGGCATGGCCTGCATCGAACTCGGAGCGAACACCCACCTCTGGTTCTCCGGCCTCAGCGAGCAGGGCTACCTGCAGGCCTGGAGCGATGAAATGCCGCGCCTGGCCAGCGACGGCTTCGTCCTGTCCTGGAGCAGCCGGGCGCTGCTGATGCTGCTGGACTACCTGCCGACCCTGCTTTCCGCGTTCGGCCTGGCGCTCACCGGCCTGTTCTTCCGCCGCCTGGCCAAGGGCGAACGCTGGTCGCAGCGCAACGCCAGGACCCTGGTGCACATCGGCCTGCTGTCCTTCTTGGCACTCTTGCTCCAGCCATTTATCAATACGCTGCAAGGTCTTGTACTATCTCTCGACCTGCCCGACGGCGAGCGTGTCCTGAGCGTTTCGATAGGACTCACTTCCGAAGCGGCCTACGAGTTCCTCAAGGCGATCTTTCTCTGCTCGTTCGGCCTGATGATGAGCGAAGCCAGGAAACTGGACGAAGAAGTAAGAGCCTTCATATGACGACCCCATGATCATCATCCGACTAGACGTCATCCTGGCGAAGAACAAGGTCCGCTCCAAGGAGCTGGCGGAAGCCATCGGTATCACCGAACAGAACCTGTCCCTGCTGAAGAACGGCAAGGTCAAGGGCATCCGCCTCGACACCCTGGAGAAGATCTGCGCCTTCCTGGACTGCCAGCCGGGCGACATCCTGGAATACGTCGCGGACGACTGATCCCCGCTCCACCCTTTCCCAACCAGAAACCATGAACAGACACCTGAACCTCTCGGGCGTTGCGCTCGCGCTCGCCCTGATCTCGGGCTGCGGCCCCTCCGTCCGCTACCAGTACGTGATGCCGCCAAGCGAGGCGGGACGCACCTGCGTCGCCCAGTGCCGCACGCAACAGAGCCAGTGCGAAAGCCTCGCGCGCCTGGAATGGCAGAACGAAAACCGCCTGCGCGAAGCGGAACGGCGCAGCTACCACTATTGCAGCCAGGGCAAGAGCAAGAAG
Source organism: Pseudomonas sp. P20 (assembly GCF_016463925.1). NCBI lineage: Bacteria > Pseudomonadati > Pseudomonadota > Gammaproteobacteria > Pseudomonadales > Pseudomonadaceae > Pseudomonas > Pseudomonas sp. P20. The sequence goes on along the minus strand of NZ_JAEMVM010000013.1, from coordinate 255,439 downwards.
CAGGCGCGCAAGGAATGCCTGGCGCCAGGCTATTCCTCCTCGTTCGGCTACAACGGCTTCGGCGGCTCCGGCAACTTCAACTGCAGTTCCGACTACGACCGCTGCTTCACCGACATCTGCGGCGGCACCATCCGCCGCATCGTCGAGCAACCTCAATGATCGGAGTATCCCCATGAGCCGACGCCTCTTCCCTCTCCTGCCGTTCCTGTTCCTGGTCGGCTGCGCCCAGGGCTATCCCTCCTTCTCCGGCATCCTTCCGGACGTCCGCGTCAGCGGCGACGAACGCAGCTACGCCGAGCGCGCCGAAGACTGCCTGAAACGGCGCAACTGCCCGCCGGCCACCGATCGCGATCCCTTCGTCGCCGACCCCGGGCACTACTCGCTGGGCGGCAGCTTTCACTGGTGAAGCCGGGTGCCGAAGCCTGGCAACCGACCACGGACCTGGCTTCGGCAGGCGCTTTTCTTTATCCTGCGCGCCCTTTGAACGACTGGGACGAGATCATGCTGGAGAACACCCTGGAACGCCTGGAAACCCTGGTAGCCGAGCTGCTGCAACAGAACCAGGCCCTGCGCGACAGCCACGACCAGCTTCAGCAGCAGCTGCGCCAGGCCACCGAGGAAAACGAAACCCTGCAACTCTCCATGCTCGAGCAGGAAGAAAAGCAGAGCGGCACCCAGGCCCGCCTGGAAGCCCTGGTCGAGCGCCTCAGCGCGCAGCAACCGGTTAGCGCATGAGCCGCGACGGCGTCCAGGTCCTGTCGATCCTCGGCCGGGACTATTCGATCCGCGTGCCGGCCGGCGAGGAGAGGGCCCTAGCGGACGCCGCCGCGTTGCTGCAAGCGGAAGTGGACGCCAACAAGCGCAAGTTTCCCTACGTCACCAGCAACGAGCTGGTGGTGCTCTCCGCGCTCAATCTCTGCGCCCGCCAGCTCGGCGCGAACGACGGCGAGTCGCCGCGCCTGCGAGCGGTGGAGCAGCGCCTGGAAGCGCTGGTCGAGCGGATCGCCGGGGCATCCGGCTAGTCGCGCGCCTGCGGACTCGCCCAATACAGCTGCCGATGCCCGCGCGCCTGGTAGTCCTTGACCAGCGCGCAGGCCTCGTCGCGCGTCAGGTCGCGGCGCATGACGAAGGCATTGCCGTTGTCGTCCTGGCGCCACAGGCACCAGCGCGTTTCCTCCGCCGGCTTCGCCGCCACCGCGTCAGGCCTTCAGGGTCGAAGTCTTGCGCAAGCGCAGCGCGAGCATGACCAGCAACACGCCGAAGAACACCGCGTAGGCGCCGATCACCCAGACCACCGCCAGCGCCCCGGCGCCGGGGTTGGCGATCATCAGCACGCCGAACAGCACCGAGATGGCACCAGAGAGGATCATCCACCATTCGTTCTGGATCGACTTGCGCAGGCGGATCGCCGCGACGATCTGGAAGATGCCCATCGCCAGTGCCCAGCCGGCGATGATCAGGAGCAGGCCGATGGCGGTCAGTTGCGGCCAGAAGAACGCAACCAGGCCGGCCGCCACGCCGATCACCCCGACCAGCGCCAGCGGCCAGTTGAACTGCCCATCGCTGCGCATGTTGAACGCGGCGATCAGGGCGAACGCTCCGTCCACCAGCGCGTAGGCACCCCAGAACAGCACCAGCACGGTCAGCGCCAGGGCCGGCGAGAGCAGGGTCAGGACGCCGAACACCAGCGCCGCCACGCCGCGCAGGGCCACCAGTTTCCAGTGCTTGCCCAGTTCGGCCCACAGGGGATTGTTTTCCACGCTTGCCTCCAGAGGCCGCCCTTGAGCGGCCCGTTCAGGTTGAGTCCTCCCACCTTAGTCCTTTTGCCGGGAGGCTGTCAGGGGGCGGAGGCGGGAGGCAAGGCGTGCGCGCGGGCTCAGGGCCGGGACTTCTCCGGCGGCCGCTGGCGGCGCCAGCAGGCGAACAGGTTCCAGGCCAGCAGCAGGCTGACGAAAGCGGAACTGACGTAGAACAGCAGATTGTCCATGACCTTTCCTCCGCAGCGGCGCCCCGCCAGGGGGCGCCTCGTCCGGCTCAGCTGCCGGCCACCTTGCGCACGTGGGCGGACTCCTCGCCGAGGTTGTTCAGCATGCGCTCGCTGTACCAGTCGAGGAAATTGATCACACCGAACTCGTAGGTCTTCGAGTATGGACCAGGCTGGTAGGCGTCGGAGTTGATCCCGCGCTGGTTCTCCTCGGCCAGCCGACGATCCTGGTCGTTGGTCGCGTCCCATACCTCGCGCAGGCGCGCCACGTCGTAGTCGACGCCTTCCACCGCGTCCTTGTGCACCAGCCATTTGGTGGTGACCAGGGTTTCCTGGGCGCTGATCGGCCACACGGTGAAGACGATCAGGTGGTCGCCCATGCAGTGGTTCCAGGAGTGCGGCAGGTGCAGGATGCGCATCGAGCCGAGGTCGGGGTTCTTGATCCGGCCCATGAGCTTCTTGCTGCCCTGCTTGCCGTCCATGGTCATCGACACCGTGCCGTCCAGCAGCGGCATGCGCACGATGCGATTGCGCAGGCCGAAGCTGGCATGGGCGTACGGGATCTTCTCGGCGTCCCAGGCGCTGGTGCAGGCCGCCACCTGGTCCTTGAACGCCTGGCTGGCGCGCGGGTCGGTGACGTCGTCCCACTCCAGCAGGGTCTTCAGCAGCTCCGGGTGGGAGCCGTTGCAGTGGTAGCACTCGCGGTTGTTCTCGATCACCAGCTTCCAGTTGGCGGCTTCGCGGATGGTGGTCTGCACCGCCACCTTGGCGTTCTCCATGTCGTACGGCTCCATGTAGTGCTCGAGCGTCGCCAGGAAGTCGTCGATGGCCGGCGGGTTCTCCGCCAGGCTGATGAAGATGTAGCCGCCGGCGGTCTTCACCTGGATCGGCTTCAGGCCGTACTCCTTCATGTCGAAGTCGGCGCCCATCTCGGTGCCGGCGAACAGCAGGCGGCCATCCAGCTCGTAGGTCCACTGGTGGTAGGGGCAGACCAGCTTGGCCACCTTGCCTTTCTCGCTCACGCACAGGCGCGAGCCGCGGTGCCGGCAGACATTGTGGAAGGCATGCACCTGGCCTTCGGCGCCACGGATCACCAGGACCGGGTTCTTGCCGATCTGCAGGGTGAGGAAATTGCCCTTGGCGGGAATCTCGCAGGTCATGCCGGCGATCAGCCATTCCTTGTGGAAGATCTCCTGCATGTCGATCTCGAACAGGCGCTGGTCGCAGTAGAAGGGCTGCGGCAGCGAGAAGCTGTGGTCGCGGCTGCGCAGCATGTCGGCGGTGGCCTTGCGGGCCGGTTCCAGGGGATCGCCGAGACTCAGGGTGGAAGTGACGTCCATCGGTAACTCCTCATGCCGCCCCCGCGCGGGTGGCGGCGGAAAAAGTGGCTGATACGGTTGCTACGCAAGGTGGCGTTCACAGCCTTCCTCATCCCGGCGCGGCGTCCGGAATCCCGCCCTGCCGATGGACGGGCCCCGCCGTGGCGGGAATGAAGGTCAGTCGCTCTACACGTCCGGGCTCTACCCTCCCGGGGTTCATGCAAACCCTCGTCTCGGCTGGTCTGGAGTGTGGGCCCGCGCCCGCCGCCGACCTTATCCATGGGCGACATGACCGCATCCGTTTCCGACGCTCCGGGCCGCGCCCCAGCAGGCAGGTCGCGATAAGCATGTAAATGTCGCTGGCAGGTAAATGAGCGGCCACGGCGATGCGCACAATCCGCCCCATCAGGCCATCGTTCGGCCCCGTGCGCACGGAGAGATCATCATGTCGAGCAACTTCCTCAATCCGGTCACCACCCAGACCTGGGCCAACGGCCGGCACCTCGTGCGCTGCGTCAAGGTCATCCAGGAAACCTGGGACGTGCGCACCTTCTGCTTCATGGCCGACCAGCCGATCCTGTTCTTCTTCAAGCCGGGCCAGTTCGTCACCCTGGAGCTGGAGATCGACGGCGAGCCGGTGATGCGCTCCTACACCATCTCCAGCTCGCCCTCGGTGCCCTACAGCTTCTCCATCACCATCAAGCGGGTGCCGGGCGGGCGGGTTTCCAACTGGCTGCACGACAACCTCAAGGAAGGCCAGGAGCTACCGGTGCACGGTCCGGTCGGCCTGTTCAACGCCATCGACTTCCCGGCCGACAAGGTGCTGTTCCTCTCCGGCGGGGTCGGCATCACCCCGGTGATGTCCATGGCGCGCTGGTTCTTCGACACCAACGCCAACGTCGACATGGTCTTCGTCCACAGCGCCCGTTCGCCGAAGGACATCATCTACCACCGCGAGCTGGAGCACATGGCCTCGCGGATCGACAACTTCAGCCTGCACATCATCTGCGAGCGCCACGGCCTCGGCGAAGCCTGGGCCGGCTACCGTGGCTACCTGAACCTGCACATGCTGGAACTGATCGCCCCGGACTTCCTCGAGCGGGAAATCTTCTGCTGCGGCCCGACGCCCTATATGAGCGCGGTGAAGCACCTGCTGCAGGGCCACGGCTACGACATGAGCCGCTACCACGAGGAAGCCTTCGGGCCGACTCCGCCGGAGGTCCGCGCCGACGTCAGGGAACTGGCCGCGGAAGCCGCCGAGGCGCCGGAGGTACCGGTCGCCGACCAGCACCAGGTGGAATTCACCGCCACCGGCAAGAGCATCCGCGTCAGCCCCGGGGAAACCGTGCACGCCGCCGCCGCCAAGCTCGGCCTGCACATTCCGAAGGCCTGCGGGATGGGCATATGCGGCACCTGCAAGGTAATGAAGACCGCCGGCGAGGTGGAGATGGAGCACAACGGCGGGATCACCGACGAGGATGTCGCCGAAGGCTACATCCTCTCCTGCTGCAGCGTGCCCAAGGGCGACGTGGTCATCGACTACTGAGGGCGCGAGGGAAACGCCAGGCGCTCCCAGTAGCGCCGCCGCGGCAGTTCCTCGGCCGGCAGCCAGCGTCCGGCGCAGGCCTGCAGCGGCTCGGCGGGAGCCTTCAGCAGCGAGTCCAGGGCCAGCACGTAGCGCCCCGTCCCCGCGCAGCGGAAGCACAGGTCGTCGTCGAAGCTGTCGAAGCACGGGTACTCGCCGAGGTCGTCGCGGTAGCGACGCAACGTCCGCTCTTGCACGTCGAGCAGCAGCAGGCGCCACTGGTCCCGTTCCAGGTCGCTTTCCTCGTAGCGCTGGACGTGCCGGGTCAGCGCCAGGTAGCGACCGTCCGCCGACCAGATCATTGGCGCCGCCAGGTTGCCCAAGCCGATGCCCGACGCGGTCAGCAGGTAGCCGTCGCGGCTGAACCCGGCGCGCACGTCCTCGTCGCGGTGCATGCCCTCGTAGTGGAAACCGAAGCCCCAGGCGGCGTCCTCCGCGCCCACCGACGGCAAGACGAAGTCGCCGTCGCTCCAGGGCCGTGGCGCTGCGTCCAGCCAGCGCGACGTGGGGCACAGCCGCCAGGCCGTGCCATCGAACGCCACCCGCGCCTGCTCGTAGTAATGCCGCCAGTCGTCGTGGAAGCGGCCGAATGCGTGCCAGGCGCCGGGCTCGGGCAAGCCTTCGTCGAAGCGGCGCAACAGGCCGGGGTCGCCTTCGCCCGGCCCGCCCGGCGGCTGGTAGGCGTTGCGGCCGAGCAGGTGGAGCAAATGCACCTGGCCATCGATGAAACCTTGCAGGTGTAGATCGGCCAGCGGCTCGGCGAGCCACTCCAGGCGCCGCTCCCGGCTATCGAGTATGGCCAGGCGCTGCGGCAGGGTCGGCGCCTCGGCGAAGGCCACCACGGCCAGGTAGCGACCGCAATCGGACACGCGGTGGTCGAGCGTCCACTCGCCATCCAGGCGCCAGTCGCCCAGGCGCAAGGCATAGGCGCCGCGATCCGCCTCCTGATCGTCGCGCAACCACTCCCAGACGGCCCGGCTGCCATCGGCCAGCGGTGCGCTCTGCAACAGGCATCCCGGCCTGCCGGCCGCGCCATCCAGCGGCAGCAACAGGTCCAGGCGCGGCATGTCGGCCTCACGCCAGCGCGGCCGGTCGTCCGCATCGCGAGCGTGCAGAAGGTAGAGGCTGGAATGGCTGTACGAACCCAGCGTGCCGTAGCGTTCGTAGGTCAGGCAGGGTTGCGCCAGGTCCAGGCCGAAACGCAGCCAGCCATCCTCCAGCCCGAGCAGTTCGGGCCCGCCGGCATGGGGCTCGGCGGGCAACGCCGACCACGGCGCGCCCAGCGCACGCAGACCGCCGTCCTCTCGCCAAAGCCAGTAGGTATCCTGCCCCAGCGGCTCGCCTGCAGCCTGCAGCGCCAGCGCCCGGCCGTCATCGCTCCAAGCCAATGGCGGCGCTTCACGGGACAGGTAGAGGCCGCTGGCCTCGCCGTTTATCCACAGCTCGCCGCGGTTGGCGCGCAGCGGCGCGAAAGGATCGTCCAGGGCCAGCAGGCTGGCCGGCAGCCAGGGGCGGATTTCCAGCGCGGGCCCGCCAAGCGGGGACGGTAGCGGTTGCGCGCGCAGATCCCTGCTCCAGCGCTGCCATTCGCTCTCGGGCAGCCAGAGGTCGCCGATGGCAACGAAGGCCTCGGCCTCGCTGCCGGCCTTGAGCGCCTGCAGCTCGAGGCGCTGCGGTGCGTTGGACGTCAGCGGACTGTGCCGCCCGATCACCTCGCGCTCGGTGACGCTGTCCAGCTCCCAGAAGTTGTCCACGGCACAGCGGTAGAGCAACCGCTCCTGCCGGTCGAAGATCGCCAGGCCCCACGCGCCTCGGCTCGGTATCGGCGAAACGAAGTGGCGGCCATCGCTGGAAAAGCGTGCCGAAGGATTGCAGTCGGGGATGAAACAGCCGTCGGGCATCAGGTAGTGGCATACCAGCGGGCCGCCCATGGCGATCTCGCCGCCGTCGAACAGGCGGATCGCCTCGCCCTCGGGGGTCCGCTCGGGCGCTTCGCCGCCCCATGCGCTACCTCCGGCCGGCAGGGGTACGTCCAGCGCTTGCGGAGCCTGGCGCTCCAGGCGCAGGCCGCGCTCGAAGCGGATCTGCAACAGCACGCCGCCGATCACCGCCAGCAAGCCACCGCCCAGTCCCAGCCAGAAGCCCGGCAGTGCCTGGCCCAGGGCGATGCCGCCACCCAGAACCCAGAAGAACAGCGCCTGTTGCAGGCGATACGGCACCTTGCCGCGCCAACGATCCGTGGCCCACTCGGCGCCCAGCAGCAGCACCCAACCCAGCGCTACCAGCGGCAACGGAAGGAGGACGCCAAGGGCCACCAGCACGGCGATCCAGGCGATCTCGCCGAGGCCTTCGAGCAACAAGCGGCCGAGCGGCTTGTCTGACATCCGATCATCCATGATCCATCCCACTTTCCTGGCAAAAGCCAAGGGTAATCAAGGCTCCGGCCAACCACCAGAGCCAAGGCGAAGCTGACCTTCTCATACTGGAAAACACCAGGGCGCCAAGGTTGTCCACATTCGGACTGGAATTCCATACAGGTGTTTCTTCGCCGCCTGGATGTCCGTCATGTGTTCACTCAAGCATTTGAAATAAAAGATAAATTCTACAAATTCAAGTGCATTTCAGGGCCGGCTATTCAGCCCGTCCCTGCCTCCGGGAAGCCCTTTCCAGGCTAGGTTGATCACAGACTTATCCACAAGTTGTGCAATCCATCGCCTCCTCTATGTCCTGCGGGTCCAGGCACAACATACCGACAATACCTCCTCCGTGGCGCGAGGGCTCCGCAAGCCCATCCGGCTTTCCTTCCGGGTAAATCGCACTTCGCCGCACGCTCGGCCTGGCCGCACTCTCCTGCTCATTTAACGATCAATACGCCAGAGACCCCGCCGTACGGCCCCCCCAAGCGTGAGCGAACAACTTTTCCACAGGGCTTTACACTTCCCGTGGGGAAAAACAAAAAAATATTCACAGCATGAAGAAAAATCTCTGCTTTCTCAGGCAGTCCGGCTCTTCCCATGCGCACCGATCGTTTATTGATCAATCCACCGCAGACTTAGCCCTATGCGGCTTCTGGCGCTATCCATACAGGTTGTCCACAAGACTTTCCAGGCCTTTTGTGGGCAACCCTGCATTTATACACAAGCTCCCTAAAGCAAGCCCGCCACCTGTTGACAGAACATCCGGTCAATTCTTGATCAATTCCCTGAAAGGCTCGCCCCACCGGGCTCTCCGCACTCTATAAACAGGCTCTTCACATCGACCTCAACAGGAATTGGGGGAAATTCCCCTCGGCGATTGCTTCCATTGTCCCAGCGACTTCGGAACGGAAGAATTTTGTCTTTTTCCTCAAGCCGTTACGTCCACGCAGGGTGTTTTCGACTTTTGCGCCCACTTCGCTCCCCGTCTTTTCTATCCACAGGCTTGCATGGGCCCGGAGGGGACAATACCCGTCACCGTTTCGTCAGCGCGTTTCACCCGAACCGTCATCCTCTGTTCACAAACGGCTGTTTTCGCTCAAAAACCGACCAGCCTCCGGAGAGCCCGGCGGGGCGCTGCCCGGAAGCGACTGCGAACACGTTATTCACATTCGGTTCCACAGTGTTTGTGGATTGGACAGGTTATCCCGCCACTGGAGTGGAGCCGCGTGGATAAAGGCTTTCGGCGTCTCGGGCGGAGACAGGAAGGACGTTCCAGGGAGCACTTTTGCATAGCTCCCGAACAGTTAGCCCACAGAGTTATCCACAGGATTTGGGGAAAGAGCGGCCGCCCCGCGCCATGGGGGCGACCGAGAGCGGACTCAGGCGCCCATCACCAGGCGGATGTCCCGCGCCAGTTCGCGGACCCGCTCGATATCGGTATCCCAGGAACACATGAAACGCGCGCCACCTTCACCGATGAAGGTGTAGAAGCGCCAGCCGCGCGCGCGCAAGGCTTCGATCGCCGGCTCGGAAAGCTGTAGGAACACGCCGTTGGCTTCTACCGGGAACATCAGGCTGACGCCGGGAACGTCGGCCACCAGCTCGACCAGCAGGCGCGCGCAGCGGTTGGCGTGATCGGCGTAGCGCAGCCAGGCATCGTCCTGCAGTACGCCGACCCAGGGCGCGGCGAGGAAGCGCATCTTCGAGGCCAGTTGGCCGGCCTGCTTGCAGCGGTAGTCGAAGTCCTCGGCCAGGTCGCGGTTGAAGAACAGGATCGCCTCGCCCACCGCCATGCCGTTCTTGGTGCCGCCGAAGCAGAGCACGTCGACCCCGGCCTTCCAGCTCAGCTCCGCCGGCGAGCAGCCGAGGAAGGCGCAGGCGTTGGAGAAGCGCGCGCCGTCCATGTGCAGGTGCAGGCCGAGCTCCTTGCAGGTGGCGCTGATCGCCTTCAGCTCGTCCGGGCGGTACACCGTGCCGACCTCGGTGGCCTGGGTGAGAGTCACCACGCGCGGCTTCGGATAGTGGATATCCTGGCGCTTGAGAGCGATGTCGCGGATCGACGCCGGGGTCAGCTTGCCGACCTCGGTCTGCGCCAGCAGCAGCTTGGAGCCATTGGAGAAGAACTCCGGCGCGCCGCACTCGTCGGTCTCGACGTGGGCGGTCTCCGAGCAGATCACGCTGTGGTAGCTCTGGCACAGCGCAGCCAGGGCCAGGGAGTTGGCGGCGGTGCCGTTGAAGGCGAAGAACACTTCGCAATCGGTCTCGAACAACTGGCGGAAGTAGTCCGAAGCACGCGCGGTCCACTGGTCGTCGCCATAGGCGCGTTCGTGGCCGCGGTTGGCTTCGGCCATCGCCGCCCAGGCTTCGGGGCAGATGCCGGAATAGTTGTCGCTGGCGAACTGTTGGGTGTGATCGGTCATGTGGGCCTCTGGAACGGTTGCCGAGCCCTTGTGGGGCTCCATGCGGTCGTGCCGGCACGGGTACGTGCCGGCACAGTCTGTCAGGGTAGCTTGGTCAGCTTCATCTGCTCGACGAACGGCACCAGCACCTGGCGCATCGCCGTGGCGCTGCCGCCATTGGGCGTGTCGCGGGTGCTGAGGGTCAGTACGTAGCGGTTCTTGATCACTCCGCTGAGGGTCGAGACGCCCTCCTCGCCCTTGGCCGGGACCATCACTCCCAGCGGGTCGCCCATCCGCGTGGTATCGATCAGCGGCAGGTAGTCCTCGCCGCCGAAGCGCTCGGCGGTGCCGTTCTTAAGGGCGGTCTCGCGGGTCTTGTGGAGCAGGGTCAGGTTGGTCTGGGTCATCTCGCGCAGCTTGTCCTGCGCCGCCCGATAGGCCACCGCGTCGCCCTCGGTCGGCGGCGCCGGCAGGCCGGTGTCGGTGAGGACGATCTCCAGGCGCTTGCTGCCGTCGGCAGCGCCGAAGACCACGGTGGCGTCGTTGTAGCCGCACTGGCGGGAGAGGAAGTCGTAGCCGAACAGTGGCTTGCCGGCCGGCGGCAAGGCCACTTCGAGTTCATGGCCGGTGCAGGAATCGGCCGGCAGCGCAGGCGCGGCGGCCTGCTTTTCATCGCCGCCCCCGCACCCTTGCAGGGATGCGCCGAGCAGCACGGCGGAAAGGAAGATCAGCGGGCGTTTCATGGTGTTCTCGCAGGACGAAGAGCACGCAGTTTAGCGCCAGCCCGGGGCGTTCCGCATCGGTTGCCGATTCCCACCGCCATGTCGCAAACGCACCTCCCCGTGGCGTGCATAGGCATCTGGGCCGGCAGGGCCGGTCATACCATCGCTGGCAAAGGGACCGCGTGTCCCGTTGCAGCCATTCCGGCGCGGTTCCGGCGCCGCAGGGAGACCCAGCGATGTTCAGCAAGCATGACCAGATCCGCGGCTACGACGACGAACTGCTCGCCGCGATGGACGCCGAAGAGGCCCGCCAGGAAGACCATCTCGAACTGATCGCCTCGGAGAACTACACCAGCAAGCGGGTCATGCAGGCGCAGGGCAGCGGCCTGACCAACAAGTATGCCGAGGGCTATCCGGGCAAGCGCTACTACGGCGGCTGCGAACACGTCGACAAGGTCGAGCAGTTGGCCATCGACCGCGCCAGGCAGCTGTTCGGCGCCGACTACGCCAACGTCCAGCCGCATTCCGGTTCCTCGGCCAACGCCGCGGTGTACCTGGCGCTGCTCAACGCCGGCGACACCATCCTCGGCATGAGCCTGGCCCACGGAGGCCATCTCACCCACGGCGCCAAGGTGTCCTCCTCCGGCAAGCTGTACAACGCCGTGCAGTACGGCCTGGACACCGCTACCGGGCTGATCGACTACGACGAAGTCGAGCGCCTGGCCGTGGAGCATAAGCCGAAGATGATCGTCGCCGGCTTCTCCGCCTACTCCAAGACCCTCGACTTCCCGCGCTTCCGCGCCATCGCCGACAAGGTCGGCGCGCTGCTGTTCGTCGACATGGCCCACGTCGCCGGGCTGGTCGCCGCCGGCCTCTACCCGAACCCGATCCCCTTCGCCGACGTGGTCACCACCACCACCCACAAGACCCTGCGCGGCCCGCGCGGCGGCCTGATCCTGGCGCGCGCCAACGAGGAGATCGAGAAGAAGCTCAACTCCGCGGTATTCCCTGGCGCCCAGGGCGGCCCGCTGATGCACGTGATCGCGGCCAAGGCGGTGTGCTTCAAGGAAGCGCTGGAGCCGGGCTTCAAGGACTACCAGGCGCAGGTGATCCGCAACGCCAAGGCGATGGCCGAGGTGTTCATCGGGCGCGGCTACGACGTGGTTTCCGGTGGCACCGACAACCACCTGATGCTGATCAGCCTGGTGCGCCAGGGCCTGACCGGCAAGGAAGCCGACGCCGCCCTCGGCCGGGTCGGCATCACGGTGAACAAGAACGCCGTGCCGAACGATCCGCAGAGCCCGTTCGTCACCTCCGGCATCCGCATCGGCACCCCGGCCATCACCACCCGCGGGCTGCAGGAAGCGCAGAGCCGCGAACTGGCTGGCTGGATCTGCGACATCCTCGACCACCTCGGCGATGCCGACGTGGAGGCCAAGGTCGCCACCCAGGTCGCCGGTCTCTGCGCGGACTTCCCGGTCTATCGCTGAGCCCCCCCGAAGACGGTCGGGGAGCCCGACGCGCCCCGGCCCAACCCTCTCCGCGGGAGAGGGAGCAACAGTTCAGGAGCATCCACATGCAACGCTACTCCGGCTTCGGCCTGTTAAAGCATTCACTGAGCCATCACGAGAACTGGCAACGCATGTGGCGCACGCCCACGCCGAAGCCGGTCTACGACGTGGTCATCGTCGGCGGCGGCGGGCACGGCCTGGCCACCGCCTACTACCTGGCCAAGGAACACGGCATCAGCAACGTGGCGGTAGTCGAGAAAGGTTGGCTGGGCGGCGGCAACACCGCGCGCAACACCACCATCGTGCGCTCCAACTACCTGTGGGACGAGTCCGCGCTGCTCTACGAACACGCGATGAAGCTGTGGGAGGGCCTGTCCCAGGACCTCAACTACAACGTGATGTTCTCCCAGCGCGGGGTCTACAACCTCTGCCACACCCTCCAGGACATGCGCGACGGCGAGCGCCGGGTCAGCGCCAACCGCCTCAACGGCGTCGACGGCGAATTGTTGAACGCGCAGCAGGTGGCGGAGGAGATTCCCTACCTGGACTGCAGCAAGAACACCCGCTACCCGATCATGGGCGCGACCATCCAGCGTCGCGGCGGCGTCGCCCGCCATGACGCGGTGGCCTGGGGCTTCGCCCGCGCCGCCGATGCCCTCGGCGTGGACCTGATCCAGCAGACCGAAGTCACCGGCTTCCGCAAGCAGGACGGCGCGGTGATCGGCGTCGAGACCAACCGCGGCTTCATCGGCGCGCGCCGTGTCGGAGTGGTCACCGCCGGCAACTCCGGGCACATGGCCAGGCTCGCCGGCTTCCGCCTGCCGCTGGAGTCGCACCCGTTGCAGGCGCTGGTCTCCGAGCCACTGAAGCCGATCATCGACAGCGTGATCATGTCCAACGCCGTGCATGGCTACATCAGCCAGTCGGACAAGGGCGACCTGGTCATCGGCGCCGGCATCGACGGCTACAACGGCTACGGCCAGCGCGGCTCTTACCCGGTGATCGAGCACACCCTGCAAGCCATCGTCGAGATGTTCCCGGTGCTCTCGCGGGTACGCATGAACCGCCAATGGGGCGGCATCGTCGACACCACCCCGGACGCCTGCCCGATCATCGGCAAGACTCCGGTGCAGAACCTGTTCTTCAACTGCGGCTGGGGCACCGGCGGCTTCAAGGCCACTCCCGGCTCCGGAAACGTCTTCGCCGCCACCCTGGCCAAGGGCGAACCGCATCCGCTGGCCGCGCCCTTCTCCATCGAACGCTTCCACAGCGGTGCGCTGATCGACGAGCACGGCGCGGCAGCAGTGGCGCACTGACAAAAGCCGCCCGAAGGGCGAAATCCGCTGCCCCTCGCCCTTCAGGGAGAGGGTGCCGGTCAACCGGCAAGAACAGTTTCCGGAGGCTACAAAATGCTGAATATCTTCTGCCCCCACTGCGGCGAACTGCGTTCCGAAGAGGAATTCCACGCCAAGGGTCAGGCCCACATCCCGCGCCCGCTCGACCCGAACGCCTGCAGCGACGAGGAATGGGGCGACTACATGTTCTTCCGCGACAACCCACGCGGCCTCCATCACGAGCTGTGGGTGCACGCCGCCGGCTGCCGCAAGTACTTCAACGTCACCCGCCATACGGTGACCTACGAGATCCTCGAGACCTACCTGATCGGCGAGCAGCCCAGCGTCGTCGCCGACGGTGAGAAGAAACCCGCCGTACAAGGGGAACCGGCATGAGCCAGATCAATCGCCTGTCCAGCGGCGGCCGCATCGACCGCAACCGCCCGCTGACCTTCAGCTTCAACGGCCAGCACTACCAGGGCTATGCCGGCGACACCCTGGCCGCCGCGCTGCTGGCCAACGGCGTCGACATCGTCGGCCGCAGCTTCAAGTACTCGCGGGCGCGCGGCATCGTCGCCGCCGGCGCCGAGGAGCCCAACGCGATCCTGCAGATCGGCTCCCGCGAAGCCACCCAAATCCCCAACGTACGCGCCACCCAGCAGGCCCTCTACGGCGGCCTGGTGGCCACCAGTACCAACGGCTGGCCGAACGTGCAGAACGACTTGATGGGAATCTTCGGCAAGGTCGGCGGCAAGCTGATGCCGCCCGGTTTCTACTACAAGACCTTCATGTACCCGCAGTCGATGTGGATGACCTACGAGAAGTACATCCGCAAGGCCGCCGGCCTGGGCCGCGCGCCGACCGAGGTCGATCCGGACAGCTACGACTGGATGAACCACCACTGCGACGTGCTGGTGGTCGGCGGCGGCCCGGCCGGCCTGGCCGCCGCCCTCGCCGCCGCTCGCAGCGGCGCGCGGGTGATTCTCGCCGACGAGCAGGAAGAGTTCGGCGGCAGCCTGCTGGACACCCGCGAGACCCTCGACGGCAAGCCCGCCGCCGAGTGGGTCGCGGACGCCGTGGCCGAGCTGCAAGGCCTGCCGGAAGTCATCCTGCTACCGCGCTCCACGGTCAACGGCTACCACGACCACAACTTCCTCACCATCCACGAGCGGCGCACCGACCACCTCGGCGAGGTCGCCCCGCTCGGCCAGGTCCGCCAGCGCGTGCACCGCGTACGCGCCAAGCGCGTGGTACTGGCCGCCGGCGCCCATGAGCGGCCGCTGGTCTACGGCAACAACGACCTGCCCGGCAACATGCTCGCCGGCGCGGTTTCCACCTATGTACGGCGCTACGGCGTGGCACCGGGCAAGAAACTGGTGCTGGCCACCAACAACGACTACGCCTACCGCGTCGCCCTCGACTGGCAGGAAGCCGGCCTGCAAGTGGTGGCCATCGCCGACGCCCGGGCCAATCCGCGCGGCGAGTGGGTCGAGGAAGCACGCCAACGCGGTATGCGGGTGATCACTGGCAGTTCGGTGATCGAGGCTCGCGGCGGCAAGCGGGTCAGCGGCGCCAAGGTCGCCCGGATCGACCTGCAGGCCATGCGCGCCAGCGGCGGCGAATGGCTGGACTGCGACCTGATCGCCAGCTCCGGCGGCTACAGCCCGGTCGTGCACCTGGCCTCGCACCTGGGCGGCAAGCCGGAATGGCGCGAGGAAATCCTCGCCTTCGTCCCCGGCGACGGCCTGCAGAAACGCATCTGCGCCGGCGCCGTGAACGGCGTGTTCGGGCTCGCCGAGGTGCTCGCCGACGGCTACCAGGCCGGGAGCCGCGCCGCCCTCGACGCCGGCTACAAGACCGCCGCCGGCAGCCTGCCGAAGGTCCAGCCGCGCCGCGAGGAAGCACCCGTCGCGCTGTTCCAGGTGCCCCACGAAAAGCCCACGGCGCGCGCGCCGAAGCAGTTCGTCGATCCGCAGAACGACGTCACCGCCGCCGCCATCGAACTGGCCTGCCGCGAGGGCTTCGAGTCCATCGAGCACGTCAAGCGCTACACCGCGCTGGGCTTCGGCACCGACCAGGGCAAGCTGGGCAACATCAACGGCCTGGCGATCGCCGCGCGGGCCCAGGGCAAGAGCATCGCCGACACCGGCACCACCATGTTCCGTCCGAACTACACCCCGGTGACCTTCGGCGCCGTCGCCGGCCGCCACTGCGGGCACCTGTTCGAACCGGTGCGCTTCACCGCCCTGCACGCCTGGCACGTGAAGAACGGCGCCGAGTTCGAAGACGTCGGCCAGTGGAAGCGGCCGTGGTACTTCCCGCGCCGCGGCGAGGACATGCACGCCGCCGTGGCCCGCGAATGCCGCGCGGTGCGCGAGGCGGTCGGCCTGCTCGACGCCTCGACCCTGGGCAAGATCGACATCCAGGGCCCGGACGCGCGGGAGTTCCTCAACCGGGTCTACACCAACGCCTGGACCAAGCTCGACGTCGGCAAGGCGCGCTACGGCCTGATGTGCAAGGAAGACGGGATGGTCTTCGACGACGGCGTGACCGCCTGCCTGGCCGACAACCACTTCGTCATGACCACCACCACCGGCGGCGCCGCCCGCGTACTGGAGTGGCTGGAGCTGTACCACCAGACCGAATGGCCGGAGCTGAAGGTGTACTTCACCTCGGTCACCGACCACTACGCGACCCTCACCCTGTCCGGCCCGAACAGCCGCAAGCTGCTCGCCGAAGTCACCGACATCGACCTGGACAAGGATGCCTTCCCCTTCATGACCTGGAAGGAAGGCAAGGTCGCCGGGGTGCCGGCGCGGGTGTTCCGCATCTCCTTCACCGGCGAGCTGAGCTACGAGGTGAACGTCCAGGCCGACTACGCCATGGGCGTGCTCGAAGCGCTCGCCGAGCACGGCGCGAAGTACGGCCTGACGCCCTACGGCACCGAGACCATGCACGTCCTGCGCGCCGAGAAGGGCTTCATCATCGTCGGCCAGGACACCGATGCCTCGGTCACCCCGGACGATCTCAACATGGGCTGGGCGGTGGGCCGCAGCAAGCCGTTCTCCTGGATCGGCTGGCGCGGCATGAACCGCGCCGACTGCCTGCGCGAGGATCGCAAGCAACTGGTCGGACTCAGGCCGAGCAACCCGCAGGAGGTACTGCCCGAAGGCGCGCAACTGGTGTTCGACACCCAGCAGGCGATCCCGATGAAGATGGTCGGCCACGTCACCTCCAGCTACATGAGCGCCAGCCTCGGCCACGGCTTCGCCCTGGCGGTGGTGAAAGGCGGCCTCAAGCGCATGGGCCAGAAGGTCTACGCGCCGCTGGCGGACGGCCGCTTCATCGAGGCGGAGATCTGCTCCTCGGTGTTCTACGACCCCAAAGGGGAGCGGCAGAACGTGGATTGACCGGAGAGGGATGCGCTCCTCTCCCCGGCCCTCTTCCCGAAGGGAGAAGGCAGACAGGCTACCAGGGCGCTCGGCGCCCCAAGGTGAAAACGAATGAGCAAGGCAAACGTCTACCAGCAACGCCCCGAACCCGGCGTCCACGCCGAATCGCCGCTGCACCATGCCGAGCTGCACAAGCTCGCCGGCAAGACCGCCGCGAAGGCCGGTATCGTCCTGCGCGAGAAGAAGCTGCTCGGCCACCTGGTGCTGCGCGGCGATGCCGCCGACCCGGCCTTCGCCGCCGCCGTGCACCAGGCCCTCGGCCTGGAACTGCCGGTGGCCCTGACCCTGGTCGCCAGCGGCGAGACCTCGCTGCAATGGCTGGCCCCGGACGAATGGTTGCTGATCGTCCCCGGCGGCGAGGAATACGCCGTCGAACAGCGCCTGCGCCAGGCCCTGGGCGAGGAGCTGCACTACGCGGTGGTCAACGTCAGCGGCGGGCAGACGCTGCTCGAACTGAGCGGAGCGAACGTCCGCGAACTGCTGATGAAATCCACCAGCTACGACGTGCATCCGAGCAACTTCCCGGTGGGCAAGGCGGTCGGCAGCATCTTCGCCAAGTCGCAATGCGTGATCCGCCATACCGGCGAGGACACCTGGGAGCTGGTCGTGCGCCGCAGCTTCGCCGACTACTTCTGGCTCTGGTTGCAGGACGCCAGCGCCGAATACGGCCTGCAGGTAGCGGCATGAGCAGCCTTCCCCTCTCCCCGAGAGGGGATACCGGACCCGGAGCCTCGCGATGAGCCGTACCCCCGACACCTGGATCCTCACCGCCGACAGTCCCAGCCTGCTGGGCACCGTCGACGTGGTGACGCGCTACCTCTTCGAGCAGCGCTGCTACGTCACCGAGCACCACTCGTTCGACGACCGCCTGGCGCAACGCTTCTTCATCCGCGTGGAGTTCCGCGCCGGCGACGGCTTCGACGAAGCCTCCTTCCGCGCCGGACTGGCCGAACGGGTGGCACCGTTCGGCATGCGTACCGAGCTGACCGCGCCGGGCTACCGCAGCCAGGTGGCGATCATGGTTTCCAAGGCCGACCACTGCCTGAACGACCTGCTCTACCGCCAGCGCATCGGCCAGTTGCCGATGGACGTGGTGGCGGTGATTTCCAATCACCCGGACCTGGAGCCGCTGGCGCGCTGGCACGGCATTCCCTACCACCACTTCCCGCTCGACCCGAACGACAAGCCGGCCCAGGAAGCCAGGGTCTGGCAGGTGCTCGAAGAGAGTGGCGCCGAGCTGGTGATCCTCGCTCGCTACATGCAGGTGCTGTCGCCGGAACTGTGCCGGCGCCTGGACGGCTGGGCGATCAACATCCATCACTCCCTGCTGCCCGGCTTCAAGGGCGCCAAGCCGTACCACCAGGCCTACCAGAAGGGCGTGAAGCTGGTCGGCGCCACCGCCCACTACATCAACAACGACCTCGACGAAGGGCCGATCATCGCCCAGGGCGTCGAGACGGTCGACCACGCCCACTACCCCGAGGACCTAATCGCCAAGGGCCGCGACATCGAGTGCCTGACCCTGGCACGGGCGGTGGGCTACCACATCGAGCGGAGGGTATTCCTCAACGCCAATCGGACCGTGGTGCTGTAAGCGCGCCCTCTCTTCCCAACCCTCGCTGAAGGAAGAGGGCCAGGGAGAGGGGCGCTTCCCACGGCCTCGCGTCCCGAGCAACACCGACAGCCCGCCGGCTGCCAGCATTCTCCGGCCCTGTCGCGCAACAGACGACTTTCCAGTGCAAAGCCACGCGGCCGTGGACGCCGCGCATTTGTACCCACAACGACAAAGAGGAAACGCGTATGTCTGGCAATCGTGGTGTGGTCTATCTCGGCCCGGGCAAGGTCGAGGTGCAGAACATTCCCTATCCGAAGATGCAGGACCCGCAGGGCCGGCAGATCGACCACGGGGTGATCCTGCGGGTGGTCTCCACCAACATCTGCGGCTCCGACCAGCACATGGTGCGCGGCCGCACCACCGCGCCGGAAGGCCTGGTGCTGGGCCACGAGATCACCGGCGAGGTGGTGGAGATCGGGCGTGGCGTGGAAACCATGAAGATCGGCGACCTGGTCTCGGTACCGTTCAACGTCGCCTGCGGCCACTGCCGTACCTGCAAGGAACAGCACACCGGCGTCTGCCTGACGGTCAATCCGGCGCGGGCCGGCGGCGCCTACGGCTACGTCGACATGGGCGGCTGGGTCGGCGGCCAGGCCGAATACGTGCTGGTGCCCTACGCCGACTTCAACCTGCTGAAACTGCCCAACCGCGAAGCGGCGATGGAGAAGATCCGCGACCTGACCTGCCTTTCGGACATCCTCCCCACCGGCTACCACGGCGCGGTCACCGCCGGCGTCGGCCCGGGCAGCACGGTCTACATCGCCGGCGCCGGTCCGGTCGGCCTGGCCGCGGCGGCCTCGGCACGCCTGCTCGGCGCGGCGGTGGTGATCGTCGGCGACGTCAACCCGACCCGCCTGGCCCACGCCAAGAAACAGGGCTTCGAGATCGCCGACCTGTCCAAGGACACCCCGCTGCACGAACAGATCGCCGCTCTGCTGGGCGAGCCGGAGGTCGACTGCGCGGTCGATGCGGTCGGTTTCGAGGCGCGCGGCCACGGCCATTCGGGCTCGCAGCAGGAAGCCCCGGCCACCGTGCTCAACTCGCTGATGGGCATCACCCGGGTCGCCGGCAAGATCGGCATTCCCGGCCTGTACGTCACCGAAGACCCGGGCGCGGTGGACGCGGCCGCCAAGCACGGCGCCCTGAGCATCCGCTTCGGCCTGGGCTGGGCCAAGTCGCACAGCTTCCATACCGGCCAGACCCCGGTGATGAAGTACAACCGCCAGCTGATGCAGGCGATCATGTGGGACCGGATCAAGATCGCCGACATCGTCGGGGTGGAAGTCATCACCCTCGACGATGCGCCGAAAGGCTATGGCGAGTTCGACGCCGGGGTGCCGAAGAAATTCGTCATCGACCCACACAACCTGTTCCGCGCGGCCTGAACCTCCGGCAACAACCGACGCGGCCCACGGGCCGCGTCGTCGTTGGCGCTATCCGGGGGAACTGCCGGCGATAAAATGGATCGGTGATACTGCTGCCATCCATTCGCCTCCCGGAGACCGCCATGAACACCGATAGCCCGATCAACCGCGTCGAACAGGTACAGGTCGACGACCTGGCCTGCTGGCGCATCCACACCGCCCATGGCGAGGCGCTGATCGCCCAGCAGGGCGCGCAACTGCTCAGCTACCAGCCCCACGAACAGCCGCCGCTGGTCTGGCTCAGCGACGAGGCCGGCTACCGGCGCGGGCAGTCGGTACGCGGCGGGGTGCCGGTGTGCTGGCCGTGGTTCGGTCCGCTGGAGCGCAACCCGCAGGAAGTCCGCGGCCAGGTGGAAGATGGCCTGAAGGCGCCCGCCCACGGGCTGGTCCGGGCAGTCGACTGGGAAATCGACGACATCGCCGAGGAGGACGGCGACCTCTGCGTCAGCTTCCGCCTCGACGCCCCCGATGGCCTCCCCGGCTGGCCGCACCCGGCGGCGCTGCGCATGCTGTTCCGCTTCGGCGAGCGCCTGACCCTGCGACTCACCAGCGAGAACCTCGGCAGCAAGCCGCTGGTGCTCAGCCAGGCACTGCACACCTACTTCGCGGTCAGCGACAGCCGCGAGATCGCCATCGAGGGCCTGGAAGGCGCGCGCTACATCGAGACCCTGGAGAACTGGGAAGAACGCACTCAGCACGGCGCGGTACGGGTCAAGGGCGAACTGGACCGCATCTACCTCGGTCTCGAACGCGACCTGCTGATCAAGGACCCGCGCTGGGAACGCAGCATCCACCTGCACGCCCTCGACTCGCGCTCGGCGGTGGTCTGGAACCCCTGGGTGGACAAGTCCCGGCGTCTCTCGCAGTTCGCCGACGACGCCTGGCAGCAGATGCTCTGCATCGAGACCGGGCGGGTCTGGGACGACCTCATGGTGGTCGCCCCCGGGCGCAGCGAAAGCTTTGGCGTGCAGATCTGGAGCGAGCCGCTGAAACGACCCTGAGCGGGTCGGCGAGCGGACGGGGCGGCTCGCATCGTCCGCCATGGACCGTTGCGCAGGTGCCGGCCCTACAGGTCCGCTTCCTCCACCACCTTCACCCGCGCCTTGTCGATGGCGTAGGCGGCATCGGCCAGGTCATTGCTCACCTGCTCGATCTTCAACGTGCCGCTGACCCACAGCGGGGTGTAGATATCGGTCAGCTTCAGCCCCTGTGGATAATGCACCAGGACGATCTGGTTCGGCGGCGGCGGCGGCACGTGGATGCAGGCGCCCGGATAGGGCACCAGGAAGAATTCGGTGACGCGGCCCTTGGCGTCGTTCTCCAGCGGCACCGGGTAGCCGCCGAGGCGGAT
Source organism: Pseudomonas sp. P20 (assembly GCF_016463925.1). Classification (NCBI taxonomy): domain Bacteria; kingdom Pseudomonadati; phylum Pseudomonadota; class Gammaproteobacteria; order Pseudomonadales; family Pseudomonadaceae; genus Pseudomonas; species Pseudomonas sp. P20. Next base: position 234,326 of record NZ_JAEMVM010000013.1, on the reverse strand, counting down.
CGCCTTGCCATCCAGGCTGGCGACGGTCTTGGCCGAATACATCACCGCCGGCATCTTCCGGTCCGACTGCTTCAGGCCCCCCTTGCTGGTGAAGGTGCCGGCGGCCTCCGGGGTGTCGTGGATGATGTCGGGCATTTCTTCCAGCGCCTTGCGGTCAGCCGGCGGCATCAGTTCCAGCCAGTCGGTCTCGGGCAGTTCGGCGTGGGCCAGGGGTGAGGACAACAGGGCGAGCAGCAACAGGCGGGCGAACGGGAAGCGGCGCATGATGGCGGGAATACCGGCGAAGTGAGGAAACGCCGGCCCCCGCGGGGGCCGGCCAGAGCCATCAATTCTTCTTGATCAGGCCGTAAATGACCAGCAGTACGACGGCGCCGACCACCGCGCCGATGAAACCGGCCGCCTGGCCAGCCTGGTAGAAGCCGATCGCCTGGCCGCCGTAGGTGGCCAGCAGCGAACCGCCGATGCCGAGCAGGATGGTCATGATCCAGCCCATGCTGTCGTCACCTGGCTTCAGAAAGCGTGCAACGAGACCAACGATCAGTCCGACGATGATGGTTCCGATTAATCCCATGACAGTCCCTCCTTACGGGTGTATGCGCATGTATTGCGCCTGCCATGGGACAGTGTAGAAAAGCCTTGGGTTCAGTGCCGCCCGCCAACCCAAGGATGGGCGGACGGCAATCGCTCACGCCTCGATCAGCGCCTCGACCTCGGCGATGCGCGCCTGCAGCGTCGCCCGGTCGGCACAGCGCAGGGTGGCGTGGCCAACCTTGCGGCCGTTCTTGAAGGCCTTGCCGTAGTGATGCAGGTGGCAATCGGCGACGGCGACCACCTGATCCACCGGGGGCACCGCGCCGATGAAATTGAGCATCGCGCTCTCGCCGACCTTGGCGGTCGAGCCCAGCGGCAGGCCGGCAACGGCGCGCAGGTGGTTCTCGAACTGGCTGCACTCGGCGCCTTCGATGGTCCAGTGCCCGGAGTTGTGCACGCGCGGGGCGATCTCGTTGGCCTTCAGGCCGCCGTCCACCTCGAAGAACTCGAAGGCCAGCACGCCGACGTAGTCGAGCCGGGCCAGCACGCGGCCGACGTAGTCCTCGGCCAGCGCCTGCAATGGATGCGCGCTGCTGGCCACGGAGAGCTTGAGGATGCCGCTGTCGTGGGTGTTGTGCACCAGCGGGTAGAAACGCGTCTCGCCATCGCGAGCGCGCACCGCCACCAGCGAGACTTCCCCGGTGAACGGCACGAAGCCCTCGAGGATGCACGGCACGCTGCCCAGTTCGGCGAACGCGCCCTGCACGTCGGCCGGCTGGCGCAGGACCTTCTGGCCCTTGCCGTCGTAGCCCAGGGTGCGGGTCTTGAGCACCGCCGGCAGGCCGATGGCGGCTGCGGCGGCATCGAGGTCGGCCTGGGACTGGACGTCGGCGAAGTCCGGAGTGGGAATGCCGAGGTCCTTGAACATCGACTTCTCGAACCAGCGGTCGCGGGCGATGCGCAGCGACTCGGCGTTCGGGTAGACCGGCACGAACTGGGAGAGGAAGGCCACGGTTTCCGCCGGCACGCTCTCGAACTCGAAGGTCACCAGGTCGACCTCGTCGGCCAGTTGCCGCAGGTGCTCCTGGTCGCCGTAGTCGGCGCGGATGTGCTCGCCCAGGGAGGCCGCGCAGGCGTCCGGCGCCGGGTCGAGGAAAGCGAAGTTCATGCCCAGCGGGGTTCCCGCCAGGGCCAGCATGCGGCCCAGCTGGCCGCCACCGATGACACCGATTTTCATGGTTCGAGCCTTACCTTCTCAGAGCCTGTCTCACGCATCGCGCGGGTCGGGATTGTCCAGCACGGTTTCGGTCTGGTTGGCGCGGAACTGCTTCAGCGCCTCGTGGTACTGCGGGTGCTTGGCGCCGAGGATGCTCGCCGAGAGCAGCGCCGCGTTGACCGCGCCGGCCTTGCCGATGGCCAGGGTGGCGACCGGTACGCCGGCGGGCATCTGCACGATGGAGAGCAGCGAGTCGACACCCGACAGCATCGACGACTGTACAGGCACGCCGAGTACCGGCAGGTGGGTCTTGGCCGCGCACATGCCCGGCAGGTGGGCGGCGCCGCCAGCGCCGGCGATGATCACTTCGAGGCCGCGGCCTTCGGCTTCCTCGGCGTACTGGAAGAGCAGGTCCGGGGTGCGGTGGGCGGAAACCACCTTCACTTCGTAGGGGATGCCCAGCTTGTCCAGCATGTCCGCGGTGTGACTGAGGGTGCTCCAGTCCGATTTGGAACCCATGATCACGCCAACCAGTGCGCTCATCGTCGTGCCTCTCTCAAATGCGCCGTCCGGCGCGTCAGAAACCAACAAGCCACGCTTCGTCGAGGGGCGTGGCTTGTACTGGGCCGAGCCGGCGGGCAGTGCCGGTTCGAAGGCGGCGCAGTATACCGCAAAGGCAGGCCGGGCGCGCGCCGGGGGCTACCGTCCGTCCCGTTTTTTCGCGCCATGGCGGGAAACTTGCCGCAACTCAATGCGCGCCTGCCACGAGCGGCCAGACTGGTTGTCGCGGCGCGCTCCGAGGGAGCGGCGGCCGCGCCGGTTCCGCAGCCTGTCGCGGTGCCCGTCAAAGGCGCCGCGACAGGCGCTCAGCCCCGTCCAAGGAGATGACCATGACCCTGCCACAGACCATGAAAGCCGCGGTCGTGCACGCCTACGGCGCGCCGCTGCGGATCGAGGAAGTCAAGGTTCCGCTGCCCGGCCCCGGGCAGGTACTGGTGAAGATCGAAGCCTCCGGCGTCTGCCACACCGACCTGCACGCCGCCGAGGGCGACTGGCCGGTGAAGCCGCCGTTGCCGTTCATTCCCGGTCACGAAGGCGTCGGCTACGTCGCCGCGGTGGGCAGCGGAGTGACCCGGGTGAAGGAAGGCGACCGGGTCGGCATCCCCTGGCTGTACACCGCCTGCGGCTGCTGCGAGCACTGCCTGACCGGCTGGGAGACCCTCTGCGAGAGCCAGCAGAACACCGGCTACTCGGTGAACGGCGGCTATGCCGAATACGTATTGGCCGACCCGAACTACGTCGGAATTCTGCCGAAAAACGTCGAATTCGCTGAAATCGCGCCGATCCTCTGCGCCGGCGTCACCGTCTACAAGGGGCTCAAGCAGACCAACGCGCGCCCCGGCCAGTGGGTGGCGATCTCCGGCATCGGTGGCCTCGGCCACGTCGCCGTGCAGTACGCCAGGGCCATGGGCCTGCACGTCGCCGCCATCGACATCGACGACGCCAAGCTGGAACTGGCGCGCAAGCTCGGTGCCAGCCTGACGGTCAACGCCCGGCAGGAAGACCCGGTGGAGGTGCTCCAGCGCGACATCGGCGGCGCCCACGGGGTGCTGGTCACCGCGGTATCCAACAGCGCCTTCGGCCAGGCCATCGGCATGGCGCGCCGCGGCGGCACCATCGCCCTGGTCGGCCTGCCGCCGGGTGACTTCCCGACGCCGATCTTCGACGTGGTGCTCAAGGGCCTGCACATCGCCGGCTCAATCGTCGGCACCCGCGCGGACCTTCAGGAAGCCCTCGACTTTGCCGGCGAAGGCCTGGTCAAGGCGACCATCCATCCGGGCAAGCTGGACGACATCAACCAGATCCTCGACCAGATGCGCGCCGGGCAGATCGAGGGGCGCATCGTCCTCGAGATGTGACCTGCGGGGCGGCGTCCCGGCGCCGCCCTTGCCTGTCTACTCGACGCTGCCCAGCCCGCCTTCCAGCTTGCGCCAGAGCAGGCGGATCGCCGCCTTGCGTACCAGCGCGCAGCGGTACAGGCGGATTTCCTGCGGCACGAACCATTGCGGCCCGCCACAGATCGCCAGCTCACCGCGCTCCAGTTCGTTGACCACGCTCAGCCGTGGCACCCAGGCCACGCCCATGCCTTGCAGCGCCATGCTCTTCAGGCTGTCGGCCATCGCCGTCTCGTAGACCGTGGTGTAGCGCAGGTTGCGCTGGCGCAGCAGCAGGTTGACCCCGCGGCCGAGGAAGGCGCTGGCGCTGTAGGCGAGCAGCGGCACGCTCTGGCCGTTCTCCAGGTCGAACAGCGGCTGGCCCTCGGCGTTCACCGCGCAAACCGGCAGCATCTCGGTGCGCCCCAGGTGCAGCGAGGGGAAGATCTCCGGGTCCATCTGCAACGCGGCGTCAGGGTCGTAGAACGCCAGCATCAGGTCGCAGCTACCCTCGCGCAGGGAATGCACCGCCTCGCCGACGTTGGTGGCGATCAGCCGGCTAGCGATGTTCAGCCCCTCGTTGCGCAGCCGCGCGATCCACTGCGGGAAGAAGCCCAGCGCCAGCGAGTGGGCGGCGGCGAACTGCAGCACCTCGCCCTGCCCGCCTTCCAGGTGGTGCAGGTGGCGCACCACCTGGCCGAGCTGCTCGACCACGCTGCGCGCGGTGACCAGGAACAGCTGCCCGGCCTCGGTCAGTTCCACCGGCGTGCGCTGGCGATTCACCAGGGTCAGGCCGAGGGCGTCCTCCAGGCTGCGAATGCGCCGGCTGAAGGCCGGCTGGGTGACGAAGCGTTTCTCCGCCGCCTGGGAAAAGCTGCGGGTGCCGGCCAGGGCGATGAAATCCTCCAGCCACTTCAGTTCGAGGTTCACGACGGGAAAGGCTCCGGTAATGCGATGACACGTCCGCCATCATACCAGCGTCACATCCAACATTATGCCGTTTGTGCATGAGGCAGCGTTTAACAGCATTGGCCACGAAATCGTCACATCCTTAGTCTAGTGGGCATCGCGGCACTGGCCGTGTCCCTCTGAGACAAATCCCGTCATGTCCCCCGTTGCATCTTCCCGTATCGAGAAAGACCTGCTCGGCACCCTCGAAGTGCCCGCTGACGCCTACTACGGCATCCAGACCCTGCGCGCCGTGAACAACTTCCGCCTCTCCGGGGTGCCGCTGTCGCACTACCCGAAGCTGGTCGTTGCCCTGGCCATGGTCAAGCAGGCCGCCGCCGACGCCAACCGTCAGCTCGGCCATCTCCCGGAAGACAAGCACGCCGCCATCAGCGAGGCCTGCGCCCGCCTGATCCGCGGCGATTTCCACGAGCAGTTCGTGGTGGACATGATCCAGGGCGGCGCCGGCACCTCCACCAACATGAACGCGAACGAAGTGATCGCGAACATCGCGCTGGAAGCCATGGGCCACACCAAGGGTGAGTACAAGTACCTGCACCCGAACAACGATGTGAACATGGCGCAGTCGACCAACGACGCCTACCCGACCGCCATCCGCCTGGGCCTGCTGCTCGGCCACGACACCCTGCTGGCCAGCCTCGACAGCCTGATCCAGGCCTTCGCCGCCAAGGGCGTCGAATTCGCCGGCGTACTGAAGATGGGCCGCACCCAGTTGCAGGACGCCGTGCCGATGACCCTCGGCCAGGAATTCCACGCTTTCGCCACCACCCTCGGCGAAGACCTCGACCGCCTGCGTCGCCTGGCGCCGGAGCTGCTCACCGAAGTGAACCTCGGTGGCACCGCCATCGGCACCGGCATCAACGCCGACCCCGGCTACCAGAAGCTCGCCGTCGAGCGCCTGGCCGCCATCAGCGGGCAGCCGCTGAAGCCGGCCGCCGACCTGATCGAAGCCACCTCCGACATGGGCGCCTTCGTGCTGTTCTCCGGCATGCTCAAGCGCACCGCGGTCAAGCTGTCGAAGATCTGCAACGACCTGCGCCTGCTCTCCAGCGGCCCGCGCACCGGCATCAACGAGATCAACCTGCCGCCGCGCCAGCCGGGCAGTTCGATCATGCCGGGCAAGGTCAACCCGGTGATCCCGGAAGCGGTCAACCAGGTCGCCTTCGAAGTGATCGGCAACGACCTCGCCCTGACCCTGGCGGCCGAAGGCGGCCAGTTGCAACTGAACGTGATGGAGCCGCTGATCGCCTACAAGATCTTCGACTCGATCCGCCTGCTGCAACGCGCCATGGACATGCTCCGCGAACACTGCATCACCGGCATCACCGCCAACGTCGAGCGCTGCCACGAACTGGTCGAGCACAGCATCGGCCTGGTCACCGCGCTGAACCCGTACATCGGCTACGAGAACTCCACGCGGATCGCCAAGACCGCCCTGGAGAGCGGCCGCGGCGTCCTGGAACTGGTACGCGAGGAAAAGCTGCTGGACGAAGCCACCCTGGCCGACATCCTGCTGCCGGAAAACATGATCGCGCCGCGCCTGATTCCGCTGCGCGCCTGATCCGATACGAGATCGAGCGCGCCCAGGTCCGGCTGTCGACGCAGCCGGGCCGCAGCGCAGCCGATCGAAGAAGGCTCACCGGTAGAGGGGGAGTACTACCCCCTCGACCTTTAGGGATGGATACCCTTCATCCCTTCTTTTATACCCGGCGCCCCGGCCCAGCCGCGGCGCCACGCTCACCGGTCGAGAGGGATACCAACTTTCCCTCTCTACACTCTGAGGGACACGGCGACCTGCGGTGTCCCTTCTTTTTTTCACCGCTCAAGACGGCCCGCAGATCTTCCCCGTTGCCGAGGTGTTGTGTGGCTGCGCTCACCTGTGGATAACGTCCGCGTCATACGTCCTACGAAGGCATATCCCCTCTCAACACCCCGTCAACCCTTGCTCCCGCCGCTCCTCCGGGAAGAAATAGGGCCTCAATACCCGTACCCCGACGCTGTTGCCGGCAAACGCCGCCACCAACCACAACCAGCCATGCAGGCTGCCGGACGCGATCCCGCTGAAATACGCGCCGATGTTGCAGCCATAGGCCAGGCGCGCGCCGTAGCCGAGCAGCAGCCCGCCGATCACCGCCGCCGCCAGCGAACGGCGCGGGATGTCCAGGTTCGGCGCGAAGCGTCCGGCCAGGCCGGCGGCGAGCAGCGCGCCGAGGACGATGCCGATGTCCATCACGCTGGTGATGTCTTCCCACAGCGGCGCGGCCAGCGCCTTGGCGTTCGCCGGCGTCTGCCAGAAGGCCCAGGCGCCGACGTCCAGGCCCACGCCCTGGGCGATCTTCGCGCCCCACAGGGCGAAGGCCGACGTGATGCCCCAGGGGCGTCCGGCGAGGTACAGGGTGAGGAAGTTGAGCAGCGCCAGCGCCAACGCGCCCCAGACCAGCGGCCAGGGGCCGCGGAGGAAGCGCCGCCAACCCCGCCATTCGGCGCTCGGCGGGGTTTCCAGGGTGCCGTGGCGGGCCTTCTCCATGCGTACCGTGACCCCGGCGATGCCGATGAACACCGCCAGGCTCAACACCAGCGCCGGTGCCAGGCCCAGTTCGGCGACCAGCGAGATCGGCGGCAGCGACGGCAGGGCGAACCACCAGCCGACATGCTGGGTGGCGATCAGCGAGCCGAGGATGAAGAACAGCAGGGTCACCAGCATCCGCGCGTTGCCGCCGCCGACGGTGAACAGGGTGCCGGAGGCGCAGCCGCCGCCCAGTTGCATGCCGATGCCGAAAATGAAGGCGCCGACGATCACCGAAGTACCGACCGGCGAGACGAAACCGCTCACCGGCTGGCCGAACAGGCTGCCCGCCGCCAGCGCCGGGAAGAACAGCAGCACCGCCAGCGCCAGCATCACCATCTGCGCGCGCAGCCCGGCGCCGCGCCGTTCGCGGATGAATACCCGCCAGGCGGAGGTGAAGCCGAAGGCGGCGTGGTAGAGGGTCAGGCCCAGGGCGCCGCCGACGATGAAGAGGATGGCCTGGCGCGCGCTGACCGCGTTGAACAGGAACAGCCCGCCGAGCACCAGCAGGGCGAAGGCGATCAGGGGGGCGGCGAGCTTGCGCTCGGGCGCGGCGGAAAGGGCGACACTCATGGCTACTCCTGGGCGCGAGGGTGATCCGGGGGCATTCTAGTCAGTCGCGACGACGGGTCCAACCAGGGCCTCCCGCCGCCAGGCCTTGCGCAACGCCCGCAGCGCCTCGTCGATACGCGCCTCGGGTACTGCCGCGAAGCCCAGCACCAGGCCCGCGCGGTCGTCTGGCGCAACGCTGGAGTCGTCCATCCAGTAGTCGCTCAAGGCGCTGACTTCCACCCCGGCGGCTGCCGCCGCGGCGATTAGGGCCCGCTCCCGCGCCAGGCTGTCGACCCGCACGCACAGGTGCAGCCCCGCCTCCACCGCCGGCAACGGCTGGCAACCCGGCGCCTCTGGCCAGCCCCGCAGCAAGGCGTCGCGGCGGGCGCGGGCGGCGCGGCGCATGCGGCGGACGTGGCGCTGGAAATGCCCCTCGGCGATGAAGTCGGCCATGACCCGCTGGGTGCCCACCTCCGAATGGCGTACCTCGATGGCCCGCCGCTGGCGGAAGCGCTCGACCAGCGCCGGCGGGACCACCAGGTAGCCCAGGCGCAACGCCGGGAAGGCGATCTTGCAGAAGGTCCCGACGTAGAGCACCCGGCCCTGTCGGTCCAGCGCGGCCAGCGGCGCCAGCGGCGTACCGCTGTAGCGATACTCGCCGTCGTAGTCGTCCTCGACGATCCAACCGTCGGCGCGCTCGGCCCACTCCAGCAGCTCCAGGCGCCGCGCCAGCGACAGGGTGACGCCGGTGGGGTACTGGTGCGACGGCGTGACATAGGCCAGGCGGCAGCCGGCAATGCCCGCGAGCCGGTCGCTGCGCAGCCCCTCGGCGTCGAGGTCGATCCCGTGCGGTACCGCGCCGGTCGCGGCGAAGGCCAGGCGCGCCGCGCGGTAGCCAGGGTTTTCCACAGCCACCGGATCGCCGTTCTCGAGCAACACCTGGGCGCACAGGCGGATGGCCTGCTGCGCGCCATGGGTGACGATCACCTGTTCCGCCTCGCAGCGCAGGCCGCGCGCGCTGCGCAGGTAGGCGGCGATCAGCTCGCGCAGACGCGCCTCGCCGGCCGGGTCGCCGTAGCCCAGGCAGTCCGCCGGCGGGTTGCGCCAGAAGCGCGCCTGTAGCCGCGCCCAGGTGTCGAAGGGGAACAGGTCGAAGGCCGGCACGCCGACGCGGAACGCTCGCGGCGCGCCTTCCGGTGGCGGCGCCAGGGCCGCCGGGCCGCGCGGCGCGGGAGCGCTCGGGGCGACGGCGGGGGCCCTGCCTGGGATTTCCTGCAACTCGGCAACGTAGGTGCCGTCGCCTGTGCGCCCGTCGATATAGCCCTCGGCGTGCAACTGTTCATAGGCCCGCACCACGGTGTTGCGCGAGACCTTCAGGGCCTGGGCCAGCTCGCGGCTGGCGGGCATCCGCGTGCGGCTGCCGAGGCGGCCGTCGAGGATCCGTTCGCGCAGCGCGGCGTAGAGCTGGCGGGCCAGGCCCTGGGCGGGGTCGAGGTGGATGCCGGCGGCGTCGAAGGGCAGTACGGTGGCCATGGCGGTCTCGGAGGGAAGAAAGCGCCAGTGTGGATTGGACCTGTGGAATTGACCAGCAATGGATCTTCTAGCGGACCATTTCCCGGCCTAGTCTGGAGGCACCTTTACCCGGACATGGAACCGAGCCATGAGCACGTCCCTGCAGATTCGTCCCGTCGGCGCCGGCGACCACGCCGCCTGGCTGCCGCTGTGGGAGGGCTACCAGCGCTTCTACAAGACCGAGATCGCCGCCGCTACCAGCGACGCCACCTGGCAGCGCTTCCTCGACGCCGACGAACCGATGAACGCCGCCCTCGCCTGGCTCGACGAGCGCGCCGTGGGCCTGGTGCACTGGATCTACCACCGCTCCTGCTGGACCGTCGGCGACTACTGCTACCTGCAGGACCTGTTCGTCGCCGAGGGCCTGCGCGGCGAAGGCATAGGGCGCCGGCTGATCGAGCATGTCTACGCCGAGGCCGGCGCCGCTGGCTGTTCGCGGGTGCACTGGCTGACCCACGAGAGCAACAGCGACGCGATGAAGCTGTACGAGCGCATCGCCGACAAGTCCGGTTTCCTTCAGTACCGCAGGATTCTCTGAGGCCCACCATGCGCGAACCCTTGAACTGGCGCCCCGTCGCCACTCCACCCCACGCCCCGCTCGACGGCCGCTTCGTCAAGCTCGAACCGCTCGATCCGCAACGCCACGGCGACGACCTGTGGGACGCCCTGCAAGGGCCTGGCGCCGACCCGTTGCTGTGGGAATACCTGGCCTACGGCCCGTTCGCCGAGCGCCCGGCGTTCGACGCCTGGCTGGCCGGCCAGGCGGCCAGCCGCGACCCGCTGTTCTTCGCCGTGCGCGAGCGGCGCACGCAGCACGCCGTCGGCCTGCTCAGCTACCTGCGGATCACGCCGAAGGATGGCGTCATCGAAATCGGCCATATCGCCTTCGGCGCGCCTATGCAGCGCACACCGGGGTCTACCGAGGCGGTCTACCTGCTCGCCGAACTCGCCCTCGGCCGCCTCGGCTACCGCCGCCTGGAGTGGAAGTGCAATGCCGGCAACGCCCGTTCGATGCGCGCCGCCGAGCGCCTGGGCTTCACCTACGAAGGCACCTTCCGCCAGCACATGGTGGTCAAGCAGCGCAACCGCGACACCGCCTGGTTCTCCCTGCTCGACAGCGAATGGCCGGCGCGACAGGCGGCGTTCGAGCGCTGGCTCGATCCTTCCAACTTCGACGCCGAAGGCCGCCAGCGGCAGACGCTGGAGGCGCTGCGCGACTAGCCCCTGGCAGGGACTGCCGGTCGCTCAACGGTACTCCGGCAGCCAGTGCAGGCTGGCCAGGATGTGCGCGACCGCGTTGGCCACGCCGAACAGCAGCACCAGCACGATCGCCGGCGTGCCGCCCCAGGCGCGGAACAGCGGGCTGCCGAAGCGCTTGCGCGAGGCCCGCGCCATCAGCGCCGGAACGATCACCGCCCAGAACGCCGCGGCCAGCCCGGCGAAACCGATGGCGTAGATGAAGCCGTTGGGGAACAGCAGCCCGCCGATGGTCGGTGGGACGAAGGTCAGCAACGCGGTCTTGAAGCGCCCGAAGTGGCTGTCGTCGAACCTGCACAGGTCGGCCAGGTAGTCGAACAGGCCGAGGGTCACGCCGAGGAAGGAGCTGGCCACCGCCAGGTTGGAGAAGGTGGTGAGCAACGCGTTCAGCGAATCCGACGCGGTGATCCGGTGCAGATATTCCACCAGGGTGCCGACGTTGCTGCCGCCGGCGATGATGCCCTTGAACTGCTCGCGCGGGATGGTGCCCAGGGTGCTGGCCTGCCACAGCAGGTAGATGGCCAGGGCGATCAGGGTGCCGATCCACAGCGAACGGCTGATCCGCTGCGGGTCCTTGCCGTAGTACTTCATCAGGCTCGGCACGTTGCCGTGGTAACCGAAGGAAGTCAGGCAGAACGGCAGGGTCGCCAGCAGGTAGGGCCAGTAGACCGCGTCCGGCTCGCCGCTGTTGAACAGGATCGCCGGCTGGATGCGCCCGAGCAGGCCGCTGATGGAGAGGCCGAAGGTAATGATCATGCCGCCGAGCATCAGCGTGGTGATGCGGTCCACCGCGCGGGTGCTCCACCACACCACCAGCGCCACCGCCAGGGCGAACAGCAGCCCGGCGAGCTTTTCCGGCAGGGTCACGCCGAGGCCGCTGGACAGGGTGTAGCCGATGATCGAGCCGCCGCCGGAGATATAGGCATAGGTGAGGATATAGAGGACGAAGGCGATGCTCAGCCCGTTGACCACATTCCAGCCCTGGCCGAGCAGGTCGCGGGTGATGGTCGAGAAGCTCGAGCCCACCGGGTAGTTGAGGTTGGCCTCGAGGATCATCATCCCCGACAGCAGCATGCAGAACCAGGTGAGCAGGAACACCGCCACCGACCAGCCGAACCAGATGCCGGACATGGCGATGGGCAGGGAGAACATTCCGGCACCGACGGCGGTGCCGGCGATGATCATCGAACCGCCGAGCAGCGAGGGCCGGCGGCTGGGCGTTTGAGCTGGAGAGGACGACACCTGGACTTCCCGATAGTCAGCGCCTGCGGCGCGACGCGCCGTTGGGCAGAGGCGGCATTCTAGGCGGCGCGCGCGCCGGGCGCACCCTGGCAGGGCGAACAGCCGGCCGACGCGGCAACCGATGCCGATAAAAAAAGGGGAGCATCATGCTCCCCCAGGGACTTTAACCGTCTGTCGCGGTCAGCCCGCAATCTCGATCAGGATCTCGCCCGGGTTGACCCGGTCGCCCTTGGCCACGTGGATCGCCTTGACCGTACCGGCGATGCCGGCCTGGACCTCGGTTTCCATCTTCATCGCCTCGGTGATCAACACCGCCTGGCCGGCCTTGACGCTATCGCCTTCCTTCACCAGCACGTCGACGATGTTGCCCGGCATGGTGGTGCTGACGTGGCCCGGCTCGCTGGCATGCTTGCGGCCGCTGGCGGAGCCGGCGACATATTCGTTGAGCGGCTCGAACACCACTTCTTCCGGCATGCCGTCGATGGACAGGTAGAAGTGCCGCTTGTTGTCGCTCTTCACGCCGACCCCGGTGATGTCGACGCGGTAGGTCTCGCCGTGCACGTCGATGACGAACTCGGTCGGGGTGCCTTCCGCGCCAGCGGCGGCGACGCCCTTGCCGGTGGGAATCGGCAGCAGTTCCTCGGGCTTCAGGGTGCCGGCCTCACGCTCTTCGAGGAACTTGCGCCCGATGTCCGGGAACATCGCGTAGGTGAGTACGTCTTCCTCGGACTTGGCCAGGTTGCCGATCTCGCTGCGCAGCTTGTTCAGCTCCGGCTTGATCAGGTCGGCCGGGCGCACGTCGATAACTTCCTCGCTGCCGATGGCCTGGCGCCGCAGTTGCTCGTTGACCTCGCCGGGGGCCTTGCCATAACGGCCCTGCAGGTACAGCTTCACTTCGTTGGTGATGGTCTTGTAGCGCTCGCCGGCGAGCACGTTGAAGAACGCCTGGGTGCCGACGATCTGCGAAGTCGGCGTCACCAGCGGCGGGAAACCGAGGTCGGCGCGGACCCGCGGGATTTCCTCGAGCACCTCGCCCATACGGTTCAGCGCGCCCTGCTCCTTGAGCTGGTTGGCCAGGTTGGAAATCATCCCGCCCGGCACCTGGTTGACCTGCACGCGGGTATCCACGCCGGTGAATTCGCTCTCGAACTGGTGGTACTTCTTGCGCACCGCGTGGAAGTACATGCCGATCTCCTGGATCAGCTCCAGGTCCAGGCCGGTGTCGTAGGGGGTACCGCGCAGCGCCGCGACCATCGACTCGGTGCCCGGGTGGCTGGTGCCCCAGGCCATGCTGGAGATCGCCGTGTCGATACGGTCGGCGCCGTTTTCCACGGCCTTGAGCTGGCACATGCTGGCGACACCGGCGGTGTCATGGGAATGCACCACCACGTCCAGCGGCAGGGCGTCCTTCAGGGCCTTGACCAGGTCGCCGGTGGCATAGGGGGTGAGCAGGCCGGCCATGTCCTTGATGGCGATGGAGTCGACGCCCATGTCGGCCATCGCCTTGCCCTGGGCGACGAAGGCCTCGATGGTGTGCACCGGGCTGGTGGTGTAGCAGATGGTGCCCTGGGCGTGCTTGCCGGCGGCCTTCACCGCCTCGATGGAGACGCGCAGGTTACGCACGTCGTTCATCGCGTCGAAGATGCGGAACACGTCGATGCCGTTGACCGCCGCCTTGGCCACGAAGGCGCGCACCACATCGTCGCTGTAGTGGCGGTAGCCGAGCAGGTTCTGCCCGCGCAGGAGCATCTGCAGGCGGGTGTTGGGCAGCGCCGCCTTGAGCTTGCGCAGGCGTTCCCACGGGTCTTCCTTGAGGAAGCGCACGCAGGCGTCGAAGGTGGCGCCGCCCCAGACTTCCAGCGACCAGTAGCCGACGCGGTCGAGCTTGTCGCAAATCGGCAGCATGTCCTCGGTGCGCATGCGGGTCGCCAGCAGCGACTGGTGGGCATCGCGCAGGATGGTATCGGTGACGCCGGTCTTCTTCGCTTGGATGGTATTGCTCATGTTCTGCTCCTTCCCTTACAGGCCGGCGTGGGCCGCGATGGCGGTGGCGATGGCGATGGCCAGGTGCGACGGGTTGCGCTTGATCGAGTACTGGGTCAGTTCCGGGTGGCTTTCGACGAAGCTGGTGTTGAACTGGCCGCTGCGGAATTCCGGGTTGCGGAGGATTTCCTGGTAGTACGGCGCGGTGGTCTTGACCCCTTGCACGCGCATGTCATCGAGGGCGCGCAGGCCGCGATCGAGGGCCTCTTCCCAGGTCAGCGCCCAGACGATCAGCTTCAGGCACATCGAGTCGTAGTACGGCGGGATGGTGTAGCCGGTGTAGATCGCCGTGTCGGTACGCACGCCGGGGCCGCCGGGGGCGTAGTAGCGGGTGATCTTGCCGAACGAGGGCAGGAAGTTGTTCTTCGGGTCCTCGGCGTTGATGCGGAACTGCAGGGCGTAGCCGCGATGGACGATGTCGTCCTGCTTGACCGACAGCTCCAGCCCGGAAGCGATGCGGATTTGCTCGCGGACCACGTCGATGCCGGTGATCTCCTCGGTGATGGTGTGCTCCACCTGGACCCGGGTGTTCATCTCCATGAAGTACACCTCGCCGTCGGCGAGCAGGAACTCCACGGTGCCGGCGTTCTCGTAGCCCACCGCCTTGGCCGCGCGCACCGCCAGGTCGCCGATATAAGCGCGCTGCTCAGGGGTGAGCTGCGGGCTCGGGGCGATCTCGATGAGCTTCTGGTTGCGGCGCTGGATCGAGCAGTCGCGCTCGAACAGGTGCACGGTGTTGCCGAAGGAATCGGCGAGGATCTGCGCCTCGATGTGCTTGGGATTGACGATGCACTTCTCGAGGAATACCTCGGCGCTGCCGAAGGCCTTGGTCGCCTCGGAGATCACCCGCGGGAACGCCTGTTCCAGCTCCTCGCGGCTGTTGCAGCGACGGATGCCGCGACCGCCGCCGCCGGAGGTGGCCTTGAGCATCACCGGGTAGCCGATCCGCTCGGCTTCGCGCAGGGCCTCGGCGAGATCGGCGACGTTGCCTTCGGTGCCGGGGGTGCAGGGCACGCCGGCGGCGATCATGCTGCGGCGGGCTTCGGTCTTGTCGCCCATGCGGCGGATCACTTGCGCCGACGGGCCGATGAACTTGATACCGCGCTCGGCGCAGATTTCCGCCAGCTCGGCATTTTCCGAGAGGAAGCCATAGCCGGGGTGCAGGGCGTCGCAGCCACTTTCCACCGCCAGGTTCACCAGGGCGCGCGGGTTGAGGTAGCCGGCCAGCGGGTCCGCGCCGATGCTGTGGGCTTCGTCGGCGCGCTTGACGTGCAGCGCGTGGCGATCGGCCTCGGAGTAGACGGCCACCGAGCGGATGCCCATCTCGGCACAGGCGCGCACGATGCGGACGGCAATCTCGCCGCGGTTGGCGATCAGGATCTTCTTGATCACGGAGGTCTCCCTCTTCGGGGTTGGGAACCTGGTACGGTCGATCCGGATATTCCGGTCGCTGCATGACCGGCAGGCAGCTCCCGGTCGCGCTTTTACCCTACCCCCGTGAGGGTGATTAACAAAAATCAATAATTATTGGGATAGCCATTAGAAAAGCTTTATAGTCGCCCGACCGATCTCGGTCAGAGTGTGACTGGAATGCGTAAGTCGTTGATGCGTATGACATTACGGCAGCTTCAGGTTTTTCGTGCCGTATGCGAGAGCCGCTCCTACAGCCGGGCGGCGGAGGAAATGGCCCTGACCCAGCCGGCGGTCAGCCTGCAGATCCGCCAACTGGAAGAGCTGGTCGGCCAGCCGCTGTTCGAGTACGTCGGCAAGAAGCTCTACCTGACCGATGCCGCCGAAGCCCTGCTGAAGACCAGCACCGACCTGTTCCAGCGCCTGGAAAGCCTGGACATGCAGCTCTCGGACCTGAAGGGCTCGCTGCAGGGCCAGTTGCGCCTGGCGGTGGAGTCCAGCGCCAAGTACATCACCCCGCACCTGTTCAAGGCGTTCCAGAACCTGCATCCGGAAGTCAGCCTGAGCCTGACGGTGGTCAACCGCACCCAGGTGATCAAGCGCCTGGCCGACAACCGCGACGACCTGGTGATCATGTCCCTGGTACCGCAGGACATGGCCCTGGAGTTCCTGCCCTTCCTGAACAACCCGATCATCGCCGTGGCGCCGCCGGACCATCCGCTGTGCAACGCCGCGAAGCTGGCCCTGAAGGACCTGGAGCCCTTCCCGCTACTGGTCCGCGAACCGGGCTCCGGCACCCGCAAGGCTTGCGAGGAGTTCTTCCAGCAACGCCGCGCGCACTTCTCGCAGATCCAGGAGATCGCCTCGCTGGAGTCCCTGCGCGAAGGGGTGATCGCCGGCCTCGGCCTGGCCCTGCTGCCGCGCCATGCGGCGCACCAGGAACTGGCCAACGGCCTGCTGCGCGAACTACCGGTGGAGGAATTGCCGCTCTATCGCAGCTGGTGCCTGGTGCACGCCAAGGGCAAGCGCCTGAGCCCGGTGGCCCAGGCGTTCGTCGCCTTCGTCCGCGAGGAGCGGGCGCTGATCAGCCAGCTCGCTGGGCGCTTCGCCGGCCCTGGCGGTTCGAGCTGAGGTAGGCGGCGGCTACCAGCTCGGGGTAGTCGGCCAGTTCCTGGCGCAGGCGCAGTTCTTCGCAGTGGTCCTCGATCGCCCGGCGGAATTGCATGCGCCGCTGGTCTTCGAGTTTGCGGCGGGTTTTCGAATCCACGTGCTGGGCATTGGCATCGCTATGACGGGGCATCTCGCGTCTCCCATGGCCGACTGGCTGGAGTCGCGAGCATCGCGCAGCAATGTGACGGTTTGGCGGCAAGCCGGTGAAGACTGCGTTATGCCTTCCCGGCGGCGCCTCAGGACGGCTCGCCGCGCTCTTCCTGGTTCTTCATCACCTTCGGCGACAGGCGCAGGCTGCGCAGGCTGCGCTTGACGCTCTTGAGGTGGTTGACCAGGTCCGGGCCGCGGGCCATGGCCACGCCCATCGCCAGCACGTCGATCACCACCAGGTGGGCGATGCGCGAGGTCAGCGGGGTGTAGATGTCGGTGTCCTCGTGCACGTCGATCGCCAGGTTGACCGTGGCCAGGTCGGCCAGCGGGGTCTGGCTCGGGCACAGGGTGATCAGCGTGGCGCCGGCCTCGCGCACCAGGTTGGCGGTGATCAGCAGGTCCTTCGAGCGACCCGACTGGGAAATGCAGATGGCCACGTCGCTGGGCTTGAGGGTCACCGCCGACATCGCCTGCATGTGCGGGTCGGAGTAGGCCGCCGCCGACAGCAGCAGGCGGAAGAACTTGTGCTGGGCATCCGAGGCCACCGCGCCGGAAGCGCCGAAGCCGTAGAACTCCACGCGCTGGGCGTGGGCGATGGCGGCGATGGCGCGCTCCAGGGCGTGGGTGTCCAGGTGCTCGCGGACTTCCATCAGGCTGTGCAGCGTGGTGTCGAAGATCTTCAGGCTGAAGTCGGCCACCGAGTCGCTCTCATGGATCGAGAACTGGCCGAAGCTGGCGCCGGCCGCCAGGCTCTGCGCCAGCTTCAGCTTGAGGTCCTGGAAGCCGCTGCAGCCGATGGCGCGGCAGAAGCGCACGATGGTCGGCTCGCTGACCCCGACCCCATGGGCCAGTTCGGCCATGGAGCTGTGCATGACCGACGCCGGATCGTTGAGAACGTGATCGGCGACCTTGAGTTCCGACTTGCGGAGCTGTTGGCGGGACTGGGCTATGTGCTGCAGCAGGTTCACAGGCTGGGCTCGATTCTCTGTAGTAACCTTGTAGTTATACTACAAACAGTCAGCCACGCCCAGCCAACGCCGTCGGGAGCTTGCCTTGAGTACACCAGCCACTCCAACGTCCTGCGACATCCTGGTCTTCGGCGGTACCGGCGACCTGGCCCTGCACAAGCTGCTGCCGGCGCTCTATCGCCTGCACCGGGAGGACCGCCTGCCGGCCGATACACGGATCTTCGCCCTCGCCCGCAGCGCGCTGGACAACGCCGCCTTCCTCGCCTTCGCCGAGCGCAACGTCCGCGCGGTGGTGGCGCGCAGCGAGTTCGCCGCCGAACAATGGAAAGGCTTCGCCGCGCGCCTCGACTACCTGGCCATGGACGCCTCGCAGAGCGCCGACTTCGGCCGTCTCGCGCGGCACCTGAAGAGCAGCGAGGGCCGGGTGCTGGTGCACTACCTGGCGACCTCGCCGAGCCTGTTCGCGCCGATCGCGCAGAACCTCTCCATCGCCGGCCTCGCCGGGCCGCAAGCGCGCATCGTGCTGGAAAAACCGCTGGGCCATTCGCTGGACTCGGCGCGGGCGATCAACCAGTCCATCGGCCGGGTGTTCGACGAGTCGCGGGTGTTCCGCATCGACCACTACCTGGGCAAGGAAACCGTGCAGAACCTGATGGCCCTGCGCTTCGCCAATGCGTTGTTCGAGCCGGTCTGGCGCGCGGCGCACATCGACCATGTGCAGATCAGCGTCAACGAGACCCTTGGCGTGGAGAACCGCGGCGGCTACTACGACCACGCCGGGGCGATGCGCGACATGGTGCAGAACCATCTGCTCCAGTTGCTCTGCCTGGTGGCGATGGAGGCGCCGGTGCGTTTCGACGCCGAGGCTGTGCGCAACGAGAAGCTCAAGGTGCTGCAGGCGCTGAAGCCGATCTCCGGGCTCGACGTGCAGGACAAGACGGTACGCGGCCAGTACGCCGCCGGCAGGATCGGCGGCCAGGAGGTGCCGGCGTACTACTTCGAGAAGAACGTCGACAACGACAGCGATACCGAGACCTTCGTCGCGCTCCAGGCCGAGGTCGAGAACTGGCGCTGGGCCGGGGTGCCGTTCTACCTGCGCACCGGCAAGCGCATGGCGCGCAAGTGCTCGGAAATCGTCATCCAGTTCAAGCCGGTGCCGCACAGCCTGATCGACGGCGGCGGCGGGCCGGCCAACCGCCTGTGGATAAGGTTGCAGCCGGAGGAGCGGATCAGCGTGCAACTGATGGCCAAGACCCCGGGCAAGGGCATGCAACTGGAACCGGTGGAGCTGGACCTCAACCTGGCCGAGGCCCTCAGCCGCAACAAGCGGCGCTGGGACGCCTACGAGCGCCTGCTGCTGGACGTGATCGAGGGCGACTCGACGCTGTTCATGCGCCGCGACGAGGTAGAGGCCGCCTGGGGCTGGGTCGACCCGATCCTCGCCGGCTGGCGCGAGCACTACCAGAGCCCGCGGCCCTACCCGGCCGGCAGCAACGGCCCGGAACAGGCGCAACTGCTGCTGGAACTGCAGGGTCGACGCTGGCTGGAATGACGCGGACATTGATCCGGCTCAGGATCGCCCGGCGCGCGCTCGGCTAGAGTCGCGCGCCCACGTCGTTGCGAGCCCGAACCATGACCGCCACCACCCTCCGCCCCGAACTGCTGTGCCCCGCCGGCACCCTGAAAAGCATGCGCTATGCCTTCGCCTACGGCGCCGATGCCGTCTACGCCGGGCAGCCGCGCTACAGCCTGCGGGTGCGCAACAACGATTTCGACCACGCCCAACTGGCCGAAGGCATCGCCGAGGCCCACGCACTTGGCAAGCGCTTCTACGTGGTGGTCAACATCGCCCCGCACAACGCCAAGCTGAAAACCTTCCTGCGCGACCTGGAGCCGGTGGTCGCCATGGGTCCGGATGCGCTGATCATGTCCGATCCCGGCCTGATCATGCTGGTTCGCCAACATTTCCCGCAGATGCCCATCCACCTGTCGGTGCAGGCCAACGCGGTGAACTGGGCCGCGGTGCAATTCTGGCGGCAGCAGGGCCTGACCCGGGTGATCCTTTCCCGCGAGCTGTCGCTGGAGGAGATCGAGGAAATCCGCCAGCAGGTGCCGGACATGGAGCTGGAAGTGTTCGTCCACGGCGCCTTGTGCATGGCCTATTCCGGGCGCTGCCTGCTGTCCGGCTACATCAACCGCCGCGACCCCAACCAGGGCACCTGCACCAATGCCTGCCGCTGGGAATACAAGGCGGTGGAGGGCCGCGAGGACGAGCTGGGCAACGTGGTGGCGCGGGAGCCGACCCTGGGACGCGGCGCGCCGACCGAGCAGGTGTTCCTCCTCGAGGAAGGCAACCGTCCCGGCGAACCGATGGCCGCCTTCGAGGACGAACACGGCACCTACATCATGAATTCCAAGGACCTCCGCGCCGTGCAGCACGTCGAGCGGCTGGCGCGGATCGGCGTGCACTCGCTGAAGATCGAGGGCCGCACCAAATCCCACTACTACGTGGCGCGCACCGCCCAGGTCTACCGCCAGGCGATCGACGACGCGGCGGCCGGCAAGCCGTTCGACCGCGGCCTGATGGACACCCTGGAGTCCCTCGCCCACCGCGGCTACACCGAGGGCTTCCTGCGCCGCCACGTGCACGACGAGTACCAGAACTACCAGCACGGCCATTCGTTGTCCGAGCGCCAGCAGTTCGTCGGCGAACTCACCGGCGAACGCCGCGACGGACTGGCCGAGGTGGAGGTGAAGAACCGCTTCCAGCGCGGCGACAGCGTCGAACTGATGACTCCGCGAGGCAACCTGAGCCTGCGCGTGGAGGACCTGCGCAACGCCGCCGGCGAGGCCATCGAGGTGGCGCCGGGCAATGGCCACGTGGTCTACCTGGCGCTGCCGGAAGGCCTGGACCTGTGCTACGCGCTACTGATGCGCGATCTCCAGCCCGGCCAGGATACCCGCCAGCCGCAGGCCGAACGCAGCGGCGGGTGTGCCGGCAAGGGCGCTTGCGGCTGCGCTCACTGAGGGTTGAGCAGGAACACCACGTAGCCCCTGAACCAGGGGCTCTTTTCCAGGTAGTCGGGGGCTTGCCAGTCGCCGCCCTGGACCAGGCCGATCCGGTACGGCAGCTGCAGGCGGCTGACCCGCGGGAGGTAGGCGGCGTGGTTGGGAATGCTGTGGCGCCCCTGGTAGGTCTGCACCACCACTTCATCGACCACGCCCTTGAGCCGGTTGATCGCCGCCGGCTCGGCGTTGCTGCCCCAGTCGAGCAACCCGGTGATGCTCAAGCGGTATTCGCGGGGCAGGCGCCGGCGCAGGTCGCGGAGGAAATCGACGTACTCGTCGAGGTAGCGGGTACGCGCATCGAAGTCGATCTGGATGCCGACCACCGGGTTGCCGGCACGCTTCCAGCGCTGCACCTGGTTCAGCACGGCCTGGTAGATCTGCGGCGTCCAGCGCAGGGTATGGGCGCGGTACACCACCCAGACCTCACCCCGCGCCAGGCGTGGCACCGAGATGCCCTGGGCGATCAGCCGCACGCCCTCGCCGGGGCGCCGGCGCGACTGGCTGATCTGTCCCTGCAGGATGTACAGCGTCTCGGCCCGCGCCAGCACCGGCTGCGGCGCGACGCCGCTCCACAGCCAGAAGGCGCCGTAGTCCTCGGCGCGCACCGCGGCCTCGACGGACGGCAACAGCGGCAGGCCCAGCAACAGGCCCGCCAGCCAGGCTCGCCAGCGCCTCACCAGTAGTACTTCAGTTCCTTGGCCCAGGAGCT
The DNA here is from genome assembly GCF_016463925.1 of Pseudomonas sp. P20. Lineage (NCBI taxonomy): Bacteria > Pseudomonadati > Pseudomonadota > Gammaproteobacteria > Pseudomonadales > Pseudomonadaceae > Pseudomonas > Pseudomonas sp. P20. The sequence continues at coordinate 212,968 of NZ_JAEMVM010000013.1, read as the reverse complement.
GTCGGCGTAGGTCGACTTGAGCGTACGGAACCATTGCTTGCGCTCGGCCTGCGGGATGTCCTGCTGGCCGCAGGTGTTGTAGCCGGCCGGGGCGAAGCAGTTGATCGCGCGGAACAGCGCGTAGGCCTTGTCTTCGCGCGGAGCCTTGGGGTTGTCCATGACCAGGCGATAGCCATCCAGCCGGGAGTACACCTCGCCCTTGAAGCCGCTCGGGGTGCCGCCCAGCTCGTTGGCCTCGGGCTGGCTGTCCAGCGGCATGCCGTCGAGACCGTTGCGCAGGATGAATTCGCCCAGGCAGTTCAGGCCCTTCGGGTCCTTGTCATCGGCGGCCAGCGCCGCGGCCGACTCGGCGATGGCCGGGCAAACGTAGCCGGACTCGGCCTTGTCGCCCTTCCAGCGGAACAGCTCCAGGCTGTTACCGGCGCCGTAGACATAGCCGAGGCTGGTGCCCAGCTTGGTCTGCGAGGGGGTTTCGCCGAGCAGCGCGAAGTCCTTGCCGAAGTCGGCGAAGCGGCTGCGGCGCAGGTCCTTGTAAAGGAGAGTGAACAGCGCGGTATCGCGCTCTTCCGCCGTCGCGCCCTGCTTGGTCTGGCGGCGCAACAGCGCGGCGTCGGCGACGTTGCGCAGGAGGATGCTGCGCAGCAGCGGCTCCTGGACCGGCGAACCTTCGGCGAAGACCTTTTCCAACTGGCCGCTGCGCTCGTAGTTGAGCGCCAGGGCCAGCTGCAACTGGCCCTTCTGGTACGGCTGCGCGGCCTGCGGCAACAGTTCCAGCCAGAGCGCCTCGGCGGCTTTCCAGTCCTTCTGCTGCTCCAGCGCCAGCCCGCGCAGGGTCTGCTGGCTGAAGCCGACGTAGTCGAGGCTGCCGACCTTTTGCGGCAGCGCTTCGAGGGTCTTCGCCGGATCCTGGTCGACATAGAAGCGATAGGCCGCCTGCAGGTAGGCGAACAGTTCGGGATGCGCGGCGAAGCTGGCCTGTTGGGCCTGCAGCGTTTCCCAGGTGAAGCTGCGCGGGGTCGACGGATCGTGGGCGCGCATCTGCACCAGGTCGGCCACCGCCAGCAGCAGCGGAGTCTGGATGTCGCCGAGCTGGATACCGGTCAGGAGCTTGTTGTCGACCTCTTGGACCAGGTCTTCCAGGGCCATGTTGCGCTGCCCTTGCTCGGCTTCGGCGAATTGCGCGGCATAGTCCTGGGCCAGCAGCTTCTGGTCGCCGGCCAGCCAGTGCACGCGCCGTTGCAAGCCCTTGGCCGAGGCGGCGTAGAGCCCCTTCGGATACGCCTGCAGGTAGGCCTCGAGGGCGCTGCGGGTCTGTTCCAGGCGAGCCTTGTCGACATTCTGCAGCTCGGGGAAGCCCATGTCGTCGAAGGCGTTCTGCTGGGCGGCGTTGAGCAGGGTGCGCGCCTGCAGGTACAGGGCGGTTTCCTTCAGCCAGGGCTGCGACACGTCCTGCAACGCCTTGAAGCCCTGTTCGGCTTCGTCGAAGCGACCGCTGTAGAAGTTGGCCGCAGCCTCCAGGTACGTGGCGAAGGCCTTGCCTGCGGCCGACTCGACGCCTTGCGCGAGCACACCGCCCAGTTCCTCTTGTTCCCAGCCGCAGGCACCGAGCAGGTCCAGGCGGCTGTTGGCCAGGGCCTTGGTCTCCGCCTCGCCCAGCCCGGCGTCACGCACCTGGCGAAGAAACGCCAGCGCGCTGTCCTGGTCGTTGCTGCGGCAGCGGCTGCCCTCGCCCTCGAAGAATTCGGCGCCGGCGATCTTTTCCGGTAGCGCTTCGGCGCCCATCTGCCGGGCCAGTTCGGCGAGCGGCGAGGGCGCTGGCGCAGGCGGCGGTGTCTCGGCCTCGCTCGCCGCCGACGGCGCGGGCGGCTGGCTGCCGTCGCCGGGCAGCAGGCGGAACAGGCCGAACGGCACCAGGCCGTAGCCTTCGAGCTTCTCTTCCTCCGACGGCGGCGCCTCCACCAGCCGCCAGTGGCCGGCGTCGGCCAGCAGCAGGCGCAGGTTGGCGCGGGTGTCGTTGCCCGGGGCGAGGAACGGCAGGGTATCGCAGACACCGCCGCCGACCAGCGACCAATCGGGATAGCAGGAGTCGTCGCTGCTGGCCTGGGCCAGCGGGGAGAGACCGGCGCCCACCAGCAGGAGGGCGGGAAGAAGCGGCTTCGAGCGCATGAATCGTCCTTAATTCGTGGGAGTCGAAAGTGCTACAGCATACTCCGCCGGATCGCGTTCAACGAGCCTGGCGCAAACCTTCCTCCAGGGCATGGGCCGGCAACGGCCGGCCGATCAGGTAGCCCTGCAGCTCGTCGCAACGCTGGGCCACCAGGAAGTCCCGCTGTTCGATGGTTTCCACGCCTTCGGCGACCACCTTCAGGTCGAGGCTGTGGGCCATGGCGATGATCGCCCGGATGATCGCCGCATCCTCGCTGTTCTGGGTCAGGTCGCGGACGAACGACTGGTCGATCTTCAGGTAGTCCAGCGGCAGGCGCTTCAGGTAGCTGAGCGAGGAATAGCCGGTGCCGAAGTCGTCGACCGATAGCTTCACCCCCATCTCGCGCAACTGGCGGAAGGTCGCCAGGACACTATCGAGGGCGTCCAGCCACTGGCTTTCGGTCAACTCCAGCTCCAGTTGCGCCGCCGGCAGGCCGCTGTCGGCCAGCGCCGAGCGCACTACGTCGAGCAGGTCGCCCTGGCGCAACTGGTGGACCGAGAGGTTCACCGAGACCCGCAGGTTCAGGCCCCGCTGGCTCCACTCGGCGGCCTGCAGGCAGGCCCGGCGCAGGACGAATTCACCGATCTCGCCGATCAACCCGCACTCCTCGGCGAGGCCGATGAAGGTCGACGGCGGGATCATGCCCTCCTCCGGATGGTGCCAGCGCACCAGCGCCTCGACCGAGTCCGCGCAGCCGCTGGCCAGGCACAGCTTGGGCTGGTAATGCACGTCCAGCTGGCCCTCCTCGACCGCCTTGCGCAACCGGGTTTCCAGGCGCAGGCGTTCGAGGGTGCTGTCCTGCAGGTTGTCGCGGAAGAACTGGAAGGTATTGCCGCCGAGTTGCTTGGCATGTTGCATCGCCAGGTTCGCCTGGCTCATCAGCACGGAGATTTCCCGTGCCTGCTCGGAAAACAGGCTGATCCCCAGCGAGGCGCCGAGGATCAACTCGTGGCCGAGCACGCTCACCGGCTGGCGCAACTGGACCAGCAGGCGTTCGGCCAGGCGCGACAGGGCCGCGGTGCCGGTGCCGCCATCGAGGAGGATGGCGAACTCGTCGCCGGCCAGACGCGCCAGGGTGTTGGCTTCCGGCGCGGTGCGCCGCAGGCGCTGGGCCATCTCCCTGAGCAACTGGTCGGCGACCTCGTGGCCGAGGCTGTCGTTGAGCAGCTTGAAGCGGTCCAGGTCGATCAGCAGCAGGGCCAGCCCGCCCTCCTCCTGGCGCGCCCGCTGGGCCGCCTCGTGCAGCCGCTCGCGGAACAACCGGCGGTTGGCCAGGCCGGTCAGTTCGTCGTAGTGCAGCAGGTGACGCAGGCGCTCCTCGACGTCGCGGCGGGCACTGAGATCGGTGAAGAAACCGACGATGTGGGTCGCCTCGCCATTGCCGTCGCGCAGCAGGTTGAGCTGCAGCCATTGGGGATAGGGATCGCCATTCTTCCGCGTATCCACCAGTTCGCCCTGCCACTGCCCGTGCTGGCGCAGCTCGGCGCGGATCTGCCGGTAGTGGCGCTGGGCCTCGGGGGTATTCACCAGCAGGCTGGCGTTGCGCCCGACCACGTCCTCGCGGCGATAGCCGGTGATGCGACTGAAGGCCTGGTTGACCGCCAGCAGGTTGTAGGCCGGATCGAGGATCACGATGCTCTCGCTGGCCGCCTCGAACACTGTCGCGGCCAGTTGCTGCTGCTCTTCCAGGCGCTTGCGCGCGCTGATGTCGCTGCGCGTGCCGAGCATCCGCGTCACCCGTCCCCGCGGGTCGCGAGCCATGGCCCGGCCACGATCCTCCAGCCAGCGCCAGCCGCCCTCCCGGTCGCGCACGCGGTACTCCACCCGGTACAGCTCGCTGCGCCCCTTGAGATGTTCGGCGAGGGCGCGACGGATGCGCGGCAGGTCGCCGGGGTGGATGCTTTCGATCAGCCTGCGATAGTCCTCGGGACCGTCCCCGGCGTCGCTGAAGACCGCCTCGATATAGGAATGCTGGACCCGGCCGCTCTCCAGGTCCCAGTCCCACAACCCCAGTTCGCTGGCCTCCAGGGCCATGGCCAGGCGCGCCTCGCTCTGGCTGAGCGCCTGGCTGGTCGCGCCAAGCTCCTCGGTGCGCGCCTCCACCCGGCGCTGCAAGGCATCGCGGGCGGCGCGCAGCTCGCGTTCGACCAGGCGTCGCTGGCCGACCTCCTGGGCGAGCTTGCGATTGAGCGCTTCGGCCTCGGCGTTGACGCGTTCCAGGTGCAGGTTCAGCGCCTGGGTCTGGAAGCGTCGCAGCAGCGCGCCCTGCACCAGCCGGTGGATCTGCCCGGCGACCACCAGCAGCGCCACCAGCAGGATCAGGCCGAGCACGCCCCAGCCCTGCAACAGGCTATGCGGCTGCAACAGCAGGAAAACGATGGATGGCAGCAGGCCCGGCAAGGCGAAGGTGAGGAAGGCCGGCAGGCTCACCGCATAGGCGACGCTGGCGGAGAGGATCGCCGCCGCCACCAGGCCGAACACCAGCACCTGCTGGAGGAAGGCATCGGCCGGGACCAGCATGATCACCGCGAACGCCAGGGTCAGGCCCGAGGCGCCGGCGCCGCACAGGAAGGTCCGCCGCCAGTGGCGGCTGGCCTGGCGACGGCTGTCGGCCTGCTGGAAGGCGGCGACCTGCAGCAGGCGCAGGACGGCGAGCAACACCAGCCAGACCAGCCAGCCGCCGAGCAGCCAGCTGCTGACCTTGCCCCACACCAGGCAGGCGCTGGTCACGCCGCCGAGCAGCATGAGCAGGGTCGGCGTGCGCGAGCCGAGATAAAGGAGCCGGGTACGCTCGATGGCGATTTCGCGGGCGTAGAGCCGCAGTACATCGGTGCTGCCGCCCGGCAGCGCCAAGGGCTCGACATGGACGGTCATAGGCGCTTGTTCTTGTAGTGGTTTGCCTTGAAGTGGCCGGAGCATAACCGAGCAGGGGCAGGCTGCCCAAGGCCGGGATAGAGCATTTTTCCGCAGCCAGGCCCCACGCTGCGCCGGCCTGCGCCGAATGGCGGCCCGGTTTGCCCGGCTTTTCCCCGCCCCGGTAGAATGCCGCGATGAACGACGACCTCTCCCTCCTGCTGAACTCCCTCAACGACCCGCAGCGCCAGGCCGTGGCCGCGCCGCTGGGCCGCCAACTGGTCCTCGCCGGCGCCGGCTCGGGCAAGACCCGCGTGCTGGTGCACCGGATCGCCTGGCTGATCCAGGTCGAGCACGCCTCGCCCTACAGCATCCTGTCGGTGACCTTCACCAACAAGGCGGCGGCGGAGATGCGCCACCGCATCGAGCAGTTGCTCGGGATCAATCCGGCGGGCATGTGGGTCGGCACCTTCCACGGCCTCGCCCATCGCCTGCTGCGCGCGCACTGGCGCGAGGCCGGGCTGAGCGAGAACTTCCAGATCCTCGACAGCGACGACCAGCAACGCCTGGTCAAGCGGGTGATCCGCGAACTCGGCCTCGACGAGCAGCGCTGGCCGGCGCGCCAGGCCCAGTGGTTCATCAACGGGCAGAAGGACGAGGGCCTGCGGCCGCAACACATCCAGCCCGGCGGCGACCTGTTCCTCGCCACCATGCTGAAGATCTACGAAGCCTACGAGGCGGCCTGCGCCCGCGCCGGGGTGATCGACTTCTCCGAGCTGCTGCTGCGCGCCCTGGACCTCTGGCGCGACCATCCCGGCGTGCTCGAGCACTACCAGCGGCGCTTCCGCCATATCCTGGTGGACGAGTTCCAAGACACCAACGCCGTGCAGTACGCCTGGCTACGGATTCTCGCCAAGGGCGGCGACAGCCTGATGGTGGTCGGCGACGACGACCAGTCGATCTACGGCTGGCGTGGCGCACGGATCGAGAACATCCAGCAGTTCAGCGACGACTTCGCCGACGCCGAGGTGATCCGCCTGGAGCAGAACTACCGTTCCACCGCGTCGATCCTCAAGGCCGCCAACGCCCTGATCGCCAACAATCAGGGACGCCTGGGCAAGGAGTTGTGGACCGACGGCGAGGACGGCGAGTCGCTGAGCCTGTACGCCGCGTTCAACGAGCACGACGAGGCGCGCTACGTGGTCGAGTCGATCGAGAGGGCGCTCAAGGGCGGCCTGGCGCGCAGCGAGATCGCCATCCTCTACCGCTCCAACGCCCAGTCGCGGGTGCTGGAGGAAGCCCTGCTGCGGGAGAAGATTCCCTACCGCATCTACGGCGGCCAGCGCTTCTTCGAGCGTGCCGAGATCAAGAACGCCATGGCCTACCTGCGCCTGCTCGACGGCCGCGGCAACGACGCGGCGCTGGAACGGGTGGTCAACGTGCCGGCACGCGGCATCGGCGAGAAGACCGTGGAGAGCATCCGCGAATTCGCCCGCGGCAACGATGTGTCGATGTGGGAGGCGATCCGCCTGATGATCGCCAACAAGGTCCTGCCCGGCCGCGCCGCCAGCGCCCTGACCGGCTTCGTCGAGCTGATCGAGAATCTTTCGGCGAAGGTCATGGACATGCCGCTGCACCTGATGACCCAGACGGTGATCGAGCAGTCCGGACTGATCAGCTACCACAAGGAAGAAAAAGGCGAGAAAGGCCAGGCCCGGGTGGAGAACCTCGAGGAACTGGTCAGCGCCGCCCGCGCCTTCGAGAACAGCGAGGAAGAGGAAGACCTCACCCCGCTGCAGGCCTTCCTCAGCCACGCCTCCCTGGAGGCCGGGGAAACCCAGGCCGACGCCCACGAGGACAGTGTCCAGCTGATGACCCTGCACAGCGCCAAGGGCCTGGAGTTCCCGCTGGTGTTCCTGGTCGGCATGGAGGAAGGGCTGTTCCCGCACAAGATGAGCCTGGAGGAGTCCGGCCGCCTGGAAGAGGAACGCCGCCTGGCCTACGTCGGCGTCACCCGCGCCATGCAGCGACTGGTCCTGACCTACGCGGAGACCCGCCGGCTCTACGGTAGCGAGACCTACAACAAGGTTTCGCGCTTCATCCGCGAGATCCCGCCGGCGCTGATCCAGGAAGTGCGCCTGTCCAATACCGTCAGCCGCCCCTACGGCGGCACTTCGCGCAACGCCGGCGGCAGCCTGTTCAGCGGCGCCGGGGTGCCGGAGACGCCCTTCTCCCTCGGCCAGCGGGTTCGCCACGCGCTGTTCGGCGAAGGGACTATCCTCAACTTCGAAGGCGCCGGCGCCCAGGCCCGGGTGCAGGTGAACTTCGAGAGCGAAGGCAGCAAGTGGCTGATGCTCGGCTACGCCAAGCTGGAAGCCCTGTAGCGGCGCAGCCCGTGGAGAAGGCCCGGAGGAGGACGACATGCTGGCATCCTGGGCCTTCTGGGCACTGCTTTCGGCGCTGTTCGCCGCGCTGACCGCGATCTTCGCCAAGATCGGCCTCGACCGGGTCGATTCGGACTTCGCCACCTTCATCCGCACCCTGGTGATCCTCGTCACCCTCGGCGGCATCCTCGCGGTCCTGGGCAAGTTCCAAGCCCCGGGCAGCATCCCGCCGCGCAGCTGGCTGTTCCTGGTGCTCTCCGGGCTGGCCACCGGTGCCTCCTGGATCTGCTATTTCCGCGCCCTCAAGCTCGGCCCGGCGTCGCTGGTGGCGCCGCTGGACAAGTTCAGCGTGGTGCTGGTGGCACTGCTCGGCGTGGCCTTCCTCGGCGAACGCCTGGACCTGCGCCAATGGCTCGGCGTAGCCCTGGTGACAGCGGGCGTGGTGGTCCTGGCAATCCGCCCATAAGCCCGCTGAATGGCGCTTCGACCTTGGTATAAAGGCGAAAAATCGCGGAAACCCTAGACTGGCGGCCTCTAATAATTCGTCGTCTGAGGTTCGTTCCATGTACCGTGATCGCGTGCGCCTGCCCTCCCTGCTCGACAAGGTGATGAGTGCGGCCGAAGCCGCCGACCTGATCCAGGACGGCATGACCGTCGGCATGAGCGGTTTCACCCGCGCCGGCGAGGCCAAGGCCGTCCCCCAGGCGCTGGCCATGCGCGCCAAGGAACGTCCGCTGCGTATCAGCCTGATGACCGGCGCCAGCCTCGGCAACGACCTCGACAAGCAGCTCACCGAGGCCGGCGTGCTCGCCCGGCGCATGCCGTTCCAGGTCGACAGCACCCTGCGCAAGGCGATCAACGCCGGCGAAGTGATGTTCATCGACCAGCACCTCTCGGAAACCGTCGAGCAGTTGCGCAACCACCAGCTGAAGCTGCCGGACATCGCCGTCATCGAAGCCGCCGCGATCACCGAGCAGGGCCACATCGTGCCGACCACCTCGGTGGGCAACTCGGCGAGCTTCGCGATCTTCGCCAAGCAGGTCATCGTCGAGATCAACCTGGCCCACAGCACCAACCTGGAAGGCCTGCACGACATCTATATCCCGACCTACCGGCCGACCCGCACGCCGATCCCGCTGACCCGCGTCGACGACCGCATCGGCAGCACGGCGATCCCGATCCCGCCGGAGAAGATCGTCGCCATCGTCATCAACGACCAGCCGGACTCGCCATCCACCGTGCTGCCGCCGGACGGCGAGACCCAGGCCATCGCCAACCACCTGATCGATTTCTTCAAGCGCGAGGTCGACGCCGGGCGCATGAGCAACAGCCTCGGCCCGCTGCAGGCCGGTATCGGCAGCATCGCCAACGCGGTGATGTGCGGCCTGATCGAGTCGCCGTTCGAGAACCTGACCATGTACTCCGAAGTGCTGCAGGACTCGACCTTCGACCTGATCGACGCCGGCAAGCTGCGCTTCGCCTCGGGCAGCTCGATCACCCTGTCGCCGCGGCGCAACGCCGACGTGTTCGGTAACCTGGAGCGCTACAAGGACAAGCTGGTGCTGCGCCCGCAGGAAATCTCCAACCACCCCGAGGTGGTCCGTCGCCTGGGCATCATCGGCATCAATACGGCGCTGGAGTTCGACATCTACGGCAACGTCAACTCGACCCACGTCGGCGGCACCAAGATGATGAACGGCATCGGCGGCTCCGGCGACTTCGCCCGCAACGCGCACCTGGCGATCTTCGTCACCAAGTCGATCGCCAAGGGCGGCAACATTTCCAGCGTGGTGCCGATGGTCAGCCACGTCGACCACACCGAGCACGACGTCGACATCCTCGTCACCGAGCAGGGCCTCGCCGACCTGCGCGGCCTGGCGCCTCGCGAACGGGCCCGGGTGATCATCGAGAACTGTGTCCACCCGTCCTACCAGGCACCGCTGCTGGACTACTTCGAGGCGGCTTGCGCGAAAGGCGGCCACACGCCGCATCTGTTGCGCGAGGCGCTGGCCTGGCACCTGAACCTGGAAGAACGCGGACACATGCTGGCCGGCTGAGGCTGAACCGTTTCATCCGCAACTATTTCCAGCGCCCGGACGATTAATTCTTCCGGGCGTCTGGACAGGGCAGAAAAAACCACGTAAAAACATATTTCGGCGGCCTTTTCTCTTGCCGCCATCGCAACACGCCGACCCGGCCCTTCCGCTTTTCCTGCTGTAACACTTCGTTGTTTCTTTCGGTAACGCACCATGACGGTGCAGAGCGGTACAGTTACGCACCGAAACAACCCATACAGTTCGGAAACACACCCCGGTGATCCAACGCAATTCTCCGCAACTGTTCCTATTCTTGTTGACCTGTTAGTCAGATCATATTGCTCAGTTAATCACTAGCAACCTGACTACCCACCACAAGTGGGAAGGATCGACACATCATGGAACGTACCCTCGGTTCCAACACTTTCGACATCGCTCGCTCCAACCGCCGCAGCAGCAGCCTGCTGGGCACCATGAAACTGTGGCAGCGCCGCATCCAGAGCCGTCGCCAGCTGGCCCGCCTGGACTCCCGCCTGCTCGCCGACGCCGGCATCAGCGAAGCCCAGCGCTACGCCGAGCTGAACAAGCCGTTCTGGCGCTAAGCGATACTGTAACGTCCCGGTTCGGCCCAGCCTGAACTGTACCGTAGGCCGCTCCTTACCGAGCGGCCTTCACGTATCTGGAAGAAGCCTTTTCCTCCAGCAGTTCACGGTACAGCTCGCTCCAGCGACGCCCCATCTCTTCGGCGGTGAACAGTTGCCGATAGCGGGCCTCCGCGTTCCTGCCCATTTCCTCCGCCTGCTGCGGATGCTCCCAGAGCCAGCGCATCGCTTGGCGAAACGCGGCCGGCTGGCTGGGCGGCACGACCAGGCCGGTCTCGCCATGGATATTGATGTAGCTGGTGCCGGTGCCGATCTCGCTGGAGATCATCGGCTTGCCGTACATCGCGCCCTCCAGCAGGGAGATACCGAACGCCTCGGAACGCAAGTGTGACGGAAAGACCATGGCGTAGCTGAGTTGCAGCAGGGCGACCTTGTCCTCGTCGTCCACTCGGCCGAGGAAGTGCACGTTGCGCAACCCCAGCGCCGCGGCCTGGGCATACAGCTCGGCCTGCAACGGCCCGGCACCGACGATCACCACCGGGTAATCGGTGCCCTGCAACGCATCCAGCAGGATATGCAGGCCCTTGTAGTAGCGCATCACCCCGACGAACAGGAAGAACCGCGGCCCGAGTTTCTCTCGCCAGTGCTCCAGACGCTGTGCCGCAGGCTTCGGGTAGCAGGCCTTGTCCAGGCCGTAGGTGATCACCCGGGTCTTTTCCCGGTACTGGCGGAGCACGTCGCTGGTGCTGAAGTAGTTGGGCGACGCCACCGCGATCCGATCGACGCTATGAAGGAAGCGCCCCATCAGCGGCCGGTACAGTTTCAACAGGACGCGCTGGCGGATGATGTCCGAATGGTAGGTGACCACGCTCGGCTTGTTCATACCGGTGAGGAAATGCACCAGGTCCATGAACGGCCAGGGGAAGTGGTAGTTGACCACGTCCGCCTCCGCCGCCAGCTCGCGGAACTGCTTGAACACGCTCAGGGAAAACCCGGTGGAAGCGAGCTGCAGGTCGAGCCTGGCGCGATGCACCACATGTCCGCCGAAGGGCACGACAGGCGGATGCGGGTCGCTGCTCAGGGTCAGGACGTGGTTGTCGATCCCCCACGACCCGCTGCTCTCGCAAAGCTGGAAGATCACCTGTTCGATCCCGCCTACCGTTTCGCTCAGGTAGGTCTTGTAGAAGTGCAGTACCCGCATTCAGCCCTCCACGGCACGACGATAGGCTGCAGCGGTGAGATTCGCGCAACGCTTCCAGGAAAACTGCTCCGCCCGTCGCAGGCCGGCTTCCCGGCAGCACTCCCAGTAGACGGTATCCTCGGTCATGCGGACCAGCATGTCAGATAGCCCATTGGCATCATCCGGGTCAATATAGCTGCCCGCCTCGCCGGCCACCTCCGGCATTGCGGAGAGTCGCGTGAGCAATACCGGCGTGCCGCTGGCCATGGCTTCCAGCACAGGCAGGCCGAAGCCTTCGTAGATCGAGGGGAAGACCAGCGCCCGAGCGCCCGACATCAACTCGGCGACCCGCTCGTCCGGCAGGTAGCCGAGCAGCCGCACCGTTCCCGAAGCCAGCGCCTGGCGCAGTTCGTCGTCGAGCGAGCGACTTTCCCATCCCGGCATGCCGACGATCATCAGCGGAAAACGCTGGCGGACCGCCGCCGGCAGTTGCCCATGGGCGCGCAGAGCCAGCGACAGGTTCTTGCGCGGTTCGAGGGTTCCTACGCAGAGGAAATACCCGCGCGGCACCAGGCCATGCGCGCGCAAGGGCTCGCGCAGGGACTCCCGGTCCCGCGGACGGAACCGCGCGGCATGGCCGAGGGGCGCCACCACGAAGCGCTCGCGCGGCAGGCCGAAATACGCCTGCGCCTCGTCGGCGATCGCCTGCGAGTCGGTCAGGATCAACCGCGCCTTTTCCATCCCGCGCGCCAGCCGGCGTTCTATTTCGCGCAAGCGGGCGGCGGGTTGCGTCGCCGGATAATGCAGGTGGGTCAGGTCGTGCAGGGTCATCAGCATCGGCCCGTCGAAGTCCAGCGGCCAGAGACTGGGCTCATGGTAGAGATCGACCGGCGGCCGACCGCTATCGAAACGCCGCTGCTCCAGCCAGCGTCGTGCCCGGTAGGCTCCGGGCAGGTTGCGCAGCCAGGGCGACAGACGCGAATAGCCGGGCAGCGCCGCCGCCGGCAGGTCGCCGCTCCAGCCCCAGCCATGGAACAGGGAAAACTCGAAGTCCGCGTGCGCCTGCAACGCGCCCAGCAACTCGACCAGGTAATGCCCGATGCCGGTCCGCGGCGCCTGGAGAATCCGCGCGTTAACCGCAATCCGCATGTACTGCCTCGCCATGCGCCGGGGCCTTGCCGAGGGCGAGCAGGATCCGCGCGATCAGTTGCCGACTCGCCTCGTGCCAGCCGATCCAGCGCCATTCGCCGACCGGTCGCTCGGCCGGGAACTCGCCCGTGGCTTCGAAGCGGGTGACCAGGTTCGCCAGGGTCTGCGGATCGGCGAGGTCGAAGTAGGCCATGAATTCGCCGCCGATCTCGCGGAACACCGGGATGTCGCTGCCCATCGCCGGCAGGCCGCGCTGCATGGCCTCCACCAGCGGCAGGCCGAAACCTTCCACATAGGACGGGAAGACCAGCGATGCGGCATGGGAGTATGCGTACTCCAGGCTCTTGTCGGAGAGGTCGTTGAACATGAACAGGCGCTTGTTCAGCTCCGGATGCTGCCGCACCCGTTCCACCAGCGCCTCGCACTTCCAGCCGATGCGTCCGGCGATGCACAACCGCGCCTGCGAACCCTGGGCCCAGGCACGCTCGAAGGCATCCAGCAGGTAACCGTGGTTCTTCCGCGGCTCGATGGTGCTGACCATCAGGAATACCGGCGCCTTGGCCTTGAACATGCGCAGCAGATCGGGCTCGACGGAGGCGCCGTCCTCCACCAGGTCCAGCTCCGAACCCAGGTGGAAATAATCGAACCAGCGTTGCGCGACCTTCTCCGGGCCGATGCGCCGCAGCATCTCCGCGCGCACTTCGTCGCGGATGGTCTCGGAAATCGCGACGTAGCCGTCGGCGGTGGCCGCGATCCAGTCGAACCAGTGGTTGAACACCTTGACCAGTCCGGCATCGCAGAATTGCGGATGGGTCAGGGGAATCAGGTCGTAGATCACCGAGACGATGCCCACGCCCTCGCTCTTGAGGCGTTCCGCCAGCGGGAAGAAATCGGCGTGCCAGGAGGAGTCCAGCAAGACCAGTTGGTCGCCGGCCCGATGTTCGAGCGGGGTCGCGCGCACGGGTGCAGGCTGCTGCTTGCCGAGGATGCGGTCGAGCAGGCGCAGCGGAATGCTGAGGAAGGCGAAGGCGAACAAGCGGCAGGCTACATAGAGAAGGCGCCGGGCCCACGGCGAGGAACGGAACGGGCGGCGCTTTTCCAGGGTGCGCTGGCCCAGCCAGAAGTAGTTGGCGGCTCGCTCCACCAGGATGCGCAGGCGTACCAGCGGCGAATGCGGCCGCGGGTCCAGCGGCGCCAGGCTGTGGACCTGATACAGGGTGCCGTCGAGCATTGCCACCGGGATGCACTCCACCGTCTCGTCGGCTTCCGGCAACTCGCGGATGACGTTGCGCACCACCCGCTGAATACCGGAATTGACCTTGGGATGCTCGAACACATAGGTGCATTCGACCAACAGACGCGTCATGGAGTGCTCTCCGCGGAAGTGGGGTCCAGAGCCGCCTCGCCGGAGCGGCTGATATGAGTTTCGGCGCCCAGCCAGGAGCAACCGACGAAGTCTTCCTGGCGATTGTTGATGACATGGAAGACCAGGCCGTAGTCGCGCCATTCGAAGTTGCGGTCCAGGTGCGAGTCCAGCCGCGACAGGCTCAGCGCCACCGAGTAGTGCCCCTTGCCCAGGCGCATGTCGAAGGCGAAGCGGTAGGTGATGCGCTCGCCGGCCTTCAGGTCGGTGAGGGCCTTGTCCAGGCGGTGGGTATTGATCCCGTACATCGGCTGGCCGAGGCGGTCCTTGATCATGAAGCCGAGGATCAGCCGCTCGATGTCCTGGCGAACCTCGACTTCGACTTCCAGCGTCACCGCCTGGCCTACCTCGACCACCTCCAGCGCACGCTGCCGCTGGTCGACCATCCGTACGTCGAGGATCGCTGCCTCGCCGGTGCCGGAAATCGTCCGCACCTGGCCGTCGGCGAGCATTTCCTGGCGCACGGTCTGCCCCTCGCGCTCGGCGAGCAGGGCGTTGTAGTAGTCCATCACCTCTTCCGGCCGCCCGCGCATGGCCATCCGTCCCTGCTCCAGGAGGATCGCGGAGTCGCAGATGGACTGGATCGCCGAGCGGTCGTGGGAGACGATCAGCAGGGTGGTGCCGGCCTTGCGGAAACTGCGGATGCGCTCGAAGCTCTTGTGCTGGAAATAGGCATCGCCGACCGACAGGGCCTCGTCGACGATCAGGATGTCCGGCCGCCGGGCAGTCGCCACGCTGAACGCCAGGCGCATCTGCATGCCGCTGGAGTAGGTGCGCACCGGTTGCTCGATGGCCTCGCCGATTTCGGCGAAGGCCTCGATATCCGGCATCAGCGCCTGGATTTCCTCGACCTGCATGCCCAGCAGTTGCCCGGCCATGAAGACGTTCTGCCGGCCGGTGAAGTCCGGGTGGAAGCCCATGCCCAGCTCGAGCAGCGCGGCGACCCGGCCGGCCACGCGGATCTCGCCGCAGGTCGGCTGGGTGGTGCCGGCGATCATCTTCAGCAAGGTGCTCTTGCCGGCGCCGTTGACCCCGACGATGCCGACCGCTTCGCCCGGCTCGATGGTGAACTCGACCTCGCGCAGGATCCAGTGCAGGTGGTGGCGCGAAGGGCTGAAAGGCACCAGCCATTCGAACAACCGGCTCCAGCGATTGGGATACTGCTTGTAGGCCTTGCCGAGGCCGGATACGCGTATCTGTCCCATCAGAGTTCATCCACCATTTCGCCGACCCGCTGGCGGAACAGACGCAGGCCGAGCGCGCACAGCAGCAGCGCCAGCAGGGTGATCGGCAGCAATGAAGGCCAGTCCGGCCATTGCCCGTGGAGGAACAGCTGCTGGTAGCTGCGCATCAGCGCGGTCATCGGGTTGAGTTCGATCAGCGAGCGGATACCCTCGGGCAGGATGCCGATCGGATAGACGATCGGCGTCAGCCAGAACCAGAACTGCAGGCAGATGCCGAACAACTGGCCGACGTCGCGGAAGAACACGTTGAGCACCCCGAGGATCATCCCCAGTCCCGCCGCGAACAGCACCTGGATCGCCAGCAGCGGCACCAGCGCGAGCAATGCCGCGCCCGGCAGGCGCCCGCTGAGGGCGAGAAAGCCGAGGAACAAGGCGAGGATGATGGCGAAATTGACCCCGGCGTTGAGCAGTACGATGACCGGCAGGCAGATGCGCGGGAAGCTGATCTTCTTCAGCAGGTTGGCGTTCTCGATGAACATGCTCTGGCTGCGCGAGGTGATTTCCGCGAACAGGCCCCAGGTCAGCAGGCCGGCGCAGAGATAGACGCTGTAGGCCAGGCCGTCGTCGACCCCCGGCAGGCGCGCGCGCATCACCTGGGAGAAGATCACCGTGTAGACGACGATCATCGACAGCGGATTGAGCACCGTCCACAACGCGCCGAACAGCGACCCGCGGTAGCGCGACTGGAACTCGCGCTTGACGCTGCCGAGAACGAAGCCACGATAGCCCCACAAGGAACGAGACAAGCCAAGAAGCATCAGACCACCCTGCCGTACTGGTCCTCGAAGCGGACGATGTCGTCCTCTCCCAGGTATTCGCCGCTCTGCACCTCGATCATCACCAGGTCGATGACCCCCGGGTTTTCCAGGCGATGCCGGTGGCCCGCGGGAATGTAGGTCGACTCGTTGCTGTTGACCAGCCGCGCGCCATCGCCATTGGTGACCCTGGCCATGCCTTGCACCACGATCCAGTGCTCGCTGCGGTGATGGTGCATCTGCAGCGACAAGCGCTCTCCCGGCCTGACCACGATTCGCTTGATCTTGAAGCGCGGCCCCTCCTCGAGGACGGTATAGCTGCCCCAGGGACGGTTGACGGTCCGATGCAGCCGATAGGCCTCGTGCCGCTCGTCCTTCAGCCGCTGCACCACCCTGCGCACCTCCTGGACCCGGTCGGCGCGGGCGATCAGCAGCGCATCGGAAGTATCCACCACGACCAGGTCGTCGACCCCGACCGTGGCGACCAGGCGCCCGTCGCTCTGCACGAAGGTGTTACGGGTGTCGACGAACAGGGTGTCGCCGCTGCCGCGATTGCCCTCTGCGTCCGCGTCGAGCAGCGCGCTCATCGCGCCCCAGGAACCGATATCGCTCCAGTCGAAGGCCGCCGGCACCACGGCGACCCGCGCGGAGCGCTCCATCAGCGCATAGTCGATGGAAATGTCCGGCAGCGCGGCGAAGGCTTCGCCCGCTAGCTCATGCTGGATGCCATCGGCCATCTTCACCGCCGCACTGGCGGCCAGGCAGGCCCTGGCCTGCTCCAGCAGGGCCGGGGCATGCTGCGCCAGCTCGTCGACCAGGGTCGAGGCCGTGAAACAGAACATCCCGGAGTTCCACAGGAAACCGCCACTTTCCACGTAGCGACGGGCGGTTTCCTCATCGGGTTTCTCGACGAAGCGGCGCACCTTGGCCGCCCCCTGCTCGTCCAGCCGGTCGCCCAGCTCGATATAGCCGAAACCAGTTTCCGCTGCATCCGGCACCACGCCGAAGGTAACCAGGTGCCCGGCGACGGCGAGACGCGCGGCATGCCCCACCGCCTCGCGGAAGGCCTCCTCGTTGCGGATCAGGTGATCCGCCGGCATCACCACCAGTACCGCCGCGTCGCCATGTTCGGCTTGCAGCGCCAGGGCGGCGACGGCAATCGCCGGAGCGGTGTTGCGTCCGGTCGGTTCGAGGATGAAATGTCCCCGATGCCGCCCCAGGCGGGCCGCCTGGAACTGGTCCTTGCTCTGGAAGTAATGCTCGCGGTTGGTCACCGTGACGATTTCGCCATGCCCGGCCAGGAGCCCGGCGGCACGTCGGTAGGTCTTGCCCAGCAGGGTCTGGCCATCGGGCAGGCGCATGAACGGCTTCGGCTGTCCTTCACGCGACACCGGCCAAAGGCGGGTACCGGCGCCGCCGGAAAGCACCACGGGAATCAGCATGGCTTACTCCCGGGAAACGCGTCGCAGGTCCGCCTCGACCATCATCCGGATCAGCTCGTCCAGGCTGGTCCTGGGCTTCCAGCCGAGCACACGCTGAGCCTTGGCCGGATTACCCAGCAGCACGTCGACCTCGGCGGGCCGGAAGAACGCCGGGTCGATCTTGAGGAAGTCGCGGTAGTCCAGGCCCACATGCTCGAAAGCGATCTGGCACATGTCGCGCACGGTGGTAGTGACACCGGTGGCCACCACGTAGTCGTCGGCCTTGTCCTGCTGCAACATCAGCCACATGGCTTCGACGTAGTCCCCGGCAAAGCCCCAGTCGCGCTTGGCGTCGACGTTGCCCAGGCGCAATTCCTGCTGCTTGCCGAGCTTGATGCGGGCCACCGCGTCGGTAACCTTGCGCGTGACGAACTCGATGCCGCGCAGCGGCGATTCGTGGTTGAACAGGATGCCGCTGGAGGCGTGCAGGCCGAAGCTCTCGCGATAGTTGACGGTGATCCAGTGGCCATAGAGCTTGGCCACGCCGTAGGGGCTGCGCGGGTAGAAGGGCGTGTTCTCGTCCTGGCGCTCGGCCTGGATCAGGCCGAACATCTCGCTGGTGGAAGCCTGGTAGAAGCGCGTTTCCGGGCTGAACTGGCGGATCGCCTCGAGCAGGTGGGTCACGCCCAGGCCGTCGACGACGCCGGTGGTCACCGGCTGGTTCCAGGAGGCCCCGACGAAGCTCTGTGCCGCCAGGTTGTAGACCTCCTGCGGCTGCGCCTTGATCACCGCGCGCTGCACCGAACAGGCATCGGCCATGTCGCCGTCCTCGTACTGGATATCGCCTTCGATCCCCAGTTCGCGCAGGCGCCAGCGCGTGTCGCTGCTGCGCCGCGCCACCAGGCCGTGGACCCGGTAGCCCTTCTCCAGCAGCAGCTTGGCCAGGTACGCTCCGTCCTGACCGGTGATCCCAGTTACCAGTGCACTTCTTGTCATTCTTCTCGTACCCGTGACTCCCAGTCGGACAGGATCGCCCGCAGGGACTGTTTTATGGTTATTTCAGGCTTCCAGCCCGTGGTGTCGTGCAGTCGCGCATGGCTGCCGCGAACCCGCCGCTGTTCCGCCCGGCGCATCCTGGCAGGGTCCTGAACGATTTCCAGCTCGACCTGGGCGATGTCCGCCAGCAGTTCGATCAGCTCGCGAATCTTCTGCTCCTGCCCGGAACAGACGTTATAGACGGCGCCCGCCTCGCCGTGGGAGAGCAGGCGCAGATAGGCTGACAGCACGTCCTGGACATCGAGGAAATCACGGCTGACGTCGATGTCCCCCACTTCCAGCCGATTGGCCTGCAAGCCCTGCTTCATCCGGGCGATCTGCCGCGCGGCGCTGGCGATCACGAAGCTGTCCTTCTGCCCCGGCCCTATATGGTTGAACGGTCGCGCCACCAGCACCCGCCAGCCTTCGGTGATACCCCACTGCAGGCACAGCGACTCGGCCGCCAGCTTGCTGACCGCATAGGGATTGCGCGGGTGGGGGATGAGTTCCTCGTGGATCGGCAACGCCGCCTCGGCCACCTGGCCGTAGACGTCGCCGGAGCTGATGTACAGGAAGGTACCGGAGAAACCCCGCGCCTTAAGCGCCTGGAGCAGGTTCAGGGTGCCAAGGAGGTTGATCTGCAGGGTCCGCGCAGGATCGCGGAAGGCCTCCGGCACGTAGGTCTGCCCGGCCAGGTGGATGACCGTATCCGGCAGCTCCGGCCAGAGGTCGCCCAGCGAATCCGGCTCCAGCAGGTCGTAACGATGCGGTACGGGAAGGAGCGCCCACGGCGTGTGGGCCGCTGCCAGATAAGCTTGAAGATGCTTGCCTACGAAACCGGAGAGCCCGGTGACGAACAGACGCTGAGTCAAGGAAGCGGGCCTTTTATCTGATGCTACGCTCAGCGACGCTCTTCCTAGGAATACGACGTTCCAGAGGTCATGCCGGATAGCGTGTTGTTCTGATTATCGCGCTCCAATCTGTGCCAAGAATGCGCCGATTTCAACCGCTTATTCGTGACCGGTAGGTTCTCATTCGAACGGCATGACGTTTTCTCCGTCAGCCTTCACGTTTTTGCGAAAGGTATGTTTAGAATGCCTCTCGATTTCGTGCTTGACTGCCTCCTGTTCTGTTGATCGAACAGGTCGCGGTCGCGATAACAGAACAAGAACACGATGGGTCGACCAGTCCGCCGGGAAGGCTTCCGGACAACGAAGCAGCACCTGGCCTCGCTCATCACCACCAAGCTGTCGAACGGGCAGTTTCATCACGAGATGCCATGAATTTCATCCTTTACTCGGATATCAACGAGCGCTCGATCGGCCACAACCTCGGTCGCCCCGAATACAGCTACTACTTCGTCCTCAAGGCCTACCGGCCAATCCTCGAATCGCTGGGACAGGTCCACCTGGTACAGAGCACGGACGAAGTCGACCCGCTCTACCGGCAACTGCATGAACAGGGCGAAGACTGCCTGTTCCTCTCCTTCACCCCGCCGCACAAGGCGGCGCGGGGCCTGCAATGCCCGATGCTGTGCGTGGTCGCCTGGGAGTTCGAGTCGATTCCCGACGTGGCGTGGGACGGCGATCCGGCGCAGGACTGGAGCCAGGTCCTGGCCGGCCATGGCGCAGCCATCACCCTCTCCGAGCAGACTGCCCGCGCGGTTCGCCGGGTGCTGGGCGAAGATTTTCCGGTACTGGCGCTGCCGACGCCGATCTGGGAGGACTTCGCCGCGATCCGCCAGCAAGGCGAACGGAATCCGGTCAAGTCCGGCGAGACCCTGCAACTCAAGGGCTGCGTCATCGACAGCCGCCTGCTGGGCCTTTCCGCCGACGGCCTCATCGCACCGATCAGGGAAGAGACCGAGGACGAGATCCTCGAGGTCCTCCCCGAGACGCCCGCCGAGCCCGAGCCCGAACCGGTCCCTGAGCCAGAACCAGAGCCAGAGCCGGTTCCTCTCGACTGGAGGCGCCGACTGGTCATCAGCAAGCACTACCTGCTGCTGTGGTACCGGGAAGCCGTCAGCGACCTGGTACCCATACCGGTACGCCGCTGGCTGTTCCGTCACCTGCGCCGGCCGCTGCCGCCCCCGCCAACGGCGCTGGAAACGCTGCCGGAGCCATTGCCCCAGGCCATCGAGCCGATGCCGCCCGCCGAGCCCGAGCATCCGCCGGCGCTGTTGCCGGCCGTCGACCAGCACCAGCAGGTCGTCGTGGACGGGGTGGTCTACGTCTCGGTGTTCAATCCGCTGGACGGGCGCAAGAACTGGCATCACCTGATCACCGCCTTCTGCTGGGCATTCCGCGACACCAGCGATGCCACGCTGGTGCTGAAGATGACCCAGAGCGACCTAACGACCTACCACGTCGAACTGCTCACCCTGCTTTCCCAACTGTCGCCATTCGCCTGCCGGGTCATCGCCCTGCACGGCTATCTCGATGCCGCGGAGTACGCCCGCCTGTACGGAGCCGCCAGCTACTACGTGAACGCCTCGCGCTGCGAGGGCCTGTGCCTGCCGCTGATGGAATTCATGTCCTGCGGCACCCCGGCGATCGCTCCGGACCATTCGGCGATGGCCGACTACATGGACGCCCAGGTGGGCTTCGTGGTCCGCTCCAGCCAGGAGCCCGCGGCCTGGCCGCAGGATTCGCGCCGGTTGTACAGCACCCGGCGCTACCGGCCGAGCTGGGAGTCCCTGAAGGAGGCCTACCTGGAGAGCTACCGGGTAGCCCGGGAACAGCCGGAGCGCTATCGGCAACTGTCCGCCGCGGCCAACCAACGCATGCGCGGCTACTGCGCCGGCGACGTGGTCCGCCAGCGCCTGGAACCCTTCCTTTCCGCCCGCAAGGCAACCCCTGCGCCCGGCGTCGAACTGGCGGCCACCGCCACAGGCAACGTTCCATGCTGATCATCATCCACTCCGAGACCAACAAGACCACCATCCGGCAGAACCTCGGGCGCCCGGAGTACAGCTATTACTTCGTCCTCAAGGAATTCCGTCCGCTGCTGGAAGAGATCGGCCAGGTGGTCGAAGTCAGCGATCCCGACGAACTGGTGGACCGCCTCTACCACGACTGCCGCAAGCGCGGCGAACCCTGCGTCTTCCTCTCCTTCTCGCCGCCCCATCGCACGCCGATCCACCATGCCTGCCCGACCATCCCGGTGTTCGCCTGGGAGTTCAGCACCCTGCCCAGCGAAACCTGGCACGGCGAACCGCGCCACGACTGGCGACATGTGCTGCGCCACAGCGGACGGGCCATCACCCACTCCAGCTTCACGGTCGACGTGGTGCGCGCCGCCATGGGTCGCGACTACCCGGTACTGAGCGTGCCGGCGCCGGTCTGGGATCGCTTCGCCAACCGCGCCTCGCAGCAGGCGGGCCGTCCCGAAGCCCGGGATGTGCGCCTGCACCTGGACGGCCTGCTGGTGGACAGCCGCCAGCTGGACCTGGCCGACCATGCCGACCCCGAGCCGTCGGCGGAGGTCCTGGCCCTGCCGGACCGCGCGGCGAAACAGGTCGAGCTGAGCCTCGACGGGGTCATCTACACCTCGGTGTTCAACCCCTACGACGGGCGCAAGAACTGGCAGGACATGATCAGCGCGTTCTGCGCCACCTTCCGCGACGAGCCCGACGCCACCCTGGTGCTGAAACTGACCCACCACAACGTCGGCGAAGCGCTGGCCGACATGCTTCACCACCTGTACAAGAACCAGTCCTACCGCTGCCGCATCGTGCTGATCCACGGCTACCTCGCCGACCCGGACTACGAGCGGCTGGTCGAGGCCACCAGCTACGTGGTGAACACCTCCTACGGCGAAGGCCAATGCCTGCCGCTGATGGAATTCATGTCCAGCGGCAAGCCGGCCGTGGCTCCGCGCAATACCGCGATGATCGACTACATCGACGCCGACAACGCCTTCATCGTCGACTCCTCGGAAGAAGCCACCGCCTGGCCCCACGACCCGCGCGCGGCCTACCGCACGCTGCGCTACATCACCGACTGGGAGTCGCTGTGCCGGGCCTACCGGGCCAGTTTCGAGGTCGCTCGCCAGGAGCCGGAGCGCTACGCACGCATGTCCGCGCATGCCAGCGCCAGCCTCGAACGCTTCTGCAGCCGCAAGCTGGCCGTGGAGCGCCTGCGTCGCTTCCTCGACGAAGCGGCACAAGGCGACCCCGCCGCCTTGCAAAGCATCCCGGCATGATCCGCGCCCTGCTCCAACGCTGGCGTTCCCGTCCCGCTGCGGCGAGCGAACCGGTGTCGCCACGCATGTGCGGTCTGCGCGATGCGGTGCTGGATGGCTGGTTCCGCAGCGAAACCGGCGAACTGCTCGCCGGCTTCGCCATCGGCGCCCAGGACACCCTGCTCGATCTCGGCTGCGGCGAAGGCGTCGCCACCCTCTTCGCCGCCCGCCAGGGCGCTTCGGTGATCTTCACCGACAGCGAGGAGGACAAGGTGCGAAGCCTGGCGCAGCAGGTCGAGGCGGTGGCCCGGCGGCCCTTCACCGGCCTGGTCAGCGACAGCGATCCGCTGCCGCTGCGCGACGCCTGCGCCGACAAGCTGGTGTGCATGGAAGTGCTCGAACACGTGGCCAACCCAGCGCGGGTGATAGCCGAACTCGTGCGTCTCGGGCGCCCTGGCGCGCAGTACCTGCTGAGCGTGCCGGACCCGGTCGGCGAACACCTGCAGCAGGGCATCGCCCCGGCCGACTACTTCCGGGCGCCCAACCACATCCACATCTTTTCCCGTGACGACTTCGCGCGCCTGGTGCAGGACGCCGGGCTGGTCATCGAGCACCGCCAGGCCAGCGGCTTCTTCTGGGTGATGGGCATGATCTTCTTCTGGGCCAGCGAACGGGCCGCCGGCCGTGAGCTCGGCGGCGCCGTCCGCGACCGTATCCAGCCGCCCTACCCGGCGCTGATGGAAGACTGGGCACGGCTCTGGGAAAACCTCCTGGCCCGTCCCGACGGCCTGGAGATCAAGCACCTGCTCGACCACTTCATGCCCAAGAGCCAGGTGATCATCGCGCGCAAGCCGCTCGACCCCGGATCGTCGCGGACATGAGCGGCAAACGCATCCTCGACATCGAACTGTTGCGCGGGCTGGCCGTGCTCGGCGTGGTATTCCACCATCTGCACGGCAACCTGTTCAGCGGCTCCCCGGCACTGCTGGACGGCATCAACCAGCGCGTCCAGTTCTGGTGGGGCGTGGACCTGTTCTTCGCCATCTCCGGCTTCGTCATCGCCCGCACCCTCATCCCGCAACTGCGCGAGGCGCCCACACGCCAGGCATTCTGGGAACAGGCGCGGTACTTCTGGATCCGCCGCGCCTTCCGCCTGCTGCCCTCGGCCTGGCTGTGGCTGGCGCTGATCCTGGCCTGTTGCCTGCTGCTGAACCGCTCCGGAGCCTTCGGCAGCCTGTCGGCCAACCTCGCGGCGAGCCTCGCCGGTTTCCTCCAGGTCGCCAACTTCCGCTTCGCCGACAGTTTCTACCGCTACGAATACGGTGCCAGCTTCGTCTACTGGAGCCTTTCCCTGGAGGAACAGTTCTACCTCCTGCTGCCGCTGCTGATCCTCTGCCTGCGTCGCTACCTGGGCTGGGCCCTCCTGGCGCTGGTGCTGGTCCAGTTCTTCAGCCTGCGCACGCCGCTGCTGATGGTATTGCGCACCGACGCCCTGGCCATCGGCGTACTACTCGCCCTCGCCTCCCTGCAGCCTGGCTATGCCCGCTGGAACCCCACCCTGCTGGGCCGCGCCTGGAGCGGGCCGTTGCTGCTGGCCGCCGTGGCCGCGGCCCTGGGCGTGCTGGCCAGCGAAGCGTACAGCCTGGTCGCCGTGCGGATCGGCGCCATCGCGCTATTGTGCGGACTGCTGGTGTGGATAGCCTCCTACGACCGCGACTACCTGCTCTCCAACGGGCCGCTGAAGCGCTTGCTGGTCTGGGTCGGCGCGCGCTCCTATGCGATCTACCTGATCCACATCCCGGCGTTCTATCTCAGTCGCGAACTCTGCTTCCGCCTGGGCTGGGACGCCGGCGAGCGGCCCCTGTCGCTGCTCGCCATCAGCCTGGTCCTGATCGTCGTACTCAGCGAGCTCAACTACCGCTTCGTCGAGAGCCCCTGCCGCGACCTGGGCTCCCGCCTGGTCAAGCGCCTGAGCGCCGCCCGCCGCGTCGCCACCACTTCCGGAGCCACCTCATGCTGAACTTCCTCAAGAAGATCGTCTCGCCGCCCAGCCCCGCCACCGAGCCCGTCGCCGCGCCACCCGCACCCGCGCCGGTCGACCCGTACATGCTCGGGTTGCGCGACGCGGTGCTCAGCGGCTGGTTCAACCAGGAGACCGACGAGCTGTTCAGCGGCTTTCCGATTTCCGCCGAGGACACCGTGCTCGACGCGGGGTGCGGCGACGGCGGCAACGTTCATTTCTGCGCCATGCGCGGCGCTCGCATCATCATCGCCGACATCGACGCGGAAAAGATCGCCAGGACCCGCGAGCGCCTGGCCGATACCCCGGCCCGCGAACTGGAATGCCTGGTCAGCGACTGCGACCCGTTGCCCCTGGCTGACGCCACGGCCACCCGGGTGGTCTCCACCGAGGTCATCGAGCACGTCGACGATCCGCGGCAGTTCCTCGCCGAGCTGGTGCGGGTCGGCCAGCCCGGCGCACTCTATCTGCTCAGCGTGCCGCATCCCACGTCGGAAGACCTGCAGAAAGACTTCGCCGCCGACGAATACTTCCGCAAACCCAACCACATCCGCGTGCTCGGCGAGGAGCAGTTCGCCGCACTGGTGCGCGAAGCCGGGCTGGAAATCCTCAGCCACAGCCGCTACGGCTTCTACTGGTCGCTGTGGATGCTGCTGTTCTGGGAGGCCAAGGTCGATTTCGGCAATCCCGACCATCCCCTCCTCGAACACTGGGCCAGGACCTGGCAGGCGCTGCTCGACTCGCCGCGCGGCCCGGCCATCAAGCAGGCCCTGGACGCCGTGGTCGCCAAGAGCCAGGTGATCATCGCGCGCAAGCCCGCCCAGGCGTAGAACCACCGGAACAGTTCCGCTACAGCCGGGCGGAACAGTTGCCGGGGCCACCGAACTGTTCCGTCCAACTCCCGCGTGGTTGCCCCTGAGCAAGCCAGCGGTCCCGGCGCATCATGAGGTTCCACACCCCGCCCCCATCCCCGGGATGGGAAGGAACGCACGATGAGGACATCCCCGCACCCGCACGCCGGGAGTTCCAGCGGTCTCCCGGCCGCCCATCCACATCTCGCCGCCCTGCTGGAAAAATTGAATTCCTGGCGACAAAACGCTCGATCGCGCAAGCATCTTGCGCAAATGTCCGAACACGACCTCGCCGACCTGGCGATCAGCCCGAGCGAACGCTACGTAGAGATTTCGAAACCTTTCTGGCGCTGAGCCGCTGGTGACGTGGCGCACAGTTGGTTAGTCTCAGCGTTGACACGGCCGCGCGGATGCGGCCGTCTACGCTGACTTCGTTCGGAGCAACTCACATGAAACGTCTGCGCCTGATCGGTGCCGCTGCCCTGCTCGCCTGCGCCTCCAGCGCGTTCGCCAGCAGCTTCGTGGTCACCACGGATACTCTGGTCCGCGCCACCGGCATGACCTCCAATGCCACTTCGGACATCACCAATTCCTTCCGCGACGACAAGATCGTCCTCGAAGCGCGCGACGACGCCGCCAGCTTCGTCGCCAGCCAGGGCGACATCCGCGGTTCGCACCTGGAAGCCGCACTGCGCCACATCCGTGGCAAGCTGCCGAGCCTGGCCGCCAACGACATGCAACTGGCCCAGGCGATCCTGACCATCTGAGTCGCCCGCCCCGCCGCCGCAGCCGCCCGGCTGCGGCGATGACCTGGCCGACCGGCCACACTGGCTCCGCGCCGCACATTCCGTTAGCCTTGGCGGCTGTTCCAGTCCTATTCCGCCCAACCCCATGCGTTACCGGTTCTCGTTGCTCTTCTGTTGCCTGCTGGCGCCCGCTGCGCACGCCTTCGATACCACGACGGCGTTCACCGCGAAGTCCCTTTACGTCACCAGCAAGCTGACCAGCACGCCGTTCGAGAACAAATTGTTACGCGATGCCCGGGGCGATGCGGCCAGCTTCGTCGCCAGCGATGGCAGCATCCGTGGTGCGCGCCTGGAAGCGGCGCTGCGCTGGTTGCGTGTCGCGCACCCCGAGCTGGCGGCCAGCGATCAGGAACTGGCCGAAGCAATTCTTGCCCAATAGGCGATCACCACCGTTCCGGAGAACCTCCATGCGCCGTAGCTCCATGCGTCATAGCCCCCTGTTCGCCGCCCTGCTGCTGGCGCTCTGCGCCACGGCCGCGGAAGCACGCTCGGTGGTCGCGACCAGCAATATCATCGTCCGCGCCCTCGACCGCAGCATCGACTTCACTTCCGACACCACCACTTCCGTGCGCGACATGAAAGTGGTCACCGAGGCGCGCGACGACGCCGCCAGTTTCGTCGCCAGCGACGGCGCCATTCGCGGCGCCCAGCTGGAAGCCGCGATGCGGACCCTGCGCAGCCGTCTGCCGGAAGCCCGGGAAGCCTCCGACCAGGTACTTGCCGAAGCCATTCTCGCCCTGTGAGGAAGGCCTGCGCCTGGCTGCTGGCGCTGGCCCTCTGCGGAGCCGGCAACGCGACGGCGGCCCTGCGCCTGAAACTCGACGCGCCTGAACTGGACCCTGCGCAGCGCGAGGCCAGCCAGCAACTCTTGGACGAAGCCGCGGACAAGTTGCCGCCGGCCTTCCGCGAACGCCTGGACCGCGAGATCGAGGTCGAGTGGCGCGACGACCTGCCCGCCAACGGCATGGGCCAGGCCCGTGGCCCGCAGCGCATCGCGCTGAACCGCAAGTACCTGGCCGATCTCACCGACGGCAGCGCCGCCAGCCGCCAGACCGGGCGCGTGCACGGCACCGAGCGGCGCGAGCTGCTGGCGACCCTGCTGCACGAGCTGACCCACGTCTACGATCGCGCGCGCCTGTGGTCGGCGGAGGAAAAACGCGAGATCCGCCGCTGCACGCGCCAGGAAGAAACCCTCGGCCGGATCGCCCAGCCCACCGATTGCCGCGGGCAGAGCGGTCGCCGCTTCACGCTCTCCGACGACCCGCGCCTGCTCGATCTCGCCGGCTGGCCGCAACGCGCCGGCCAGCGCGGGCGGCGCGAGGCGCACAATGGCTTCGTACTGCGCAGCCCGGACGTCTACGAGCTGAGCAATCCGCGCGAGTTCGTCGCGGTGAACATGGAGTACTTCCTCCTCGATCCCAGCTACGCCTGCCGCCGCCCGGCGCTCTACCGCTACTACCAGCAACGCTTCGGCTGGGCGCCGGAACACAGTGCCTGTGCGCAGAGCTTCGCCTACCTCAACGCCGGCCGCGACTTCGGCCAGCAGCCGCTGGGCCAGCTCGACCCCGAGCGGGTCTACGAGGTCGACTACCTGCTGGCCGAGGCCAACGACAACCTGGTCAGCCGCTGGGGCCACACCATGCTCCGCCTGGTGATCTGCGCCCCCGGCCGGCCGCGTGGGCCGGACTGCCGGCTGGACCTCGACCAGCATCTGGTGCTGTCCTACCGCGCCTTCGTCGGCGACCTGCAATTGTCCAGCTGGGACGGCCTGACCGGCGCCTATCCGTCGCGCCTGTTCGTCCTGCCGCTGTCGCAGGTGATCGAGGAATACACCAAGGTCGAGCTGCGCAGCCTCGCCTCGGTGCCGCTGAAGCTGGACCGCGAGGAGGTCGCCAGCCTGGTCGAGCGCGCCGCGCAGAGTCACTGGAGCTACGACGGCCAGTACTACTTCATCTCCAACAATTGCGCGGTGGAAACCCTCAAGCTGCTGCGCAGCGGCATCCCCCGGCGACCGCTGCAAAGCCTGGACAGCATCACCCCCTACGGCGTGCTCGAGATGCTGGAGAACCGCAAGCTGGCCGATCCCAGTGTGCTCGACGACCCCAAGGAAGCCCTGCGCCTGGGCTACCGCTTCGACTCCTTCCGCGACCGCTACCAGGCGATGTTCGACGTGCTCAAGCAGCGCCTGCACATTCCCCAGGACAAGGTCGAGGACTGGCTGGCGCTGCCGGCCAGGGAGCGCCAGCCCTGGTTCGCCAAGGCCGACCTGCGCGCCAGCGCGGCGCTGCTGCTGCTCGAGCAGGCCTCGCTGCGGCGCCAGCTGCTGCTCGCCCAGGACGAGTTGAAGCGCCTGTACCTCGGCCACCTGGACAAGCCGGCCGGCGACCAGCGCCTGGAAGTGGCCGGCAAGACCTTCCAGCAGATCCTCGACGACAGCGGCTTCCTCAGTCGTCCGGCGGAACTCCTGGAGGGCGGCTACGGCCTGCCGCAGGCCGCCGAGTGGAAGCACCTGGAAGAGCAGACCCGCGAACGCCAGGCGCGCCTGCGCCGGCTCAGCGACGACCTCGACCGCGAGGTCCGCGCCCTGCTCGATCCCGAGCGCCGCGCCGAGCTGGAAGCCAACGAGGCCAACATCAAGGAGGTCGGCGCGCACCTGCGCGAGCTGCACAAGGCGGCCGGCGGGCTGATGCTGCCCTGAGGGAGGCGCCTGCAGGACGCATGGTCCCGAGCGCTCTTTCAGCGCCTCGCAGACGGCGGATAACGCTCTGCGTTATTCGCCCTACAGGTGCCACCTCCGGTCTTCGCTCACGGGTCGTCCGCTCCGGCGATGAACTCCTCGTCCTCTTCGGGCAACTGCGGGTCGAGGTGTAGCCATGGCAGGCGGCTGCCGACCCAGATGTGCCGGTTGGCGGGGGCGCGCTCGGGATGGTCGAGGCTGGCCACGGTGAAGTCCAGGGTATCGGCGCTGAGCCGGGTGAACAACGCCAGGTTGGCCCCGCAACGCGGGCAGAAGTAGCGCGTGCAGCTGGCCGACGAGGCATATTCCGCCGGTTCGCCCGCCAGCCAGCGGAACGCCGCGCGCGGCACCGTGGCCCAGGTGGTGACGATGCCGCCTGTGGTGCGCCGGCAGATCGAGCAGTGGCAGTGAGCGACATCGTCCAGCGGCGCGGCGACGGCGTAGCGCAGATAGCCGCAATGGCAACCGCCGGTATGGGTCTCGGGCATGGCGAATCCTCCTCGCGGGAGTGCCAGCATAAGCCGGACTTGCCCTGTGCCGCAGCCACCTCGCAAGATGAGCGGATTCCACTATCCGGGGGTGCCCGTGACCGCTCTGCTCTACTCCCTCTGGCCGCTGTTCGCCCTCATCGTCGGCGGTTACGCCCTGCGCCGCTGGGACTTTCCCGGCGAAGCCTTCTGGCCTGCCGCAGAACGCCTGAACTACTTCATCCTGTTTCCCGCGCTGCTGTTCAGCAACCTGGCGACCGCGCCGCTGGACGACCCCGGCCTGGCCCGCCAGGCCCTGGCCGTACTGCTCGGGCTCGGCGTCGCCTGGCTCGCCCTGCTGCTCTGCAAGCGCTGGCGCGGCTGGGACGCCGGGCGCTTCGGCGCCATCGCCCAGGGCGTATTGCGCTTCAACACCTATCTCGGCCTGGCCGCGGTCGGCAGCCTGTACGGCAAGCCGGGCCTGACCCTGGCCGCGCTGATGCTGGCGCTGATGGTGCCGACGGTGAACGTGATGTCGGTCTGGGCGCTGACCGCCGAGCGCGGCATCAGCCTGCGCGCGCTGCTGCTGCCGATCCTGAAGAACCCGCTGATCCTCGCCTGCCTCGCCGGCGCACTGGTCAACCTGGCCGGCGTCGGCCTGCCCGGCGGCAGCGATCGCCTGCTCAACCTGCTGGCGGTGGCCAGCCTGCCGCTGGGCCTGCTGTGCGTCGGCGCGGCGCTGAAACCCCAGGAACTCGGCGGCGAAGTCGCGGCCCTTGGCTGGAACTGCGCGGCGCGGCTGCTGGCGATGCCGCTGCTGGCCTTCGCCATCGCTCGCGGGCTGGGCCTGCCGAGCATGGAAAGCGCCGTGCTGGTACTGTTCTTCGCCCTGCCGACGGCGCCCACCGCCTATGTGCTGACCCGCCAACTGGGCGGCGACGGCCACCTGATGGCGGGCATCATTACCTTGCAAACGCTGCTTTCCGGCGCCACTCTGGTCGGCGTACTCCTCGTGCTGCAAGGAAGCCCATGACGACAGGACGCGTCGCCGCCGCCCTCACGGCGCTCTGCCTGCTCTGCCAACCGGCCTTCGGTTTCATCAAGGTGTTTCCCGAATTCGACGACGAACCCGGCGCCGCCACCTTCTTCTGGGCGGCCGTCACCACCGTCGGCCCGTTCATCGGCAGCACCGTCAGCGCACAGGAGTCCAGCGCTGACGAGGGCGACAAGCTCGTCCAGGCGCGGGACGACGCCGCCAGCTTCGTCGCCAGCGACGGTGCGATCCGTGGCGCGTACCTCCAGGCAGCCTTGCAGGTCCTGCGCCAGGCCCCGGAATACGCCGGGTACAGCGACCTGCAACTGGCCGCGGCGCTCCTCGCGCGGCAGCCCTGATCGACCATATATCCGAAATTACCCGCACGTTTCCCGCCGTTATCCAGCGAAAGCTGCCTGAAAGCTTCCCGCCGTAGCATCCGCCCACCACCGGCAGAAGACCGGACACGACGGCGCGCCCACGAGACGCCCGCTTACCCGTACAAAAACAACAATGGTGATTGCCATGCCCCGTTCCGCACACGCCTACAGCCGCACTCCGTCCGCGCGACGCCACCCGCCCGCCGCCTGCTGACCGCACGCCGCACGCCCGTCCGCCGTCTTCCCCGGAGTGAACCCATGCTGACCCTGCTCGCCTTCGCCATGGTGGCGACCTTCATGTTCCTGATCATGACCAAGCGCCTGTCCGCGCTGATCGCGCTGATCCTGGTCCCGATCGCCTTCGCCCTGATCGGCGGTTTCGCCGCCGGCCTCGGCCCGATGATGCTCGACGGCATCCGCACCCTGGCGCCGACCGGCGTGATGCTGATGTTCGCGATCCTCTACTTCGCCATCATGATCGACTCCGGGCTGTTCGACCCGGCGGTGCGCAAGATCCTCCGGCTGGTCAAGGGCGACCCGCTGAAGGTCTCGCTGGGCACCGCGGCGCTGGCGATGATCGTCTCCCTCGACGGCGACGGCTCGACCACCTACATGATCTGCGTGGCCGCCGTACTGCCGTTGTACAGCCGCCTGGGCATGAGCCCGCTGGTGATGGCCTGCCTGATCATGCTCTCCAGCGGCGTGCTCAACATGACCCCCTGGGGTGGCCCCACCGCCCGCGCGGCGAGTGCCCTACACGTCGACCCGGCGGATATCTTCGTGCCGATGATCCCGGCGATGATCGCCGGGCTGCTGGCGATCTTCGCCATCGCCTGGATCTACGGCAAGCGCGAGCGCGCCCGTCTCGGCGAGCTGCACCTGCCCACCGACCATGAGGACCTGGCGGAGATCAGCGTGTCGCAGTATCCGGAGGCGCGCCGGCCCAAGCTGCTGTGGTTCAACGCTATTCTCACCGTGGTCCTGATGGCGACCCTGATCGCCGGCCTGCTGCCGATGCCGGTGCTGTTCATGATCGCCTTCGGCATCGCCATGATCGTCAACTACCCGTGCATCCAGGAGCAGAAGAAGCGCATCGGCGCACACGCCGAGAACATTCTCGCAGTGGTCTCGCTGATCTTCGCCGCCGGGGTGTTCACCGGCATCCTCTCCGGCACCGGGATGGTCGACGCCATGTCCAAGAGCCTGCTGGCGGTGATCCCGCCGGCGCTGGGCCCATACCTGGCGACCATCACCGCGCTGGTGAGCATGCCGTTCACCTTCTTCATGTCCAACGACGCCTTCTACTACGGCGTCCTGCCGATCCTCACCCAGGCCGCCGCCGAATACGGCATCACCCCGGTGGAAATGGCCCGCGCCTCGATCGTCGGCCAGCCGGTGCACCTGCTCAGCCCGCTGGTGCCCTCCACCTACCTGCTGGTGGGGCTGGCCAAGATCGACTTCGGCGACCACCAGCGCTTCACCCTGAAATGGGCCGTGCTGGTGTGCCTGGCAATCCTCGCCATGGCCCTGCTGCTGGGCCTGTTCCCCCTGTTCAGTAACTGACCGAGACGAGTGACCGCTTCATGGAATGGCTGACCAGCCCGGAAATCTGGATTGCGTTCTTCACCCTGACCGCCCTGGAGATCGTCCTCGGCATCGACAACATCATCATGATCTCGATCCTGGTCGGGCGCATGCCGAAGCACCTGCAGCCACGCACCCGCTTCTTCGGCCTGGCCCTGGCGATGGTGACGCGGATCCTGCTGTTGCTGTCGATCACCTGGGTCATGCGCCTGACCGCCGACCTCTTCCACCTGTTCGGCCAGGGCATCTCCGGACGCGACCTGATCCTGTTCTTCGGCGGCCTGTTCCTGCTCTGGAAAAGCAGCTCGGAGATCTACCAGGGCCTGGAAGGCGAGGAAGAAAGCGGCGATGAACCGAAGGGGTCGGCGGGCGGCTTCATCGGCACCATCATCCAGATCGCGATCATCGACATCGTCTTTTCCCTGGACTCGGTGATCACCGCCGTCGGCATGGTCTCCCACGTGCCGGTGATGGTCGCGGCGATCATCGTCGCGGTACTGGTGATGATGCTCTGCGCCGGCGCCATCAGCGACTTCATCGACAAGCACCCGTCGCTGAAGATGCTCGCCCTGTCGTTCCTCATCGTGGTCGGCACGGTGCTGATCGCCGAAGCCTTCGAAGTCCATGTGCCGAAGGGCTACGTCTACTTCGCCATGGCCTTCTCCCTGGCCGTGGAGGCGCTGAACATCCGCATGCGCGGCGCTGCCGCGCGCAAGCGGGGCGAAGAGCCAGTGAAGCTGCGCAAGGAAGTGCTCGGCGACTGAGCCGCTCAGGCCGGCTCGAAACGCTCGCCGCGGAATACCCGGCGAGCCGCGCCGCGACTGATCCGACCGTGGGCCCGGCGGCGCTCCGCGCGCAGCGCGTCGGCCGCGCTGCTCGCCTGGTCCGCGAGGCGCCGGGCGATCAGCAGGATCGCCAGGCGTTTGTTGGCGTGCTGGCTACGCTGGCTCTGCACCCTGACGCTGATGCCGCTGGCCAGGTGGGTGGCGCGCACCGCCGAGTCGGTGGTGTTGACATGCTGGCCGCCGGGGCCGGAAGAGCGCAGGGTCTCGAAACGGATCTCGCCCTCCAGACTGGCCGGCGGCGCGGCGAAGCGCTCCGCGCCGATGAACCAGTTCTTGCGCGCATGCCTTGCCCGGTAGGGGCTGGGGCAGATCCACTGGATACCGCCGCACCAGCGCTCGGCGAGCGCTTCGGCGGCAGTGCCGCGCAGCCCCAGGAGCAGCGAACGCCAGGTGCGCGGACGCTCGCCGGCCACCTCCTCGATTACCTCGACCTCGACGCCGGCTTGCGCCGCCTCGAGGCACAGCCGCTCGAACGCCTTCGCCACCGCCAGGCAGCATTCCGCCGGCCCCTGGGCCGCGGAGAGTTGCAGCAGGATCATCGGCAGCACTCCCCACGGGTCTTGTAGGTCAGCACCGGCTTCAGGCGGGCGACCAGGCGCAGCAGGCCGGCTTCGAGCAGCGCGCCGACCACCGAGTCGATACCCTTGTAGGCTTCCGGCGCTTCCTCGTAGATCAGTTGGCGGTCGCCACAGATCACCCTGCTGCCAAGGCGCGTACGGCCCAACTGGTCGACGCTGAAGCGCGCCGCCAGACGCTCCCGACACTCGCCGCGCTGCCATTTGCGACCGGCGCCGTGGGCCAGGGAGAACAGGCTCTGCGCGCTCGGCACAGGCTCCACCAGGTAGCTGTAGTCGCCGCGCGAGCCGGGGATCACCAGCACGCCCTGGTCGGCCGGGGTGGCGCCCTTGCGGTGCAGCCAGCCGTCGACGCCATCGACCTGTGCCG
This sequence comes from Pseudomonas sp. P20, assembly GCF_016463925.1. Classification (NCBI taxonomy): domain Bacteria; kingdom Pseudomonadati; phylum Pseudomonadota; class Gammaproteobacteria; order Pseudomonadales; family Pseudomonadaceae; genus Pseudomonas; species Pseudomonas sp. P20. The sequence continues at coordinate 178,830 of NZ_JAEMVM010000013.1, read as the reverse complement.
GCGCCACCAGGTTGTGGTTGATGTCGAGCAGTTCCAGGCCGTCGCAGCGCAAGCGTTCGAGAATGCGCCGGGCGATGAGCTGGCGGTTACCCTCGGCGAAGCGCAGCGCATCGGCGTGGCGCGCCAGGTAGGCGGAAGCTTCCAGGCTGCCGTCGAGCAGGCCGGCGTGGCCATGCAGGCTGACCTGCTCTTGCAGGATCGCCTGGCCGAGACCGCGCGAGCCACTGTGCACCAGCAGTTGCAGGCGGCCGGCATCGAGGCCGAGGGCGTGCAGGGCGGCCTGGTCGAACACGGTCTCGACCTGCTGTAGCTCGGCGAAGTGGTTGCCGCCACCGATCGTGCCGAGCGCGCGCCAGTGCTCGCGGGCCGGTAGATCCAGGGCTTCGATGCAGTCGCTCCAGGTCTCGTCCAGCGGCAGGTCGAGATTGCCCAGGCGCTTTTCCAGTTTGTCCGCCGACAGCTTGCCGGGGGCCAGGCCGGTTTCCCACAGGGCCATGCCACAGCCGATGTCGTTGCCGACCAGCGCCGGATAGAAGCGACCGACGGAGAAGAACGCCGCGCCGACCGGATAGCCGCGGCCGGGATGCAGGTCCGGGAGACCGACGACGCGGCACATGCCGTCCAGCTCGGCGGTGGTTTGCAGTTGCTGGATCGCCTTGCCTTCGATCCAGGTGCTGTCCGAGGCGATCAGTGCGACGCCCGCGGACAAAGGCTTGATGTAGTTGCCCATAATCCAATCCATGTGATTGAAACGGTAGATCCGGGGGGCAGACCGAAGCCGAGCGGGCACTCGCGGAAGGGCGAAGGGCGTCTAACGGAGAAGTGAAAACCTGGGGAGCGGTGACCGCGGCAGCCGATGACCTCTCGCCGGAAGCTTGCGCGGACGCAAGGGCGGGAATCGTTCAGCGGTGCAGGGGGTCGAGCGGTAGGTTTCGGTGGCCGTTAGGCCAGGCGCAGCCTGCAAAGGGTAGAGAACTGAATCATCGATGTAACCTCCTTTGCGGTGCGTAAGTGGGGGAAATGAAGGGCGAATCCTAGGCGTTTCATTCCCACCGCGCAAGCCCCGGAAAGGCTTCGCGATGGAAATGAGCGGCGCATCACTGCGCCGAAAGAGCCTGCACGGCGCCGGGCACCTCGCTGTTCCAGCGCTGGTAGAGCGCCCGCAGCTCGCCGGACGCCGCCATCTGCCGTACCCGCGCGTCATAGACCTCGCGCAGGAGCCGGCCGCTGGCGCTGTCGGCGAAGGTCATGAAGGACTCCTTGCCGGGCGGCAGTTGCGCGATCGGGTAGGCGTCGGCCGGCAGATGCGCTTCGCTGCGCTGCTTTTCCAGTTCGTCCGGCTCGTCGAGGAAGAAATCCAGCTCGCCGTTCTGGACCTGCTCGGTGCAACGCTCGGGGCGGACGCACTCGACCAGGGTGAAGTCGCGCTGCTCCGCGGGGATCAGGTTGTAGCTGTGGCGCCAGCCGACGCGCTTGCCGGTGAGGCTGGCGCGGCCGGAAAAGGGCGTCTTCGCCGCATGCATCACGCCGTGGTACTCGATGTCGATCGGCAACTGGGCGTACAGCTTGCCCTCAACGCCGGGGATCTCGCCCGGCACGCCATCGACCATGGAGCCCGCGGTCATCAGCTTGTTGGCGCGGTTCCAGGGCATGTTGATGAATTTCACGTCAAGCCCGTAGGGCGCATAGACCTGCTTCAGCAGGTCCCAGTACAGACCGCTGCCGTCGGCGTTGGTATAGCCTTCCCAGGCCGGCGCGGCGAAGGTCGCCTTGCGGATGTGCGCCTGCTCCAGGCTATCGCCCAGCGCATCGGCCTGAACCACCGGCGCTCCCCCTACCCCGAGCGCCAACACCGCTGCCGAGAGGCAGCCACTGATCCCCGAAAATCGCATCCGCACCACTCCTCTGTATCCCTCTAGACCGGGGCTTTTTAAAAGGTGCAAAGGATACCCTTCCTGTCGGCTAATTCCATGGCCTGTGGCGCAAACGCATGCATCGAACGGAAGGCGAAAAAATCCTCGCCGTTTCGCGGCGCGCACGCTTGAATGAAGGGTAGGCGCCCTGCCGCTCGGGCTGCCGAGACGAACTCCCGCGGGGGGCGCCTGTCCAAATATGACGTTCGTGTTACAACTCGCCTGAACGCTGCCTTTCCATCGTGGCCGTTGGCGCCGTTGTCCGGGCTCCGCGGCGCAACGCACGCGGAACCTGGCGCGAGGTTGGCCATTCGTCGTAGTGCCAGGGGGGGCCACGCCATGCTGAAACTGCTCGACCTGCTCTCTGCCGTCGCCCTGCTGGTGTGGGGCACGCATATCGTCCGCACCGGAATCCTCCGGGTCTACGGCGCCGACCTGCGGCGCATCCTCAGTCGCAGCGTGGAAAAACGCCCGCTGGCGTTCGCCGCCGGCATCGGCGTCACCGCCCTGGTGCAAAGCAGCAACGCCACCGCCCTGCTGGCCACCTCCTTCGTCGCCCAGGGCCTGATGGCACTGGCGCCGGCCCTGGCGATCATGCTCGGCGCCGATGTCGGCACCGCGCTGATGGCGCGGGTGCTGACCCTCGACCTGTCGTGGCTTTCGCCATTGCTGATCTTCTTCGGCGTGATTTTCTTCCTCAGCCGCAAACAGACCCGCCTCGGCCAGCTCGGCCGGGTATTCATCGGCCTCGGCCTGATCATCCTGGCGCTCCAGCTGATCGTCGCCGCCGCCGAGCCGATGACCCAAGCCAAGGGCGTCAAGGTACTGTTCTCCAGCCTGACCGGCGACATCATGCTCGACGCGCTGACCGGCGCGTTGTTCGCCATGATTTCCTATTCCAGCCTGGCCGCCGTGCTGCTTACCGCGACCCTCGCCGCATCCAAGGTGATCTCGCTGAAAGTCGCGCTGTGCCTGGTGGTCGGCGCCAACCTCGGCAGCGGCATCCTGGCCATGCTCAGCGCCACCGCGCAAAACGCCGCCGGTCGCCGGGTGGCCCTCGGCAGCCTGTTGTTCAAGGTCGCCGGCTGCCTGCTGGTGCTGCCCCTGGTGGGGCCGCTGGCGGACTGGATGGATCACTGGCAGTTCAGCACAGCCGAACTGGTGATCGCCTTCCACGTGCTCTACAACGCCGCGCGCTGCCTCGCCTGCCTGCCGCTGACCAACGCCATGGCCAGCTTCTGCACCCGTGTGATGCCCGACCGTGCCCTTCCCGACGACGTCGCCCGGCCGCGCCATCTCGACCCCGCCGCCCTCGACACGCCGAGCCTGGCGCTGGCCAACGCGGTGCGCGAGACCCTGCGCATGGGCGACACCGTCGAGCAGATGCTGAACAATCTGATGCAGATCATCCGCGGCGGCGATCCGCTGCTCGGCAAGGACATCCGCAAGCTCGACGACGACGTCGACGCCCTCTACACCGCGATCAAGCTGTATCTGGCAAGGATGCCGCGCGAGGACCTGTCCGAACGCGACAGCCGGCGCTGGGCGGAGATCATCGAGCTGGCGATCAACCTGGAGCAGGCCGGCGACATCATCGAGCACATGCTCGCCGCCGTGCAGGACAAGAAGACCTCGCGCAGCCGCTCGTTCTCCGACACCGGCCTGGAAGAGATCGGCACCCTGTACCAGCAGTTGGTCTCCAACCTGCGCCTGGGTCTCTCGGTGTTCCTCAACGGCGACCTCGACAGCGCCAAGCGCCTGCGCCGGGCCAAGCAGCGCTTCCGCCTGCAGGAACGGCGCTACGCCCATGCCCATGTCGACCGCCTGCACCAGCAGGTGGTACAGAGCATCGAGACCAGCTCGCTGCACCTGGACCTGATCAGCGACATGAAGCGTCTCAACTCGCTGTTCTGCGCCATCGCCTACGCCGTGCTGGACAATCCAGACGCGCCGAGCAGCGCGGCCGACGAGGGCACTCGGCGGGACGAGGACGACTGGGCCGACGAAGTCGACGACATGACCTCGGCGCCGCTGGCCGAGCCAGCGCTCGCCGAGGAGCGAGCGGAAACGCGCCGTTCGCGACATTAGCCGTTCTGCGGGTAGGTTCGTCATGAAGCATCCGCTATTCTCGGTATTTTCAGTTCCAGGCTCGGCCCATGCGTTCGTTGTCCACCCTGCTGCTGTTCTGCCTGCTCTGCCCCTGGTCGTACGCCGACCAGCGCAGCGAGGTCGAAGCCTTCCAGCTGGAAAACGGCATGGGCGTGCTGCTCAAGCCCACCGAGCAGCACCGGCACGTCTCGATCCGGCTGGTGGTGGGGGTCGGTTTCGCCGACTTCTCGTGCCGTGAAAAGCAGCTGCCGCACCTGCTCGAGCACCTTTTCTTCAGCGGCCTGGACGGCGGCGACGAGGCCGACCTGGAAGCCCGCATGCAGGCCCTCGGCGGACAATGGAACGCCTACACCAGCGAAGGCGACACCACCTTCGTCATCGAGGCACCTGCCGCCACCCAGCGGCAGGTCCTCGACCTGCTGCTGGACACCATCACCCGCACCGAACTGGACGAGCCGCGCATCGCCGCCGCCAAGCGAGTGATCGAGCGCGAAGGCGGCGGCCATTACTCGCACCTGCAGCGCTGGCTCGACCGCGAGAACCTGGGCCGTGGCGCCATGGACCAACTGGCGGTGGAACTGGGCCTGGCCTGCTCCCAGCGCGCGCCGCTGGCGCCGCTTGGCGCGGAGCAGCTGGAGCGGCTGCGCAGCGACTGGTACGTACCGGGCAACATGACCCTGATCCTGGTCGGTGACCTCGATCCGCGCCTGCCGGCCTATCTGACCCGGACCTTCGGCACCCTGGAAGACCACGAGCTCCCCGAGCGCCGCGAGCTGCCGGCGGCCAACGGGCATGCCGAGGCCAGGCGCACCCTGATCACCCGGCCATTCGGCGAGGGTGCGATGCTGCACTGGATCTATCCGGAGCCGGACGACGCCGCCCCGGACGCCATGGTCCTGCTCCAGGCCTATATGAACGACGCGCTGTACGCCGACCTGCGTGTGCGTCGCGGACTCACCTACGGGCCATCGACCGATCGCCAGGTGTTCGCCAACCAGGGCTTCTTCAGCCTCGACGCGGATGTCGAGCGCAGCGACCTACCCGCCACCGAGGCCGCCCTGCGCGAGTTGCTCGACGGCATCCGCCAGCATGGCCTGGACCCGGGGCGTTTCAAGCGGGTGCAATTCGCCGAGCGCGCCAGGCTGGCCTGGAGCACCCAGGGCAACGCGGCGCTGGCGGACTATTACTGGGGCTCGCTGGCCGACTACGAGGACGGCCATTTCCCCAATGAGGAGCGCCGCCTGGCGAAGGTCAGCCTGCAACAGGCGAACGCGCTGGCGAAGCGGCTGTTCGACGGCGAAGGCTACCTGCGCATCGAAAAGCCGCTATTCGACGACGACATGCTCTACCCATTGCTGCTCGCCGCCGGTCTCCTGGCCAGCGGCCTGCTCTGGTTCGGCCTGCGCCGCCGGCGCGCCTGACCGGGCTACAGGGCCAGGCGGTGGATGACCTGGGTCGAGTCGTCCGGGTCGCGCTGGCCGACGAAGCCCAGTGCGCAACAAAGGTCGCGCATCGCCCGGTTGGCCGCCGAGTCCACCGAATACATCTGGCGGAAGCCGTTGCGCCGCGCCACGTCGATCAGATGGCGCATCAGCACGGCGTCGAGGCCCAGACCCTGGTAGTCGTCGGCGATGGTTACCGCGCATTCGCACTGCCCTTCCTCGCAGCAGGCGGCGTAGCGGCTGATACCGACCTCGCGCAGCTCACCGTCCTCGTGCACCAGGGCAACGAAGGCCATGCTCTGCTGGTAGTCGATGTCCATCAGTTGATCGAGCAGCGCCGGGCTGGCTTCCTTGATCTCGCCGAGGAAGCGGAAGTGGCGGGTCGCCGGGGACAGCCGGTTGATGAACTGGCGTTCGCGCTCCCGGTCCTCCTCGCGCAGGGGACGGATCAGCACGTGGCGGCCATCGTCGAGGGACTCGACCCAATGGTCGCCCTCTACCGCCGCGAACGCGGAAGACCGGCTGGCATTTTGTACATTGGACATGATGCGATCTCCAGGAAGGGAAGGAAGTCGGTACAACCACTTCCTTCCTGTCTACGCGGTTTGGCGCAGCTCCGGTTGATCGACATCAACGCCGCCGCCGCAGCCCCGGCGGGAGCCGACGCACGGCATGCGGCGAAACGCCTCAGGCGTTGGCCAGCTCGGCCTCGGCGATCTCCTTGCCGCGCCGGCGGAACAGCACCAGGGTGGCGAGCAGCCCCAGCAGCGCCGCGCCACTGAGCCAGATGCCCGGGGCCGCGCGGTTGTCCAGGGTGTGGATCAGCCAGGTGCAGACCGCCGGGGTGAAACCACCGAAGGTCGCCGTAGCCAGGCTGTAGGCGAGGGAGAAACCGGTAGTGCGCACGTCCGCCGGCATCACCTCGGTCAACGCCACCACCATCGCGCCGTTGTAGCTGCTGTAGAGGAACGACAGCCACAACTCGACGCCGAGCAGGCCGGCGAAACTCGGCTCGCGGACCAGCCAGGACAGCGCCGGGTAGGCGGTCAGCAGTGCCAGCGCGGAGGCACCCAGCAACAATGGCTTGCGCCCGATGCGGTCGGAGAACGCGCCCATCACCGGCAGCCAGATGAAGTTGGACAGGCCGATGCACATGGTCACCAGCAGGCTGTCGAGGTCCGACAGTTGCAGTTCGTTCTTGCCGAAGGTCGGCGTGTAGGCGGTGATCAGGTAGAACGATACGGTGGTCATCACCACCATCGCGGTACCGGCCAGCACTACGCCGAAGTTCTGCCCGATGGAGCGCAGCACCTGCGACAGCGACGGTCGGTGGGTGCGCGCCTCGAACTCCGGCGTTTCCTCCAGCGAGCGACGGATGACGAACAGCGCCGGAACGATCAGGCAGCCGATGAAGAACGGCACGCGCCAGCCCCATTCGCCCATGTCCTGCGGGCTCAGCCACTGGTTGAGGAGCACGCCGAGCAGGCCGGCGAAGACCACCGCGACCTGCTGGCTGGCCGACTGCCAACTGACGAAGAAGCCTTTGCGTCCTGGCGTGGCGATCTCCGACAGGTAGACCGAAACCCCTCCCAGCTCGACGCCGGCGGAAAAACCCTGCAGGAGCCGGCCGAACAGCACCAGCAACGGCGCCGCCACGCCCAGCGTGGCATAGCCGGGAACGAAGGCGATCAGCAGGGTGCCCATGGCCATCAGGCCGAGGGTGATGATCAGGCCCTGGCGGCGGCCGTGGCGATCGATGTAGGCGCCCAGGAACACCGCACCCAGCGGCCGCATCAGGAAGCCGGCGCCAAAGGTGGCGAGGGACAGCATCAGGGAGGCGAACGGGTTGTCGCCGGGGAAGAAGGTCTTGGCGATGGCGGTGGCGTAGAAGCCATACACCATGAAGTCGTACATCTCGAGGAAGTTGCCACTGACCACACGGAAAATGGCGACACCTTTGGATTTATTAGAGGCCATGGGACACACACTCAGGCAGACACGGGGAAGCGGTCCATGGCGGCGTCGATGGCCACGCAGGCGGGTACGTCATCCATCGACCGAGTTGTAACCATATGTGTAAAAACTGCTGTCGAACAATCTAAAATTGCCCGAAAGGTGCGAATTGAAGGGGTTTGAAAGGCTGTCGAAAGCTTCGCGACCATCGGTCGGGAAAGCGACGCCTTTTTCCCTGGTCGACCTCCAGAAAGGAGAGCGGAGCCTCTGTCGGGCGAAGGAAACATTCGCCACGCGGCAGCTGTCCTTCGTTCATACCCAGGAAACCCGGCCGGGGTTATGCTGCGCGCCCCGGCCGGCTGGCCGAGCAGCTCCGATCGAGAACCCGCTGGTCCCCATGCCCAACCAACAACGCCCCGTCCTCAAGGCCCGCCTGGAGCAACTGATCGCCCTGGTCGGCGGCCTGATGGCCCGCTATCCGCGCACCATCGCCCTGTTCGGCTTCTGTTCGGGCGTGTTCAGTTTCATCATGGTCGACCGGCAGAAGGGCTTCGCCCAGGTGCTGGCGATCATCATGCTGGTCAGCTGGGTCTGGTTGATCCTCGAGAACCTCCTGCGGGAGACCTTCGCCCGCCGCTTCGGCTGGGAGATCCCGGCGCCGCTGCTGCGCTACGCGACCCAACTGATCCACCAGGAAAGCCTGTTCTTCGTCCTCCCGTTCTTTCTCATCACCACCACCTGGAACAGCGGCCAGGCGCTGTTCACAGGGACGCTGGCCGCCGCGGCACTGATCTCCATCACCGATCCGCTCTACTATCGCTGGCTGTCCAGGCGTCGCTGGGTGTTCCTCGCCTACCACACCCTGACCCTGTTCGCGGTGTTGCTGACCTCGCTGCCGATCCTGCTGCACCTGACCACCCCGGAAAGCTACCGGTTGTCGCTGGGCATCGCCGTCGTGCTGTCCTTCCCCAGCCTGCTCGTGACCTTCCCGCTACAGCACTGGTGGCGCGGCTTCCTGCTTCTCGGCCTGACCCTGGCGGTGGGCCTGGCCGGATGGTTCGGCCGCACCTGGGTACCGCCGGCCACCCTGTGGCTGACCGAAGTGGCGGTGAGCAGCCAGTTCGACGACCAGAGCCGCACGCCCGGCGACAGCCTGGAGCAGGTCGGCGCCGCCCAGTTGCGCAGCCAGGGCCTGTTCGCCTATACCGCGATCAACGCGCCGCGCGGCCTCGACGAGCGCATCTATCACGTGTGGATGTTCAACGGGAAGGAGTTCGACCGCATCGCCCTGGATATCCACGGCGGCCGCAAGGAGGGCTACCGGGCCTGGACCCACAAGCAGAACTTCCCCGGCGACCCGGTCGGCCACTGGCAGGTGAAGGTACTCACCGAGGCCGGACAGATGATCGGCACCCTGCGCTTCGACGTCACCCAGTGACGTCGAAGCCTGGCGACCTCAGGCGAAGAACCAGTAGCACACGCCGATGGAGGCGATGACCCCGGCCAGGTCCGCGGTCAGCGCGCAGCCCACCGCGTGGCGCGCGCGCTGCAGGCCGACCGAGCCAAAATAGACGGCGAGCACGTAGAAGGTGGTCTCGGTACTGCCCTGCACGGTGGCGGCGACCAGCGCCGGGAAACTGTCGACGCCGTGGGTCTGCATGGTCTCCAGCAGCATCGCCCGCGCCGCGCTGCCGGAGAACGGCTTGACCAGCGCGGTGGGCAGCGCTTCGACGAAGCGGCTGTCCCAACCCAGCCCCTCGACCGCCCAGCGTATCCCGCCGAGTACCACTTCCAGCGCCCCGGAGGCGCGCAACACGCCAACCGCGCAAAGCATTGCGACCAGGTACGGCAACAGGTTCCTGGCGACGTCGAAACCTTCCTTCGCCCCCTCCACGAAGCTCTCGTAGACCGGCACCTTCTTCAGCGCGCCGACGATCAGGAACAGCACGATCAGGCTGAACAGCGTCAGGTTGCCCAGCAGCGAGGACAGCTGCGCCAGCGCGGTGGCCGAGAGCGTGCCGAGCACCGCCATGAAGCCGGCCAGCAGCAACGCGCCGGGGATCAGGTAGGCCAGCACCACCGGGTCCCACAGGCGCAGGCGCTGCATCAGCGCCACCGACAGCAGGCCGGCCAGGGTCGAGGCGCTGGTGGCCAGGAGGATCGGCAGGAATACCAGGGTCGGATCGGCCGCGCCCTGCTGCGCGCGGTACATGAAGATAGTCACCGGCAGCAGGGTCAGGGACGAGGCGTTGAGCACCAGGAAGAGGATCTGCGCATTGCTCGCGGTGGTGCTGCTGGGATTGAGCTCCTGCAACGCCTTCATCGCCTTCAGGCCGATCGGCGTGGCGGCGTTGTCCAGACCCAGGCCATTGGCGGCGAAGTTCAGGGTGATCAGGCCGATCGCCGGATGCCCCGGCGGCACTTCCGGCATCAGCCGGCGGAACAGCGGACCGAGCAGCACCGCCAGGCGCTCCACCAGCCCGGCCTTCTCGGCGATGCGCAGGAAACCGAGCCAGAGCGTCAGGGTGCCGAACAGCAGGACCATCACCTCGACCGCCAGCTTGGCCATGGCGAACAGGCTCTCCACCATCGCCGCGAACACCGTCGCATCGCCGCCGATCAACCAGCGCGCCAGCGCACTCGCCGCCGCCACCAGGAAAAAACCCAACCACAAGCCGTTCAGCATTCAGAATCCCCCGCGTTGCGCGGATGATAGCGGCGCAGGCGGTGCCGGCGCCAGAAACGCCGAGGCCCCGGACGATGCCGGGGCCTCCTGGGCGGGAAGCCGCCTTATTCGAGGGTGGCCTGCTTGCCCTTGGCTTCGCCGACCGCCTGCCGCAGGTGCGGCAGCGAATCCCAGTAGCGCTGGCCCTTGGCCGCGTCGTACATGCCTTCCCACTTGGAGATGACCAGCACCGCGAGGGCATTGCCGATCACGTTGAGGGCGGTGCGCGCCATGTCCATGATGCGGTCCACGCCGGCGATGAAGGCCAGGCCCTCGAGCGGGATGCCGACGCTGCCCAGGGTGGCGAGCAGCACCACGAAGGATACGCCCGGCACGCCGGCGATACCCTTGGAGGTCACCATCAGGGTCAGCACCAGCATGATCTGCTGGCCGATGGACAGGTCGATGCCGTAAAGCTGCGCGATGAAGATCGCCGCGATGCTCTGGTACAGGGTCGAGCCATCGAGGTTGAAGGAGTAGCCGGTGGGCACCACGAAGCTGCTGATCGCCTTCGGCGCGCCGTAGGCTTCCATTTTCTCGATGATGCGCGGCAGCACGGTTTCCGAGCTGGCGGTGGAATAGGCGAGGACCAGGTCGTCCTTGAAGATGCGGATCAGGCGCATGATCGAGAAGCCGAACATCCGCGCGATCAGGCCCAGCACCACCAGGGCGAAGAAGACGATGGCCACGTAGACCAGGATCACCAGCTTGGCCAGCGGCAGCAGCGAGGCGAAGCCGAAGTTGGCGACGGTCACCGCGATCAGGGCGAAGACACCGATAGGGGCGTACTTCATGATCATGTGGGTGACCTTGAACATGGTCTCGGAAACGCCCTGGAACACCTTCACCAGCGGCTCGCGCAGGTCGTTGGGCAGGCTCGACAGGCCGAGGCCGAACATCACCGAGAAGAAGATGATCGGCAGCATCTCGCCACGGGCGATGGCGGCGAAGACGTTGGAGGGAATCAGGTTGAGGATGGTCGCGATGAACGCATGGTCATGCTGCACTTCCTGGGTGGTCTTCTGGTACTGGGAAATGTCCACGGTACCCAGGGTGCTCATGTCGATGCCGGTGCCGGGCTGGAACAGGTTGGCCAGCAGCAGGCCGACGACGATGGCGACGGTGGTGACGATCTCGAAGTAGATGATGGTCTTCAGGCCGATGCGGCCAAGCTTCTTCGCGTCGCCGACGCCGGCGATGCCGACCACCAGCGAGGAAATCACGATCGGCACCACGATCATCTTGATCAGACGGATGAAGATGTCGCCGGCCGGTTGCAGCACGTTGGCGATCCACCAGGCCTTTTCGGCGCTGAAATGGTTGAGCACTGCGCCGACGGCGATACCGAGTGCCAGACCGATCACGATCTGCCAGGCGAGGCTTAGCTTGGCTTTACCCATGTTTCGTCACCCTTAATTCTTGTGGAAGTCGGGAGTCGCTCCAACGGGAGAGTCGCTCCCGACAGGCGAAAGGGCGCAATGATTCATGCGCTCCCCTACCCCGTCTAATGCCGTAAGTGACTGCCCCATGCCGAATCGGCATGAGAAATCACTAATGAAACGTCCGTCCCACAGGAAATTGCCCTTGATTTTCGTACAAGAACAGGGAGCGGAAGGCACTCCGTGCAAGGCCCGGGAGCCACGTGCCCATCCTGGGAAGTTGAAAGTCGCTCATCATCGCTGCGATGGATGGTCGCAGGACACGCAACGCCGTCCGGCACGCCATCGCCGGCTGTGGATAAGCGGCATTCTGTGGATAACCGCGCGGTAAAGCCCTTCTGGGAGGGCGCCTCGGAACGCGCGGGCGGTCGATTGTAAAACGACTCCGCCATCCACAGGCATTGATCGATATCAGGGAAGTTCGCGGAGTATCGGTGCGGAAGCCGACGCTCCGCCGGACGGCGGAGCGTCGTACCCCTTCTATATATAGAAGCGCGCCGGAAGGCAGCGAGACAACGGTGGCTCCCCTCCGGCGCGTTTTCGCCTGGCCCGACCCCGAAGGAGGTACTCCCTGTACCCCTGGAACCCGCCGGATCGACCTCACCCAGCGCATCCCGGTCCCCTGGCCATGCCCCGCTGCGGGCGGGGCGGTGTCACGCAAGCCCGTTCCGCCTCAGTACCAGTTCGGATCGGCCTTGAGTTGTTCGTCGAGGATCTTCTGTACCGCCGGTTCCGGCTTGCCCAGCCAGCGGAAGCTGGCGTGCTTGCTCGGCGACTTGTCCTGCGGCAGCCCTTCGGGCACCTGCACGTAGAGCCCGTAGGCATGACTCTTGTCCCAATCGAAGGCGACCAGCAGGCGATGGCCCTTGCAATCGGACTTCTCGCAGAGACCGCCAACCAGATACTTGTCGCCCTGGTCGTCGACGGCATGCATCGGCGTAGCGGTTCCCGAGAGATTCATCACCCAGTCGGGCAAGCGGCTCTCGTCTTCCACCAGGTTCTGCCAGGCCTTGCGGTATCCGGCATCGGTGCTCTGCAGTTCGTTCAAGCGGTATTCGCCGTCCCTGTCGGCCGCCACCGCCAGCGAACTGGCGGCGGCACCGAGCAGCAGTGCGTTCATCAGGTTACGCATGAGTCGCATCGCTTTCTCCTTGGCATCCGGCTAGCCGCGACGGCGTCCGAAGAAGAACGAGACCACGAAGAGCACCAGGAACAGCACGAAGAGGATCTTCGCGATTCCGGTGGCGGCACCTGCGATGCCACCAAACCCGAGGACGGCAGCGATGATGGCGATGATCAGAAAGGTGATAGCCCAACTAAGCATGATGTTTTCTCCTGTGTGCCTTCGGAACTGTCGGTACCGCCTCGGGGCCAGGCCCATCGGGGTAGCGAACCGGCCTGTGTCCATTTTTTCTTCAGGGAGACCGTGACTACCTCATTGCACGCCGCATGCCAGCCTTTCTGAAAAATAAAAAAACTTTTAATTCAATAAGTTATAAAACAACCCAGGTAGTCTGCGCAGTTCATCCTGCACGACGCGACAAATTATTCCGGGCGTTTTGCACGATCGGCGCGGTACGCTGTCACATGCAACAGGGAAGCGACCCGGCACCTGCTACCCGGAGCCATCCGTGGAGCCGCCACGGCTTCCCGAAAACCCAAGAACAGACATCGGCAGGTTGCACGCCGCCCTGGCCGCCCGGATGGGCGGCGGGGCGCTCTGCAACTTGCATGGGCTTTCCGGGGACTAACCCAGAAGCCGAATGGCAGTGAATTCCCTAGAGGATAAAAAGCAACGATGGAAACCACTTCCGAAAAACAGGGGCGCATCCTGCTGGTCGATGACGAGTCGGCGATCCTGCGCACTTTCCGTTATTGCCTCGAAGACGAAGGCTACAGCGTGGCCACCGCCAGCAGCGCGCCGCAGGCGGAGGCCCTGTTGCAGCGCCAGGTATTCGACCTGTGCTTCCTCGACCTGCGCCTGGGCGAAGACAACGGGCTCGACGTTCTCGCCCAGATGCGCGTCCAGGCGCCATGGATGCGCGTGGTGATCGTCACCGCGCATTCGGCGGTGGATACCGCGGTCGACGCCATGCAGGCCGGCGCGGTGGATTACCTGGTCAAGCCCTGCAGCCCGGACCAACTGCGCCTGGCCGCCGCCAAGCAACTGGAGGTGCGCCAACTGACCGCGCGCCTGGAGGCCCTGGAGGACGAAGTGCGCCGCCAGGGCGACGGCCTGGAATCGCACAGCCCGGCCATGGCCGCGGTACTGGAGACCGCGCGCCAGGTAGCGGCGACCGACGCCAACATCCTCATCCTCGGCGAATCCGGCTCCGGCAAGGGCGAACTGGCACGCGCCATCCACACCTGGAGCAAACGCGCGAAGAAGCCCCAGGTCACCATCAACTGCCCGTCGCTGACCGCCGAACTGATGGAAAGCGAACTGTTCGGGCACAGTCGCGGCGCCTTCACCGGTGCCACCGAAAGCACCCTGGGCAGGGTCAGCCAGGCTGACGGCGGCACCCTGTTCCTCGACGAGATCGGCGACTTCCCGCTGACCTTGCAACCCAAGCTGCTGCGCTTCATCCAGGACAAGGAATACGAACGCGTCGGCGATCCGGTGACCCGCCGCGCCGACGTACGCATCCTTGCCGCGACCAACCGCGACCTGGGCGCGATGGTCGCCCAGGGCCAGTTCCGCGAGGACCTGCTCTACCGCCTCAACGTGATCGTGCTCAACCTGCCTCCCCTGCGCGAACGCGCCGAGGATATCCTCGGCCTGGCCGAACGTTTCCTCGCCCGCTTCGTCAAGGACTACGGCCGCCCCGCCCGCGGCTTCAGCGAAGCCGCCCGCGAGGCCATGCGGCAATACCCCTGGCCGGGCAACGTACGCGAGCTACGCAACGTGATCGAACGCGCCAGCATCATCTGCAACCAGGAACTGGTGGATGTCGACCACCTCGGTTTCAGCGCTGCGCAATCTGCCAGCAGCGCGCCGCGGATCGGCGAATCGCTGAGCCTGGAAGACCTGGAGAAAGCCCATATCACGGCGGTGATGGCCTCCAGCGCGACCCTCGACCAGGCCGCCAAGACCCTCGGTATCGATGCCTCGACCCTGTACCGGAAGCGCAAGCAGTACGGCCTATGAGCATGCCGCTGCCGATGAAGCTCCGGACCCGGTTGTTCCTCAGCATTTCCGCGCTGATCACCGTCTCGCTGTTCGGCCTGCTGCTCGGGCTGTTCAGCGTGATGCAGCTCGGCCGCGCCCAGGAACAACGGATGTCGCACCACTACGCGACCATCGAGGTGAGCCAGCAACTGCGCCAGTTGCTCGGCGACCAGTTGGTCATACTGCTCCGCGAAACCCCCGACGGGCAGGCCCTGGAGCGCTCGCAAAACGACTTCCGACGAGTCCTGGAACAGGGCCGGGCGAATACCGTCGACAGCGCCGAGCAGGCCGCCCTGGATGGCGTCCGCGACGCCTACCTGCAACTGCAGGCGCACACCCCGGCCCTGCTCGAAGCGCCCATGGCCGACAACGACGGCTTCAGCGAAGCCTTCAATGGCCTGCGCCTGCGCCTGCAGGACCTGCAGCAACTGGCGCTGGCCGGCATCAGCGAAGCCGAGACCAGCGCCCGCCATCGTGCCTACCTGGTCGCCGGCCTGCTTGGCCTGGTGGGCGTCGCCATCCTGCTGATCGGTTTCGTCACCGCCCACAGCATCGCCCGGCGCTTCGGCGCGCCGATCGAAACCCTGGCGCGGGCGGCGGACAGGATCGGCGAAGGCGATTTCGACGTGACCCTGCCGATGACCAACGTCGCCGAGGTCGGCCAGTTGACCCGGCGTTTCGGCCTGATGGCCGAGGCCCTGCGGCAGTATCGCAAGACCAGCGTCGAAGAGGTGCTTTCCGGCGAGCGGCGCCTGCAGGCGGTACTCGACAGCATCGACGACGGCCTGGTGATCTTCGACAACCAGGGACGCATCGAACACGCCAACCCGGTCGCGATCCGCCAGCTGTTCGTCTCCAACGACCCCCATGGCAAGCGGATCGACGAATTACTCAGCGATGTCGATGTCCAGGAGGCGGTGGAAAAGGCCCTGCTCGGCGAAGTCCAGGACGAGGCGATGCCCGACCTGGTGGTGGACGTCGCCGGCGAGTCGCGCCTGCTGGCCTGGTCGCTGTATCCGGTCACCCATCCCGGCGGGCATAGCGTCGGCGCGGTGCTGGTGGTCCGCGACGTGACCGAGCAGCGCGCCTTCGAACGGGTCCGCAGCGAATTCGTCCTGCGCGCCTCCCACGAACTGCGTACGCCGGTGACCGGCATGCAGATGGCCTTCAGCCTGCTCCGCGAACGCCTGGACTTCCCCGCGGAGTCACGGGAAGCGGACCTGATCCAGACGGTGGACGAAGAGATGTCGCGGCTGGTCCTGCTGATCAACGACCTGTTGAACTTCTCGCGCTACCAGACCGGCATGCAGAAGCTCGAACTGGCTTCCTGCGACCTCGTCGACCTGCTCACCCAGGCGCAGCAGCGTTTCATTCCCAAGGGCGAGGCCCGCCGGGTCTCGCTGCAACTGGAGCTGGGCGATGAGCTGCCGCGCCTGCAGCTCGATCGCCTGCAGATCGAGCGGGTGATCGACAACCTGCTGGAAAACGCCCTGCGCCATAGCAGCGAAGGCGGGCAGATCCACCTGCAGGCCCGGCGCCAGGGCGACCGGGTGCTGATCGCGGTGGAAGACAATGGCGAAGGCATTCCCTTCAGCCAGCAAGGACGGATCTTCGAGCCTTTCGTCCAGGTCGGACGCAAGAAGGGCGGCGCCGGCCTCGGCCTGGCGCTGTGCAAGGAAATCATCCAGCTGCATGGCGGGCGCATCGCGGTGCGCTCGCAACCGGGCCAGGGCGCGCGCTTCTACATGCTGCTGCCGGTGTGACCGGGGCCGCTCCCGGCAGGCTTTTCCACAGGCCTCAGGAAGTCGGCACCGCCAGCAGCAGGGCGGCGGTTTCCAGGTCCGGCTCGCCATCGAAGCGGGCCGGACGGTATTTCATCTGGAAAGCGCCGATGACGTCGCGGGTGTCCTTCTCCAGCTCGCCGGTCTGCGGCACCAGGTAACCGTGCCGCGCCAACTGCTGCTGGAACCAGCGCACATCCGGCAGCTGGCCGTTCAGTTCGGCGAGCCGGCGCGCCAATTCGCCGGGCTTCGGCCAGGGCACCAGGCCGGCGTCGGCGAGGCGCTTCCAGGGGAACAGCGGACCCGGATCGACCTTGCGGCCCGGCGCGATATCGCTGTGTCCGATGATCCGGTCCGGGGTGATGCCGTGGCGCTTGGCGATGTCCTTCAGCAGGGGGATCAGCGCCTGGATCTGTGCTTCGCTGAACGGATACCAGACCCGCCCCTGGGGTGTATCGCGATAGCCCTGGTTGACGATCTCGATGCCGATCGAGGTGGCGTTCAGCCAGGTCCGGCCCTGCCATTCACTGACCCCGGCGTGCCAGGCGCGGCGGTTCTCATCCACCAGGCGGTAGACGGTGGCCGGCTCGTCGTCGCCGATCAGGTAGTGCGCGCTGACGCCGCCGTGGGTGAGGATGCCCAGCGAATGCGGCAGATCGGTGGAGGTGTAGTGGAGGACGATGAACTGGACGCGGCTGTCCTGGTTCGCCGAGGTGTAGTCGGTGTTCAGGCGCGGGCCGCTGGAGCAGCCGGCCAGCAGCGACAGGGTGAAAGCCAGTAGAACGAACGAACGCATGATGACTCCGAAAAAAATGGGCAGCGCGGTCAGGCGGCGATGTGCAACACGCTGCGCAGGTTGTCCAACAGCATATCGACGCTGAGCATGATCAGCAGCATGCCGGCCAGCCGCTCGATGGCGGTCAGCCCGCGCGGGCCGAGGAAACGCTGGAGGAACGCCGCCTGCAGCAGGATCAGCGCAGTAGCGGCCCAGGCCAGCACCACCGCCAGGTAAAGCTCCCACAGCGGACCGTCGAAGGTGGTGCGCAGGGTGATCAGCATCGCCAGCGCCGAGGGCCCGGCCACCGCCGGGGTGGCCAGGGGTACCAGCAGCGGCTCGCCGTCGGGCACTTCGCCGAGCAGCCCTTGGGGCGACGGGAAGATCAGGCGCATGGCGATCACGAACAGGATGATGCCACCCGCGATCCCGGTCGCCTCGCGGGACAGGCCGAGGCCGCTGAGGATGTGCTCGCCGAGGGTGAGGAAGAGCAGCAGCAGGCCCAGGGCGAAGGCCAGCTCGCGAAACGCCACGCGCAGGCGGCGCCCAGGTGCGACGCCTTTCAGCGCGGCGAGGAACACGGCGATGTTGCCGAAGGGGTCGGTGACCAGAAAGATCAGGACGGCGACGCCGAACATATCCATGGGAGTTTCCAGAGCGGGACAGCCGGTCATTCTACCGGGCGGGACCATTCTAGCGAGCCGCGGCAACACCTGCAGGCGAGCCCGTCCCGAGTCGTCGGAATGTGCGCTGGTCGCCCTTCAGGCCACTTCCAGGCGGTCCCGGCCGGCGCGCTTGGCTCGATACAGCGCCTGGTCGGCACGCTCGAAAACCGCTTCGCCGGCCTCGTTGCCTTCGAACGCGGTGATGCCGGCGGAACAGGTGATGCTCAGGGGCTCGCCCTTGAAATGGAACGGACAGGCGGCGATCGCCGCGCGCAGCCGTTCGAGCAGTTGCCGGCCGGCTTCCAGGGACGTGGCCGGGAGCAGGACGACGAACTCCTCGCCGCCGAAACGGGCGATGAAATCGGCCTGCCGCAACCGTTTGCGCAATTCGCCGGCAATGATCTTCAGCACCTTGTCCCCGGCCAGGTGGCCGAAGTCGTCGTTGATCCGCTTGAAGTGGTCGATGTCCAGCACCGCCAGCAGCAGATCGCCGCCGTCCCGGTGCCGGCGCGCCACTTCCTGTTCCAGGCGCTCGCTGAGCGCCGCGCGGTTGGGCAGGCCGGTCAGCGGATCGGTCAGGGCTTTCTGTCGCTGGTCCTCCAGGTGGCTGTGGAACGCCTTGGCATCCTGCTCCATGCTGTTGACCCGCTCCATCAGCGCCTGCAGGCGGCCGGACACCTCCTGTTCGTGCTCGGCCTGTTCGCGCTGGTGTTCGTCCATGGAGGCAAGCAGGCCGTTCAGCCGGCTGTCCACCGCCAGCTTGAGGCTGTTCAGGTCGGTCGCCTGCTGCACGCTGGCCTGCAGGCCACTGACCTGCTCACGCAGCGATTGGTCGAAGCCGCGCGCGTTGTCCAGCACGTCGGTATAGCCGGCGTGGGCGTCGCCCAGGTGGCCGAGGAAGCTTTCCAGGCGCTCGTTGAGTTGCCGCAGGTATTCCTCGAAGTCGCGCTGGCCACTGTCCGCCAGGGACAGCACCAGCACCGCCAGGTCGTCGAGTACCGGCACCAGCTCATACCAGTTCAGGCTGCCATCGATCCGCTCCCGCAGCGCCTCGGCCTGGGGCTGGTGGCTGCTCGGCAGGGACAGGCCGTCGAGCAGCCGCAGCAGGCTGGCCTCGATGTGCGGCGCCACCGCGCTGTAGCCGGGCTCCGGTATCGGCGGCGGCAGTTCGTAGGCCTCGTCTACCGCCTGCCCGTCGAGGTTATCCACAGGAGTGGCCGGAGTTTCGGGCGCGCTTTCAACGTCCGCCGGCATTGCGGGCGACGGCTCCGCACCCGCTTCTTCCAGCGTCTCGCTAAAGCTCAGGCCGGCCGGTAGCGGCAGGCTGTCGAGCCAGATTTCCCGGGGCTCATCCAGCAGGATCTGGTTCGGCTCGCCACGCTCGGCGACCCCGACCCAACCCGCTGGCGCGCTTTCGATGGCGGCGACCGTGCGGGCGGGCAACGGCTGCGGCGGACCGCCTGGCGCCTCGTCGTGCTCGGCGACCGGCAGGGACGGCGCGGCCGCCGCCGGTTGGATCGGTGTATTGCTTGCCGCCACAACGGACGGCACCGATGCGCTCGGCTCCGCGGTGGTTTCCGACTCCTTGCCGCCGAACAGGCGTTGCAACAGGCTCGGGCGACCGTCTTCGGCATCGCCGCCCTTGCGCTCGGCCAGCGCCTGGCGTTGCAGCCTGCTCAGCTCGCTGAGCAGGATCGGAATCTCGCGCGACTGCCGGGCGCGCTCCTCGATATCGCGGGCGAACTGCTTCAGCGGCTTGCGCAGTTCCCGCGGCAGGTCCAGGGCCAGCAACTGCTGGGCCAGTTCGCCGAGAGCATCGATGTTCTGCTGGGTGCGTTGCTGGCGGCGTTGTTCGGAGTCGAGCACGGCCTTTTCCAGGCGCGGAATCAGGCCCGACAGGCCGGCGTCCATGTCGTCGCGACGGAGGATCTCGCGCAGCTCCTTCATGCACTGGTCGACCGCCTTGTCGCTGCCTTCGGCCGCCAGACTGCTACGCACCAGGCCGCGACGCAGCAGGTCGATCCGGGCATCCCAGCGCCGTTGCAGGCGCTCCTGCTGCTCGATGTTCTCCAGGTACTTGTCTTTCCAGCGCTGGACGTCGTCGCGACTCATGGCGGACTCCCGGCATCCCCGCGCACGACCAAGGCCTTGTCGCGCAGGTTGTCCGGCAGGCGAATCTCCACCGATACCGGCAGATGGTCGGAGATCGGCTGGTCGAGCACGTCGACCCGCTCGAGAGCGAGATCGGAACTGAGCAGGATATGGTCGAGATTGCGCTGCGGCCGCCAGCTGGGAAACGTCGCCTCGACCTGCGGCGCCATCAGGCCGAGGTCGCGCAGGGGCGAGTTTTCCAGAAGATCGACGGCGTGGGTGTTCATGTCGCCCATCAGCACCTGGTGGCGGTAGTCGCCAATCAGCTCGCGGATATAGGCGAGCTGGCGAGTGCGGGTGCGAGCGCCGAGAGCGAGATGCATCATCACTACCACCAGCGCGTCGGCGCCTTCGCCAAAGCGCACGAAGATCGCGCCGCGCCCCGGCGGACCGGGCAACGGATGATCTTCCAGCAGGGTCGGCCGCCAGCGGCTGAGCAGGCCGTTGCTGTGCTGGGCGATACGCCCGAGGTTGCGGTTGAGCTGCTGGTACCAGTAGGGGAACGCCCCCAACTGGGCCAGGTGCTCGACCTGGTTGACGTAGCCGGAACGCAGGCTGCCGCCGTCGGCTTCCTGGAGGGCGACGAGATCGTAGTCGGCGAGCAGTTCGCCGATCCGCTTCAGGTTGGTCGCCCGCCCCGCGTGGGGCAGCAGGTGCTGCCAACCGCGGGTCAGGTAGTGGCGGTAGCGCTCGGTGCTGATACCGACCTGGATGTTGAAGCTGAGAAGGCGCAGGCGGCCGTCGTCGGGCAGCTCCCGCGAATCGTCACAGGAGGGGTTCACTCGCGGGTCGCAGCTGCCTGCGACCCGAGGTTCACGCTGCCAGCGGCGCAACATGCCGAATCACCTTGCCTACTTCTTGGCCGCTGCGCGCTCTTTCTCGATCAGGTAGTCGGCCAGCTTGAGGGTTTCCTCCGGACCACCGGCGGAGCCGATG
This sequence comes from Pseudomonas sp. P20, assembly GCF_016463925.1. Taxonomy (NCBI): domain Bacteria; kingdom Pseudomonadati; phylum Pseudomonadota; class Gammaproteobacteria; order Pseudomonadales; family Pseudomonadaceae; genus Pseudomonas; species Pseudomonas sp. P20. The sequence goes on along the minus strand of NZ_JAEMVM010000013.1, from coordinate 157,772 downwards.
TCGAAGCGGTATTTGCCATTGACCACCATGGTCGGTACGCCGGTGACCTGGTAGGCCATCGCCAGCTTCTTGGCCTTTTCCATCTGGCCCTTGATGGCAAAGGAATTATAGGTGCTCAGGAATTTTTCCTTGTCCACGCCCTTGCCGGCGAGGAAATCGGCCATTTCTTCCGGAGTGGCGAGCTTCTTGTGCTCCTTGTGGATCGCCTCGAACACGGCGTTGTGTACGTCATGCTCGACACCCATGCTTTCCAGGGTCAGGAACATCTGCCCATGGACGTTCCAGATACCGCCGAACAGGGCAGGCAGGCGCACGAAATGGACATCTGCCGGCAGCTTCTCGCTCCACGGCACGATGGTCGGCTCGAACGCGTAGCAATGCGGGCAGCCATACCAGAACAGTTCCACCACTTCGATCTTGCCCGGCTGGGACACCGGCACCGGGCTGCTCAGCTCGACGTATTCCTTGCCGGCGGTATAGTCGTCGGCCTGGGCGGCCATGCCGAACAGGCTGGCCATGGCCAGCATGGCGGTGAGAATCAGGTTACGCATCGTTCACTCCTAGGCGAGGTCAGTGCCGCTCTCCGGCCGGGTTCGGCCCGGTCAGTTCGACCGGGGGGAGCGGTCACGGGTTCCAGCATTGTAGCGATGGCGGACGCAAAAAAGGGCAGCCGAGGCCACCCTTTTTCATACATCTTTTTTGCCGTGCTACGCAGCGATCAGTGCAGACCCTGGATGTAGCTGGAAATCGCGGCGATGTCCTTGTTCGACAGCTTGGCGGCGATGGACTGCATGATCTTGGTGTCGCCGTCGTTGGTGCGGGTACCTTCGCGGAAGTCGGTCAGCTGCTTGGCCACGTAGGTCGCGTGCTGGCCGCCCAGGTGCGGGAAACCGGCGGTTGCGATGCCGACGCCGCTCGGGGAATGGCAACCGGTGCAGGCCGGCATGCCTTCGGCGATCTTGCCGCCGCGGAACAGCGCTTCGCCCTGGGCCACCAGGTTCGGATCGGCCATGCCGACGCTCATCTTCTGGCTGGCGAAGTAGGCGGCGATGTCGGCCAGGTCCTGGTCGCTGAGGTTGGTCAGCAGCCCGGTCATTTCCAGCACGGTACGCTTGCCGTCCTTGATGTCATGCATCTGCTTGAGCAGGTAACGCTCGCCCTGGCCGGCCAGTTTCGGGAAGTTCGGCGCCGGGCTGTTGCCATCCGCACCGTGACAGGCGCCGCACACCGCGGCTTTCGCCTGGCCCGCGGCGGCATCGCCAGCGGCATGGGCAAGGCCGGTCAGACCCAGGGTCAACAGCAGACTCACGAGAAGTTTGTTCATCAGCTAATCCAATTACGGCTAAGGGTGAAAGATAGTGGGCTTCGGCTACTTCTTCACCATCCACTGGATGGTTGCCTGGTAGTCTTCGGCACTGCAGTCGGTGCACAGGCCGCGGGGCGGCATGGCGTTGAATCCGTTGGTCACATGCTGGACCAGGGTCGGCATGCCCTTGGCCAGCCGCGGCTCCCAGGCGGCATGGTCGCCCTTTTTCGGCGCCATCGGCAGCTGGCCGTCGTGACACGCGCCACAGGTCCGGTTGAACACTGCTTCCGGGTCCTGCGCCGCCTGCGCCGTAACGGCCACCGCAACGACTGTCGCTGCGAGCAGCAGTTTCTTCATGATCGTCCTCATCAGGGGGAACGCCCGCGTTCTACCGCGCGGAAAATGCTCTGTCCGTTCCCGCGCGCGCTCGACCCTGGGGGATAAAGCGCACACAAAATCCGCGGCATTATATACTTCCGATACCGAAACGGAAACGAAACAGCCCCCCGCGACACCGAGTCGCACCCCTGTGGATAACCCATGTCAGAGAAGAACCCCATCGTCGGCCTGTGCCAGAAGGCCAGCTTTCTCATCAGTGCCGCCCAGGTCGACCAGTGCCCCCCCGACGAGGGCCTGGAAGTCGCTTTCGCCGGGCGCTCCAATGCCGGCAAGTCGAGCGCGCTGAACACCCTCACCCACGCCAACCTGGCGCGCACCTCGAAAACCCCGGGACGTACCCAACTGCTCAATTTCTTCGCCCTGGACGACTCGCGGCGCCTGGTGGACCTGCCCGGCTACGGCTACGCGAAGGTGCCGATCCCCCTGAAGCAGCACTGGCAGCGCCACCTGGAAGCCTACCTGAGCAGCCGCGCAAGCCTGGCCGGGGTGTTCCTGATGATGGACATCCGCCACCCGCTCACCGACTTCGACCGACTGATGCTGGATTGGGCACAGGCCAGCCAGCTGCCGATCCATGTGCTGATGACCAAGGCCGACAAGCTGGCCTTCGGCGCGGCCAAGAACGCCCTGCTCAAGGTACGCCGGGAAGTCCAGCAAGGCTGGGGCGACGTCGCCACCCTGCAACTGTTCTCCGCGCCCAAGCGCCAGGGCATCGACGAGGCGCAAATGGTCCTGGCGCAATGGCTGGGCCTGCTGGACGAGGAACAAGAGGCGTTCGAGGAAGCCTGAATTCCAGGCAAAAAAAACCCCGAGCTTCGTATGGGGAGGGGGAAGTTCGGGGTTCAAGTCCGGACCGCTAGGGCGGGGTCCAGGAATCTGCCAACACTAAACACTGCAAAGGAGCATCGAAGGGCTCAAGAAGCCATTCGTGTGTTCTGACTGTCGGCAAAACGGGAAAGTTCAGCGCACCGCGAAAAACTTTTCCACGGCACCCTCACCGGGCACTCCGGACCTGCTCGCAAGGCCCGCCACACGGGCCTCGCAACCGTTCATCAGTGGGCTTCGTCCCAGTTCGAACCGACACCCGCCTCGACCACCAGCGGTACGTCCAGGGTCGCCGCTCCGCTCATCAGCGGGCGGATTCCCTCGCACACCTGCTCGACCAGCTCCTCGCGCACTTCCAGCACCAGTTCGTCGTGCACCTGGAGGATCACCCGGGCATCGAGGCCGCTTTCCTGCAGCCAGTTATCCACAGCGACCATGGCGCGCTTCATGATGTCCGCCGCGGTGCCCTGCATCGGCGCGTTGATCGCGGTGCGCTCGGCGGCCTTGCGCATGGCGCCGTTCTTCGAATGGATCTCCGGCAGGTACAGGCGACGGCCGAACAGGGTTTCGACGAAGCCCTGCTCCGCGGCCTGGGCGCGGGTCCGTTCCATGTACGCCAGGACGCCGGGGTAGCGGGCGAAGTAACGGTCGATGTAGGCCTGGGCCTCCTTGCGCTCGACACCGATCTGCTTGGCCAGGCCGAAGGCGCTCATGCCGTAGATCAATCCGAAGTTGATCGCCTTGGCGCTGCGTCGCTGGTCGCCGCTGACGTCTTCCAGCGGCACGCCGAAGACTTCCGCCGCGGTGGCGCGGTGTACGTCCAGGTCGTGGCGGAAGGCATCCAGCAGGCCATCGTCCTTGGCCAGGTGGGCCATGATCCGCAGCTCGATCTGCGAGTAGTCCGCGGCCAATAGCTTGTAGCCCTGCGGCGCGACGAACGCCTGGCGGATGCGCCGGCCCTCCGCGGTACGGATCGGGATGTTCTGCAGGTTCGGGTCGCTCGACGACAGCCGCCCGGTAGCCGCCACCGCCTGGTGGTATGAGGTATGGATGCGTCCGGTACGCGGGTTGATCTGCTCGGGCAGGCGGTCGGTGTAGGTGCTCTTGAGCTTGCTCATGGAGCGGTACTGCATGATCACCTTGGGCAGCTCGAAGTCCTGCTCGGCCAGTTCGGCGAGCACCGCCTCGGCGGTGGACGGCTGGCCGGTCGCGGTCTTGCTCAGCACCGGCAGGCCGAGCTTGTCGTAGAGGATCGCGCCGAGCTGCTTGGGCGAGCCGAGGTTGAATTCCTGCCCCGCCAGGTCGTATGCCTGGCGCTCCAGGGCGACCATCTTCTCGCCCAGTTCGCGGCTCTGGATGCCCAGCAGGTTGGCGTCGACCAGCGCGCCGTTGCGCTCGATCCGCGCCAGCACCGGTACCAGCGGCATCTCGATATCGGTCAGGACCCTGGCCAGGGACGGGATCGCCTCCAGCTTCTGCCACAGGGCCTGGTGCAGGCGCAGGGTCACGTCGGCGTCCTCCGCCGCATAGGGCCCGGCCTGTTCGATGGCGATCTGGTCGAAGGTCAGTTGCTTGGCGCCCTTGCCGGCGATGTCCTCGAAACGGATGGTGCTGTGGCCGAGGTACTTCAGGGCCAGGCTGTCCATGTCGTGGCGAGTGGCGGTGGAGTCCAGCACATAGGACTCGAGCATGGTGTCGTAGGCTACGCCCCGCAGCGCGATGGGGGTGCTGGCATTGGCCAGGACATTGATGTCGTACTTGGCATGCTGGCCGACCTTGAGCCTCTTCGGATCCTCCAGCAGCGGTTTCAACGCACGCAGCACCGCGTCACGGTCCAGTTGCTCGGGAACGCCCATGTAGCTGTGGGCCAGCGGCACGTAGGCGGCCTCGCCCTCCTTCACGGCGAAGGACACCCCCACCACCTGCGCCTGCTGGGCGTCGATGCTGGTGGTCTCGGTATCGAAGGCGATCAGCTCGGCCTCCTCCAGCTTCTTCAGCCAGGCGTCGAACCCGGCCTGGTCGAGCACCACGTCGTAGTCGACCTCGGCCTGGATAGGCGTTTCCGCCTCGCCGTTCTCGCCGGCCTCCTTGGCCTCGCGCAGGAGGTCGTCCAGCCAGTTCTTGAACTCCAGCTCGCGGTACAGGGCGATCAGCGCTTCGCGCTGCGGCTCGCCGGGATACAGCTTGTCGATCTCCACGTCCAGTTCGACGTCGGTCTTGATGGTCGCCAACTGATAGGACAGGAACGCCTGCTCGCGATTTTCCTCGAGCTTCGCCGGCAAGCCCTTGGCGCCGCGGATCGGTAGCTCGGGCACCTTGTCCAGGCTGGCGTAGAGCACCTTCAGGCCGCCACCGACGCCGGTCAGCAGGCCCAGCGCGGTTTTCTCGCCGACGCCGGGAACGCCGGGGATGTTGTCGACCTTGTCGCCCATCAGGGCGAGGAAATCGATGATCAGCTCAGGACCGACGCCGAATTTCTCTTTCACGCCATCCACGTCGAGGCGGCTACCGGTCATGGTGTTGACCAGCGTAATGTGCCCGTCGACCAGTTGCGCCATGTCCTTGTCGCCGGTGGAAATCACCACCGGGCGGCCGGCCGCGGCGCTGCTGCGCGCCAGGGTGCCGATCACGTCGTCGGCCTCGACCCCCTCCACGCACAGCAGCGGCAGGCCGAGGGCGCGGACGCTGGCATGCAGCGGCTCGACCTGGACCCGCAGGTCGTCGGGCATCGACGGCCGGTTGGCCTTGTACTCGGCGAACAGCTCGTCGCGGAAGGTCGGGCCCTTGGCGTCGAAGACCACCGCGAACGGGCTGTCCGGGTACTGCTTGCGCAGGCTCAGGAGCATGTTCAGCACGCCCTTCACCGCACCGGTGGGCTTGCCGGTCGAAGTGGTCAGCGGCGGCAGGGCATGGAAGGCGCGGTACAGGTACGAGGAACCGTCCACCAGGACGAGGGGCGCTTGGCTCATGAGGGGAATCAACCTTTTCCGGAGACCAGGGCGTGTAGAATGAACCCTGGACGATTCGATAAAGGAGCAAGGTTACCATGCGTACGCTGAACCGCTTGATGCTCGCCGGACTGCTGGCGTTCGCCCCGCTCGTCGCGATGGCGGCGGACGACGACGCGCCTTCCGGCGAGCCCGACGTAACCATCCGCCAGGAGGGCGACAAGACCATCCAGGAATACCGCGTGAATGGCTTCCTCTACGCCATCAAGGTGGTTCCCAAGCATGGCAAACCCTATTTCCTGGTCCGCGCCGACGGCAGCGATGGCAACTTCATTCGCTCCGACCAGCCGGACAAGCTGATTCCACAATGGGAGATCTTCAGTTGGTGATGTGCACTTCCAACCTGGCGAGGCCGCGCTGACATGTCGGTGTTCACCCCACTCGAACGCTCGACCCTGGAAGCCTTCCTCGCCCCCTACGACCTGGGCCGCCTGCGGGATTTCCGTGGCATCGCCGAAGGCTCCGAGAACAGCAACTTCTTCGTCAGCCTGGAACACGGCGAGTTCGTCCTGACCCTGGTCGAGCGCGGCCCGGTGCAGGACCTGCCGTTCTTCATCGAACTGCTCGACGTGCTCCACGAGGACGGCCTGCCGGTGCCCTACGCCCTGCGCACCCGCGACGGCGAGGCCCTGCGCCGTCTCGAAGGCAAGCCGGCGCTGCTGCAACCGCGCCTGGCCGGCCGCCACGAGCAGCAGCCGAACGCCCACCACTGCCAGGAAGTGGGCGATCTGCTCGGCCACCTTCACGCCGCCACCCGCGGGCGCATCCTCGAACGCCCCAGCGACCGTGGTCTGCCCTGGATGCTGGAACAAGGTGCCAACCTCGCCCCGCGACTACCGGAACAGGCCCGCGCCCTGCTCGCCCCGGCCCTGGCGGAGATCGCCGCGCTGGATGCCGAGCGCCCTGCGCTGCCGCGCGCCAACCTGCATGCCGACCTGTTCCGCGACAACGTGCTGTTCGACGGCCCGCACCTGGCCGGTCTGATCGACTTCTACAATGCCTGCTCCGGCTGGATGCTCTACGACCTGGCGATCACCCTGAACGACTGGTGCTCCAATGCCGACGGCAGCCTGGACCCGGCCCGCGCCCGCGCCCTGCTCGCCGCCTACGCCAACCGCCGGCCGTTCACCGCGCTGGAAGCCGAGCACTGGCCGAGCATGCTGCGGGTCGCCTGCGTGCGCTTCTGGCTGTCGCGACTGATCGCCGCCGAGGCGTTCGCCGGACAGGACGTGCTGATCCATGATCCGGCGGAGTTCGAGATGCGCCTGGCGCAACGGCAGAACGTGGAGATTCATTTGCCGTTTGCGTTGTAGGCAGGAACCACAGGAGCACGGCCGTCCTGCGGCCGTTCGCCCTTCAAAAACCATGCGGTTCGGCGTCTTGGAGTGAGGCCGAGCCGACATCCTGTCGAGGCTTCGTCGTTCAGCCCACCCCCGGCCCGGCCATCCTGGCCGGTCGTTCGCCCTTCAAAACGCATGCGGTTCGGCGTCTTGGGTAAGGCCGAGCTGACATCCTGTCGAGGCTTCGTCGTTCAGCCCACCCCCGGCCCGGCCATCCTGGCCGGTCGTTCGCATTGAAAAACGCATGCGTTTTTCAAGTGCTCACCCACATTTCGAGTGTCCGCAGTTGAGGCAGGTGGCGCAGCCGTCCATCTGTACCACCGCCATGCTGTTGCACTTGCCGCACAGTTGCGCGCCGGCGGGGAAGCCTTCGCCCGGCTCGACCTTGCTGGTGCCCTGGGCGGCCTCGTAGGCGGCGCGTTTTTCCGCGAGGAAAAGGCGCTGTTCCTCGTCCAGTTCAGGGCCACGCAACAAGCCGATGGCCGTCAGGTGGCGCTCCAGCACGCCGCCGATCTCGGCGACGATGGAAGGCATGTAGATGCCGCCTTTCTTCAGGTAGCCCCCGCGCGGGTCGAATACCGCCTTGAGTTCCTCGACAAGGAAGGTACAGTCGCCGCCCTTGCGGAAAACCGCGGACATGATGCGGGTAAGTGCGACGATCCACTGGAAATGATCCATGTTCTTCGAGTTGATGAAGATCTCGAAGGGACGCCGCTGCTCGTGCGCCGTGCCCGCATTGAGGACCATGTCGTTGATGGTCACGTAGAGCGCGTGCTCGAACAGCGGCGACTTGATCTTGTAGGTGGCGCCGATCAGGGTATCCGGGCGCTCCAGGGTCTCGTCCATCTGCACCACCGACGCGGCTTCCGCGGCGGCGGCAAGGGCCTGCTCCTCGGCTTCGTTGACGACCTTGAAGCCCTTGATCTTCTGCGTGATCTTGACTGCTGACATATCGATTCCCCCGGCCTCAGTACTTGCCGTAATAGCCTTCTTTCAAGGCGTCGAAGAGGTTGGCGGCGGTATGGATCTCACCGTCGTACTCGACCTGCTCGTTGCCCTTGAACTCCACCACGCTGCCGTCCTCCAGTTCGAAGCGGTAGCGGGTCTTCTCCAGGTCGGACTCCTTGACCAGCACGCCCTGGAACGCCTCGGGATTGAAGCGGAAGGTGGTGCAGCCCTTGAGTCCCTGGTGCCAGGCGTAGCGGTAGATGTCCTTGAAGTCCTCGAACGGGTAGTCGGTGGGCACGTTGGCGGTCTTGGAGATCGACGAATCGACCCACTTCTGCGCCGCCGCCTGGATGTCCACGTGCTGCGCCGGGGTGACGCTGTCGGCGGTGATGAAGTAGTCCGGCAGGCGTCGCGCCGGGTCGTCGCTGTCCGGCAGGGCCTGGGCGTTGACCAGGGTCCGGTATGCCAGCAGCTCGTAGCTGTAGACCTCGACCTTTTCCTTGGTCTTGCGGCCTTCGCGGATAAGGTTGCGCGAATAATGGTGGGCGAAGCTCGGCTCGATGCCGTTGGAGGCGTTGTTCGCCAGGCTCAGGCTGATGGTCCCGGTCGGCGCGATGGAGCTGTGGTGGGTGAAGCGCGCGCCGGTTTCAGCCAACGCCTCGATCAGTTCCGGAGCATGTTCGGCGACCCGCTGCATGTAGCGGGAATACTTGGCGTGAAGCACGCTGCCGCGGATGCGGTCGCCGGCCTTATAGCCATCGGCGGCCATTTCCGGACGCTTGCGAAGCATTTCCGCAGTGACTTCGTAGTCCTGCGCCAGGATCGGCGCCGGGCCCTTCTCCCTGGCCAGCTCCAGGGCCACTTCCCAGCCCACCAGGGCCATTTCCCGCGCCACTTCCTCGGTGAATACGCAGGCCTCGGGACTGCCGTAGCGCAGCTTGAGCAGGGTCAGGGTCGAGCCCAGGCCGAGGAAGCCCATGCCATGCCGGCGCTTGCCAAGGATTTCCTGGCGTTGCTGTTCCAGCGGCAGGCCGTTGATTTCCACCACGTTGTCGAGCATCCGGGTAAACACCCGCACCACTTCGCGGAAACGGTCCCAGTCGAAGCGCGCCTCGTCGCCAAATGGCTGCTCGACGAAGCAGGTGAGGTTGACCGAGCCGAGCAGACACGAGCCGTACGGCGGCAGAGGCTGCTCGCCGCAGGGGTTGGTGGCGCGAATCGCCTCGCACCACCAGTTGTTGTTCAGTTCGTTGACCCGGTCGATGAGGATGAAGCCCGGCTCCGCATAGTCGTAGGTGGAGACCATGATCATGTCCCACAGGTGGCGGGCGCGGACCTGGCCGTAGACCTTGCAGGCGACCAGCCCGTCGGCGCGCTGGACGTAGTCGTCCTGGATCGGCCATTCGCGCCAGACCACCGCGTTGGGGTCGTCGAGGTCGATCTCGTCGCGCTCCTTCACGTGCACCGGGAATACCAGCGGCCAGTCGGCGTCCTGTTCCACCGCCTGCATGAACTGGTCGGTGATCAGCAGGCTCAGGTTGAACTGGCGCAAGCGCCCGTCCTCGCGCTTGGCGCGGATGAATTCGCGGACGTCCGGGTGGCTGACATCGAAGGTGCCCATCTGCGCGCCGCGGCGGCCGCCGGCGGAGCTGACGGTGAAGCACATCTTGTCGTAGATGTCCATGAACGACAGCGACCCGCTGGTGTAGGCACCGGCACCGGAAACGTAGGCGCCGCGCGGGCGCAGGGTGCTGAACTCATAGCCGATGCCGCAGCCGGCCTTGAGCGTCAGGCCGGCCTCGTGGACTTTCTCGAGGATGTTGTCCATGGAGTCCTGGATGGTCCCGGACACCGTGCAGTTGATGGTCGAGGTGGCCGGCTTGTGCCCCAGGGCGCCGGCATTGGAAATGATCCGGCCGGCCGGGATGGCGCCGTTGCGCAGGGCCCAGAGGAAGCGCCCGTACCAGTGTTCGCGGGAGGCCTTGTCCTCGACATCGGCAAGGGCGCGGGCGACGCGTTGCCAGGTACCGTCGACGCTGGCATCCACCGGCGTACCGTCCTTGCTCTTGAGCCGGTACTTCTTGTCCCAGATATCCTGCGACGCGTCCTGCAGGGCGATGGTCCCGCGTTCGGTGCGGGGACTGCGTGCGTCTGTCTTGGCCATCCGCTGATTAACCTCCCGATGGTTGTTGGGGCGTCCGAAGCCGGCCACCGTACGCAACATCTAGTTATCCGTACCTGACGGGAATCAATATCTTGTGTCAGGCAGCAACAGACAACCTTAGTCATCGGGACGCCGCGCGCAAGAGGGCGCGGCCATCAGTCACGGGTTTTCAGAGCTTTTCCAGACAGCCGGCAAATTCGCCTGCCAGGTTGTTCAGAAGATTCTCATAGCCGTTGGCGTCCACGCTCACGTTCACGCCCAGGTCGTCCAGTTCGGCCAGGCGCACCGGCAGGCCTTCGCTGAGGGTGTCGGCCAGCCGCGGTCGAAGCGGCGGCTCGCTGAAGATGCAGGCCGGACCGGCGGCCTTCAGCTGGGCGCGCATGGCGGCGACATGGCGTGCTCCCGGCTGGACCTCCGCGGATACCGCGAACACGCCGGTATGGCGCAATCCGTAGGCTTCCTCGAAATAGTCGAAGGCTTCATGGAAGACGAAGAAAGGCTTGCCGGCAAGCTTGCCCAGGCGTTCGCGGAGTTTGCCGTCGAGCCCGCCGAGGCGCTCCTCGAAGGCCTTCAGGTTGGCCCGGTAGCGCCCGGCGTTGGCCGGGTCGACCTGGGCCAGGTCCTCGGCCATCCGCGCGGCGATGGTGCGGGCGTTGGCCGGCAACAGCCAGAGGTGGGCGTCGAGCATGCCGGGACGATGGTCATGGTCGTGCTCGTCGTGCCCGGCATGCTCCTCTTCCTCGAAATTGACGAACTTGCGCAGGTGCATGCCCGGCAGGTCCTGCACCGCGACGCTGGCGCCCTGGCGGCCGGCGAGCACCTTGGGCAGGAAGTTTTCCAGGTCCGGGCCGATCCAGTAGAACAATTGCACCTCGCGCAGCCGCCGTACGTCGGAAGGACGCAGGGCGTACTGGTGCGGCGAGGCGCCCGGCGGCAGCAGTACGTCCGGCTGGCCGACGCCGTCCTGGATGGCCGCGGCGACCAGTTGCAGCGGTTTGATGCTGGTCAGCACGCTGACCTCGGCGCGCGCCGGCGAAGCCAGCAGGAACAGGGCGAAGCAGGCGGACAGCAGGGCAAAGGGACGCAGGGTCACGGCGGCACTCACATGAAAGGTGGTTAGCGGGTAATATAATAACGTCTCTACCCTCGAGCGTCGCAGCCCATGTACAAGATTGCGCCCAAGACCCCGCTGGCCTGCCAGCCCCATGACCACAGCCAGTGCGTCAGCACCGCGCTGGCCGAGGCCGATGCGCTGTGCGCGCGCCAGGGCGTACGCCTGACCGAATTGCGGCGGCGCGTGCTGGAGCTGGTCTGGCAGAGCCACAAGCCGCTGGGGGCCTACGATATCCTCGCGGTGCTCAGCGAAACCGACGGCCGCCGCGCCGCGCCGCCGACCGTCTACCGCGCGCTGGACTTCCTCCAGGAGAACGGCCTGGTGCACCGCATCGCCTCGCTCAACGCGTTCGTCGGCTGCAACAACCCGGAGCACAGCCACCAGGGCCAGTTCCTCATCTGCCGCACCTGCCACACCGCGATCGAGCTGGAACAGCCGGATATCAGCCGGGCCATCGTCGCCGGAGCGAACAGCGTCGGCTTCGCCGTTGAAAGCCAGACCGTCGAGGTGGTCGGCCTCTGCGGCACCTGCCGGGACCAGAAGGACGCCTGATGGACAACGCGCTGGTGCGGCTGACCCAGGTCGGCGTGTCCTTCAACGGCCAGGCGGTGCTGAGCGATGTCGACCTGGCCATCGAGCCCGGCCAGATCGTCACCCTGATCGGCCCCAACGGCGCCGGCAAGACCACCCTGGTACGCAGCGTGCTCGGCCTGCTCAAGCCGCACGTCGGCGAGGTCTGGCGACGGCCGCGGCTGACCATCGGCTACATGCCGCAGAAACTCCACGTCGACGCCACCCTGCCGCTCAGCGTACTGCGCTTCCTCCGCCTGGTACCCGGGGTCAGGCGCGAGCAGGCGCTGGCGGCGTTGCGCGAGGTCGGCGCGGCGCACGTGCTGGAGCGCCCGCTGCAAAGCATTTCCGGTGGCGAACTGCAACGCGTGCTGCTGGCCCGCGCTCTGCTGCGCAAGCCCGAGCTACTGGTGCTCGACGAGCCGGTGCAGGGCGTCGACGTCGCCGGCCAGGCCGAACTCTACCGCCTCATCGGCAAACTGCGCGACCGCTACGGCTGCGGTGTGCTGATGGTCTCCCACGACCTGCACCTGGTGATGAGCGCCACCGACCAGGTGGTCTGCCTGAACCGCCATGTCTGCTGCTCAGGGCACCCCGAGCAGGTCAGCGGCGACCCGGCCTTCGTCGAGCTGTTCGGCCAGGACGCTCGCAGCCTGGCGATCTACCACCACCATCACGACCACGCCCACGACCTCCACGGCGAGGTGGTCAAGGCCGGTCCCGGCGCCTTGCCTCCAGGCACCCGCTTCACTCCTGTCCACAAGCACGGCCCCGACTGCAACCATGGCTGACTTCCTGCTCAACGCCCTCCTCGCCGGCCTCGCCCTGGCCCTGGTGGCTGGCCCCCTGGGCTCCTTCGTGGTCTGGCGGCGGATGGCCTATTTCGGCGATACCCTGTCCCACGCCGCACTGCTCGGGGTAGCCCTGGGTTTCCTCCTCGATGTCAGCCCGACCCTGGCTGTGACCGTCGGCTGCGTGCTGCTCGCAGTGCTGCTGGTGACCCTGCAGCAGCGCCAGCCGCTGGCCGCCGACACCCTGCTGGGCATCCTCGCCCACAGCACCCTGTCGCTGGGCCTGGTCACCCTGAGCTTCATGAAGGAAGTGCGGGTCGACCTGATGGCTTACCTGTTCGGCGATCTGCTGGCGGTAAGCGCCAGCGACCTGCTGTGGATAATCGCCGGCAGCGCGCTGGTCCTGGCACTGATCTGCTTCCTCTGGCGGCCGCTGCTGGCGATCACCGTGCACGAGGAACTGGCGAAGGTGGAAGGCCTGCCGGTCGGAGCGATCCGCCTGGCGCTGATGTTGCTGATCGCCATCGTCATCGCCGTGGCAATGAAGATCGTCGGCGTACTGCTGATCACCTCGCTGCTGATCATTCCCGCCGCCGCCGCCCAGCGCCATGCCCGCAGTCCCGAGCAGATGGCGGTCGGCGCCAGCCTGCTGGGACTGGTCGCGGTGTGCGCCGGCCTGGCCCTGTCCTGGTTCAAGGATACCCCCGCCGGCCCCTCAATCGTGGTCAGCGCCGCCGGCCTGTTCCTGCTGAGTTTTGTCCTGCCCCGTCGCACGGTGTAGAATCTGGCGATTTTTTGACCAAACGAGAACCCGCAGGAATGATGTCGTCCTTCTTTCGCCTGCTGTCCGTCCTGGCGGCGGCGCTGCTGGTCAGCGCCTGCCAGGGCAATGCGTCGTCGCAACCGACGCCGGTGGTCGCGCCCCAGGCGCAGCCCGCCGATCCCTATGCCGAACTGCAGCAAACCCTGGCCGCCGGCAAGCTCGAACAGGCCGAGCAACAATGGCTGGCCCTGCGCAGCGCAGCCGCCGGCGACGAGCGCGTCGAAGCGTTCCGCCGCCAGTTGGCCGAGGCCTACATGCAGCGCGGGGAAACCGCGCTGCGTCAAGGAGACCTCAACACCGCCACCAGCGCCCTCGGCCATGCCCGCGGACTGATGCCCAAAGCGCCGGCGCTGACCGCCGGGCTGGACGGTGCGATCAACCGCGCCAAGGTCGATCCCGCCCGCGCCGAGCAGGCCCGACGCATGCAGCAGGCGGCCCAGCAGCAGATGCAGCAGATCATCCAGACGCCGCCCGGCGGCGAGCTGAAGCCGCTGCCCGGCGCTCCCCACCTGATCGATCCGCAAGCGGCCAGCAGCGCCGTGCCCCTGCCGATGCTCGACGGCACCGGCCAGGGCGGCCTCGGTGCGGTGCTCGACGCGGTGGCCGCGGATGTCGTCGCCTACCGTTGCAGGGTGCATATCGAAGTGCGCCGGGACAGCGACTATCCGCTGGTTTCCGACCAGCTCCTGGCGCGGGTGAAGAAGCTCTCACCCGATTTCGACCTGCATCTCAGCCATGTCGTACAGGCCGACAAGCCAACCCGATTGATACTTACCCCCCGGAATTGAGACCGGTCCTGCCCCGGCCGCAGCAGAAAGCGCTTGTCGGGAGCGCACCAGACGCTTATTCCATTTCAATGATTTTTCATCACCAATAAATATTAATAATGCATAAGAAAGCAAGGTAAAATGCTCGGTTTAGCTGACCGCCCGTGCTCCAGCCGTAACAGCATCGCCGCACCCACAAGGTTCGCCCAGTGATCGAATTCCACGACGTCCACAAGACCTATCGAGTTGCCGGTCGGGAAATCCCCGCCTTGCAACCGACCCGCCTGAACATCCAGGCCGGGCAGATTTTCGGCCTGATCGGCCATTCCGGTGCCGGCAAGAGCACCCTGCTGCGCCTGATCAACCGCCTCGAGGAGCCCAGCGGCGGCCGCATCCTGGTCGAGGGCGAAGACGTCACCGCCCTCGACGCCGAAGGCCTGCGCCGTTTCCGCCAGCGCGTCGGGATGATCTTCCAGCACTTCAACCTGCTGTCCTCGAAGACCGTCGCCGACAACATCGCCATGCCCCTGCGCCTGGCCGGCGGCTTCAGCCGTGCCGAAGTCGATGCGCGGGTCTCCGAGCTGCTCGCGCGGGTCGGCCTGTCCGACCACGCGCGCAAGTATCCGGCCCAGCTCTCCGGCGGACAGAAACAGCGCGTCGGCATCGCTCGCGCCCTGGCCTGCCGGCCGAGCATCCTGCTCTGCGACGAGGCCACCAGCGCCCTCGATCCGCAGACCACCGCCTCGGTCCTGCAACTGCTGGCGGAAATCAATCGCGAGCTGAAGCTGACCATCGTCCTCATCACCCACGAGATGGACGTGATCCGCCGTGTCTGCGACCAGGTCGCGGTCATGGACGGCGGCGCCATCGTCGAGCAGGGCGATGTCGCCGATGTCTTCCTCCATCCGCAGCACCCGACCACCCGCCGCTTCGTGTTCGAGGCCGAACGAGTCGACGAGGACGAGCGCCACGACGATTTCGCCCACGTGCCGGGTCTCATCCTGCGCCTGACCTTCCGCGGCGAAGCCACCTATGCGCCGCTGCTGGGCACCGTGGCGCGGCAGACCGGGGTCGACTACAGCATCCTTTCCGGACGCATCGACCGCATCAAGGACACGCCCTACGGCCAGTTGACCCTGGCCCTGGTCGGCGGTGACCTGGAAGCCGCCATGAGCCAGTTGAACGCCGCTGACGTACATGTGGAGGTACTGCGCTGATGGACTTCTTCGAAACCATGAGCTTCGCCAACATCGACTGGTACGAAATCTGGCTGGCCAGCGTCGACACCTTCTGGATGCTCGGCGGTTCGCTGCTGTTCACAGTGGTCCTCGGCCTGCCCCTCGGCGTCCTGCTGTTCCTTACCGGGCCACGGCAGATGTTCGAGCAGAAGGCGGTCTACACCCTGCTCTCGCTAGTGGTGAACATCCTCCGTTCGTTGCCGTTCATCATCCTGCTGATCGTGATGATCCCGCTGACCGTACTGATCACCGGTACCTCGCTGGGCGTCGCCGGGGCCATCCCGCCGCTGGTGGTGGGCGCCACGCCGTTCTTCGCGCGCCTGGTGGAAACCGCGCTGCGCGAGGTCGACAAGGGCATCATCGAGGCAACCCAGGCGATGGGCGCCAGCACCCGGCAGATCATCTGGAACGCCCTGCTGCCGGAAGCCCGGCCGGGCATCATCGCCGCCATCACCGTCACCGCCATCACCCTGGTCTCGTACACCGCGATGGCCGGAGTGGTCGGCGCCGGCGGGCTGGGCGACCTGGCGATCCGCTTCGGCTATCAGCGCTTCCAGACCGACGTGATGGTGGTCACCGTGGTGATGCTGCTGATCCTCGTCCAGATTCTGCAAACCGTGGGCGACAAGCTGGTGGTGCACTTCTCGCGCAAGTAAGCTTGCCGGCCAAGCCCAAAACCCTGAGCGCCGCGGTTATCCACAGCCGCCAGGAACACCTCGAAAGGAGTTGAAGATGAAAAAACTGCTTGCTGCTTTCTCCGCTGTCGCGGCGCTCGGCCTCACCGCCGCCCAGGCCGCCGAGTCCCTCACCGTCGCGGCCACCCCGGTGCCGCACGCGGAGATCCTCAACGTGGTCAAGCCGCTGCTGGCCAAGGAAGGCGTGGACCTGAAGATCAAGGAGTTCACCGACTACGTGCAGCCGAACGTGCAGGTCTCGGAAAAGCGCCTGGACGCCAACTTCTTCCAGCACCAGCCGTACCTCGATGAGTTCAACAAGGCCAAGGGCACCGACCTGGTCGCCGTGACCGGCGTACACATCGAGCCGCTGGGCGCCTACTCGAGCAAGTACAAGAAGCTCGACGAACTGCCTTCCGGCGCTACCGTGGTGATCCCCAACGACGCCACCAACGGCGGCCGCGCCCTGCTCCTGCTGGACAAGGCCGGGGTGATCAAGCTCAAGGACAACAAGAGCATCACCGCCACGCCGAAGGACATCGTCGACAATCCGAAGAACATCAAGATCCGCGAACTGGAAGCCGCGACCCTGCCGCGCGTGCTGACCCAGGTCGACATGGCGCTGATCAATACCAACTACGCCCTGGAAGCCAAGCTGAACCCGACCAAGGATGCGCTGGCCATCGAAGGCAGCGACTCGCCCTACGTGAACATCCTCGTCGCGCGGCCGGACAACAAGGACAGCGACGCCATGCAGAAGCTGGCCAAGGCCCTGCACAGCGCCGAGGTCAAGCAGTTCATCCAGGAGAAATACAAAGGCGCGGTGGTACCGGCGTTCTGAGCCAAGCCGCGTAACCGCCCCTGGAAAAAGCCCGGTCTTCGACCGGGCTTTTTCGTTTCCGTCCCCGCCGTACGTCTGCCTGCCGTACCACAACAGAGGTCATTCGGCCGTTTGCGGGAAATGTAGTGAAAAAAACATTCCGTCACATATTGAACAATCTGAAAAATTCACTACACAATCGACCCACCTTCGAGGATGCCCCATGCAAGAACTAAAACAACGCCTGGCCTCCCCGCCCGCCGAACTGACGCCCGCGGAGCGCAAGGTGGTGCGTGCCCTGCTCGATGACTACCCGCGCCTCGGCCTCGGTCCGATGACGCGCCTGGCCCGGCACGCCGGAGTCAGCGACCCGACGATCATGCGCCTGGTGAAAAAGCTCGGCTTCGCCGGCTACGGCGACTTCCAGGAAGCGCTGCTGGCCGACGTCGACGACCGCCTGCGCTCGCCGCGCACCCTGCTCGCCGAACGCCGCGAGCGGATGGGCCGCGACGACACCTGGGCGCGCTACCTCGACCAGGCTGGCCAGAGCCTGCAACAGACCCTCGGCCTGACCCGCCCCGATGACATCCAGCGCCTCGCCGACTGGCTGCTCGACAGCCGCCTGCGCGTGCACTGCCACGGCGGACGCTTCAGCCGTTTCCTCGCCGGCTACCTGGTCACCCATCTGCGCCTGCTGCGCCCGCAGTGCCGATTGCTCGACGACGGCGCCCTGCTCCCCGACCAGCTCTACGACCTCGGCCGCCAGGACCTGCTGGTCCTGTTCGACTATCGCCGCTACCAGAGCCAGGCCCAGCACGTGGCCCAAGCCGCCAAGGCACGCGGCACACGGCTGGTGCTGTTCACCGACATCTACGCCTCGCCGCTGCGCGAACACGCCGACCTGATCGTCAGTTCGCCAGTGGAATCCGCCTCGCCCTTCGACTCGCTGGTGCCGGCCATGGCCCAGGTCGAGGCACTGGTAGCGACCCTGGTGGCGCGCATGGGCGCGCCGCTCGACGAACGCCTGGAGGGCATCGACCAGCTCCGCAACGCGTTCAGCAGTCATATTCTGGAGGAATGACCCGATGTTCAGTCTGCCCCACCACTCGCCGCGCGACCTGCCATTCGGCCGCCGGCAGACCGCCATCCTGTTCGTCGACATGCAGCGTGCCTGGGTCGAGCCGGGGCGCGACCCGCACGTCGATCCGCAGGCAGCCGGTTACTTCTACGAGCGCGTGCAGAACCAGGTGATCCCCAACCAGCAGCGCCTGCTCAGGGCCATGCGCGCAGTGGACGAGAACGTCCTGCACACCGTCATCGAGAGCCTCACCGCCGATGGTCGCGACCGCTCGCTGGATCACAAGCTGTCGGAGATGCACCTGCCCAAGGGCAGCCCGGACGCCAGGGTGATCGACGCCCTGGAGCCGACCGCCAACGAGATCGTGCTGCCGAAGACTTCTTCCGGCGTTTTCAACTCCACCGCCATCGACTACGTACTGCGCAACCTCGGCACCCGCCACCTGATCGTCTGCGGGGTGGTCACCGACCAGTGCGTGGACATGGCCGTGCGCGATGCCGCCGACCGCGGTTACCTGGTCACCCTGGTCGAGGATGCCTGCGCCACCCATACCCCGGAACGCCACCAGGCCTGCCTGGAAGCGATCAAGGGCTACTGCTGGATCAGCGACACCGAGACCGTCCTGCAACGCATCGCCGCCCTCGGCCGGAGCAACCTGTGAACCGCCTGCAGCCGGTACGCCTGGTCAGCTTCGTCACCACCGACCTGGCCGGCATCACCCGCGGGCGTTCGCTGCCCCTGGCGACCCTGGAGGAGCAATTGGCCAGCGGTTGCGGCTGGGTACCGGCGAACAGCTCGCTGACCCCGCAGGACCTGATCGACGAGAGCAGCCCCTGGGGCAGCCACGGCGACCTGCGCCTGCTGCCCGACCCGAACAGCCGGGTGCGCGTCGAGCAGGGTCCCGACGCCGCTGCGCCGGCGCTCGACTACCTGCACGGCAACCTGGTGGAAACCGACGGCACGCCGTGGCCGGCCTGCCCGCGCAGCCTGCTGCGGGCCGAGGTGGAACGCTATCGCGACAGCGGCCTGCAGGTCATCGCGGCGTTCGAACACGAATTCAGCCTGCTCGGCCTGCCCGGTGAGCGTCCGGCCGCGGCGTTTTCGCTGCAGGCCCAGCGTGCCGCCGGGCAGTTCCCCGGCTGGCTGGTCAGCGCCCTGGCCCAGGCTGGCACCGAGCCGGAGATGTTCCTCCCCGAATACGGCCAGCGCCAGTACGAGGTCACCTGCCGCCCGGCGCAGGGCGTGGCCGCCGCCGACCGCGCGGTGAACGTCCGCGAGGTCACTCGCGAAGTGGCGCGGCAGATGGGCCTGCGTACCTGCTTCGCACCGCTGCCGGCCCCCGGCGCGGTGACCAACGGGGTGCACCTGCACCTGAGCCTGCAACATGCCGACGGCAGCCCGCTGCTGTACGAGCCCGGTCGACCCAACGATCTCTCCGAACTCGGCGAGCACTGGGCCGCCGGCGTGCTCGCGCACCTGCCAGCGCTGTGCGCGCTGACCGCGCCTACCGCCGCCTCCTACCTGCGCCTGAAACCCCACCACTGGAGCGCCGCCTACGCCTGCCTGGGACTGCGCAACCGCGAAGCGGCGCTGCGCATCTGCCCGGTGGTGAGCGTCGGCGGCAAGCCGCTGGGCAAGCAGTACAACCTGGAATTCCGGCCGATGGACGCCACCGCCTGTCCGCACCTGGCGATGGCCGCGGTGCTGATCGCCGGCCGCCTGGGCATCGAACGACGCCTGCCGCTGCGCGCCCTGGCCGATGTCGATCCGCACGGCCTCAGCGACGAAGAGCGCCAGGCCCGCGGCATCCAGGCCCTGCCGGCGACCCTCGGCGATGCGCTCGACTGCCTGCAACGCGACGAGGCGCTCTGTGCCGAGCTGCCAAAGCCGCTGCTGGACACCTACCTCGCCATGAAGCGCCACGAACTGGCGCTGACGGCGGGCCTTTCCGACGACGACCTGTGCCGCCACTATGCCGAGCTCTACTGACAACCCCGAACTCGGCATCTACCAGCTGCCGCCCTACCACCTGCTCAATCCCCAAGGGCGCAGCCCGGTGGTCCTGGTCTGCGAGCATGCCAGCCGGCACATTCCGCTGGAGTTGCAGCGCCTCGGCCTGGACCAGGCCGCGGCGGAAGAACACATCGCCTGGGATATCGGCGCCCTGGCGCTGGCCGAAGAGCTTTCCCGGCGGCTCGACGCGCCATTGCTGGCGGCCGGCTACTCGCGCCTGCTGATCGACCTGAACCGACCGCTGGAGGCACCCGACAGCATTCCGCCGCACAGCGAGATCTACCCGGTTCCCGGCAACCGCGAGCTGTCCGAGACGGTGCGCCGCTATCGCCAGGATTGCCTGTTCCATCCGTTCCACCAGCGCCTGACGCAACTGCTCGACGAGCGCCAGGCCGCCGGCGTGCCGACCCGCGTGGTCGGCGTGCACAGTTTTACCCCGGTGTACCACGGCAGACCCCGCCCGCTGGTTGCCGGGGTGCTTTATCGCAACGCCGGCGCCTACGCCGGGCGCATCCTCGACGGTTTGCGCCGGCACGGCCTGGAAGTCGCCGGCAACCAGCCCTATGCGATCGACCCGGCGGAAGACACTACCGTTCCGGTGCATGGCGACGCACGCGGTCTGGAAGCGGTGCTGCTGGAGATCCGCAACGATGGATTGCGCACGCCGGATGCGGTGTACGCCTGGGCCGAGCGTCTGTATCCCTGGCTCTGATGCGATGACCGGCGCCGCCGGTCGCCAATAACGAGAAAGAGGCCCGCTTCGCGTGCGGCGCCGATAACGACAATACGCTGCCTTTTCCCGAGGAGCCCGTCATGGCCATCGAACAGTTCGGATACCGGCAACAGCTGCGCCGCAGCCTGTCCCTGAGCGACCTGATCATCTACGGGATGATCTTCATGATCCCCATCGCCCCGTTCGGGGTCTACGGCTGGGTCCATGCCGACGCCCACGGCATGGTGCCGATGGCCTACCTGGTGGGCATGCTGGCGATGCTCTTCACCGCCCTCAGCTACGGAGCCATGGCCAAGGCCTTTCCGATTGCCGGCTCGGTGTATTCCTACGCCCAGCGCGGCATCCACCCCCATGTCGGCTTCATCGCCGGCTGGGTGCTGCTGCTCGACTACCTGCTGATCCCGCCGCTGCTCTACGTGTTCAGCGCGCTGGCGCTGAACCACTTGTTCCCGGCGATCCCCAAGCTGGCCTGGATGCTGCTGTTCCTGGTCTCGGCGACCCTGGTCAACCTGCGCGGCATCACCTTCGCCGCCCGCGCCAACCTGTTGTTCCTGATCGGAGAGCTGGTGGTGCTGGCGATCTTCCTGGTGGTCGGCTACCAGGCGCTGGAAGGCGGCCTGGGCAACGGCCGGCTGACCCTCGAACCGCTGTATCGCCCGGAAGCCTTCGATCTCGGCCTGGTAATGAAGGCCGCCTCGATCGCCGTACTGTCGTTCCTCGGCTTCGACGCCATCTCCACCCTCGCCGAGGAGGTCAAGGGCGATCCCGCCCGGCAGATCGGCCGCGCCGCGCTGATCGCGCTGTTCATCATGGGCGGCATCTTCATCGCGCAGACCTGGCTGGCCACCGACCTCGCCGCCGGGATGAACTTCAAGTCGGCGGACACCGCCTTCTACGAGATCGCCGAAGCGGCCGGTGGCCAGTGGCTGTCGATGCTGACCGCGGTAGCCACCGCGCTGGCCTGGGGTGTCACGGTGTCGATCACCTCGCAGGCAGCGGTCTCGCGCCTGCTCTACTCGATGGCCCGCGACGGCAGACTGCCGCGCGCGCTGGCCAGGGTCCATCCGCGCTACCAGACGCCGCACGTCAGCCTGTACCTGGTGGCGGTGCTGTCGCTGGGAATCGGCTGGGCCTTCCTCGACGCACCGGACGTGCTCACCTCACTGGTGAACTTCGGTGCCCTCACCGGCTTCTGCCTGCTGCACCTGAGCGTGATCAACCACTACTACCGCCGCCAGCGCTCCGGCCAGTGGTTGCGGCATCTACTGTTCCCGCTGGTGGGCCTGGCGATCATCGCCTACGTGCTGTACAGCATGAGCCTCGACGCACAGTTGCTCGGACTGGCCTGGATCGCGGTGGGGCTGGTCTACCTGGCGTTGCTGCAACGCGGCGGGCGCCAGGCGCCAACGGAGTTGGCGAAGGATCTCTGACGCCTCGCGAGGGCTGGTTCAAGCCGGCTCTTCGCCGACGAAATCGCTGCGGCTGAGGCCATGCCGCAGCATCTTTTCGTTGAGTGTCCGGCGCGGCAGTTGCAGCAACTCCATCACCGCCTTGATATCCCCGCGGCACTGGCCGAGCGCCTGGCGCAGGCACTCCGCCTCGAAGGCTTCCATGCGTTCCGCCAGCCCCGAGGTAAGGCCGCCGCCTTCCTCCGCGTCCCCACGCTCCAGGCCGAGGACATGACGCTCGGCGGCGTTGGCCAGCTCGCGTACATTGCCAGGCCAGTCGTGGGCCATCAGCCGCGCCAGTTCCGCCGGCGCGGCGGGCTGCGGCTCGCGGCCGAGGCGCTGGCTGGCAACGCTGGCGAAATGTTCGAAGAGCAGCGGGATGTCCTCGCGACGCTCGCGGATCGGCGGCAGGCGCAGCTCGGCGACGTTCAGGCGATACACCAGGTCCTCGCGGAAGCGTCCGGCACGTGCTTCGGCCAGCAGGTCGGGCTTGGTCGCGGCAATCACCCGCAGGTCGACGTGGATGCTCTGGTTCGAGCCGAGCCGCTCCAGTTGCTGCTCCTGCAGGACGCGCAGCAGCTTGACCTGCTGCGCCAACGGCATGCTTTCGATCTCGTCGAGGAACAGGGTGCCGCCATGGGCATGCTCGAGCTTGCCGATGCGCTTGCCCTGCGCGCCGGTGAAGGCGCCGCTCTCATGACCGAACAGCTCGCTCTCGAACAGTTGCTCGGGAATCGCCGCGCAGTTCAGCGCCACGAACGGCTTGTCGGCGCGCGGCCCGAAGTCGTGCAGGCAGCGGGCAACCAGTTCCTTGCCGCTGCCGGTCTCGCCACGGATCAGGACGTTCACCGGGGTCGGCGCCAGGGCCAGAACCTGCCGGCGCAACGCTTCCATCGGCTTGGACACGCCGAGCAGACGCGCATCGACCTGGTCCTTGAGACTGGCCTGCTCCTTCAGGCGCCGGTTCTCCAGCACCAGGCGGCGCTTTTCCAGCGCGCGCCGCAAACTGCCGAGCAGGCGCTCGGGCGTGAAGGGTTTCTCGATGAAGTCGTAGGCACCCTGGCGCATGGCCTCCACCGCCATCGGCACGTCGCCGTGCCCGGTGACCATGATCACCGGCAGGTCGCGATCGACCGCCTGCAGGTTGGCGAGCAGTTGCAGGCCGTCCATGCCGGGCATGCGCACATCGCTGATGACCACCCCGGCGAAGGACTTGTCCAACGCTCCCAGGCACTCCTCGGCGCGCAGGCACAGGCGCACCTCGAAGCCGGACAGCTCCAGCCATTGCTGCACCGCTTCGCGGATCGTCGCTTCGTCGTCGACGAAGATCACCTGGTCGCTCATGTCGTTACGCTCGTGTCATCGGGGGCCGCCGGCAGGATCAGGCTGAACACCGCTCCCGCTTCGGCATTGGCGACCTGCAGGCGGCCGCCGAGTTCGTGGACGATCCCATAGGATACCGCCAGGCCGAGGCCGAGTCCCTCTCCCACCGGCTTGGTGGTGAAGAACGGATCGAAGACGCTGCCCAGGTGCTCGGCGGGAATCCCGCCGCCGTTGTCGGCGACGCTCAGCACCCAGTCGCCACCAAGCCGTTGCAGGGCCAGGCGGATCCATGGCCGCTCCTGGCCGGCAACGGCATCCAGGGCGTTGCGCAGCAGGTTGACCAGCACCTGTTCCAGGCGGATCGCGTCACCCATCACCCAGGCCGGCCAGAGCAGCGCCTGCTCGATCTCCACCCGTTCGGCGCGGATTCGCGGCAGCAACAACTGCTGCGCCTGTTCGACCACGTGACCCAACTCGATACGCTCGCGCAGGCCGCCGGCGCTCTTGCGCGCGAAGGTCTTCAGGTGGCCGGTGAGCGCGGCCATGCGTTCGAGCATCTGGTCGATGCGCGGCAACGCCTGGCGCGCCTCGTCGTGGCGTCCGGCGTCGAGCAGGAGGCGCAGGCTGGCCAGTTGCATGCGCTGGGCGGTGAGCGGCTGGTTGATCTCATGGGCCAGGGCTGCCGACATCTGCCCCAGGGCGGCCAGCTTGGCCGCCTGCACCAGGCCGTCCTGCGCGGTACGCAGGTCGGCGGTGCGCTGCTCGACCAGGCGCTCCAGCTCCTCCCGGCTACGTTGCCGCAGGCGGGCGATACGCCAGCGCTGGTGCAGGAACAAGCCGAGGAAGACCAGCGCCAGCCAGGTGCCGGCGGCGGCCAGGCGCGCGGTGGCGACGTCGTCCTGGATGCTCGCGGTGTCGCGCAGCAAGTGGAGGGTCCAGCCGTCGTTGGGCAGGTCCAGCGATTGCCAGAGGTAGTCCTTCTCGCCGTCGGCGCTTTCCACCCGCGCCAGACGGCGGTCTTCGCCGTAGCTGCGCAAGGTCTGGTGGCGCAGGGGTGTCAGGGGCTGGCGATCGTATTGCCGGGTCTCCGCCAGTTCGAAGCGGTCCACGGTATCCAGCGGTTCCAGTTCGCGGTAGCGCCAACCGGCGTGGTTGGCGAGGAACACGATGCCCTTGGCGTCGCTGGCCAGGACCAGGTCGGGGGTCTGGTTCCACTGCCGTTCCAGATCGGGAAACTCCAGCTTGACCACGATTGCGCCCAGGAAGCTGCCGTCCTCGGCGCGCACCGCGTGGGACAGGAAATAACCGGGAATCCCGCTGATCACCCCGACCGCATAGAAACGTCCGGAGCCTTGGGCGATGGTCTGGCGGAAATAGGGACGGAAACCGTAGTTGTGGCCCACGTAGCTGGTCGGCAGGTTCCAGTTGCTCGCCGCCACGGCCAGCCCGGTACGGTCGAGCAGCTCCAGGGTGGAGGAGCGGGCGGCCAGGTTGATGCTTTCCAGCTTGAGGTTGAGGCGCTGCTGCAACTCGCCGTCGATCGGCCCGGCCAGCGCCGCGCGCAGGTCCGGATCCAGCGCCAGTACCGCCGGCAGGCTGCGGAAGCGTTCGATCAGGGTCTGCAGCGAGCCGGCGTAGAGGTCCAGCTGCTTGCGCACCTGTTCGCCCTCGGCGCGTAGCGCCTGCTGCCGCGCCTGGCGACCCGCCCAGTCCATGGACAGCAGCAGGCCGCCGAGCAGCGGCAGCAACAGCAGGAACAGGCGCAGCGGACGGGACAAGGACATCAGCGGATCGAAACGGCGGCGGGAAGCGGCGACGATAGCACGGCGCCCGGTTACACTGCGCGCCGTACGAGGAGTCCGCCCATGTCGCTATCCCCCTGGTCCCATTCCTGCTCGGCCGGTTTCACCCTGCGCGGCTGGCGCAGCGAACCGAGCGGCAAGCCGTTGCTGCATTTCCTCCATGGCAACGGCTTCTGCGGCCGCACCTACGAACCGATGCTGCGTCTGTTGGCGGAGGATTTCGACCTCTGGCTGTGCGACATCCAGGGCCACGGCGAAAGCGACCACGGCGGCCGCTTCCACGGCTGGAACCGCAACGCCGAGATGGCGGTGGAGGCCTTCGAGGCCGGGCGCGGTCCCTATGGAGATGTCCAGCGACTGGCCTGCGGGCACAGCTTCGGCGGCGTCCTCAGCAGCCTCGTCCTGGCCCGCCATCCCACCCTGTTCGCCCGCGCCGTGCTGCTCGACCCGGTACTGTTCACCCCGGCGATGATCGGCGTGATGGCACTTTCCGAGACCCTCGGCCTGCAATTGCGCGGCAGCCTGGCGAAGAAGGCGCGCCTGCGCCGCAGCCAGTGGCCCGATCGCGCAGCCGCCTACGCCGGCTTGCGCGGCCGCGGTATCTTCAAGGGCTGGACCGACGAGGCGCTGTGGGCCTACGTGGAATATGCGCTGAAGGAGAGCGACGGCGGAGTCGAGCTGAAGTGCCGGCCAAGCCGCGAAGCGGAGATCTTCAGCTCCTTCCCCAGGCGGCTGTGGCCGTCGCTGGGCAAGATCACCACGCCGACCCGCGTGCTCTACGGTGACCGCACCTACCCTTTCGTCGCCAAGTCGGTGGCGCGCTGGTGCTCGCTCAACCCCCAGGTCAGCGCCCACGTGGTGGTCGGCGGCCACTGCTTCATGCAGGAAGACCCGGCCGATGCCGCCGAACGCGTACGCGACTTTCTCCTGCCCAATCCATGAACGCTCCTTCCGTGGGGAATCCGGCGCTCATCCATCGGTCCCAGGGAGGATGACTCCACAGGACCGAGCCATGCGCCCTCTCCTCTTCAGTGCCCTTCTCCTGCTTTCCGGGCATACCCAGGCCAGCGAATGGAACGACAGCCAGGCCGTGGACAAGCTATTCGGCGCGGCCGGGGTGAAAGGCACCTTCGTCCTCTACGATGTGCAGCGGCAGTGCTATGTCGGCCATGACCGGGAGCGCGCGGAAACCCGCTTCGTTCCCGCTTCCACCTACAAGGTGGCGAACAGCCTGATCGGCTTATCCACAGGGGCGGTTAGATCCGCCGACGAGGTTCTTCCCTATGGCGGCAAGCCCCAGCGCTTCAAGGCCTGGGAGCACGACATGAGCCTGCGCGAGGCGATCAAGGCATCGAACGTACCGGTCTACCAGGAACTGGCGCGGCGCATCGGCCTGGAGCGGATGCGCGCCAATGTCTCGCGCCTGGGTTACGGCAACGCGGAAATCGGCCAGGTTGTGGATAACTTCTGGTTGGTGGGACCGCTGAAGATCAGCGCGATGGAACAGACCCGCTTTCTGCTCCGACTGGCGCAGGGAGAATTGCCATTCCCCGCCCCGGTGCAGTCCACCGTGCGCGCCATGACCCTGCTGGAAAGCGGCCCGGGCTGGGAGCTGCACGGCAAGACAGGCTGGTGCTTCGACTGCACGCCGGAACTCGGCTGGTGGGTGGGCTGGGTGAAGCGCAACGAGCGGCTCTACGGCTTCGCCCTGAACATCGACATGCCCGGCGGCGAGGCCGACATCGGCAAGCGCGTCGAACTGGGCAAGGCCAGTCTCAAGGCTCTCGGGATACTGCCCTGACGCTCTGCCGCCTCAGTCGCCGACCTTTTTCTGCCGGGACTGCCGCCACTCGTCGAGGCGAATCACCTCGGCGCTATGCACCGGCGGGTTGTCGACCTCGGCGGCCGCCTCGAAGCGATGCGGGGCCAATTCGATGGCGCCGAGGTGATAGCCATACATGACGATGCGCCCGGCGTAGCGTTCCTCGCCGCTGACGGTGAATTCGAAACCGAACTCGCGGCTCAGCCGCCACTGACCACGGTGGTCACGGGCCAGGCGCAGGCGCCGGCGCGCGACATTCTCGTCGAGCAGTTCCACGCCCTGCTTGGCGCAATGCTGCTTGGCCAGCAGCAACGCCCGCTCGCGCACGCCATGGGCGCGCCACCACCAGGCTGCGGCGGCGCCCAACAGGAGCATGACGAAAAGGTTACCCAGGGTCACGAGCGGAATCCGGTGTAGGGGGACGGCCAGCTTACCCGTTCTCCCGGCAGGCAGCGAGTGGGGGGTGTTTTCGCCATGTGAATTAGCCCCCATACTGCGCCGACTCAGCTGTAGGAAGTCGTCTCATGCCACGCACGCCCCACCTGCTCGCCATCCAGTCCCATGTGGTCTTCGGCCACGCCGGCAATGCCGCGGCGGTGTTCCCGATGCAGCGCATCGGAATCAACGTCTGGCCGTTGAACACGGTGCAATTCTCCAACCACACCCAGTACGGTCGATGGACCGGGCAGGTGCTGCCGCCGGAGCAGATCCCGGCGCTGGTGGACGGTATTGCCGGCATCGGCGAACTGGGCAACTGCGACGCGGTGCTGTCCGGCTATCTCGGCAGCGCCGCCCAGGGCCGCGCCATTCTCGATGTGGTGGCACGGATCAAACAGGCCAACCCTCGGGCGTTGTACCTCTGCGACCCGGTCATGGGCCACCCGGAAAAAGGCTGCATCGTGGCCCCGGAGGTCAGCGACTTCCTGCTGGAAGAAGCCGCCGCGGTCGCCGACTACCTGTGTCCCAACCAGTTGGAGCTGGACAGCTTCTGCGACCGCCAGCCGGACTCCCTCGCCGACTGCGTGGAAATGGCACGGAGCCTGCTGGCACGCGGTCCCAGGGCAATCCTGGTAAAGCACCTGAACTATCCGGGCAAGGCCGGCGACACCTTCGAGATGCTGCTGGTGGCCGCCGATCAGGCCTGGCACCTGCAACGCCCGCTGCTGGCCTTCCCGCGGCAACCGGTCGGAGTCGGCGACCTGGCCTCGGGGCTGTTCCTCTCTCGCCTGCTGCTCGGCGACGACTTGCGTAACGCCTTCGAATTCACCGGCGCCGCGGTCCATGAAGTGCTGCTGGAAACCCAGGCCTGCGGCAGCTACGAGCTGGAGCTGGTGCGGGCGCAGGATCGGATCGCACATCCACGTCTCAAATTCGAAGCTCGCTCACTCGCAATGTAGGAATCTGACATATCATTCTCGGTCTTCCGACAGAGATAGACCGACGAATGAGCCCCACCAGCGCCCTACCTGCCCTAGCCTGCCTGGCTGTTGCGCTCGCCACCTGTGAGTTCATTCGTCGCCTTGGCAGCGCGCGCCTGCCCGCTTCCCGGTTCGTCACCATCGACGGCCTGCGCGGTTACCTGGCGTTCTTCGTTTTTCTCCATCACTCGTCCATCTAGTACTACTATCTGAAGGATGGTCTCTGGCAACTACCGCCGTCCCGGCTCTACGCCCATTTCGGCCAGACCAGCGTCGCGCTGTTCTTCATGGTCACCGGCTTCCTCTTCGCTCACAAGCTCCTGCACAGCCGCGGCACGCCGATCAGATGGCTGGATGTCTATGCATCGAGGATTGCCCGGCTGCTCCCAGCCTATCTCCTGGCAATGGCACTGCTATTCCTTTTGGTGTTCACGGCCACCGGCTTTTCCCTACGCGAGGCGCCCTCGGCCCTGCTTGGCAAGATGCTCGACTGGTTGCTCTTCTCGATACCGAGCAAGCCTGACATGAACGGTTTCATCGGGACATTCCGCATCGTGGCAGGGGTGACCTGGACGCTGCCCTATGAGTGGTTGTTCTACTTCTGCCTGCCATTCCTCGGCGTCCTGCTCGGGAACCGTCCTTCCCCAGTAGCCATGGCCATCATGGCAGGCATGATCTGGCTGGTACTGAAAGCCTGGCAGCCGAACTGGACGCTCGCCTATATGTTCGTCGCTGGTGGGTTGTCAGCGCTCGCGGTACGCTCGACGCACCTGCAGCGATTCGCCGCGAGTATCCCCGGCAATCTCCTATGCCTGGCGCTCCTGCTCCTACCCGGAGTGCTCTTTCCCAGCGCCTATCAGGAAACGGCGATCCTCATTCTCGGCCTGGCTTTCCTGCTGATTGCGGCGGGTTCGAGCCTATTCGGCCTGCTGACTCAAGCACTGTCCCGCTTCCTCGGCGAAATGACCTACAGCATGTATCTGCTGCACGGGTGCATCCTATTCATCAGCTTCGAACTGCTGATCGGCAGGGACAACGCCAAGGCGTTTTCCGCTCTGGAACACTGGCTGGTCATAGGTGCGATCACTCCCCTGGTAGTGCTCGCGTCGTATCTATCCTTCCGTTTCATAGAAAGTCCGGCCATGCAACGCTCCAGACAACTCAGCGCTCTGCTGGGCAAACCGATGCTGGCGCTCAAGCGCCTGGGCCGTCACCCGACTGCTGGCTAAAGAACGTATTTCCCCAACATCAACCCACCGACCACCATCACCGCCATCAGCACGAAAGCCATGCCCAGACGCCGCTCGATCAGGGTCTTCAGGCGTGGGCCAGCCCAGAACAGCAAAGCGCAGGTAGCGGCGAAGCGCAGGCTGCGGGCGACAAGGCTGAGGCCGACGAACAGCCAGAGGTCGAGCTGGGTCACTCCGCTGGTAATGGTGATCACCTTGTACGGCAGCGGCGTGAAGCCGCCGCCCAGCAGCACCATCAGCCAGCCCAGTTCGTTGTAGCGTTCGGCGACCTGTTCGAAGTTCTCCAGCAAGCCGTAGAACGCCAGGATCGGCATGGCCACGCTCTCGAACAGCAGCA
Organism: Pseudomonas sp. P20; assembly: GCF_016463925.1. NCBI lineage: Bacteria > Pseudomonadati > Pseudomonadota > Gammaproteobacteria > Pseudomonadales > Pseudomonadaceae > Pseudomonas > Pseudomonas sp. P20. The sequence goes on along the minus strand of NZ_JAEMVM010000013.1, from coordinate 127,761 downwards.
AGCCGATGAAATAGCCGGCGATGCCGCCCAGCACCGAGCTGATCGCGCAGATCGTCGCGTAGCGCCAGGCCTTGGCCCGGTTGGCCAGGACCATCGGCACCAGCAAGGCGTCCGGCGGAATCGGGAAGAACGAGCTTTCGGCGAAGGTCACCCCGCCCAGGGCCAGCTCCGCGCGGGGATGGCCGGCCAGGCGCAGGGTCCAGTCGTAGAGACGGCGCAACATGTCAGGCCGACTGCGGCAGCGGTGCGTCGGCGCCGCGCTCGTCACGGTCGAGTCCCAGGCGATGGACCATGCCGCAGGCGATCTCGCGCTCGCCCATGATCACCAGGTTGGCGCCGTTCTGCTCCAGGTAGTCCACCTCGGCGTCGAAATGCGCCCGGGCGACGATGTCCAGCGGCGGGTTCACCGCGCGGGCGTGGCTGGCGATCTGCCCGGCCTCGAAGCCGTTGGGAATGGCGATCAGCAACCAGCGCGCCTCGGCGATGTTGGCCAGTTCCAGCACGCCGGGACTGGCGGCGTTGCCGAGGACCACGCTGTAGCCCTGTTCGCGCAGTTCGTCGGCCTTATCACGCTTGTCCACCACCACCACGAAGGGCGTCCCGGCGGCGCGCAGGCGAGCGCTGACCAACCCGCCAACCCGGCCATGACCGATCAGCACCGCATGCTCGCGCTCCAGGATCGGCGGCGGCAGGTCCTGCGCCGGCATCTCGCGAACCCCGCCAGCGGCCTCCGCCAGGCGCTGCTCCTTGCGTTGCTGCAGGCGATCGATGGCGATGAACAGCAGCGGATTGACCAGGATCGACAGGATCGCCCCGGCCAGCACCAGGTCGCGGCTCTGCTCCGGCACCAGTTCGAGGCCAATGCCCAGGCCGATGAGAATGAAGGAAAACTCGCCGATCTGCGCCAGGCTGGCGGCGATCACCAGTGCGGTGCTGTTCGGATGGCCGAAAGCGCGGACGATCAGGTAGGCGGCCACCGACTTGCCGAAGACGATGACCAGGAAAGTGGCCAGGACCGTCAGCGGCTCCTGCAACAGGATCATCGGATTGAACAGCATCCCTACCGAGACGAAGAACAGCACCGCGAAAGCGTCGCGCAGCGGCAACGAGTTCTCCGCCGCCTCGTGGCTGAGCTCGGACTCGTTGAGAATCATCCCGGCGAAGAAGGCGCCTAGCGCGAAGGACACCCCGAACAGCACCGCCGAGCCATAGGCGATGCCCAGGGCAATGGCCAGCACGGCCAGGGTGAAGAGCTCCCGCGAACCGCTGGCGGCGATCCTCTCCAGCACCCAGGGCACCACCCGGCGACCGCCGAAGATCATCAGGGCGACGAAGGCGGCGACCTTGCCCAGGGTAATCAGCAGCGGCCAGAGCAGACCGGCGTCGCCGCCGTCGGTCTTGCCGCCGAGGGTGCCGGCGAGCGCCGGCAGGAGCACCAGGGTCAGGACCATCGCCAGGTCCTCGACGATCAGCCAGCCGATGGCGATCCTGCCACGCTTGGTGTCCAGCAACTGGCGCTGCTCCAGGGCGCGCAACAGCACCACGGTACTGGCCACCGACAGGCTCAGGCCGAATACCAGGCCGCCGCCGAAGCTCCAGCCGAGCAGCTTGGCCAGGCCGATGCCAAGCAGCGTGGCGACGCCGATCTGCACCAGCGCCCCGGGAATGGCAATGGCCTTCACCGAGAGCAGGTCCTTGAGCGAGAAGTGCAGGCCGACGCCGAACATCAGCAGGATCACGCCGAGTTCGGCGATTTCCTGCGACAGCGCCTGGTCGGCGACATAACCGGGAGTGAACGGCCCGGCCAGGACGCCCGCGAGCAAGTAGCCGACCAGCGGCGAAATGCGCAGGCGATTGGCCAGGGCCCCGAAGAGGAAGGCGAGGACGAACCCCGCGGCGAGTGTAGTGAGTAACGGCGTATGGTGCATCAGGACTCCCGGCAACACGGGGAACGCGTCCTCCGCGGCCTGGCCGGCGGACGACGACGTTCGAAATGGATCACGGACCCGCGCCCGTGACGGCAAGGCGGAAAGGCTTTCCGCCAACGGAGCCGGGCAGAGCGACCGGCCCATGGCATTCGAGCGACCCGACGGCGGCTATGGTTCCTGGCGAAACCCGGCGCGATACCGACAGGTTAACCCGTTGACGTTGCTGGAGTTTTAACAGGCACGCCGGTTTCTTATCAAGAAATGTCAGGAATGGACGCCAGCAGAGGCAAACCTCTGCGTTTTCTTATGAAAAGCTGCGAAAATTCGCGAAACGGCAGCAGGTCCGAAGCGGGCTCGACCGGACACTGGCAGCCTTCCTCATCCGTCTTCGCGAATCGCCTGGTAGCGGGCCTCCAGCTCCGCGCGCAGCTGGCGGCGTTGTTGGGCCTGGGCGAAGCGGCGCTTCTGCTCGGCGGTTTCCAGCTCCAGCGGGCGGACGGCCACCGGCTTGCGCTCGTCATCCAGGGCGACCATGGTGAAGAAACAGCTGTTGGTATGACGCACGGACTGCTCGCGGATGTTCTCGGTGATGACCTTGACGCCGATTTCCATGGAAGTCCGCCCGGTGTAGTTGACCGAAGCGAGGAAGGTCACCAGTTCGCCGACATGCACCGGCTCGCGGAAGATCACCTGATCCACCGACAGGGTCACCACGTAGCGACCGGCATAGCGACTGGCGCATGCATAGGCGACTTCGTCGAGATACTTCAGGAGGGTACCGCCATGGACATTGCCGGAGAAATTGGCCATGTCCGGGGTCATCAGCACGGTCATCGACAGTTGGTTGTTTCCGGGTTGCATAGCGCTTTTTCTCTCATCAGGACGGGCGGGGGACACCATAGACGCAAACGAAGACGGCAGCGGCCACAAATTTTCAATCGTCATGATCGAAATCGCGCCGGGTCGTGCAGACATCCGCGGGCTTTTCTAGACTGGCCCTTTTCCACCGGGAATCGCGCCAATGCCTGCCGCCATTCGCATCCTTCTCCTGGCCCTGGCCGTGCTTGCCGGCATCGGTGCCGCTGCCATCCAGGCCGAGGATACGCCCTGCGCCACCGCCGCGGAATGCAACACGCGCGGCACCCAGGCTTATCGACAGGGGAGTTATCCACAGGCGCTGGACGCCTTCGCCTGGCAATTGCGCCTGGCCGAACGCCAGGAACAGGGCGGAGCCGACTCGGAACAGGCGCTGAACAATCTCGCGCTGACCAGCCTCAAGGCCGGGCAACCGGGACGCGCCCGCGCCTGGATGAACCTGGCGCTGGATCGCGGCTACAGCGGCAAGGCCACGCGCCACAACCTGGAACAGGTTGCCCTGAAAGTCGACTATCCGTCCCTCCAGGGCCTCGCCGGGCACTACCTGCGCTACGCCGGGCAGGCCGAATGGGAAAGCCTGCAGATCGAACCGGTGAAGGGCGGCTACCAGGCGAGCTTCGCCCTGATGCGCATCGGCAATCCGGAGAAACTGATGGAATATGGGCCCGTGGCGGTCGGCGAGTTGTCCGGTCGGCTGGAGGGGCAAGGCGCCCTCTACCGACTGCGCAGCGAAGGCCTGGGCGCCGGCTGCAGCCTGCTGGTATGGCAGGAAGGCATCGACCTGCGAGTGGTGGAGAGCCTTGGCGGGGACTGCCAGGGTTACGGCGGCATGGGCATCGCCGCCGCCGGTAACTGGGTGAAGATATCCAGTCAGGCCAGGGACGACTGAAACTTTTCCACAGGCCGCTCCAGCGGAGCGACCCGTGGAAAATCCACTCAGCGGCCAGCGGACAGGCCGAAGTCCACCGCCAGGTCGGCGCCCGTGATCGCTTCGGCCTGAGGGCCGCAGAGATACCAGACCAGCTCGGCGACTTCTTCCGGGCGGATGAAGCGTGCCGCCTTGCCCTGTGGATAATCCTTCAGCAGCGCGCGCTTGTAGCCATCCGGATTGCCCATCCCATAGCGTTCGGCCTGGTAGTCGAGCATCGGCGTGGCGATATCCGCCGGCGACACGGCGTTGACCCGCACGCCCTGCTCGGCCAGTTCCAGCGCCAGGGTCTTGCTCAGCATGGTAAGCGCCGCCTTGCTCGCGCAATACGCCGCCGAACCCCGGTAGGCCTGGCGTCCGGAGTCGCTGGAGATGTTGACGATGCTGCCCTGGTTTTCCTTCAGGTAGGGAATCGCGGCCTGGCACATGTAGAAGGAGGCCTTGAGGTTGACTCCCAGGACCAGGTCGAAATCCTCCTCGGTGAAGTTTTCCACAGGCCCCTCGCGCCAGACGCCCGCGGCATTCACCAGGGCGTCGAGACGTCCGGTACGGGCGAGAATCTTCGACATCAGGGTATGGCAGTTATCCGCGCTGCGCAGGTCGGCGACCCCGCTGGCGTCCAACGGCACCTGCGCGTTCAGCGCGTGCAGGCCCTCCTTATCCACATCCGTGGCGGCGATGCGCCAATGACTCTGGGCGAAACGCTTGGCGATTGCCCGGCCCAAGCCGCCGGCTGCACCAGTGATAAGAACGACGGGCGTGCTCATCTGCTTTTCCTTACTCCTGTGCCGCGTGGAAAACACCGACGGCCAATCGGCCGCCCGCTTCAATGACTGACCGGCAACGCCGGCAGCCGTTCATTCAGGCCTGGTTGAGATACCAGCGCCAGTCCTGCTCGCCGACCTCGCCCATGAAGGCACGGTATTCGGCCTGCTTGATCGCCAGGTAGATCTTCAGGAAATCCTCGCCGAGCGCCTCGCGCGCCCAGGCCGAGCCCTCCAGCGCGCGCAGCGCAGTCAGCCAGTCGCTCGGCAACACCTGGGTGGCTTGAGCGTAGCCGTTGCCAGTGATCGGCGCACCGGGGTCGAGTCGCTCGCGAATCCCCAGGCGCACCGCCGCGAGCAACGCCGCCGCCGCCAGGTAGGGATTGGCGTCGGCGCCGCAGATGCGGTGCTCGATGTGCCGGCTGGACGGCGGGCCGCCGGGAACCCGCAGCGACACGGTGCGGTTGTTGATTCCCCAGGTCGGCGCCAGCGGCGCGTAGCTGTTCGCCTGGAAGCGGCGGAACGAGTTGGCGTTCGGACAGAACAGCGCCAAAGACTCCAGCAGGCACGCCTTCATTCCACCGATGGCCTGGCGCAGCAGCGGGGTCCCGGCCGGGTCCTCGCTGGCGAACAGATTGTTGCCAGCGGCGTCGGCCAGGCTGACGTGCAGGTGCAGGCCGCTGCCGGAAAGATCGGCGAACGGCTTGGCCATGAAGCAGGCCTGCAACCCATGGCGATTCGCCACGCCCTTGACCAGGCGCTTGTAGCGCACGCCTTCGTCGATCGCCTGGAGCGTGTCGAAGCGATGCTGCAGGGTAATTTCCACCTGCCCCGGCGCGTACTCCGAAATCGCCGTGCGCGCCGGCAGGCCCTGGGCCTCGCAGGCGGCATACAAGTCATCGAGGAATGGCTGCAACTGCTCCAGCTCGTAGACGCCATAGACCTGGGTCGCCCGCGGCCGCTGGCCATTCATCTGTAACGCCGGCAACGGCCGGCCGTCGCTGTCGCGTTCGCGGTCGAGCAGGTAGAACTCCAGTTCCACCGCCATCACCGGGTGGAAACCCTCCGCCTGCAGGCTGTGGATAACCCGCTGCAACACATGCCGGGGATCGCCCGCCGCGGCCGGTAGCCCGAGCTCGGGATGCATGCTGACCTGCACCTGGCCGGTCGGTGACTGCCGCCAGGGTTGCAGGGTCAGGCTGCCGGGCAGCGGGAAGGTCCAGCAATCGGCATCGCCGACGTCCCAGACCAGGCCGGTCTCCTCGACGTCATCGCCATTGATGGTCAGGCCGAGGATGGTGCTCGGCAGCGGCCGCCCGCTTTCGTAGACCGCCAGCAGCTCGTCGCGATGCAGCAGCTTGCCGCGCGGCACGCCGTTGGCGTCGATCAGGAACAGCTCGATGCTGCGCACCTCGGGGTGTGCGGCGAGGAACTCGCGGGCTTCCCGCGGATCGGCGAAATGCATCTCAGGCCTCCCGCGCGCCGGGTATGGCGAGCAGCTCGCCGAGCGCCTCGTCGAGGCTGGAGAGCAGGCGGTCGACATCTTCTTCGCGAGTGTCCGGGCAACACAGGGTCATGTTGTGGAACGGCGTGATGAGGATGCCGCGGTTGATCAGATACAGGTGCAAGGCCATCTGCAGGCTGTCGTGGAACGCCGCCTCGGCGGCCGCGCCGTCGCGTGGGGGTTGCGGGTAGAACTGGAACTCGCTGCGCGCGCCGAGCTCGGTCACCGACCAGGCCAGGCCGTGCTTGTGGATAATCCTGCGGAAGCCCTCGGCCAGACGCGCCGCCAGGGGCAGCATGTGGGCGTAGGCGGTATCGGTCATCACCTCTTCCAGGTTGGCGCGCATACAGCGCATCGCCAGGGCGTTGGCCGACAGCGTGGTACCCATGCCGCTGTGGCCGTGGCCTTCGCTCTGCTCGCTGGCACGTGCCCTGGCCAGTTGCATGGCGCTGGCCATCGCCGCGCTGCAACCATACACCGAGCACGGTACGCCGCCGGCGATCGGCTTGCCGAGGGTGATGAAGTCCGGCTCGAGCTTCCAGGCGCGGGTACAGCCGCCAGGACCTGTGGAGATGGTGTGGGTCTCGTCGATGATCAGCAGCGTGCCGTGACGACGGGTCAGCTCGCGCAGCTTCTGGTGGAAGCCGGGTTGCGGCAGGACCATGCCGATGTTGGTCATCGCCGGCTCGCAGAGCACGGCGGCCACGTCTTCGCTGGCCAGCGCCCGCTCCAGGGCCTGGAGGTCGTTGAACGGCACCGCGCGGCTGAACTGGGTGAGGTCGTGGGCCTGGCCGAGCAGGCCGGAGCGATGCACGGTGCGGCCGTCGCGGCAGCGAACCAGGGTGTCGTCGACCGTGCCGTGGTAGCAACCGTCGAATACCAGCACCACCTTACGACCGGTGATCGCACGCGCCCAGCGCAGGACGAAGCGGTTGGCGTCGGTAGCGGTGGTCGCTACCTGCCAGAACGGCAGGCCGAAGCGCTGCGCCAGCAGCTCGCCTGCGACGATGGCATCCTCCCCCGGAAGCATGGTGGTCAGGCCGTTCGCGCCCTGCTCGGCGAGCGCCCGGGCGATCGACGCCGGAGAATGGCCGAACATGCTGCCGGTATCGCCCAGGCAGAAGTCCACGTAGGCGTGGCCGTCCACATCATGGAAACGCGCGCCGTGGGCACGCGCCACGAACAGCGGACAGGGTGTTGACCAATCGCTCATCCAGTGCATCGGTACGCCGTCGAACAAGGCGCGCCGGGCTCGCTCGGCGAGCGCGACGGACTGTGGATTCTGCGCAAGGAAACGTTGCTGCTCGCGGGCCATGAAGGTTTCCACGGCGGCTTCGGCGATGCCACTGGCGGTCATTTCGAACACCTCGTTTTTTATTTCGCACAACTTTCATTTGTGATCACAAAAAAGTCAATACAGTATTTGAAAGCACTGATAATCTGTTTTCTATGTCAATTTTGTGATCACAAAAATGAATGACTTTTCGAAGTGGACAGGCCAGGTCGCGCTCATCAGCGGCGCCGGCAGCGAACTCGGCATCGGTTTCGCCATTGCCCGGCGGCTGGCCCGCGAAGGCGTGCGTCTGCTGATCACCGCCAGCAGCGAGCGGATTAGGCAACGAGCGGAGGAATTGAGCGCATGTGGTCACGACGTGCGCGCCGCGAGCGCCGACCTGACCGACGAAGCCCAGGTGCAGGGCCTGCTGGACTGGGCCGAAGCCCAGTGGGGACGGGTCGACATCCTGGTGAACAATGCCGGCATGGCCCAGTTGGACAGCGCGGAGCCCTTCAGCGCAGTGGAAGCGACCTCGCTGCGGGATTGGCAACTGTCCCTGTCGCGCAACCTGACCAGCGCTTTCCTGCTCACCCGCGGCCTGCTGCCGGGCATGCGCGAGCGCGGCTACGGGCGGATCGTCAACGTCGCCTCCACCACCGGAACCCGCGGCAGCAACCCGGGCGAAGCCGCGTATAGCGCGGCCAAGGCCGGTCTGGTCGGCTGGAGCATGGGCCTGGCGCTGGAGGTGGCGAAGAGCGGCATCACGGTGAACAGCGTCGCGCCGGGCTGGATCGCCACCGCCTCGAGCACCGCCGAAGAACGCCAGGCCGCCCTGGCCAGCCCCAGCGGACGTGCCGGCCGGCCCGAAGAGGTGGCCGCCGCGGTGGCCTTCCTCGCCTCGCCCGAAGCCAGCTTCGTCAACGGCGAACTGCTGGTGGTGGACGGCGGCAACTGCCTGATCGAAAACAAACGGAGCTGAACATGCGCAACTGCAACCTGACGCTTTCCCAGCTTCCGGCGCCACCGGCGACCCGGAGCTGACCATGGCCGAGAATCTCCAGGAACGACTCTACCAACGACTGCGGGAAGACTTGCTGGCCGGACGTTTCCAGCCCGGCGAGCGACTGAAGATCCGCGACCTGGCGAACCAGTGGGGCACCAGCCCGATGCCGGTTCGCGCCGCCCTGCAACGGTTGGTGGCGGAAGGGGCGCTGGAGGGCGAGGCACAACGCTCGCTCAGGGTGCCGCTGATGACCCGCGAGCGTTTCCTGCAGATCCTCCAGGTGCGCCTGTCCCTCGAAGGGCTGGCGGCCGAAAGCGCCAGCGGCCGGCTGGACGAGCAGGCACTGGAAGGACTCGAAGGTTGTCTGCGGCGAATGGAGGACGCCTTGCGCCGACGCGAGGTACAGGCCTACCTGGAAGCCAATAGCGAATTCCACCTGACGCTCTACCGCGCCTGCGGCAACCCGGTGCTGCTGCGTCTCATCGAGACGCTCTGGCTACAGGTCGGGCCGTTCTTCAACCGGCTGTTCACCGAGGCCGACCTCTCCCTACGTCTGAACGATTTCCACGAGGACGCCCTGGACGCGCTACGCCGCGGCGACGGCCCGGCCGCGCGCGCGGCGATCGAACAGGACCTGGCCTACTTCGGTCAGTACCTGCTGAACCTCCTGGAGCTGGAGGCCCGGCCACGAAAGCGACACCGTTCCGGCGAGCACGCCTGACGGGAGATAAGCGCCGCTACTGCGGGCGAATGGTGCGCACATTGTCCTTCTTGATCAGGATGGTGTCGCCATTCAGCTGTTCGAACTCGTAGTAGTCATTGTATTTGTCGTAATCCGACTGATCCTTGACCAGGACCTCGCTGCCATCTTGCAAAGTGACCACCGCCTGGTTGGCGCAACCCGCCAGGCTGGTCAGCAGCAATGCAGCGAACAGAGCTTTGAACTTCATAGAATCTCCACACGGGGCAGCGCACTTGCCTACATCCGGAGCGACAAGTGCGGAATTGCCCTTGTGACCGTCGCAATCGAGGGAAATTCCTTAGCGCAGCGGCGCTTTGTCGGAGACGAAGCGCCGACGGCGCCGCGCAGGGCCTCCAGGCAGCCTCGCGCGACGTCGGGAAGTCAGCGGCAAAGGCGCGTTGCAGAGCCTTTGCGGCGGTTCAGGCTCAGCTCTCCAGCCAGACGTCGCGAGCCCAGACCCACACCGAATCCCAGCTTTCATCGGTGAGGTCGCCATCGGCCCAGAGCACCACCTCGCCGTCCTCCGCCACGCAGTAGTAGCTGCCGTCGTCCTCGCAAAGCGGGATCAGCTCGCGCGGAACGCCCAGGTCCCAGGCAGTGGCCGCCACTTCGGGCAGGTAGGTGTGCGAGTGCGGATCGGTCACGGTCACCGGCTCCAGGCGGCCGTAGACCACATCGCTGACCAGCAGGAGGAATTCGCGGAACTCGGCGGGAATGCCGATCAGCAGCTCTTCCTCGATTTCCACCAGCAGTTCTTCTTCCGGCAGTTCCAGGGGCACCGGAACCGGTTCGTTGAGTTCACGCAGTTTTTCGATGACGTCTTCCACGACAGGCTCTCTCGCAACGGGTGGCGCGCTTTTTATACAGTAGCCGCACCGAGCGCAAGACAAGTGTCGCGGCTGGCCTTCGGCCATGGCGCCGGACGAATGGTCGGTCAACCCGCCAACGGAGATGAAAAAACCCCCGTTCCCTGGCGGAAGCGGGGGTTTCGGCGGCCCCCGAAGGGACCGCAACCACTCGGGATCAGTTCTGCCGGATACCGGCCACCAGCCATGGCTGGTTCTCGCCCTGGGCGCGCTCCATCCGCCAGCTTTCGCTGAAGGCTTCGCCCTGGTCGAAGCGCGAGGTCTTCGACACACCGCTGAAGGTCAGGGTGGCGATGGTCTTGTCGGCCTGGTCGTCGACGCCGTCCAGTTGCACGTCCAGGTTGTCGATGTAGGTGGACTGGTAGGCGTCGCCGATCTCGGCGCGCTCCTGCTTCAGCCATTGCAACATCTGCGGGGTGACGAACTCGGCGATCTTGTCCATCTCGTTGGCATCCCAATGCTGCTGCAGGGACATGAAGTGTTCGCGAGCGGCACCGACGAAGCGCTCCTCGTTGAACCAGCTCGGCGCGTTGATCACCGGGCTCGGCGCAGCGGCAGCAGCGGCGGCGCCACCGAAGATCGGCGCCTGGGCCGGCATTTCGCGCTGCATCGGCGCGTGCCCGGCCATTGCAGGCTGGCCCTGGTTCTGCTGGCGCCGGCGAGCGGCGATGAAGCGGAAGGCGATGAAGGCCACCAGGGCGATCAACAGGATGTCGAGCATCTGGATGCCCTCGAAGCCGTCGCCCATGAACATGGAAGCGAGCAGGCCGCCCGCGGCGATACCGGCCAGCGGGCCGAGCCAGCGCGAAGCACCGCTGGCGGCAGCGGCGGGACGAGCGGCGTTGGGGGCGGCAGCAGTGGCGTTCGGCGCAGTGGCCGGCTGCGCCTGGCGGGTCTGGTGGCTGGGTGCCGAGCCGAGGCTCTTGCCGCCGCCGAAGCGCTTGGCATTGGCATCCAGGCTGACGGTCAGCGCCAGGCAGAAGGCGAGGGCGATGCTGAGAACACGCTGCATTGTAGTCTTTCTCTCTTGGGGGAATCGACGCGCGCCATGTTGCGGCGGTACGGGCGACAGGACCAGCCGGATTTTGTTTCGGGCTATTGCTCCCCGGCCGCCGTTTTTTCGCCCGCCGCGTCTGGCTCGCGGGTCGGCGCCAGGGTACACCTTCGTTGCCGGGGACGACAGGCATGCACGCGGATCGGCGCGCGAAGATCCGCCCGGCGACCCGGGAAGCACAACGCAGAGCCTCGCCGAAACGTCTGTTACAGTTTTTTTCAGCCCACCGATCAAGCACTTGCGGATGCTAGTCTGCGGGTCTGCGAGGCCGCCCGGTCGCCGCGTCTGCCGACCCATTCCCCAAGCGAGGACCGCCGCCATGCATGCCGTCGATTTCATCCAGGACCTCGCCGTGATCATGCTGGTGGCGGGTGTGGTCACTATCCTCTTCCACCGCCTGCGCCAACCGGTGGTCCTCGGCTACATCGTCGCCGGCTTCATCATCGGCCCGCACACCCCGCCCTTCGGACTGATCCACGACGAAGACACGATCAAGACCCTGGCCGAACTCGGGGTGATCTTCCTGATGTTCTGCCTCGGCCTGGAGTTCAGCCTGCGCAAGCTCTTCCAGGTCGGCGCCACGGCGTTCATCGCGGCGTTCCTGGAAATCGTCCTGATGATCTGGATCGGCTTCGAGATCGGTCGCTTCTTCGAGTGGAGCACCATGGACTCGCTGTTCCTCGGCGCGATCCTGGCGATCTCCTCCACCACCATCATCGTCAAGGCGCTCGGCGACCTGAAGATGAAGAACGAGCGCTTCGCCCAACTGATCTTCGGCGTGCTGATCGTCGAGGACATCCTCGGCATCGGCATCATCGCCCTGCTGTCGGGAATCGCCGTGAGCGGTTCGGTGGAAACCGGCGAGGTGTTCTCCACGGTCGGCAAGCTCAGCCTGTTCATGATCGTCGCGCTGGTCGTCGGCATCCTCCTGGTGCCACGCCTGCTGGCCTACGTGGCGAAGTTCGAGAGCAACGAGATGCTGCTGGTCACCGTGCTCGGCCTGTGCTTCGGCTTCTGCCTGCTGGTGGTGAAGCTGGAATACAGCATGGTGCTCGGCGCCTTCCTGATCGGCGCGATCATGGCCGAGTCGCGCCAGTTGGTGCAGATCGAACGATTGATCGAGCCGGTCCGTGACATGTTCAGTGCGATCTTCTTCGTCGCCATCGGCCTGCTGATCGACCCGAAGATCCTCGTCGAGTACGCCTGGCCGATCGCCCTGATCACCGTCGCGGTGGTGCTCGGCAAGATGTTCTCCTGCGGCATGGGTGCGTTCATCGCCGGCAACGACGGACGCACTTCGCTGCGGGTCGGCATGGGCCTGTCGCAGATCGGCGAGTTCTCCTTCATCATCGCCGCCCTGGGCATGACTCTGAAAGTCACCAGCGACTTCCTCTACCCGGTGGCGGTAGCGGTCTCGGCCATCACCACCCTGCTCACCCCGTACCTGATCCGCGCCGCCGACCCGCTCTCGCAGCACCTGGCCAACGCCATGCCGCAGCGCATGGCGAGGATCTTCGGCCACTACGGCGACTGGCTGCGCAGCATCCAGCCGCAGGGCGACCGTGCGGTGCTGGCGGCGATGATCCGGCGCATCTTGCTGCAGGTCGGGGTGAACCTGGCGCTGGTGATCGCGATCTTCCTCGCCGGCGGTTATTTCGCCGATACGCTTTCCGCCTGGATGAGCCAGTGGGTCGCCTACGACGGGCTACACAAGGCATTGATCTGGGGCGGCGCGCTGCTGGTCTCGCTGGCCTTCCTGATCGCCGCGTACCGCAAGCTCAAGGCCCTGTCGATGCTGCTGGCCGAACTCGGGGTCAAGCCGGAGAAAGCCGGACGCCATACGGCGCGGGTACGTCGGGTGATCTCCGAGATAATCCCGCTGCTGTCGCTGGCCGGCATGATGGTGCTGCTGGCGGCGCTCAGCTCGAGCATCCTGCCGCCGGGCGAGTTGCTGGTCGTAGTGGTGCTGGTCGCCGGCCTGGTGATCGCAGTGCTCTGGCGCTGGCTGATCCGCGTGCATTCGCGGATGCAGATCGCGCTGATGGAAACCCTCGACCAGGAAAAGGGCAGCCACTGAGAGCCAAGCGATCCCGGCCTGCCGTCGAATCGGCGGATAACCACGCTGCGGTTATTCGCCCTCGCCTGCACCTGGTGTCGCTATCGGACCCTTTGCCCTGAAGGATCGGCGGATTTCCGCTTATCCACTCTCCCGGTCGGCGGACTCCCGCTCGGCCAAGACCACCCCGCTCCTCTTCCAACCCAGTCCCCACGCGGCTTTCCCGCGTTGGCACGGCACCTGCTATCGAGCCATCCAATACGTCGCCCTCGCGATGTGCCGGTGTGCTGCGCCCTGATCAGCACATCCAAGACAACAACGAAAAGAGGAAACACGATGGAAAGCGCCAACGCCATTTCCGCGTCTGCCCAGCCCCGCACCACTTCGCAACGCATCAAGTCGATCTTCAGCGGTTCCGTCGGCAACCTGGTCGAGTGGTACGACTGGTACGTCTACGCCGCCTTCTCGCTGTACTTCGCAAAGGCATTCTTCCCCCAGGGCGACATGACCGCCCAACTGCTGAACACCGCAGCTATCTTCGCCGTGGGCTTCCTGATGCGCCCGATCGGTGGCTGGCTGATGGGTATCTATGCCGACCGCAAGGGCCGCAAGGCGGCGTTGCTGGCCTCGGTGCTGCTGATGTGCTTTGGCTCGCTGATCATCGCCCTGACCCCCAGCTATGAAACCATCGGCGTCGCCGCGCCGATCCTGCTGGTGGTCGCGCGCCTGCTCCAGGGCCTGTCGGTCGGCGGCGAATACGGCACCTCCGCCACCTACCTGAGCGAGATGGCGAACAAGGAACAGCGCGGGTTCTTCTCCAGCTTCCAGTACGTGACCCTGATTTCCGGCCAGCTCATCGCCCTGGCGGTGCTGATCGTCCTGCAACAGACCCTGACCGTAGAACAACTGGAAAGCTGGGGCTGGCGCGTCCCCTTCTTCATCGGCGCGCTGTGCGCAGTGGTGGCGATGTTCCTGCGTCGCGGCATGGAAGAGACCGAGTCCTTCTCGAAGAAGAAGGAAGAGCCGAAGGAAAGCCTGCTGCGCACCCTGCTGCGCCACCCGAAGGAAGTGCTGACCGTGGTCGGCCTGACCATGGGCGGCACCCTGGCCTTCTACACCTACACCACCTACATGCAGAAGTACCTGGTGAACACGGTAGGCATGAGCAAGACCGATTCGACCATGATCTCGGCTGCCACCCTGTTCCTCTTCATGCTGCTGCAGCCCATCGTCGGCGCCCTCTCCGACAAGATCGGCCGGCGGCCGATCCTGATCGCCTTCGGCGTACTCGGCACCGTCTTCACCTACCCGATCCTCAGCACACTGCACAGCGTCGACAGCTGGTGGGGAGCGTTCTTCCTGATCATGGCGGCGCTGGTGATCGTCAGCGGCTACACCTCGATCAATGCGGTGGTGAAGGCCGAACTGTTCCCCACCGAGATCCGCGCCCTGGGCGTCGGCCTGCCGTATGCCCTGACCGTGTCGATCTTCGGCGGCACCGCCGAATACGTTGCCTTGTGGTTCAAGAGCGTCGGCCTGGAGAGCGGCTTCTACTGGTACGTCACCGCCTGTATCGCCTGCTCGCTGCTGGTCTATGTGTTCATGAAGGACACCCAGAAGCACTCGAAGATCACGACCGATTGATTGAGCCTCGTGCTCATGGCCCCGACACACTCCGGGCCTTTTTATCCACAGGACGGCGACCTTCGGGTCGCCGTCCTGCTTTTTGGCGCGGCAACCGACTCCCCCACACCCGCCGACTGTTGGTCTACGGCACGGCATCCCGACCGGAGCCCTAGGGCGCGCAACGCCGGCGGCGTAATCCTCCGGTGTCCCTGCGTTCCACGGCGGATAACCGCAAGCGGTTATTCGCCCTGCGGCTCGTCATTCCGGCGGGGCTGGAACCTTGGCGCGCAAACGCCGATCTCCTCGCGTTCCCACGGTGGAACAGCGCAAGGGGCCTGCCGTCCCCAGGCAGCGAAGCCCCGTCTGCGAGACCTACCGGGAATAAAAAAACCGCGCTCGAAGGCGCGGCTCTTTTCGTTGTCAGAGAACCGCCTCAGCGGCGCTTCTCGATCTTGAAGAAGAACATCTTGGTCGCCTGGCGGGCGACAATCTTGCCACCACTGACACGCGGCTCGAAACGCCACTTGGCCATGGCCTGGCGCACTTCACGGTCGAACATGCGCGACGGCACCGACTCCAGCACCTGGATGTCGTCAATGCGGCCATCGCTGGTGATGGTGAACAGCACCTTCACCCGGCCTTCGATACCCCGGGCCTGGGCCATCCGGGGATAGATCGGAGGATCCATGCGCAACGGCTTGATGTCACTGTCGTTGAGGCTGCCGCTGGGCAGGCCGGCCGGACCTTGCGAGCCGCTGGGCGCGGTCTGCGCGCCGGGCGTGCTCTGCCCGACGGTAGGTGCGGGCGGCGGCGGGGCGGCGCTGGACGGGCTGGGCTGGCTGGATGCCTCCGTGCTCGGCTCGGGTTCCGGCTTGGGTTTGGGTTCCGGCTTCGGCTTGGCCTTGGGAATGGCGTTTTCCACCGGTTTGGGCTTGGGTTTCGGCTTGGGCTTGGGTTTTTCCACCGGCTTCGGCTTCGGCGGCTCCGGCTTGGGTTCCTCGATCTTCGGCGGCGTCGGCTCCGGCGCGGCAGCCGGCGGCTGCGGGGTCGGCTCGGCCTTCTTCTCGAGCTGGACGAAATTCACCTGCATGGTCTTCGGCAGTTCGCCGTGGCCAAGGTTGAGTTCGGCCGGGGTCGGCATCACCCACACCAGCGCACCGATGATCGCCACATGCATCGCCACCGCCGCGCCGGAGGACAACCACCAGCGCGACTTGGGCGGCTCGCCGGGGACGTCTTCGGGATCGCTGCCATGGGCGTAGGGGATCAGCACTTCCTCGACCGCCACTTCCTCGTCGCGGCGCGCGCCGGAGCAGTCCACCACGCGCAGGTTGGGTTCTCCGCGCTGGGCATTCACGCATGGCAGGGACTCGCTTTCGTCTCCCTGGGCGGGAGCGGTGGGGTGGTCTTCGGCGAGCGCGGCCAGCGAAAAACGGTCAGGCGACCGTGAAGGCTGTGGCGACATGAGGGCGACCTGCGGAGAAGTGAAAGGTAAGGAAGTAGAGTCTTCTGATAATTATTATCATTCAGTCGCGTCCTCAGGGCAACCTTGGCGGATCATTCCGCGACCATCCGACACGCCAGGAACGCCTCTTCGAGCGCCTCTTCATCCGCGCCTGCGGCGAGGATCAGTTCCAGCCGATTATCCCGCCGCCACGAGGACTTGCCCCAGTTATCCACAAACGGCGCGGCATTCGCTGCATACCAACCGTCCGCGCAATGCAGCACCGCCTTGGCCCGCCGCAGTCCGGACAAACGGTTCAGCCAGGCGTCCACTGCGGCCCGATCGAAACGCACCGACGGCGCCAGCCGCCAGCCGATGGCGAACTGGCCGTCCTGCTCGCGCACGGCGCGCAGCGGTCGCTCGGCGGGCAGCACCGTTCCCAACTGAGCAGGCGCCTCCGGCAGGGCCGCCCAGGTCGTCGCGCTACCTTCCCCGGCAACGCTGGTCGGCAGATCGCGCAATGCCAGGTGACCGCGCACGCTCCAGCGCAACGGCAGGACCGGCAGGCGCGCGCGCACAGCGCAGCGCTGCGTCGCGTCGAGCGTTTCGGATTTGTTCAGCAGCAACATGCCAGCCGCTTCCAGCGCCTGTTCCTGTGCCTCCGGCAGCGGTTGGCCGGAGGCCAGCGCGGCGGCATCCAGCACCACTACCAGGGGTTGCAGGGCCAGGACGCCGGACCAGGGAGGAGCCTGCAGCTGTTTCCACAGCGCCAGCGGATGTCCCAACCCGGAGGGTTCGATGAACAGCCGGTCCGGCCGTGCCCGACGCAACAAGCGACCGAGCCCCACCTGGAACGGCACGCCATTGACGCAGCAGAGGCACCCGCCCGCCACCTCGCCGATGGCCACGCCGTCGACGTCCGTGGCCAGCAGCGCGGCATCCAGGCCGATCTCGCCGAACTCGTTGACCAGCACCGCCCAGCGCTCGCCCGCCGGCTTCTGCGCCAGCAGCGAGCGGATCAGGCTGGTCTTGCCGGCCCCCAGGGGGCCGCCGATCAGGTGTGTGGGTATCTCTCGAAGCATCTGCGCAACCGGAATGTGAAAGCCTGTGGATCAATGCGGTCCTTGCCTGCGGGGAGCCAGGCCCCGTGCTAGAGTCGCGCCCGTCTGCAATGGAGTCCTCGCATGCGTCCGTTCCTGTTCTTCCTGTCCTGCCTGCCGGGCCTGGCCCTGGCCGAAGCCTGCATCGTCCATAGCCAGGCGAAGAATCTCGACGTGAAGGTCTGCCAGCAGAACCGCAGCATCCCGGCCAAGCTGTTCCGCGAAGGCTTCTGCCAGCCACAGCTGCAGGGCCAGAAGGTCGAGGTGACGTTCGCCGAGGAGTGTCCGACGGGCGCCTTCGGTGTCTGCCGCGACGCCAGGGTACCCAACGCGCCCTATCGGCAGGACATCTTCTACTACGGCATCGCGACCGACGCACGCTACCTGGAGCCGTTCTGCGCCAGCCAGAGCCAAGGTCGCTGGGAAGAGCCTAGCGCCGCGAAAAAGCCCTGAGCGCGTCATCAGCCTGTCACAGCGTCAGGGCTAAATGGGAGTCGGGTACCTCAGCACCCTTCGTCCCCATCCCCAAGGTAGGACGACTTTTTGGTGATAGGCCATCTGCGGATGGCCTTTTTTTATTCCTCGAAAGACACTTGTCCACAGGCTCAGGCAAGCCAGTCCAGGGTCAACAGCAGGCGCGCCAGCCCGGGCTCCGCTCGCGGCGAGCGATGCACCAGCCCGGCACCTTCGTTACCCTCCCAGCGTTCGCCCTTGAGCAGCGCCACGTCGCCCGTGGACAAGCTGTGTATAAGCTGTTCATCGACAACTTCCGCCTGCGCTCCGCCAAGCAGCCGACGGTCCAGGCCGGACTCGTCCAGCCATTCGCTGGCGGCGCCCTGGTAGGTGGTGACCAGCCGCAGCGGCACGTGGTCGACGTGGAAACGCGGGCACATCGGTTTATCCAGAACGCGCAGGCGCAGGCCGATACGCCGCGCCCCGGTCAGGCAGGAGAAGGCCTCGACCAGCCAGCCCAGGTCGTCGAGGAAATCGGTTTGTCCCGGCAGTTGCTGCGCGTCGAGCAGGCCGTCCAAGACGGGTAGCCGTTCCTCTTCCATCTCCAGCGTCTGGCTCAGCGCCAGTCCCGGCCGGTTGCGCACCAGGGCGGCGGCGAAGTCGCGCAGCGCCGGGCTCAACCGGCGTGTCCAGACCGCCAGGTTGACGCCCTCGCGAAGCACCTCGGCCAGCACCTGGGGGTCGTCATCGAACGCCTGGCACGGCAACGGTTTTTCCTGCGGCAGTGCGCTCATGCGGCGTGCCCCCAGTCCTCGAAGGGGTCGTCCAGGCCCTGCCAGCCGGGGATGCCCAGGTTCATCTCGGCGTCATCCAGCAGGCAGGCGTCCAGGGCTGCGCGCAGGGCCGCGAAGTCCAGGTTCTGACCGATGAAAACCAGCTCCTGGCGACAGTCGCCGACGCCTTCCTCCCAGTGCCGCATGATCGCCCGCAGGCCCTCTTCGTCCTGTGGCCACTGTCCGGTCGGCACGAAGCGCCACCAGCGGCCCGCCAGGCCGTAGCGCATCAGGCCGCCGGCCTGCGACCAGCTGCCGGCCTCGCGGGGCCGGCTGGCGAGCCAGAAGAAGCCCTTGGAGCGCAGCAGCCGCCCCTGCTTCAGCGGATTGTGCAGGAAGGCGTGGAAGCGCGCGGGGTGGAACGGCCGGCGCGCCCGGTAGGCCATGGAGGCGATGCCATATTCCTCGGTTTCCGGCAGGTGCTCGCCGCGCAGTTCCTTCAGCCAGCCCGGCGCGGACGCCGCGCGATCGAAATCGAAGCGACCGGTATCGAGGATCTTCGCCAGCGGCACCTGACCCATCACCATCGGCAGGATCTCCGCCTCGGCATTGAGCTGGCGCAGGATCGCCAGCAGTTCCTCGCGCTGCTCGCTGGAGATCAGGTCGATCTTGCTGACCAGGATCACGTCGGCGAATTCGACCTGGTCGATCAGCAGGTCGGTGATCGAGCGCTGATCCTCCTCACCGAGGGTTTCGCCACGACTGGCCAGGCTGGCGGCCTCCTGGTAGTCGCGGAGAAAATTCATCCCGTCGACCACCGTGACCATGGTATCCAGTCGCGCCACGTCGGACAGGCTGCGGTCCAGCTCGTCGCGGAAGGTGAAGGTCTCGGCCACCGGCATCGGTTCGGAAATCCCGGTGGACTCAATCAGCAGGTAGTCGAAGCGGCCTTCCCGGGCGAGACGGCCGACCTCTTCCAGCAGGTCTTCGCGCAGGGTGCAGCAGATACAGCCGTTGCTCATCTCCACCAGGCGTTCTTCAGCGCGGTTCAGGCTGACATCGCGCTGGACCTCGCTGCCATCGATATTGATTTCGCTCATATCGTTGACGATCACCGCAACCCGTCGGTTCTCGCGGTTCTTCAGCACATGGTTGAGCAGCGTGCTCTTGCCGGCGCCGAGAAAGCCGGACAGCACGGTGACAGGTAGGCGTTGGTTCACGGTTGGTAACCTCTTCAGTTGTGCCGCACGTGGCGTTCGCGCTTCTCCTGGCGCTCTTTCGCCTCGATGCAGAGGGTGGCGGTGGGACGCAACAGCAGGCGGCGCAGGCCGATCGGCTCGCCGGTTTCCTGGCACCAGCCGTAGTCGCCGCGGGCCAGGCGCTCCAGCGCTTCGTCGATCTTGTCGAGCAGCTTCTTCTCCCGCTCCAGCAGGCGAAG
Organism: Pseudomonas sp. P20; assembly: GCF_016463925.1. Lineage (NCBI taxonomy): Bacteria > Pseudomonadati > Pseudomonadota > Gammaproteobacteria > Pseudomonadales > Pseudomonadaceae > Pseudomonas > Pseudomonas sp. P20. The sequence goes on along the minus strand of NZ_JAEMVM010000013.1, from coordinate 107,930 downwards.
TTGCCATTGCCGCTGTTCCTCGCGGGAAGCCAGGTCGGCCTCGTCGCTGGGGCGTTCGAGATCGCGCAGCTCGCCGAATTCGCCTTCGATGCGCGCCTGAAGTTCCTGGCGCTGACGCAGCAACAGGTCGCGGAAGAAGTCCTGCTGGGTTTCGTCCATGTAGGCAGCGTCGGGCTGGGCAAGCAGTTCCTGTTCGGTCATGGGCTGAACCTGGGAAATTTAAAACGTTATACTATAACAATTAACACCACAATCGATGGCCCGCCAATCGCCTTCCGGCTACCCTGGGCCCACGTCATCCCGGGATCCACCGATGCGCCGCGTCCTCCGCCTTTACTGCCTGGCCCTCCTGCTGCTCGCTCCGGCGGCACAGGCGCAGGGCTTTCTTCCCGGCACCCGCCCGGCGGAATGCGCCTACCTGCGTACCGTTCTGGCCTGCATGGATCGGCTGGGCAACCACTACAGCGTCGCCACCGGCGGCAACGACACCTGGCTGCGCGGCTACGACGCGGCGAGCGGACGACGCTGGGCCCAGACCAATACGCGCTACGGGCGCCTGACCTTCTTCAGCGGCATCGCCAGCGATGGGGAAATCTGGGTCGGCCTCAGCCGCAACATCGGCTGGACCAGCATCAGCCGCCTGAGCAGTTCATCGGGCCAGCGCCAACGCCTGACCTGCGGGCGGGTCAGCGGCTGCAGCGAAGGCCCTAGCCGGGAGGCTGCGCGCTGAGCGCCGCCAGGTAGCTGCCGGCGGGAGGGCGTTGCCGGAAGTAGCCCTGCACGCCAGCGAAGATCGCCTCGGCCAGGCGCTGGCGATGGCGTTCGTCCATCAACCGGCGACAATCGCCGCGATTCGAGATGAAGCCGGTCTCCACCAGGATCGAAGGGATGTCCGGCGACTTGAGCACGGCGAAGCCGGCCTGCTCGACACGCTTCTGGTGCAGCGCGGTGACGTCCGACAACTGGCCGAGAACGCTGTGGCCGAGGTCCAGGCTGCTGGCGATGGTCGAACTCAGGGCCATGTCGAGGATCACCCCGGCGAGTACCTTGTCGCGGCCCTGTAGCGGCAGGTTGCCGCTGTTGCCGATCAGGTCGGCGCCGTTCTCGCGCTCGGCCATCCAGCGCGCCATGGTCGAGCTGGCGCCATGCTCGGAGAGGGCATATACCGACGCGCCGGAGGCGGTCAGTCGCGGCGCCGCGTCGGCGTGCACCGAAACGAACATGTCGGCGTTGTAGCGCCGGGCCACTTCCGGCCGCTTGCGCAGCGGGACGAACACATCGCCGTTGCGCACCAGGCGCGCCTTGAAGCCTTTCTCACGGTCGATCCGCCGCGCCAGCAGGCGGGCGATGGCCAGCGCCACGTCCTTTTCGCGCTCGCCCTTGCTACCGACCGCGCCGGGGTCCTTGCCGCCATGGCCGGCATCGACCACCACGAGGATGTCGCGGCCCGTCGAGGGTAGCGGGCGGGCCAGCGCCAGCATTGGCTCGGGGGGCGCCGCCAGCGCCTGTGGATATAGGTCTAGGACCAGGCGATGGCCCTTTCCCGCCTGCGGTTCCAGGGCGAAGCTGCGCGGCCTGACCGCTTGGCGCAGATCGAGGACGATGCGCGTCCCGCCGCCACCCAGTTGGCCACTGCGTATGGCGCGCACGGGGCCGTCCAGCGGTAGCTCGGAGAGCGTTGCGAGCAATTGCGCGTCGGGCAGGTCGAGGATCAACCGCTCGGGGGCCTGCAGGGAAAAGGTTCGATAACGCGGCGGGCCGTCCAGTTCCAGCACCAGGCGCCAGCTTTCCGAGGAATTCCAGGCCCGGGCCTGGCGGATTCGTACATTGGCGCTGGCGGCCAGGAACGGCTGGAGGGCCAGGCCGGCGAGCAGGCTTTGCAGGAGACGACGGCGCTTCATCGACGAAATACCCGATTGCAAGGGTCGGCATTAGCTAATACGTTATATTATAACATTCAAGCCATTTCCAGGCCTTGCCTACCCTTCTTCGAGTTCTCCATGAATGCCTTGACGCTTCCCGATATCGCCCGCCAGACCACCACCGCCGATCTTCCCCTGGACTGGGTCGGCATGCAGGGCATCGCCCTTCCCGTGCAGATCGGCGGGCAGAGGGTCGCCGCCGAAGCCGATGCCGGTGTCAGCCTGGACGACCCGCAGGCCCGCGGCATCCATATGTCGCGCCTCTACCTGGCGCTGGCCGAACTGGAACAGGGCGAGCTGGACCTTTCCTGCCTGCGCGCCGTCCTGCAACGCTTCCTCGACAGCCACGCCGGCCTGTCGCGTCGCGCCTACCTGCGCCTACGCCTCGCGCCGCTGCTGCGGCGTCCGGCGCTGGTCAGCCCGCTGAGCGGCTGGAAACGTTATCCACTGGTGCTGGACACGCGCCTGGAAGGCGATGACTTCCAGGCCGAAGTCCATCTCGAGCTGACCTACTCCTCGACCTGCCCCTGTTCGGCGGCACTGGCCCGGCAATTGATCCAGGAGCGCTTCGACCAGGACTTCGCCGGACAGCCGCTCGATCATGCCAGCGTGCTCGCCTGGCTCGGCAGCAGCGCCGGCATCGTCGCCACCCCGCACAGCCAGCGCAGCAGCGCGCACCTGCGCATCGGCCTGGCGGAAGACTGCATCGGACTGCCCCTGGAAGAGCTGGCGGATCTCGGCGAAAGCGCCCTCGGCACCGCGGTGCAGACTGCGGTGAAACGCGCCGACGAGCAGGCCTTCGCCCTCGCCAACGGGCAGAACCTGATGTTCTGCGAGGACGCGGTGCGCCGGCTGCACCGCGCCCTGCAGGGTTATCCACAGGCGAGCCGGTTCTCCATACGGGTCGTCCATGCGGAAAGCCTGCATGCCCATGACGCCGTCGCCGAAAGCCATTGGCAGCGAGGTGCAGCATGATCCGCAAGAATCCCTCCGGCGACCTGCCGGTGATCGACGAATCGGCCTATGTGGACAAGACCGCGATCATCTGCGGCAAGGTGATCATCCAGGCCAACGTCTTCGTCGGTCCCTACGCAGTGATCCGTGCCGACGAAGTCGACGCCGACGGCGGCATGCAACCGATCGTGATCGGCGCCAACTCGAACATCCAGGACGGCGTGGTGATCCATTCCAAGTCGGGTGCCGCGGTGACCATCGGCGAGCACAGCTCCATCGCCCACCGCTCCATCGTCCACGGTCCTTGCGAAGTCGGCGACCGGGTCTTCATCGGCTTCAACAGCGTGCTGTTCAACTGCCGGGTCGGCGATGGCTGCGTGGTCCGCCACAACGCGGTGGTCGACGGCTGCGACCTGCCAGCGGGTTTCTACGTACCGTCCACCGAGCGCATCGGTCCGCGCACCGACCTGGCGAGCATGCCGCGGGTCAGCGTTTCCGCCAGCGAGTTCTCGGAAGACGTGGCGCGCACCAACGTCGACCTGGTACGCGGCTACAAGTCGCTGCAGAACGAGTTCTGAACATGCAAAGCCTGCTGATCCGCAATGCCCGGATGGTCAACGAGGGGCAGGTACGCGAAGGCGATCTGCTGGTCCGCCACGGTCGCATCGAACGCATCGCCGGCTGCCTGGAAAACTGCGGCGCCAGCCGGGAGATCGATGCCGCCGGACGCTACCTGCTGCCGGGAATGATCGACGACCAGGTGCACTTCCGCGAGCCGGGTTATCCACAGAAGGGCTCGATCGCCAGCGAATCCCGCGCCGCCGTGGCGGGCGGCATCACCAGTTTCATGGACATGCCCAATACCCGCCCGGCGACGCTGAGCCTCGAAGCGCTGGCGGAAAAGAAGCGCCTCGCCGCCGCCCATAGCGTGGCCAACTACGGTTTCCACTTCGGCGTCAGCCGCGACAACCTCGACACCGTGGCCGCCCTCGATCCACGCGAGGTCGCCGCGGTGAAGGTGTTCATGGGCGCCTCCACCGGCGACATGCTGGTGGACGACCTGCCGACCCTGGAGCGCCTGTTCGCCAGCGTTCCGACCCTGCTGCTGAGCCATTGCGAAGACACGCCGCGGATCGAAGCCAACCTGGCGCGCTGGCGACAACGCTTCGGTGAACGTATTCCGGCAGCCGCCCACCCGCGCATTCGCGACGCCGAGGCTTGCTACCGTTCCACCGCCCTGGCGGTGGAACTGGCGCAACGACATGGCACGCTGCTGCATGTCCTGCACTTATCCACAGCGCGTGAACTGGCCCTGTTCGAGGACAAGCCGCTGTGCCAGAAACGCATCACCGCGGAAGTCTGCGTCCACCATCTGCTGTTCGACGACAGCGACTACGCCCGCCTCGGCCATCTGCTCAAGTGCAACCCGGCGATCAAGAGCCGCGAGGACCGCGACGCCCTGCGCAGGGCGCTGGCCGGCAACCGCCTGGACGTGATCGGCACCGACCACGCGCCGCACGCCTGGGCCGAGAAGCAGCAGGCTTATCCACAGGCGCCGGCCGGCCTGCCACTGGTCCAGCATGCGTTGCCGGCACTCCTGGAGCTGGTCCGCGAAGGCTGGCTGTCGCTGGCCACCCTGGTGGCGAAGACCAGCCACCGGGTCGCCGAACTGTTCGCCATCGCCGATCGCGGTTTCCTCCGCGAAGGTTACTGGGCCGACCTGGTGCTGGTCAGCGAACTGGAGCACCCGGCGCTGGCCAGCGCCATGCCGCTGCTGTCGCGCTGCAACTGGACGCCGTTCCGCCACCGGGCATTCCACCATCGGATCGATACCACCATCGTCTCCGGGCAACTCGCCTGGCACGCGGGACGCCTGTTCGACGATTGCCAGGGACTGCCCCTGCGGTTTTCCCGCTGAAGTCTTGTCCACAGCCTGCTGTGGATATCCGTTAGCCCACGGCCCTAGCGCAGGGCTTTCACCGCCGCGCCAAGGAAGGCATAGGTCTCCTCCTCGCGATCGTCCATCTCCGGCTTCGGCCAGGCGCTCCAGACCACCGCCACGATCTTCTCCTTGCGGTTGATGTAGAGGTACTGGCCGAAGATGCCCTGGGCTTCGAAGGCCCCGCCGTCATGCTCGGGCAGGGCCTTGGCGCCCACCGGGAAGGTCCACCACTGGTAGCCGTAGCCGAGCGCGTATTCGCCATCGTAGAGCTTGCCCGGGGCCAGGTGGGAAGAAGCCTCGACGCGACTGGCACGATCGACCCAACCTTCGGGGAGGATACGTTCGCCATCGATCACCCCGTCCTCGAGGACGAACTGGCCGAAGCGGCCATAGTCGCGCAGGGTCGCGCTCAAGCCGCTGCTGCCGATCTCTTGCCCGGCCGGCGATTCCAGTTGCCAGAAGCCGTCGCTCTCCATGCCCATTCGCGCCCAGATCCGCTCGGACAGGTAGTCGCTCACCGGAATGCGGGTCGCCGCGTGCAGCAGCTCGCTCTGCAGGTGCGACTCGCCGGTGCTGTAGGTGAAGTGGGTACCGCTCGGGTACTGCCGCGGCAGACTCGCCAGCAGCCGCAGGATGCCACCGGGACGTTCGGCGAGCTGGGCGTCGAACATCTGCCGGCGGTCGGACTTCGGATCGCGATAGGTCTCGTTCCAGCGGACCCCGGAACTCATCTGCAGGACCTGCTCCACCGTCACCCCCTGGTAGGCGGAGCCGGCCAGGCTCGGCAGGTACTTGTCCACAGGCTGGTCGAGAGCCAGCAGGCCCTGCTGCACGGCGGCGCCCACCAGGGTCGCGGAGATCGACTTGACCACCGAGAACGAGGTCCAGCGCGTGCGTTCGTCGTTGCCCAGGCCGTAGCGCTCCAGGGCGACCTTACCATCCTTGAGGACCAGCACCCCGCCAACGCGGTTGCGCCGCATGAAATCGTCGACGCCGTATTCCTCGCCGCCGATCCGGTAGCGCGGCGCGATGGCCACACCCGCCGGCAGCGGACGGACCTTGGTCCCCTTGTGGATAACCCGGGTCGGATAGACCTTGTCCATGTTCCGGTAGGTGTCCGGCTGGTATTCCGGGATCAGTTCATAGAGATCGGCGGCACGGCCGATCCGCGGGTTTTCCACAGCCGCGTCGGCGCCGGCCGAGCCGCTTGCCGAGACGAACAGCGCCAGCAGGGCCGGCCGGAAGACTGATATACAGCTACGCATGGACGTTTTCCTTATGACCGGAAGCAGCTCCGGCTTCGTCGTTTTTATGGATGTGGACTGGCGTCTCACGGTTATCCACAGGACGTTCAGTCGCTCGGGTCCCGTATCGGACACGCCCAGAGTTCGACCGCCGGGCGCTCAGGGTCCGGCGGACCGATCCAGCGCGCCAGCGCATCGCAGCGCCCCTGACGGCAGATCCGGTAGTCGCCGGCCTCCGGTGTGCGCCCCAGCCGCAACGGTTGCAGCGGCGGCACCCCACGGTGGTAATGCCAGGCGCCGTCACGCAGCACGGCGCCCTCGGGAATCTCCATCCCCGCCCCGCTGCCCCGCACCCGGGCCTCTTCCAGCAGCAGGCCGCGCTCACTCAGGCGATAGTCTTCTTCCCAGAGCACCTTCTCGACCGTGTGTTGCCAGGCCAGGGTGAACGACTGCAGCGGCAGCGTCGCCCAGACGCTGCCGGCCATGCCCAGACACAGCGCGATCACGCCACCGCCTCGCGCGCACGCTGGCGCCAGAGGTGCCAGCCGATCACCAGCGCGCCGAGGACGAAGCCCAGCTCGTCGCTGATCGGCAAGGCCAGGACCAGGCTGGCCCCCGCGGCGAACGCCACCAGGCGCTCCCACCAGGCCAGCGGCCCCTGCAGGTAGCCGATGGAAGCCATGCCCCACAGGCCGATGGCCAGCACCGCCTTGCAGGTGACATAGAGCGTCGCCCCCCAACCGCCTTCCTGCAGCATCAGCGCCGGGGAATACACCGCCATGAACGGCACCACGAAACCCGCCAGGGCGATGCGCACCGCCCAGAAGCTGATCTTCAATCCCCTTTCCTTGGCGATCGGCGCGGCCGCGAAACAGGCCAGCGCCACCGGAGGGGTGAGGTCGGCGAGGATGCCGAAGTAGAAGACGAACATGTGCGAGACGATCAGCGGCACCCCCAGTTCCAGCAGCGCCGGCGCGGCGATGGAGCTGGTGATGATGTAGTTGGGGATGGTCGGGATGCCCATTCCCAGGACCAGGCAGGTGACCATGGTCAGGACCAGCGACAGCAGCAGGTTCTCCCGTCCCAGGTCGAGCACGTAGCTGGCGAAGGTGGTGGCGATGCCGGTCAGCGAAATCACCCCGATGATGACTCCCACCAGGGTGCAGGCGATGCCCACCGGGATCGCATGTCGCGCACCTTCGGCGAGGGCGCGGACGCAGATGCGCAGGGTTTCCCGGCCGCCACGGACGAACCAGCAGGCCAGGGCCAGGGCCGCGATCACGACGAAGATCACTCCGATGCCGAGGCGGAAGAACCCCGCGCAGAGCAGCCCCAGCGCCACCCAGAAGGCGATGCGCAGGCCGAGCGAGGACACCCGCAGGATGATCGCCGAACCGAGGATGACGATGGCGGTCAGCGCCAGGCCGATGGTTCCGGAGAACAGCGGCGTGCGCCCGGAGAACAGCAGCGCGATCAGCACCAGCAACGGAATCAGCAGGAACCAGCGCTCGCGGACGGCACCCCAGGCGCTGGGACACTGATCGCGCGGCAGGCCCTTTAGATCGGCCCGGCGGGCCTCGAGGTGGACCATCCAGTACACCGAGCCGAAATACAGCAGGGCCGGGATCAGCGCCGCCTTGGCGATCTCCACGTAGGGGACGTTGATGGTCTCGGCCATGATGAACGCCACCGCCCCCATCACCGGCGGCATCAGTTGGCTGCCCATGCTCGCGGTCGCCTCGACGCCGCCGGCGAACGCCGGCTTGTAGCCGAAACGCTTCATCAGCGGGATGGTGAACTGTCCGGTAGTGACCACGTTGGCCACGCCGGAGCCGGTGATGGTGCCCATCAGCGCCGAGGAGAATACCGAGACCTTGGCCGGCCCGCCGACCCGGTGACCGAACAGGCCCATGGCGAAATCGGTGAACAGGCGGATCATGCCGGCCTGCTCGAGGAAGGCGCCGAACAGGATGAACAGATAGATGTAGGTGGCCGATACGTAGGTCGGCGTGCCGTAGAGACCTTCGGTACCGAACGACAGCTGGTTGACGATCTGGTCGAAGCCGTAGCCGCGGTGGGCCAGGTCGCCCGGCAGGTGTTCGCCGAACAGGCCATAGGCAAGAAACAGCGCGCAGATGATCGGCAAGGCGATGCCCATCACCCGTCGCGCCGCCTCGAAGACCAGGACGATCAGCACCACGCCGACGACCATGTCGGCCTGGGTCAGCTCTCCGGAGCGCTGGATCAGGTCGCCCTCGAAAACCCACTGGTAGACCGCCGTGCCCAGGCCGGCCATGCCCAGCAACCAGGCCAGCGGCTGCCAGGGGCGACCTATGCCGAAGGCGGGATAGCTGATGTACACCACCAGCAACAGCAGTCCGACGTGCATTGCCCGCAGGACCTGGGTGGAAATCAGGGGAAAGGCCGCGGTGACGACCTGGAACACGGAAAAGGCCAGGGCCACGGCGAACAACGCGCGCGGCCAGTTTTCCGCCTCAAGATGCAGCCCGTTCTGATGATCGCTCATGCATCGACTCCCTACAGCCGGAAACGCGGGGAACCCGGTCCGCCGCACGGACCGGGGCTACGGAGAAACGGGCCTCACTCGGGCAGTACGCCCTTCTCCTTGTAGAAGCGCTCGGCGCCGGGATGCAGCGGAATCGGCAGGTTCTTCGCCGCCTTGTCCAGGGCGATGTCCTTGGCGGCAGCATGGGCGGTGACCAGGCGCGGCAGGTTGTCGAACATCAGCTTGGTCATCTGGTAGGCGAGCTCGTCGCTGACCCCGGAGTGGCTGACCAGGATATTGTCGATCGCCACCGTCGGCACGTCCTGCTCCTGGCCGTCGTAGGTGCCGGCGGGAATGCTCGCGGCGTGGTAGGCCGGGCTGTCGATCTTCGCCACCACGTCCGCCGGGATCGCGACGAAGGTGATCGGCATGGTCGAGGCCAGGTCGCGGATGGCCGCCATGCCCAGGCCGGAGGATTGCAGCGTAGCGTCGAGCTGGCGGTTCTTGATCAGCTCCACCGACTCGGCGTAGGGCAGGTACTCCACCTTGCCCATGTCCTCGTAGCTCAGGCCGGCGGCCTTGAAGATCGCCCGGGCGTTCAGCTCGGTACCGCTCTTGGGCGCGCCCACCGAAATGCGCTTGCCTTTCAGGTCGGCCAGGGTCTTGATGCCCGAGGCTTGGCTGGCCACTACCTGGATATAGTTCGGATAGGTATTGCCGATAGCCCGCAGCTTCTTCAACGGCGCCTTGAAGCCGGCGTCGGCGACCCCGTTCCAGGCGTCGGCGACCGAGTCGCCCAGCGCCAGCGCCAGTTCTCCACGCCCGGCCTGCAACAGGTTGAGGTTCTCGACCGAAGCCTTGGTGGCCTGCACCGAGGTTTTCGCGCCCTGGATATCGTGCCCATAGATCTGCGAGAGGCCGACCCCTATGGGGTAATAGACCCCGCTGGTGCCGCCGGTGAGGATATTGATGAAGGTCGGCGCGGCAAAGACCGCGGTACTGAAGGTCACCGTTGCGGCAAGCGTGAAAAGACCGAAGCGTCTGCTCAGCGACATGGGAAGTCTCCTGTTCTTATCGTTGTTGTCGCGCTGTCGCGGAAGCGTCCCGGCTTCCTTCGACCGCGCAGGACTTCGTGCAGACTAGACCGCCCCGCCACGCAGGACAATCAGCAAGGACCGATTGCGCGACCGGCTCCGCAAGGGAGCCGGTCGCCGGCGTTCAGGCGTACAGGTCGCGCCGCGACCAGGGCAGCTCGTGGGAGCCATCCTCGTGGGGGCGAATGGAGAGGATCTGGTGCAGGTTGATCCAGCCGCGCTTGAAGCCGTAGGCGCATCCGGCCAGGTACAGCCGCCAGATCCGCAGGGTTTCCTCGGGCACCAGGCGAGCCGCCTCCTTCAGCCTGGCTTCCAGGTTGGCGCTCCAGAAGTCCAGGGTCCGGGCGTAGTGCAGACGCAGGCTTTCCACGTCGACTACTTCCAGCCCGGCTTCGCTCATCCGCGCCACCGCCAGCGACAGGTGCGGCAGCTCGCCGTGGGGAAACACGTAGCGATCGATGAAGTCGCCGGCCCCCTTGCCAACCGGGCGGCCGTCGGTGTAGCGCGAGGTGATGCCGTGGTTCATCACCAGGCCGCCGGGACGCACCGCATCGTACAGTTGCTGGAAGTACAGCCCCAGGTTGGCGTGCCCGACGTGCTCGAACATGCCGACGCTGACCACCTTGTCGAAGCGGCCATCGCGCGGCAGGTCGCGGTAATCCAGCAGCTTGAGGGTGACCCGGTCCTCCAGGCCTTCGGCCTTGACCCGCTCCCGGCCGAGCGCCAGCTGCTCCTTGCTCAATGTGATGCCGGTGACCTCGACGCCGAACTCGCGAGCGGCCAGGCGCGCCAGCCCCCCCCAACCGCAACCGACATCGAGCAGCTTCTCGCCCGGCTGCAAACGCAGCTTGCGGCACAGGTGACGGAGCTTGGCCAGTTGCGCGGTGGCGAGGTCTTCCTTGCCGGTCTCGAAATAAGCGCAGGAATAGACCATTTCCGGATCCAGCCAGAGCTGGTAGAAGTCGTTGGACAGGTCGTAGTGGTAATGGATGGCTTCGGCGTCGGTGTCCTTGTCATGGCTTTCGCGAACCGGCGGCGCGCCGCCATCGGGTTCGCCGAGCGCTTCGCTGAGGGCATCGCCGATACCGATGACCTGGCTGATCGGTCCTTCGATGTCGAGACGCTTCTCGACGTAGGCCTTGCCCAGCGCATCGAGGCTGGGATGGGTGATCTCGGTTAGCAGCGAGGGGTCGCGAATGACCATGGTTACCTGTGGATCCGGCCCCAGATCGAACGCCTGAGCATCGCCGATGCGGATCCGCAACGGCAGTTGCAGGGACAGCAACTCAGAGGGGAGCTGTGCAATCATGCCAAACCTCCTGGTCACAAGACGGGAACACTATAGTCCAGTACCTGATAGAGTTTTGCTATCGACTACTTAGCCTCCTATCTATCGATGCAAAACCCCTGAGCACTCCGATTCAGGTTAGCAGCCAGTCTGCCCATGGATAGTTGACAGTTCTGATATACAAACTTTCCCTTGCTGCAATAACGGAATGACGCATACACCCTGTCAAAGGAAGCGGAAGCGACATAAGGAATGCCGATGAACGAGACCGTATCCCTCGAAACACGCGAAGTACGCTTTCTCTCCGTGTTCGACTTCGACGGTACCCTGACATACCGAGACAGCTTCGTGCCCTTCCTGCGTTTCGCCTTCGGCAACCGGGTGTTCGTCCGCCGCATGCTGCGCATGGCAGGACCCAGCCTGGCCTATCTCTGCCGGCGTATCGACCGCGACGACCTGAAGGCGCGCCTGATCGCCACCTTCCTCACCGATGTGCCCGTACATGTGCTGGAAGAGCGGGCGCTGGCCTACCAGAACCGCTTCTGGGAAACACTGATGCGTCCCCACGCATTGACCGCGGTGGCCGACCAGGTCAGCAGCGGCAGCACCGTGACCATCTGTTCCGCCTCCCCTTCGCTGCTACTCAGGCCGTTCGCCGAGAAGCTCGGCGTGCACCTGATCGCCACCGAGCTGGAAGTGGTAGACGGCGTACTGACCGGCAGGATCGTCGGCCGCAACTGCCGGCGCGACGAGAAAGTCTGCCGCCTGGAGCGGCACTACGGTCCGCTGACCCAATACTCCCTGCGCGCCTGGGGCGACTCGCGCGGCGATACGGAACTGCTGGCGGCGGCGCTGGAGCGCTTCTGGAAACCGTTCCGCTGACCGGTTCGCCTCAAGGCACCGTAACCCACTTGAAACGGGACTGCTGGTAGCGCTCCCCCTTCGGAGCCGAAGAAAGCTGGCTGGCCTGAAACCATCGCCTGCGAAAAAGCCGATGCCCGCAGAAAAATAGCCTTTCGCCATCAACCGATGGCCAAAACCAGATCGACGTTTGGTCGGAACCGGCAAGAGGAATCTGGTCTGCCGGAAACCTCTTCGGTCATCTCGAAGCGGCAGTCAGCGAAAAAGAAAATTCTCGGTCTGGCTTGGACTTAGGGCTATTGGTGGCTATTTGCCCTATAGGGCTTCCGGCAATATCCGGAAATCTGGATTTCTTCTCCGCCCATTAAAATTAATAGTTGTTCGATATTCTACAGCGCTTACCCTCACAACGCCCAGAAGTTGCGAAAACCAATTTACGCAAATAATTCGAACAATTCATTATTTCTGGAATTAGCCAATGAACCTGATAGCGGAAGATTTCAGCACACGAAGCCTTCTAGCGGGTGAGCGGTATAAAGCGAAGATCGCTTTCGTTTCACCACACACCAGGCGTAACAGTTTTGAGGACGAGCCAAAGTGCTTTCTGGGCGTCAGCCTGGAAAATAGAAATTTCACTCCCAACCGCTTCCATTCCATGGTCGAGTGGGCGGCTCGGCGCTTTGAGAAATGCAGTATTTTGATAGGCGACCATATTCACCGGATTACCTTGCAGTCCACGCGGGACATGCCCGAGGAAGATGCCCGCCGCGAGGCCGTCAGACTGGGCGACGCGTTCATGGAGGAAAGCCGGCTCATCGTCGATGCCTACCGACACGCCACGGACTTCGAGTACATAACCTGTTCGGAGATCCAGGCCAGTACAGAATGCAAGGATTTCTATACAAGTTTGCGTAACTATTTCCTGGAGCACTCTGGATTCCGAGATTCGGTGGAAAAGTTTGGAAGAAACTACCACCGGCATAATTGGGAGAAGTTGAGTGAAGAACAGCAGAGGCATCGCCTCGACTTTTCCTCGCGATATTTTCTCGAAGAGTTTTCCGTATTCGCCTGCCTAGTAAGAAAAGGCTTCAAAGTCATGGCCTATCCCGGTGCTTTCAGTACGTTGGCAGAAATAGCAGCGGGTGACTTTCCAGGAATGCTCGATGAATTGCAGAAACTTACCGTGGTTTCCCTGCAATTGAAAAGGAGATAGGAATGAGTTCCTCTCCCAAGCCGGTGGCCTGGCAATTGAACCGAGGTTCGATCTACCAGGATGTCTACGAGAAGAGAATCGATAAACGTCCTGTAGATACCCTGGCAAAACTGCAAGAGGCCTATCTGGAGGACGAGCATCTGGTCTTCCCCTCCGAACAAACCCGCGTGGCGGCGTTGAGAGATGGCGTTTTCCTGTTGCGAATACCGGACGATTTCCAGGTCCGCGACTGCGACCTGTTCGCCAGCAATTTCTTCAAGGGCCCGGCCATCGCCCCCTACGGTGCATTTCGCGAACTCACAGCGGAAACCTTCGACGATCCCCTGCTGGGTTTTCATGAACGAATCAACCAGATCGAGCAATTCCTGCTGGAACGACGCTTCTGGAAAACCCACTACCCAGAGGAAATCCTCCAGGCCGGCGAACAGCTGACCGCTTACAGTCGGCAGTTGCTGCGTGCCATCCTGTCGCTCACCGACATCGATCCGGAATTCTGGAGCCTGGCTACCGGCGGTGCCTCGGACGCCCAGGGTTCCTACCATTTAACCTTCAATCACTATCGCCCGCGCTTCGCGGGTGTCGGGCTGGCTTCCCACAAGGACGATGGGTTCCTGACGCTGTTACGCACCACCGAACCGGGGCTGGAAGTCAACCGCAATGATCGCTGGGAGGCGCTGGAGCCCTCACCCGATCATTTCGTGGTCAACTTTGGTCTCTCCATGGAAGTGCTTACTCGCGGCTCCTCCACACCCGTCAGGGCCATCATGCACAGGGTCAGGCATCAGACCCACGACCGCTGCAGCTTCGCTCATTTCACCTCCAGTCACTGCACTCCCGGCACCGAGGCAGGCATCTACAGCTATGCAACGGGAGAGGGACTCAGGAGAGTCTGCAGTTCGCGCGACATCATCGACGCGAACGACGAGGAGATCTACCAGGGTACGGTCATCAGGGAGACGGACAATCCATGAGCGGGCTTCCCCAGTTCCATCCCTGCAAGGCCTATCTGGATGATTCCAGGCACCTGGTCTTCAGCCAGGCGGATGGCTTTGCGCGGGCGCTACGCGACGGCTTCTTCGCCCTGCGTATTCCAGAAGAACTGGATCTCGCACCAGGTATCCGCTTCGCCCAAGAGTTCTACCAACCTGCCGTGGAAGAGCCCCATGCAGACGCCCGTTACCGGGGTTTCAGGAACCTTCCCGACATCTATTTCGACCGGGAGAACTTCCAGACCGAACATATCCTTGCCGACGCCAGACAACGCCAGGCGTCGTTTCCAGACGAAGTGAACCGACTGTGCGAACGGATGCACGAGATCGCCCGGCTCATCCTGCGTGAGATCCTCGGCAGCCTCGGCGTAGCGCCACGGTTGTGGCCCGACGTCACCGGCGGGACCAGCGAAGGGAAGGGCGTCACCTGGTTCGCCGTCAGCCACTACCGACCCGAGCGCAACATGCAGGGCGCTCCAGCGCACAAGGACACCGGCTTCGTCACCGTCTTGTACTGCGACCAGCCAGGCCTGCAGGCGCGACTCGAGGAAGGATGGGTCGAGGTCCCCCCCATGGAAGGGCATTTCCTGATCAATTTCGGGGGCAGCCTGGAACTTCTCACCGCCAGGTTGCCAATCCCGGCCGCCGCGGTTCTCCACCAGGTCCGACAGAGTTCATCGACGGTGGAGCGGGGCGATCGCTACTCCTTCGCGGCATTCCTCAATCCACCTGCGACCGGCGCGCTCTACAGCCTCACCGCCGACGGCCAGCGCGCCGAGCCGGTCATTCCGGTAGAGACCTTCCTTCGCGAATTCAACGAGCAGACCTGGAAGGACAGCTATACCGATTTCGGCATCGCCGAAGGGCCTGGGGCCGCCGCCCCAGCCGACGACCACGCAAACCGGTACCTGCGCCCATGAACAGCAAAGAGAATAGCGCGCCCTTCCCCGGCCTCATCGCCCATCATTCCGGCTCTTGTCCGGCTACCGGACACGCCGAGGCTTTCCACCATGCCACGGTGTGCCAGGGCCTGGACGCCTCCACCTACTTCGCCCGTTCCGGCATCGCGGAACTGGCGGAGAACAACGAAGGACTCTGTACCTTCTGGCTCGGAGACGACCTGGCGCTCTACCAGACGACCAACGCGCCCCTCGTCGACGACGAGGATCTGGCGCCCTCGATCAATGCGAACGCCGAGCTCTTCGGTTCCTTCCTCGGTTCCCTGCCCGCGCAGGACGAGCGACGCAAGGCCAAGCGCGCCGTGGTCGAACGCGTGCTCGGCAGCAACCGGTTCGTTACCAGTCTGGACCCGCATGTACGCGAAATGGCCCAACACTACCTGCGAGAGGTGGCAGGTCGCTCGCTGCCCTTGCAGGACTTCTGCCTGCACATGGTAGCGCGCATCGACAGCGGGTTGCCCGGCGTCCTGGATTTTCATCAGAAGCCCCTGACCCACTACCTGCAAAGCACCGAATACGGAGTGATCGCCAGGGACTTCTTCGAGATCGCCTCGGAGGTCATCAGCAAGATGAATCCGGAATCGATCGAGAACGCCGACATGATCGTCGAGATGACGCGCGACATGCTGGATTCGAACTACGAATCGATTGTCCGGGCTCCTCCAACGAACATGATCCTCGCCCAGTTCGACTGCTTCTCCCGGCCCTTCACACGCGAAACCATACGAGCGCTGGATGCCGCATCACTCAAGGAACTGGGTACGATCATCGTCGCGACCTATGACACCACGGCCCTCAGTCTGCTCTGGACGCTCACCTACCTGGAGGACAATCCAGCCGAGAAAGAACGTCTGCTGGGTGTAGTAGACAACCCGGAACAAGCGCTGGACGAGGCCTACCTACTGGTGCTTGAAGCGATCCGCCTGGGTGGCAGCAACCCCACTGCATTGTGGCGCCGGACCAACCGGCCGATACGCATCCGCCATCGCGGCACCGAGGTTACGATTCCCGCCAATACGATGCTCTGGCTCGATCGACGGCGGGCCAATCGCGACGCGTCGCTGTTCCCCCACGCCGAGCGGTTCGATACGGACAACATCCGGCAGCTCATCCGCAACCAGACCAGCCACGGCCAGGCCGTGTCGCTGCTGGCCAGGAACCGCTACGAAATCAACTCCTTCAACATGGTCAACACCCATAGAAGCCCGCGCAAATGCCCAGGCCGCCTGTTCTCCGTCAGGGAACAGGCGCTGATCCTGACGGAGCTGTACCGCCTCTACA
Organism: Pseudomonas sp. P20; assembly: GCF_016463925.1. NCBI lineage: Bacteria > Pseudomonadati > Pseudomonadota > Gammaproteobacteria > Pseudomonadales > Pseudomonadaceae > Pseudomonas > Pseudomonas sp. P20. The sequence goes on along the minus strand of NZ_JAEMVM010000013.1, from coordinate 91,677 downwards.
AGGTCTGCGTGACAGAAGCCGACTCCACGCTGGCACCTCACAGTTCCATGCCGCGGCCCCGACGTTCGGGAAACATCATCCTCACTGCCAGGGCCGCCGCCCTGTGAACCTGTACGTCATGGAGAACGCTTGATGAGCAATATCCTTCCATCCGCCCGGATGCTCGACGGCATGCTGCACTTCAAGGAAGAAGACGGTTTCAGTCGCGCGCGCAAGCTAGGTGCCTTCCACCTCGAGCACCCACGGGGCTGGGACTTTTCGGCCGGCATCGCCCTGGCCCAGAGCTATTATCTGGAACCCGAGGTAGACGCCGACAACGCCTTCCGGGGGTTCCATCGCAAGGATCTCGGCAAGTCCCTGCTGGGCTATTCCCGCACAGGTGCCGACCAGGACGAACTGCTGCAGATCGAATGCGGCCTGTGGCGGGAATATCTTCCCGCCCCCGCCGCCGACCTGCTTTGGGCAATGAACGACCTGAACCGCAGTGTTCTCTCGCAACTGTTCGCGCTGGTCGGCATCGAGGAAAGACATTTCGACCTGATAGCCGGCGGCATGTCTTCCAACCAGGCGCTGCAGTACTGCATCTTCAATCATTTCCGCGCTGACAGCGCCCACCCGGTGGGTCTCACCGCCCACAAGGACAGCGGTTTTACCACCCTGCTCTACACCACGGAGCCTGGGCTGGAGTCGCTGGAAAATGGCTCCTGGATTCCTTTCGATCCCATGCCCGGCCATTTCACCCTGGTACTTGGACACTCCTTCGAACTCCTAACCGAGAAGTCCGCCACCCCTGTCCAGGCCAGCTATCACCGCGTCCGCAGAATGGAACCGCAAGAGCGAAAAGCGGACAGGTTCACCTTCGGTTCCTACATCGGTCCGCGCTGGGACCAGGACCTGTACCAGATCAGCGGCGAGACCGTTAAGCCGGTGCAATCCTTCCTCGAGTTTCAGAAACGCAAAGCCGCGGAAATGGGTTACGAATTCCATCCCAAGGTGGAGACGGCTCATCGCTGAGCCCATACATCCTTCGCAGGAGGCGCCAGTGAACACGAAACCGAAAACCGCCAGCTCTCCGACGCTACGCGCTCCGGTCAACCTTCCGGCAATGCCACTGGAGAGCCAGGTCCACCAATACCCACCCATCGAGATGGCGCGATCGCGCCTGCTGGAAAGCAGACTCGTCTTCGATCATCCAGACGGCTTCGAACAGGCGCGCAGGCACGGCTTCTTCCTGCTGGAAGTTCCAGCTCGGATGGACTTCTGCCCTGGCGACCTATTCGTCCGCAATTGCTTCCTTCCCCGAGCAGAGGGCGCCTTGTCCACCTATACGGGGTTCAAGGAATGCCAGATACCAGGGGCCTACCAAGGCTATTTCGACAGGGAGCACGATCAGTGGGAGAACGTCTACATCGAACGAGGCAACTGGTCTCTTATACCTGAGGCCGTGGCTGCACTGGGCGTACAAATGGCGGAGCTGGGTATTGGCGTCCTGCGCGCGGTGCTCGCGGAGCTAGACATCCCCCGCGCGGAATGGGCACGCCTGACCAGCGGCCTGTCCGAAGGACAGGGCCACCAGATGTTCGGCTTCAATCATTTCCGCGCCAGCAAGCCGATCCGTGGTTCCAAGTTCCATCGAGACTCGGGCTGGGTCACCGTCCTGCGCTCCACCGAACCCGGACTGATCGCCTATATCGACGGCCAGCTCCGCTCGATCAACCCACTGCCTGGCCATCTCATCATCAACTTCGGCAGTTCCATGGAAGTACTTTCCGAACACCTGTCGAGAAAGGTCCACGCTAATGTCCACGGGGTAGCCCGCACCGAGCGCGCGAGCCCGGACGAACGCTACTCCTATGTCGTTTTCCTGGATAGCGATCTGGGCGGCGACATCTACCGATACGGTCCGGCCGGAGCCCAGAAGGTACAGACGGTCCTCGAATTCGCCGAACAGGAGGTCAGCCGGACCTACAACGACGACATCCTCCTCTGACCCCATGCCAGAGGAGTTCACCCAACCGGTCCCGGGGATGACAAACGATGAACCCAAACGCCACCTATGCTCTGGCTTCGGCCGAACTGATCGACGGAAAGCTACGCTTCGACAGCAGCGATGGCTTCGCCCGCGCCATCGCCGACGGGTTCTTCTTCGTCAAGTCACCGAGCCTGGACCTGGCAGCCGGCGATACCTTCGCCCGCAACTTCTACCTGCCTCGCCAGGAGGGCCTCGGCGCGCCCTACCAGGGTTTCTCGCAGTGGACCGAAGATCGGCTGGCGCGCCGGGAAGGATATTTCTCCCGCGACGTCGACCAGGTCGAGCAGTTCTTCCTCGAGAGCCGATTCTGGCAGACAGTGTTCCCAGGCCCTTTGCTGCGGCAGGCCGAACGGATGCGGAGTTTCAGTCTCGAGGTGCTGCGGGCCGTACTCGCGGAACTGGACCTGCCGGTAGAGCTGTGGGACGAGGCCACGGGACGCTGCCTCTCCATGCAAGGCACCTATCACCTGACCTTTAACCATTTCCGCAGCCACGTCCGGGCCCGCGGGCTGAATGTGCACAAGGACTCGGGTTGGGTGACCATCCTGCGCTCGCTGGAGCCTGGACTTGAGGTTCTTCGCGAGGGAGACTGGCTGCCGGTCTCGCCCCGTCCCGGCGAATTCATCGTCAACTTCGGCTGCGCGATGGAGATACTGACCCGTCACTCGGCCACTCCTGTCGCCGCCGTCGCTCACCGAGTGCAGGAACAATTGCCAGGCCAAGCCGATCGCTTCTCCTATGCCCTGTTCGTGGATAGCAGCCTGGACCCACGGACATGCCCTGGCCTGTTTCGCTATCTTCCAGGCCACGGCCTGGTGCTGGAAGCAGATTTCGAAATGTTCCTCAACGAAATTCTGCACAATACTTACCAAGAGAATACCCAGGGTCTATATTGACCCTCCTCCCCGCAGTACCTGCATTCCCCGGAGAGCCGCCGCAAAGTCGGCTTTCCTTCCCCAGTCCTCGGCAGATCAACTCATCCCTGACCCTGGCGCCGGCTCCACGAGCCGGCGCCCACTTGGCGTTCGTCCGCTCATTCAGCCAAAGAGAACATCATGAACCAGAAAATTTCCCCGCCTTCACAGAAGCTCGACGGCCTGTTCCTGCTGGCCCTGTCGATGGCCGTATTCTTCGTCGGCGTGACCGAGTTCATGCTGTCCTCCATGCTCGGGCCGCTGGCGCAGGCGTTCCACACCACCACCAGCGGCGCCGCCTGGCTGATCTCCAGCTACGCGTTCTCCTATGCGATCGCCGCGCCGTTGCTGGGCTACTTCTCCGACCGCATGCAACGCAGGAAGCTGCTGCTGCTCGCCCTGATCCTCTTCGCCGTCGATACCCTGGCCATCGTCATCGCCCCGACCCTGGAAATTGCCGTCGTCCTGCGGGTAATCGGGGGCATCGCCTCGGCAATCATCATTCCGACCACCTTCGCCCTGGTCGCGGAGGTGGTCGCCCCGCAAAGACAGGCCGGTGCCATGGGCCAGGTGATGCTCGGCATGACCCTCGGCATTGCCGCCGGCCCGGCACTGGCCGGCCTCCTCTCGGACTTCTTCGGCTGGGCGGCGCCCTTCCTGTTGGTCTCGTGCGGTTGCGTGCTGGTCTTCCTGATGGCACGCCAGCGCCTTCCCGTGCAAGCCGTGGCACCGCGCGCCGAGGGCCATGCGCTGGGCTGGTGCAGGCAATGGAGCATCCTCAGGCCACTGATCGCCAAGGGTGCCTGGAACGGCACCGGGGTCGCCGGCCTGCTTCTCTCGGGAGAGGTGCTGCGCCAGCGCTACGGCTTCAGCACCGCGCAGATAGGCGTCAGCATCGCCGCCTTCGGCGTGGGCCTGGCCGTGGGCAACCTCGCCGCGGGTTACCTGCGACGTTATCTGAAGCGCGACGAAGACATGCTCCTGCTGGTGCTGGCGCTCCTGGTGTTATCGATGTCGACCTTCATGCTCCTGCCGCTACCGTTACCCGTGGCGCTCTGCTGCCTGGGCGCCTGGGGCGCCGCGCTGGGCCTGGGCGCGCCGGCGGGCACGGTGGTACTCGCCTCGCGCTCCGGGCCGGACAAGGGCATGGTGCTGTCGTTCGCCGAGACGTTCAACAACATCGCCATTCTCGCCAGCGTGCCCCTGGCTGTGCGACTGCTGGAGCTGAAGGGGCCGCCCGCCACCCTGTGGGTATTGGGCATCGGCCTGGGGATCGGCGCCTGGCTCACCGTGCTGGACTGGTTCGCCAGCCGCAGGAGCGACGAGGCGCTGCCGTTGCGCGATTGACGGCGAGCGCCGGGGCCGCATGCCTGCCCCGGCTTCTCGGGCACGCGGCCGGCGTTACTCGACGGTGACCGACTTGGCCAGGTTGCGCGGCTGGTCGACGTCGGTGCCCTTGAGCACGGCGACATGGTACGAGAGCAATTGCAACGGGATGGTGTAGAGGATCGGCGAGAGCACGTCGCCGATGTGCGGCATGCCCACCACATGGGTGCCCTCGCCAGCCTCGATGCCCGCGCCTTCGTCGGCGAACACCACCAGTTCGCCGCCGCGGGCGCGGACTTCCTGCAGGTTCGACTTGAGCTTCTCCACCAGCTCGTTGTTCGGCGCCACGGTAACCACCGGCATGTCGCTGTCCACCAGCGCCAGCGGGCCATGCTTGAGTTCGCCGGCCGGGTAGGCTTCGGCATGGATATAGGAAATTTCCTTAAGCTTCAGCGCGCCTTCCAGGGCCACCGGGAACTGCGCGCCACGGCCGAGGAACAGGGTGTGGTGCTTCTCGGCGAACAGCTCGGAAACCTTCTCCACCGTACGGTTCATCGCCAGCGCCTCGCCCAGCCGGGTCGGCAGGCGACGCAGTTCGTCCACCAGCTCGGCTTCGACGCCATCGGCCAGGCGCTTCTGCACCTGGCCGATGCCCAGGGTCAGCAGCAGCAGGGCGACCAACTGGGTGGTGAAGGCCTTGGTCGAGGCCACGCCGATTTCCGGGCCGGCCTGGGTCAGCAGGGTCAGGTCGGATTCGCGCACCAGCGAACTGGTGGCAACGTTGCAGATCGCCACGCTGGAGAGGAAGCCCAGCTCCTTGGCGTTGCGCAGGGCAGCCAGGGTGTCGGCGGTCTCACCGGACTGGGAGATGGTGACGAACAGGCAATCCGGCTGCACCGCGACCTTGCGGTAGCGGAACTCGCTGGCGACCTCCACCTGGCAGGGAATCCCGGTCAGGCTTTCCAGCCAGTAACGGGCGACCATGCCGGCGTGGTAACTGGTGCCGCAGGCGACGATCTGCACGTTGCGGACCTTGGCGAACAGCTCCGCCGCCTGCGGACCGAAGCTTTCAACCATTACCTGGTTCTGCCCGAGGCGGCCTTCCAGGGTGCGCTGCACGACGCTGGGCTGCTCGTGGATTTCCTTGAGCATGAAGTGCCGGTACTCGCCCTTGTCGGCGGCTTCGGCGCCTTCGTGGTACTGCACGGTCTCGCGCTGCACGTCGTTGCCCTGGACATCCCACAGGCGCACGCTGTCGCGACGGATCTCGGCGATATCGCCTTCTTCCAGGTAGATGAAGCGGTCGGTCACCTGGCGCAGCGCCAGTTGGTCGGAAGCGAGGAAGTTCTCGCCAAGCCCGAGGCCGATCACCAGCGGGCTGCCGCTGCGAGCGGCGACGATGCGGTCCGGCTGCGCCGCGCTGATCACTGCCAGGCCATAGGCCCCGTGCAATTCCTTGACCGCGTCCTTCAGCGCCAGGGTCAGGTCGCCGATGGACTGCAGCTTGTGATGCAGCAGGTGGACGATGACCTCGGTGTCGGTTTGCGAGGTGAACACGTAGCCCAGGCCCTTGAGCCGCTCACGGAGAGGTTCGTGGTTCTCGATGATGCCGTTGTGCACCACCGCCAGTTCGTCGCTGGAGAAATGTGGGTGGGCGTTGCCTTCGGTTGGCGCGCCGTGGGTCGCCCAGCGGGTATGGGCGATGCCCAGGCGGCCGAGCAGCGGCGTACCGGCCAGGCCTTCCTCCAGGCTGGCGACCTTGCCGACCCGGCGGCAGCGCTGCAGCCTGCCTTCGTTATCGAAGACCGCCACGCCGGCGCTGTCGTAGCCGCGATACTCGAGGCGCTTGAGGCCTTCGATGAGGATGGGGGTGATGTTGCGCTCGGCGATCGCGCCTACGATTCCACACATGGGGTCTTTCTCCTTTCAGGCCTCGACCGGGGAGCAGATCAGCGTGACGCCCCGGGCGGTTATCTGTTCGCGCGCGGAAGGTTCCAGGCGCTCGTCGGTAATCAGGGTATGGATGCTGCTCCAGGGCAATTCCTGGTTGGGAATGCGCCGACCGACTTTGTCGGCCTCGGCCATGACGATCACCTCGCGGGCGACCTCGGCCATCACCCGGCTCAGGCCCAGCAATTCGTTGAACGTGGTCGTCCCGCGTTCGAGATCGATGCCGTCGGCACCGATGAATAGTTGGTCGAAGTCATAGGAACGCAGCACCTGCTCGGCAACCTGCCCCTGGAACGACTCGGAATGCGGATCCCAGGTCCCCCCGGTCATCAGCAGCACCGGCTCGTGCTCCAGTTCGCGCAGGGCGTTGACCACGTTCAGCGAGTTGGTCATCACCACCAGGCCCGGCTTGTGCCCAAGCTCGGGGATCATCGCCGCGGTGGTGCTGCCACTGTCGATGATGATCCGCGCATGCTCGCGGATGCGCGCCGCGGCGGCGCGACCGATAGCCTGCTTGTAGGGCGAGACGGGCTGTGCGGCTTCGCCGATCAGTTCCTGCGGCATTGGCACCGCACCGCCGTAGCGACGCAACAGCAGGCCGTGGCTTTCCATGGCGGCGAGGTCCTTGCGGATGGTCACTTCCGAGGTGGAAAAGCGCTTGGCGAGTGCGTCCACGCTGACCTCGCCCTGCTCGGAAAGCAGCGCGAGGATGGCATGGCGACGTTGCGGCGTATTACGTTTCGAGATCACTTAAGTTTCGTTTCGAAAGAAAAGTGTGCGAATCAAAACTTATCCGGCGATTCCCGTCAATGACTTTTCATCGGCTCGGCAGCACCGTATTGGGATCGAGGTAGAACATTTTCTTCCAACCCTGGGTGCTGGCGTCGGCCAGCCAGGGATAGGGCAGCAAGGTGATGATCGCGTAGTGCAGGTGGGCTGGCTTGCCGCGCGCGTTGCCGGTGGTTCCGACCGCACCCAGGCGGGAACCGGCGAGGACCGGCTGGCCCGGATAGGTGTCGAGGCTATCGAGATGGGCGTAGTAATGCAGGCGCCACTTGGGCGCCAGCACCAGGACGACCTTGCCGCCGAGGGCGATCTCCCCGCGATAGAGCACCAGGCCGTAGCTGGCGGAGCGTACGGGGGTGCCGCTGCGGGCGAAGATGTCGATGCCCTTGTGCACTCCGGAGCGCCCCCAGGGCTCGAACCAGAAGGTTCGCGGATTCCAGTCGCGGGCACTGGCGCCTTCGACGGGTATCCGCGGCCATTCGGGCAGCACCGCCCCGGCTATGAGCAGCCCCAGCACGATCCATTTCGCAGGCTTCGGCATCCGTGCCGCTCCGTTACTTCTTGATTTTTTCCGGGCGCTTCCAGTTTTCCAGGTTCTTCTGCCGGGCGCGGCCGAAGGCCAGGTTCTTCGCCGGAACCTCATGGGTGATGGTGGAGCCGGCCGCGGTCGTCGCGCCATCGCCAATCTTCAGCGGCGCCACCAGCGAGTTGTTCGAGCCGATGAACACATCGTCGCCCAGCTCGGTGCGGAATTTGTTCGCGCCATCGTAGTTGCAGGTGATGGTGCCGGCGCCGATATTGCAGTTGGCGCCCAGCTCGGCATCGCCCAGGTAGCTCAGGTGGCCGGCCTTGCTGCCCTCGCCCAGGCGGGCATTCTTCAGTTCGACGAAGTTGCCGACATGGGCCCGAGCGCCGAGCACGCTGCCCGGACGCAGGCGGGCGAACGGACCGGCATCGCTACCCTCGCCCAGCTCCGCGCCTTCCAGGTGGCTGTTGGCCTTGATCACCGCGCCACGCCGCAGGACGCTGTCGCGAATCACGCAGTTCGGTCCGATGTGCACGTCGTCCTCGATCACCACGCGGCCTTCCAGCACCACGTTGACGTCGATCAGCACGTCGCGGCCGACCGAGATTTCGCCACGGACATCCAGGCGCTGCGGATCGAGCAGGGTCACGCCCTGGCGCATCAGCTCCTCCGCGCGCAGGCGCTGGTAGTGACGCTCCAGCTGGGCCTGTTGCATGCGGTCATTGACGCCCTGCACTTCCATCGCGTCCAGCGATTGGGCGCTGGCTACCACCAGGCCGTCGCCGACCGCCATGGCGATCACGTCGGTCAGGTAGTACTCGCCCTGGGCGTTGTCGTTGGACAGGCGGCCGAGCCAGTCGGCAAGGCGCTTGCCCGGCACCGCGAGGATGCCGGTGTTGATCTCGCCGATCTGGCGCTGCGCCGGGGTCGCGTCCTTGTGCTCGACGATGGCCTGCACCGCGCCCTGGTCGTCACGGACGATGCGGCCGTAGCCGGTGGGGTCGAGCATGTCGACGGTGAGCAACGACAACTGGTCCGGGGTGACTTGCGCCAGCAGGCGCTGCAAGGTGTCCAGCTGGATCAGCGGCACGTCGCCGTAGAGGATCAGCACCTGGTCTGCACTGAGGAACGGCAGGGCCTGGGCCACCGCATGGCCCGTACCGAGCTGTTCGGCCTGGAGCACGAAATTCAGGTCGTCGGCGGCCATCCGCTCACGCACCAGATCCGCGCCGTGGCCGATCACCACGTGGATCCGTTCCGGCTGCAACTGGCGCGCGCAGTCGATGACGTGGCCGAGCATCGGCTTGCCGGCAATGGGATGGAGGACCTTGGGCAGGGCCGAACGCATGCGGGTGCCCTGGCCGGCGGCGAGAATCACGATTTCAAGGGACATGGACTGGACTACCGTTCCTGGTGGTCACAGGCAAAACCTGTGAGTGAAGATGCAAAACGAAAAAAGGGTAGCCCACAGGCTACCCTTTTCCCTGACACCGCTAGAAGTACCGGCTGGAAATCAGCCGCCGAACTTCTTGCGCAGTTGCTGGACGGTGCGCAGCTGGGCTGCGGCTTCGGCCAGACGCGCGGCAGCGGCGCTGTAGTCGAACTCGGCGCCCTTGCCCTGCAGCGCCTTTTCGGCAGCCTTCAGGGCTTCCTGGGCGGCCGCTTCGTCGAGGTCGCCGGCACGAACCACGGTGTCGGCGAGGACCTTGACCATGTTCGGCTGGACTTCGAGGAAACCGCCGGAGATGTAGTACACCTCCTGCTCGCCGCCCTGCTTGACCAGGCGGATGGGGCCCGGTTTCAGGTCGGTGATCAGCGGCGCGTGGCCCGGGGCGATACCCAGGTCACCCAGAGCGCCGTGCGCGATAACCATCTCGACCAGGCCGGAGAAGATCTCCGCCTCGGCGCTGACGATGTCGCAATGGACTGTTATGGCCATACGCTTGCCTCACATGAGCGCCCGTCGCCGGGCGCACAGGATTACAGTTTTTTGGCTTTCTCGACCGCTTCTTCGATACCGCCGACCATGTAGAACGCCTGCTCCGGCAGGTGATCGTAGTCGCCGTTGAGAATGCCCTTGAAGCCAGCGATGGTGTCCTTCAGGGAAACGTACTTGCCCGGCGAGCCGGTGAAGACTTCCGCTACGAAGAACGGCTGGGACAGGAAGCGCTGGATCTTACGAGCGCGCGCCACCAGCAGCTTGTCGGCTTCGGACAGTTCGTCCATGCCCAGGATCGCGATGATGTCCTTCAGCTCCTTGTAGCGCTGCAGAACATACTGGACGCCGCGAGCGGTGTCGTAGTGATCCTGGCCGATCACCAGCGGATCGAGCTGGCGAGAGGTGGAGTCCAACGGGTCGACCGCAGGGTAGATACCCAGCGAGGCGATGTCACGGGACAGTACGACGGTCGCGTCCAGGTGGGCGAAGGTGGTCGCCGGGGACGGGTCGGTGAGGTCGTCCGCGGGAACGTATACGGCCTGGATCGAGGTGATCGAGCCTTTCTTGGTGGAGGTGATGCGCTCCTGCAGAACGCCCATCTCTTCGGCCAGGGTCGGCTGATAACCCACCGCGGACGGCATACGGCCCAGCAGTGCGGACACTTCGGTACCGGCGAGGGTGTAACGGTAGATGTTGTCGATGAACAACAGAACGTCACGGCCTTCGTCACGGAACTTCTCGGCCATGGTCAGGCCGGTCAGTGCGACGCGCAGACGGTTGCCCGGCGGCTCGTTCATCTGGCCGTATACCAGGGCTACCTTGTCCAGTACGTTGGAGTCCTTCATCTCGTGGTAGAAGTCGTTACCCTCACGAGTACGCTCGCCCACACCCGCGAACACGGAATAACCGCTGTGCTCGATGGCGATGTTACGGATCAGTTCCATCATGTTGACGGTCTTGCCCACGCCGGCGCCGCCGAACAGGCCTACCTTGCCGCCCTTGGCGAACGGGCAGACCAGGTCGATCACCTTGATGCCGGTTTCCAGCAGCTCGTTGCCGCCAGCCTGGTCGGCATAGGACGGAGCTTCGCGGTGGATGCCCCAGCGCTCTTCTTCGCCGATGGGACCGGCTTCGTCGATCGGGTTGCCCAGTACGTCCATGATCCGGCCCAGGGTCGCTTTACCGACCGGCACGGAGATGGCAGCACCAGTGCTGTCCACGTTCAGGCCACGCTTGAGGCCTTCGGTGGAACCCATCGCAATGGAACGAACCACGCCGTCGCCCAGCTGCTGCTGGACTTCCAGGGTGGTTTCAACGCCCTGAACCTTCAGGGCTTCATAGATGCTCGGCACGGCATCGCGCGGGAATTCCACGTCGATCACGGCGCCGATGATTTGAACGATACGTCCGCTACTCATGTCTGGTTCCTCTGAATTTTGAACCTGTTCTTACACCGCGGCAGCGCCGCCGACGATTTCCGAGATTTCCTGGGTGATCGCCGCCTGACGCGCCTTGTTGTAGATCAGCTGCAAATCGCTGATCAGCTCGCCGGCGTTGTCGGTAGCGTTCTTCATTGCAATCATCCGGGCCGCCTGCTCACAGGCGTTGTTCTCAACCACGGCCTGGTACACCTGGGATTCCACGTAACGCACCAGCAGCCCGTCGAGGAGCGACTTGGCGTCGGGTTCGTAGAGATAGTCCCAGTGGTGCTTCAGCTCCTGATCGTCATCGGCCACCAGCGGAATCAGCTGTTCCACGGTCGGCTTCTGGGTCATGGTGTTGACGAACTTGTTGGAGACCACGAACAGGCGATCGATACGGCCTTCGAGGTATGCGTCGAGCATCACCTTGACACTGCCGATCAGGTCGTTGATCGAAGGCTCTTCGCCGAGGTGGCTGATAGCTGCCACGACGTTGCCGCCGAAACTGCGGAAGAACGAAGCGCCCTTGCTACCGATCACGCAAAGGTCGATTTCCGCCCCTTGCTCGCGGTAGCCGCTCATGTCCTTGACGAGGGACTTGAACAGGTTGATGTTCAGACCGCCGCACAGACCACGGTCACTGCTCACCACGATGTAGCCGACGCGCTTGACTTCACGCTCGACCATGAACGGGTGACGGTATTCCGGGTTGGCGTTGGCCAGATGGCCGATCACCTGGCGAATACGCTCCGCGTAGGGACGGCCGGCCGCCATGCGCATTTGTGCCTTGCGCATCTTGCTCACCGCCACTTTTTCCATGGCATTGGTGATCTTTTGCGTGCTTTTGATGCTCGCAATCTTGCTGCGAATCTCTTTTGCGCCTGCCATTTGACACCTATCGGGTTAGCAGGCGGGAGCCTCGCGGCTCCCGCTGCGGCTTACCAGGTTTGGGTGGCCTTGAACTTCTCGATGCCGGCCTTGATGCCCGCGTCGATTTCGTCGTTGAAGTCACCTTTCTCGTTGATCTTCGCCAGCAGAGCGGCATGCTCGCGCTGGAAGTAGGAGATCAACGCCTGCTCGAAGCTACCGACCTTGGCGATTTCGACGTCCTGCAGGAAGCCACGCTCGGCGGCATACAGGGACAGCGACATCTCGGCGATCGACATCGGCGCGTACTGCTTCTGCTTCATCAGCTCGGTAACGCGCTGACCATGCTCCAGCTGCTTGCGGGTCGCTTCGTCCAGGTCCGAGGCGAACTGGGCGAAGGCGGCCAGTTCACGGTACTGGGCCAGAGCGGTACGGATGCCGCCGGACAGCTTCTTGATGATCTTGGTCTGGGCCGCGCCACCTACGCGGGATACCGAGATACCGGCGTTGACGGCCGGACGGATACCCGAGTTGAACATGGCGGATTCCAGGAAGATCTGGCCGTCGGTGATCGAGATCACGTTGGTCGGAACGAACGCGGAAACGTCGCCGGCCTGGGTCTCGATGATCGGCAGCGCGGTCAGCGAGCCAGTCTTGCCGGTCACGGCGCCGTTGGTGAACTTCTCGACATACTCTTCGGAAACGCGGGAAGCGCGCTCCAGCAGACGGCTGTGGAGATAGAACACGTCGCCCGGGTAGGCTTCGCGGCCCGGCGGACGGCGCAGCAGCAGGGAGATCTGGCGATAAGCCACGGCCTGCTTGGACAGGTCGTCGTAGACGATCAGGGCGTCTTCACCGCGATCACGGAAGTATTCGCCCATGGTGCAACCGGAGTACGGCGCCAGGTATTGCAGGGCGGCGGACTCGGAAGCGCTGGCGGCGACCACGATGGTGTTGGCCAGGGCACCGTTCTCTTCCAGCTTGCGTACGACGTTGGCGATAGTGGACTGCTTCTGGCCGATGGCCACGTAGACGCACTTAATGCCGCTGTCTTTCTGGTTGATGATGGCGTCGACCGCGAGGGCGGTCTTGCCGATCTGGCGGTCGCCGATGATCAGCTCGCGCTGGCCACGGCCTACCGGGATCATGGCGTCGACCGACTTGTAGCCGGTCTGTACCGGCTGGTCTACCGACTTACGCCAGATCACGCCCGGAGCGACCTTCTCGACCGCGTCGGTGGCCTTGGCGTCGATCGGACCCTTGCCGTCGATCGGATTGCCCAGTGCGTCGACTACGCGACCCAGCAGTTCCGGACCGACCGGAACCTCCAGGATGCGCCCGGTGCACTTGGCGTTCATGCCTTCGGCGAGGCCCTGGTATTCACCCAGGACCACGGCACCCACGGAATCCTGCTCCAGGTTCAGCGCCATACCGTAGACGCCGCCCGGGAACTCGATCATCTCGCCGTACATGACGTCGGCCAGACCGTAGATGCGCACGATACCGTCGGACACGCTGACGATGGTGCCTTCGTTTCGTGCTTGGGAGGCGACGTCGAGTTTCTCGATGCGCCCCTTGATGATTTCACTAATTTCGGAAGGATTGAGTTGCTGCATGCCGCTGCCCCTTCAAACTCAAGATTTCAACGCTTCGGCCAGTTTCGCGAGCTTGCCGCGCACCGAGCCATCGATTACCAAGTCACCGGCGCGAATGATCACGCCGCCGATCAGGCTCGCGTCTTCCGACGCATGTAGCCGCACTTCGCGACTGAGCCGGGCGCTGAGAGCCTTGGCGAGTTTGTCCTGCTGTTCTTTGCTCAAGGTGAAGGCACTGGTGACTTCTACCTCGACCGACTTTTCCTGCTCGGCCTTCAACTGCTCGTACATCTCAGCGATGGTCGGCAGCAGTTCGAGCCGCTTGTTCTCAGCCACAGTCCGGACGAAGTTCTGGGCTGGTGCATTCAGCTTGTCGCCGCACACATCGATCAGGCTCTGGGCCTTGGCCGAAGAGGTCAGCTGAGGCTCTTTGAGCAGCTGGCGCACGGTGTCGTCCTGCGACACTGCGGCCAGCACACCCAGCGCAGCCGACCAATCGGCCAGTTGCTGATGAGCCTGGGCGTACTCGAAAGCCGCCTTTGCGTAGGGACGAGCCAACGTGGTCAGTTCTGCCATAGCGCCCTCGCTTAGATCTCGGCTGCCAGTTTGGAAACCAGCTGCTCGTGCGCGTTTGCGTCGATCGAAGCACCCAGGATCTTCTCTGCGCCGGTGACGGCCAGGGCACCCACTTGGGCACGCAGGGCGTCCTTGACGCTGTTCAGTTCCTGTTCGATTTCCGCTTGGGCCTGGGCCTTCAGGCGTTCGCCTTCGGTACGGGCCTGGTCGCGGGCTTCATCGACGATCTGGTTAGCGCGTTTCTTCGCCTGTTCGACGATTTCGGCTGCCTGAGCCTTGGCTTCGCGCAGTTGCTGGCCCGCTTTCTCATGAGCCAGCTCCAGATCACGAGCCGCGCGGTTGGCAGCGTCCAGGCCGTCAGCGATCTTCTTCTGACGCTCTTGCAGAGCCGCGATGACCGGAGGCCACACGAACTTCATGCAGAACAGCACAAAGATGAAGAACGCAACGGACTGGCCAATCAGGGTTGCATTAATGTTCACGCCAACACCTCGCTCGTTCGTTGTCCGTCAAACACTCAAATCGAATGATTCGAGTGATTAGCCGGCGATTTGACCAACGAAGGGATTCGCGAAGGTGAAGAACAGGGCGATACCCACACCGATCATGGTCACGGCGTCCAGCAGGCCGGCGACGATGAACATTTTCACCTGCAGCATCGGAACCATTTCAGGCTGACGAGCTGCGCCTTCCAGGAACTTGCCACCCAGCAGACCGAAACCGATGGCGGTACCCAGGGCACCCAGGCCAATCAGCAGAGCAACGGCGATAGCAGTCAGTCCAACTACAGTTTCCATTTTTCCTCCCGACTTTTTGTCGTGTTGGTTAAAGGTTGAAGCGAATCGATTAATGGTTGTCTTCGTGCGCCATCGACAGGTAGACGATGGTCAGCATCATGAAGATGAAGGCCTGCAGGGTGATGATCAGGATGTGGAACACAGCCCACGCCCAGTTCAGGGCTACGCCCAGGGCACTCAGCAGGAACATTCCGCTACCGAACATGACGGCGATCAGAATGAAGATCAGTTCGCCGGCATACATGTTGCCGAACAGACGCAGCGCCAGCGAAACCGGCTTGGCGATCAGGGTCACGAACTCGAGCAGGAAGTTCACCGGAATCAGCAGGATCTGAACGACGATGTTCTTGCTGCTGAAGGGGTGCAGGGTCAGTTCACCGAGGAAGCCGCCGATGCCCTTGACCTTGATGCTGTAAAAGACGATCAGGGCGAACACCGAGATCGACAGGCCGAGGGTGGCGTTCGGGTCGGTGGTGGCCACCGCGCGGAAGAACAGGTGCTCGTCGCCGGTGATCTTCGCGGCCAGCATCGGCAGGTAGTCCACCGGTACCAGGTCGATCAGGTTGAGCAGGAAGATCCAGACGAACACGGTCAGGGCCAGGGGCGCGATCAACGGGTTACGCCCGTGGAAGGTGTCCTTGACGCTGGTGTCGACGAACTCGACCATCACCTCGACGAAGTTCTGCAGTCCACCCGGCTGGCCGCTGGTGGCCTTCTTGGCCGCCAGGCGGAAGATGAACAGGAACACCACGCCGAGCAGTACCGACCAGCCCAGGGTGTCTACGTGGAATGCCCAGAAGCCCATTTCCTTGGCTTGCTCGGCGGTGTGGGCGAACCCCCAATCACCATTAGGCAGACGCCCGAAGGTCAGGTTCTGCAAGTGGTGCTGGATGTAACCCGAAGCGGTTTCTGCTGCCATGTTTGCCTCAATCGCTCTAAGGTCTTGTAAATGTTTTTCCCATCAGCAGGGGTGCGCACCAGCTGACCATCAGGGTCAGCAGATAGACACCGAACAGAGCCGGCGCCATCAGTGGCTTCACGCCTGCGAACGTCAGTGCGAAGAGCACCGCCGTCAGAATCAGTTTCCCGGCTTCGCCCGCATAGAAAGAGCGAACGATTTCCCGGGCAGCCCGCGCTCCGCTGAAACGGAACGCCTTGTAGGCGAAATAACAATTCGGCAACCAGGCGATCATCCCTCCCAGCAGTCCGGAATATCCGGCTACCGGTCCCCAAGAAATCCACAGGGAGATCGCAGCAACAAGCACTACTACCAGTTGGACGAGCAGCAATCTGAATGCCGGCAGGCGACTTGGCATGCGGGACTCCATCGCGCTCTCAGTCTTCTGGTGTCGGCACTGCCAAATCAACGACTTGGCATAAAAAGTGCCCACAAAATAGCGCGCAGAGTATAGGGGGGGAGTCCCCCCTGTTCAACTGGCTGGTAGTGATTTCCGACTACCCGCTACAACCCAAAGTGTGTCAACGGATGTGGGCGAGAACGCCCTGCAGTTCATCCAGGGAGCTGTAGCGGATGACCAACTGTCCCTTGCCCTTCTGACCATGCCGGATCTGCACCGAAGCGCCCAGGCGCTCGGCCAGGCGCTGTTCCAGGCGGGCAATGTCCGGGTCGCTCTTGACCGGTCCCGCAGGCTTGTCCGGGGCATGCGTCCACTGCCGAACCAGGGCTTCGGTCTGACGTACGGTCAGCCCGTGTGCGACAACATGTCGCGCCCCTTCCACCTGCCGTTCCGCCGGCAGACCGAGGAGCGCACGGGCATGGCCCATTTCCAGGTCGCCATGGGAAAGCAGGGTCTTGATCTCTTCCGGCAGGCCGATCAGGCGCAGCAGGTTGGTGATGGTCGCGCGCGACTTGCCGACCGCTTCCGCGACCTGCTGCTGGGTCAGCTGGAACTCCTGCTGCAGGCGTTGCAGGGCAGCGGCTTCCTCGATCGGGTTGAGGTCCTCGCGCTGGATGTTCTCGATCAGCGCCATGGCGATGGCCGCTTCGTCCGGCACGTCGCGCACCAGCGCCGGGATCTTTTCCAGTCCCGCCTGCTGGCTGGCCCGCCAGCGCCGCTCGCCGGCGATGATCTCGTAGCGGCCATTGGCGATCGGCCGCACCACGATGGGCTGCATCACCCCCTGGGCCTTGATCGACTGCGCCAGTTCCTCCAGGGCTTGAGGGTCCATGTCGCGACGTGGCTGGTACTTGCCGCGCTGCATCAGGTCGAGGGGGATCTGCTGCAACTCGCGGCGGTCGGCCTGTACGGCTTCTTCCTGCAGTTTGGCGGGACTCGAGCCGCCCAGCAGGGCATCGAGCCCGCGTCCCAGTCCACGTTTCTTGGCTGCCATGCGGGTTCCTTATGCGGTTGCGGCGCGGCCTTTGGCGCGCTGGCGGCGGACCAGCTCGCCGGCCAGCGCCAGGTAGGCGATGGCGCCGCGGGATTGCTTGTCGTAAACCAGCGCCGGCATGCCGAAGCTCGGGGCCTCGGCCAGGCGCACGTTACGCGGGATGACGGTGCTGTAGAGGGTGTCGCCGAAATGCTCCTGCAACTGCGCGGAGACATCGTTGGTCAGGCTGATGCGCGGGTCGTACATGGTCCGCAGCAGGCCCTCGATCTTCAGCGTCGGATTGAGCAACTGGCCGATGCGCTGGATGCTGTTCATCAGGTCGGTCAGTCCCTCCAGCGCGTAGTACTCGCACTGCATGGGAATGATCACGCCGTCCGCGGCGGTCAGCGCATTGACGGTGAGCATCGACAGCGACGGCGGGCAGTCGATGAGGATGTAGTCGTAGTTCTCGCGGATCGGCGCCAGCGCGTTGCGCAGGCGGTTTTCCTTCATGTCCATTTCCAGCAGCACCACTTCCGCGGCGGTGAGGTCGCGGTTGGCCGGCAGCAACTGGTAGCCGCCGTGTTCGGAGAACTGCATGGCCTCGGCGAGGTTGCATTCGCCGGTGAGCACGTCGTAGATGGAGTGCTCCAGGTTGTGCTTGTCGATGCCGCTGCCGGTGGTGGCGTTGCCCTGGGGATCCAGGTCCAGCAGGAGGACGCGGCGCTTGGTCGCCACGAGGGAGGCCGCGAGGTTGATACAGGTCGTGGTCTTGCCGACACCGCCTTTCTGGTTGGCGATCGCGAATACCTTAGCCATGGTTATCCCTGTTCCCCCCTCATGCTGTGCGCCGCAGTATCAGCAGATGCCGCTGACCTTGGCAACCGGGTACCGCCAGCGCGTGCTCGGCTTCGACCCGGAAATCCTCCGGGAGTGCCGCCAGCTCTTCGTTCGGATGCACACCCTTCATCGCCAGCCAGCGGGTTTCCTGGCCACCTAGGTGGCGGGTCCAGCTGGCGAAGTCCTCCAGGCTGCTGAAAGCGCGGGAAACGATGCCATCGAAGGGGCTCTCGGGACGGAAGGCTTCCACCCGGCTGTGCACGACTTCGAGGTTGGCCAGCTTCAGTTCGAGCTTCACCTGGGTCAGGAAGCGAGTCTTCTTGCCGTTGCTGTCGAGCAGGGTCAGGCGCTTTTCCGGGAACAGGATGGCCAGCGGGACGCCGGGCATGCCACCGCCACTGCCGACATCCAGCCAGTTATCCCCAGCCTCGGCATAAGGCACGATGCTCAGGCTGTCGAGCAGGTGGCGCGAAACCATCTCGTCCGGGTCGCGTACGGCGGTCAGGTTGTAGGCCTTGTTCCATTTGATCAGCAGGGCCAGGTAGGCCAGCAGCTGGCGTTGCTTGTCGGCGTCAAGGGCGACGCCGAGCTCGTCAGCACCACGCGCGAGTTCGTCGGCATGGTGTTGGGTTACCGCAGACATCAAGCGCTCTGCTCCAGTTGGCGGCCAGAGGCACGCTTCTTCAGGTGGATCAACAACAGCGAAATCGCAGCCGGCGTGACGCCGGGGATCCGCGAAGCCTGTCCGAGGGTTTCCGGACGGGCCTGGTTCAGCTTGTTCTGGATTTCCTTCGACAGGCCGGAAATCCCCAGGTAATCGATATCCACAGGCAGGCGGGTATCTTCGCTGGCGCGCAGCCGGGCGATTTCCTCCTGCTGGCGGTCGATGTAGCCGGCGTACTTGGTGCGAATCTCCACCTGCTCGGCCACCTGGGGGTTATCCACAGCGTCGCCGGTGATCTCCACCAGGCCGGCGTAATCGATCTCGGGGCGGCTCAGCAGGTTGAGCAGGTTGTATTCATGGGTCAGCGGCGTACCGAAGCGCTCGGCGATGGCGTCGCCCTGCGGGGTATTCGGCCGCACCCAGGTGCTCTTCAGCCGCTGTTCCTCGCGTTCGATACCTTCGCGCTTGGCTTCGAAGGCAGCCCAGCGCCGATCGTCGACAAGGCCCAGCTCGCGTCCCTTCTCGGTGAGACGCAGGTCGGCGTTGTCCTCGCGGAGGATCAGGCGGTATTCCGCCCGCGAGGTGAACATGCGGTACGGCTCCTGGGTGCCGAGCGTGATCAGGTCGTCCACCAGCACGCCGATGTAGGCCTCGTCGCGGCGCGGGCACCAGCTGTCCTTGCCTTGCGAGCGCAACGCAGCATTGGCGCCGGCCAGCAGGCCCTGGGCGCCAGCTTCCTCGTAGCCGGTGGTGCCGTTGATCTGGCCGGCGAAGAACAGGCCGCCGATGACCTTGGTCTCCAGGCTGTACCTGAGATCGCGGGGATCGAAGAAGTCGTACTCGATCGCATAGCCCGGCCGCACGATGTGGGCGTTTTCCATGCCACGGATGGAACGCACGATCTGCAGTTGCACGTCGAATGGCAGGGACGTGGAAATGCCGTTGGGATACAGCTCGTGGGTCGTCAGGCCTTCCGGCTCGAGGAAGACCTGGTGGCTTTCCTTGTCGGCGAAGCGATGGATCTTGTCTTCGATCGAAGGGCAGTAGCGCGGGCCGATGCCTTCGATCACACCGGAATACATCGGCGAACGATCGAGATTGGCGGCGATGATCTCGTGGGTCCGGGCGTTGGTATGGGTGATCCAGCAACTGACCTGCTCGGGATGCTGTTCCTTCGAACCGAGGAAGGACATCACCGGGATCGGCGTGTCGCCCGGCTGCTCGGTCATCACCGAGAAGTCCACGCTGCGCCCGTCGATCCGCGGCGGCGTACCGGTCTTCAGCCGGCCGACCCGCAGCGGCAATTCACGCAGACGACGCGCCAGTGCGATGGACGGCGGGTCGCCGGCGCGTCCGCCTGAGTAGTTCTCCAGGCCGATGTGGATAAGTCCGCCGAGGAAGGTGCCGGTAGTCAGGACCACGTTGTCGGCATGGAAGCGCAGTCCCATCTGAGTCACTACGCCGCGGACCTGATCCTGCTCGACGATCAGGTCGTCGCAGGCCTGCTGGAATATCCACAGGTTCGGCTGGTTTTCCAGTGTATGGCGGATAGCGGCCTTATAGAGCACGCGATCGGCTTGTGCACGAGTGGCGCGCACTGCCGGCCCCTTGCGGCTGTTAAGGATGCGGAACTGGATACCGCCCTTGTCGGTGGCTTCGGCCATGGCGCCGCCAAGGGCGTCGATTTCCTTGACCAGATGGCTCTTGCCGATGCCGCCGATGGCGGGGTTGCAGCTCATCTGCCCCAGGGTTTCCACATTGTGGGTCAACAGCAGGGTTTTCACACCCATGCGCGCAGCCGCGAGTGCGGCTTCGGTGCCTGCATGGCCACCGCCGATCACGATTACGTCAAAACGGGTAGGGAAATCCACCACGCACCTCGGCCTGTTCAGAAGCAGGAATTCAGGAAAGCCGGACAGTATAAGGATTTAGCGAACCTGAATGAAGACTCCTGGACAAAAAATAGCCAATCCATATCGAGGGAGCAAAACGGCTCGGCGGGCTTACAAAAAATAAAAGGAAAGGAATGTTTATATCTTTTTAGAACTTGTGTTTATTACTTAGCAGCGGCTTTTCTGTTGATAAGTACGTCGAGCCCAGTAAAGACATAGCCTGTAGCGAATGATAAGGCTGTCCCAAACCCTATCTGGGCCCTGTTGATAAGCGTTTTTTAGCTGTGGATGGAATGGCTCGTTATCAACATGTGGAGTTATGCACAGAGCTTCGGCGGGTTTATCTACCCTCCTGTCCCTGGGGTTTTCCACAGGTTTCAGGCGAGTGTATCCGGGCCGCGGCAGGACCGCAGCCAGGTAGGAAGAAGGAGATGGAAAGGCGTGGGAAAGGCTCAGTCGTTGCCGCTTTCCAGCGTATCGATAGATGACGACAGGCGCTCGAAGCGGCGCTTGGCGGAGACCTGGAAATCCCGCTCGGAGCCCTCGTTAGCGGGTTTGCGCAGCGGTAGCCGAGCACTGAGCCCGCTAGTGCGGTCGTAACTGATCATCTGTCCGGCCTGGCATTCGCCGCCGAGCCACACCGCCAGGTTGGCTACGATCTCCATGCTGTAGTGTCCGAGTGCTCGCCGTGGGACGCCTTGGGAGCCGAAGGCGAGGGCCCCGCCTGGCCGGTATCGACGGAGTCCAGGGTCTGCAACAGCTCTTTTCGCAGAATCTCTTCCAGGCTTGTGGATAAACCGCTTACCGGGTTGACTTGCGTGCACGGAACGTCCCGGCGCGTGGCGATAGCGCCAGGCGAGACAACGGGATAGATACGCCGTTCGAGAGGGGCGAGCAGATAGAGATTGACCACAGCGCAGCGCCTTCGCGGACGCCGGATCGGAGCGCGGTGCCTGTGCATAAACCTCTCCCAGGTGGATATCCATCCCATGCAGACCGACATCGGCGCAGATGGTTTTCTCGGGGACGAAGCGGCGCGCCGGCAATCCATGCCTGCGTGGTTGAGTGCCGGCGAAGGGGCACAGTGAAAGGAAAGTACGCAGAACCGGAGCGAACCTTGCCCTGGTTATCCACAACTCGGCGTGGGCCGAGCCCCATTACTTGCCGATGCAGAAACTCGAGAAGATGCGACCCAGCAGGTCGTCGGGGGTGAATGCGCCGGTGATTTCGCCCAGGTGCTGCTGGGCCTGGCGCAGATCCTCGGCCAGCAGTTCGCCGGCGCCATTGTGGATAAGTTGGCTGTGGCCATGCTCCAGCGCCTGCCCTGCCAGGCGTAGCGCTTCCAAGTGGCGCCGGCGGGCGCTGAAACCGCTTTCCGCGGTCTGTTCGAAGCCCATGCAGGCCTTCAGGTGTTCGCGCAGCAGCTCCAGGCCGGCGCCGGTGCGCGCCGAGAGGGTGATGGTGACGTGGCCGTCCGCGCTTTCCTCGAGGCCAATGGACTCTGTGGACAAATCCGCCTTGTTGCGGATCAGGGTGACCTTGCCCGGTTCCGGTCGCTGGTCGAGAAACTCCGGCCATAGGGAAAACGGGTCCGCTGCTTCCGGGGCGGTGGCGTCCACCACCAGCAGCACGCGATCGGCTTCGCCGATGGCTTTCAGCGCACGTTCCACGCCGATCTTTTCCACATGGTCCTCGGTATCCCGCAGGCCTGCGGTGTCCACCACATGCAGGGGCATGCCATCGATGTGGATATGTTCGCGCAGTACATCGCGGGTGGTGCCGGCTATGTCCGTGACGATGGCCGCCTCGCGACCGGCCAGGGCATTCAGCAGGCTGGACTTGCCGGCATTCGGTCGTCCGGCGATGACCACGGTCATGCCGTCGCGCAGCAGGGCGCCTTGGGAAGCTTCGCGCTGCACTGTGGATAATTCTGTGCGTACTTTTTCCAGAAGCCCCAGTACATGGCCATCGGCGAGGAAGTCGATTTCTTCCTCGGGGAAGTCGATGGCGGCTTCGACATAGATGCGCAGGGAAATCAGTTGCTCGGTCAATGCATGTACCCGGCGTGAGAATTCGCCTTGCAGGGAACGTAATGCATTGCGCGCGGCCTGCTCCGAGCTGGCCTCGATCAGATCGGCGATGGCTTCGGCCTGGGCCAGGTCGAGCTTGTCGTTGAGGAACGCGCGCTCGCTGAACTCGCCCGGTCGCGCCTGGCGGGCGCCCAGTTCCAGACAACGCTGCACCAGCAGGTCGAGTACCACGGGGCCGCCGTGCCCCTGCAGTTCGAGTACGTCTTCGCCGGTGAACGAGTTCGGGCCGGGGAAATACAGTGACAGGCCTTCGTCGATCACCTGCCCACCGGCATCGAGGAACGGTCCGTAATGCGCATGCCGGGCTTTCAGCTGGCGTCCGCTCACGGCCACGGCCATCTGTCCGGCGAGAGGTCCGGAGACGCGGACGATTCCCACGCCGCCGCGGCCCTGGGCGGTAGCGATCGCGACGATGGTTTCGGTGGCGGCTTGCATGTGGATATCTCCGGATAGCAAGACGCCCCTCGAGGGGGCGTCTTGTTGTGGACAGTTTTCGCGATAGACGTCAGGCGGTCTTCGCGGCTGCCTCGATCTTGCGGGTAATGTACCACTGCTGTGCGATCGACAGGCAGTTGTTGACTACCCAGTACAGCACCAGACCGGCTGGGAACCAGAGGAAGAAGAAGGTGAAGATGATCGGCATCAGTTTCATCACCTTGGCCTGCATCGGGTCCGGCGGGGTCGGGTTGAGCATCTGCTGGATCAGCATGGTGCCGCCCATGACGATCGGCAGGATGAAGAACGGATCCTTCACCGACAGGTCGGTGATCCAGCCGAGCCACGGCGCCTGGCGCATTTCCACGCTTTCCAGGAGTACCCAGTAGAGGGAGAGGAAGACCGGCATCTGGACCAGGATCGGCAGGCAGCCGCCCAGCGGATTGATCTTCTCCTTCTTGTACAGCTCCATCATCGCCTGGGACATCTTCTGCCGATCGTCGCCGTGCTGTTCCTTGATCGCCTGCATCTTCGGCGACACCGCGCGCATGCGCGCCATCGAACGGTAGCTGGCGGCGGACAACGGGAAGAAGGCCAGCTTGATCAGGACGGTCAGGGCGATGATCGACCAGCCCCAGTTGCCGATCAGGCTGTGGATATGTTGCAGCAGCCAGAAGATCGGCTGGGCGATGAACCAAAGGAAACCGTAGTCGACGGTCAGTTCCAGGCCCGGGGAGAGTTCCTTCAGGTGCTTCTGGAGTTTCGGGCCGGCATACAGGGTCAGGTCGGTTTCCACCTTGCTACCCGCCGGAACGCTCAGGGTCGGGCCGGTGAAACCGACGATGTAGTTGCCCTGGCCGTCCTTGCGGGTCATGACCTGGTGCTGCTCGCCCTTGGTCGGAACCCAGGCGGTCACGAAGTAGTGTTGCAGCCAGGCGACCCAGCCACCCTGCACGGACTCCTTGAACTGTTCCTTGTCCATGTCCTTGGTGGAGATCTTCTTGTACGGCGAATCCGGGGTCCAGACCGCGGCGCCGAGGTAGGTGGACACCCCGGTGGCGGTGGTCGAGGACGGGTCGGCGCTGCCGTCGCGCTTGAGCTGGGCGAACAGGTTGCCGCTCCAGGTCTTGCCGCTCTGGTTGTCGATCAGGTAGCTGACGCCGACCTGATAGGCGTTTTCATTGATGCACTCGATCTTCTTCTGGGCCTTTTCCTTGTCCGAGCAATCGGCTTTCAGGCCACGGTGGAAGGTGAAGCGCTTGATGTAGTTGACACCGTCGTGGCTGAAGCTCAGGTCCACGACCAGTTCGTTCTGGCCGTCGGCCAACTGGTAGCTGCTCTGCGCACTGTGGAACAGCGGGCGGCCGGCGCTGCTGGCGTCCGGGCCGTCGGCACCGGTGAGGCCGCTCTGCGCCAGGTAGGTACGTTCGCGACCGTTGTCGAACAGCGGGAACGGCACGTCCGGACGGTCCAGGCGGCGCGGATACTGCAACAGGCCGAGCTGGACGATATCGCCGCCACGGGGATCGATGGCCAGGTCGAGGACGTCGGTCTTCACCTGGATCAGCTTGTCGCTGACCGCAACCGGCTTGTCGGCGGCTTCGCTGCCGGCCGCGCTGCTCTGGGCAGTGGGAACGTCACTGCTGGTGCCCGAGGCGGACGGAGTGTCCGGCAGGCCTTGCGTGGTGTTCATCGAAGCGCTGGCGGCGGGCAGCTCAGGCTGACCGTAATCCTTGTTCCACTGGAGAACCAGCAGGTAGGACACGACTGCAAGGGCGACGATGAGAATCGAGCGTTGAATGTCCATGGTTACTCGGCCATCGAGAAAGGGCGGTGCTTGAAGGAAACTGACAGTAGCAGATCGCGGCTACGGGATTGCCAGTGATGGAGCCGAGTGGAGGAAACCGCACTCGGGCGACCATTGCGTCGCGGGCCATGCTGCGCGATAGCCTCGTACGCTAGGGAAGTACAACTTGGCTGGGAACGACGGTGCCGGGTCATCGAAGGGGGGATGACACTACAGGGATCGGGATGCGCGGGCATCGACCTATGCATGAGTACCGTCGGCCACGCCAGGGGCGTCAGCAGGGCTTTCCGTGCGAGGTCGATTGCGCAACAGGCGTTTCCAGAGCTTGCCGAACTGCTGGTGCAGCTCCGGATTTTCCAGTTCGCCCAGGCCTTTGCGCGCGATCACCACGATATCCCAGCCAGCCAGGGTTTCCTGGTTATGGCGGAACGATTCGCGGATCAGGCGTTTGAGGCGATTGCGCTGGACGGCGAGCTTGACGTTCTTCTTGCCGATCACCAGGCCCAGGCGGGGGTGATCGAGACCGTTCTCGCGCGCCAGCAGCAGGACGTGCTTGCCGGGGACCTTGCCGGTCGGAGAGTCGAAGACTGCGCTGAATTGCCGGGCTGTCAGTAGACGCTTGTCCCGGTCGAAGTCCCGACTCACCACCCGTACCGGATAAATCAGACGGTCAGACGCTTACGGCCTTTGGCGCGACGACGCGACAGAACCTGACGGCCGTTCTTGGTGGCCATACGGGCGCGGAAACCGTGGACGCGAGCGCGCTTGAGGGTGCTGGGTTGGAAAGTACGTTTCATGATTCGGTACCTGGGTTGACGACTTGAGGTCGCAGTGACCCCGTTTAAAGAGACCGGCGATTCTAGTGAAATCGAACGGGCAGGTCAATTTCCAACCAGCGATGACGTAATAGATAGATACAAGGAAGTCATTTTTCTTTTAAAGGATAGAAACGGTTAATGCTCTTGGGACGGCGCTTTTCTGTGCATAACTCGATGAAGCCCAGCAATTGCGTGTTTCTCCGGCAGGCAAAAGGTTGTCGAGAACCGGTGTCGACGCTGTTTCCTTCCTGAGCGAAGCCTGGGGATGAACGAGATGGTTATCCACAGCGGTTTTTTCCACACGGCTGTGCGCAGGGATGTACCCCCTTCAAAGCAAGGGTTATCCACAAAGTCCAGGACGACCGTCCGTCGGCCTGCCTGCTTTTATTAAGGTCTTGATTTGCTTGGGGCCTCAGCGCATCGGCATGTGGATAAGTCCGGCCCGTCCGGCTACAATAGGCGCTTATTTCGTTGTGCCGCCTTTCCAATCTTTGGGGGATATCCGTGTCCGTGGAACTTTGGCAGCAGTGCGTGGATCTTCTCCGCGATGAGCTGCCGTCCCAACAATTCAACACCTGGATCCGTCCCTTGCAGGTCGAAGCCGAAGGCGACGAATTGCGTGTGTATGCACCCAACCGTTTCGTCCTCGATTGGGTGAACGAGAAATACCTCGGTCGGCTTCTGGAACTGCTCGGTGAACGCGGCGAGGGTCAGTTGCCCGCGCTTTCCTTATTAATAGGCAGCAAGCGTAGCCGTACGCCGCGCGCCGCCATCGTCCCATCGCAGACCCACGTGGCTCCCCCGCCTCCGGTTGCTCCGCCGCCGGCGCCAGTGCAGCCGGTATCGGCCGCGCCCGTGGTAGTGCCACGTGAAGAGCTGCCGCCAGTGACGACGGCTCCCAGCGTGTCGAGCGATCCCTATGAGCCGGAAGAACCCAGCATCGATCCGCTGGCCGCCGCCATGCCGGCCGGAGCAGCGCCTGCGGTGCGCACCGAGCGCAACGTCCAGGTCGAAGGTGCGCTGAAGCACACCAGCTATCTCAACCGTACCTTCACCTTCGAGAACTTCGTCGAGGGCAAGTCCAACCAGTTGGCCCGCGCCGCCGCCTGGCAGGTGGCGGACAACCTCAAGCACGGCTACAACCCGCTGTTCCTCTACGGTGGCGTCGGTCTGGGCAAGACCCACCTGATGCATGCGGTGGGCAACCACCTGCTGAAGAAGAACCCGAACGCCAAGGTGGTCTACCTGCATTCGGAACGTTTCGTCGCGGACATGGTGAAGGCCTTGCAGCTCAACGCCATCAACGAATTCAAGCGCTTCTACCGCTCGGTGGACGCACTGTTGATCGACGACATCCAGTTCTTCGCCCGTAAGGAGCGCTCCCAGGAGGAGTTCTTCCACACCTTCAATGCCCTTCTCGAAGGCGGCCAGCAGGTGATCCTCACCAGCGACCGCTATCCGAAGGAAATCGAAGGCCTGGAAGAGCGGCTGAAATCCCGCTTCGGCTGGGGCCTGACGGTGGCCGTCGAGCCGCCGGAACTGGAAACCCGGGTGGCGATCCTGATGAAGAAGGCTGAGCAGGCGAAGATCGAGCTGCCGCACGATGCGGCCTTCTTCATCGCCCAGCGCATCCGTTCCAACGTGCGCGAACTGGAAGGTGCGCTGAAGCGGGTGATCGCCCACTCGCACTTTATGGGCCGGCCGATCACCATCGAGCTGATTCGCGAGTCGCTGAAGGACCTGTTGGCCCTTCAGGACAAGCTGGTCAGCATCGACAACATCCAGCGCACCGTCGCCGAGTACTACAAGATCAAGATATCCGATCTGTTGTCCAAGCGGCGTTCGCGCTCGGTGGCGCGCCCGCGCCAGGTGGCCATGGCGCTCTCCAAGGAGCTGACCAACCACAGCCTGCCGGAGATCGGCGTGGCCTTCGGCGGTCGGGATCACACCACGGTGTTGCACGCCTGTCGTAAGATCGCTCAACTTAGGGAATCCGACGCGGATATCCGCGAGGACTACAAGAACCTGCTGCGTACCCTGACAACCTGACGCAGCCCACGAGGCAAGGGACTAGACCATGCATTTCACCATTCAACGCGAAGCCCTGTTGAAACCGCTGCAACTGGTCGCCGGCGTCGTGGAACGCCGCCAGACATTGCCGGTTCTCTCCAACGTCCTGCTGGTGGTCGAAGGCCAGCAACTGTCGCTGACCGGCACCGACCTCGAAGTCGAGCTGGTTGGTCGCGTGGTACTGGAAGATGCCGCCGAACCCGGCGAGATCACCGTACCGGCGCGCAAGCTGATGGACATCTGCAAGAGCCTGCCGAACGACGTGCTGATCGACATCCGTGTCGAAGAGCAGAAACTCCTGGTGAAGGCCGGGCGTAGCCGCTTCACCCTGTCCACCCTGCCGGCCAACGATTTCCCCACCGTGGAGGAAGGTCCCGGCTCGCTGAACTTCAGCATTGCCCAGAGCAAGCTGCGTCGCCTGATCGACCGCACCAGCTTCGCCATGGCCCAGCAGGACGTGCGTTACTACCTCAACGGCATGCTGCTGGAAGTGAACGGCGGTACCCTGCGTTCCGTCGCCACCGACGGCCACCGACTGGCCATGTGCTCGCTGGATGCGCAGATCCCGTCGCAGGACCGCCACCAGGTGATCGTGCCGCGCAAAGGCATCCTCGAACTGGCTCGTCTGCTCACCGAGCAGGACGGCGAAGTCGGTATCGTCCTGGGCCAGCACCATATCCGTGCCACCACTGGCGAATTCACCTTCACTTCGAAGCTGGTGGACGGCAAGTTCCCGGACTACGAACGCGTACTGCCGCGCGGTGGCGACAAGCTGGTGGTCGGTGACCGCCAGCAACTGCGCGAAGCCTTCAGCCGCACCGCGATCCTCTCCAACGAGAAGTACCGCGGCATTCGTCTGCAGCTTTCCAACGGTTTGCTGAAAATCCAGGCGAACAACCCGGAGCAGGAAGAGGCCGAGGAAGAAGTGCAGGTCGAGTACAACGGCGGCAACCTGGAGATCGGCTTCAACGTCAGTTACCTGCTCGACGTGCTGGGTGTGATCGGTACCGAGCAGGTCCGCTTCATCCTTTCCGATTCCAACAGCAGCGCCCTGGTCCACGAGGCCGACAATGACGATTCTGCCTATGTCGTCATGCCGATGCGCCTCTAATCACACTGAATGTCCCTGACCCGCGTTTCGGTCACCGCGGTGCGCAACCTGCACCCGGTGACCCTCTCCCCCTCCCCCCGCATCAACATCCTCTACGGCGATAATGGCAGCGGCAAGACCAGCGTGCTCGAAGCCATCCACCTGCTGGGCCTGGCGCGTTCATTCCGCAGTGCGCGCTTGCAGCCGGTGATCCAGTACGAGGAAGCGGCCTGCACCGTATTCGGCCAGGTGATGTTGGCCAACGGCATCGCCAGCAACCTGGGGATTTCCCGTGAACGCCAGGGCGAGTTCACCATTCGCATCGATGGGCAGAACGCCCGAAGTGCGGCTCAATTAGCGGAAACACTTCCACTGCAACTGATCAACCCGGACAGCTTTCGGTTGCTCGAGGGAGCGCCGAAGATCCGCCGACAGTTCCTCGATTGGGGAGTGTTCCACGTGGAACCTCGGTTTCTGCCCGTCTGGCAGCGCCTGCAGAAGGCGCTGCGCCAGCGGAACTCCTGGCTCCGGCATGGTAAACTGGACCCCGCGTCGCAAGCGGCCTGGGACCGGGAATTGAGCCTGGCCAGCGATGAGATCGATGCCTACCGCAGAAGCTATATCCAGGCGTTGAAACCGGTATTCGAGGAAACCCTCGCCGAATTGGTTTCACTGGATGACCTGACCCTTAGCTACTACCGAGGCTGGGACAAGGACCGGGACCTCCTGGAGGTCCTGGCTTCCAGCCTGTTACGCGACCAGCAGATGGGCCACACCCAGGCGGGACCGCAGCGTGCGGATCTTCGCATACGGTTGGCAGGTCATAACGCCGCGGAGATTCTCTCGCGCGGTCAGCAGAAGCTGGTGGTATGCGCCCTGCGCATCGCCCAAGGCCATCTGATCAATCGCGCCAAGCGCGGACAGTGCGTCTACCTGGTGGACGACCTGCCCTCGGAACTGGATGAGCAGCATCGAATGGCTCTTTGCCGCTTGCTTGAAGATTTGGGTTGCCAGGTATTCATCACCTGCGTGGACCCGCAACTATTGAAAGACGGCTGGCGCACGGATACGCCGGTATCCATGTTCCACGTGGAACATGGAAAAGTCTCTCAGACCACGACCATCGGGAGTGAAGCATGAGCGAGAACAACACGTACGACTCTTCCAGCATCAAGGTGCTGAAGGGGCTGGATGCCGTACGCAAGCGCCCCGGCATGTACATCGGCGACACCGACGATGGCACCGGTCTGCACCACATGGTGTTCGAGGTGGTGGATAACTCCATCGACGAAGCGCTGGCCGGTTACTGCAGCGAAATCAGCATCACCATCCATACGGATGAGTCGATCACTGTCCGCGACAATGGACGCGGTATTCCGGTGGATATCCACAAGGAAGAAGGGGTTTCTGCGGCGGAAGTGATCATGACCGTCCTCCACGCCGGCGGCAAGTTCGACGACAACACCTACAAGGTGTCCGGCGGCTTGCACGGTGTGGGCGTCTCGGTGGTGAACGCGCTGTCCCATGAACTACGCCTGACCATCCGTCGCCACAACAAGGTCTGGGAACAGGTCTACCACCACGGCGTTCCGCAGTTCCCACTGCGCGAAGTGGGCGAGACCGATGGCTCCGGCACCGAAGTTCACTTCAAGCCGTCCCCGGAGACCTTCAGCAACATCCACTTCAGTTGGGACATCCTGGCCAAGCGCATCCGCGAGCTGTCCTTCCTCAACTCCGGCGTCGGCATCCTGCTGCGCGACGAGCGTACCGGCAAGGAGGAGCTGTTCAAGTACGAAGGCGGTCTGAAGGCCTTCGTCGAGTACCTGAACACCAACAAGACCGCGGTGAACGAGGTATTCCACTTCAACGTCCAGCGTGAAGAGGACGGCGTGGGTGTGGAAGTCGCCTTGCAGTGGAACGACAGCTTCAACGAGAACCTGCTCTGCTTCACCAACAACATCCCGCAGCGTGACGGCGGTACCCACCTGGCCGGTTTCCGTTCGGCGCTGACGCGTAACCTGAACAACTACATCGAGGCCGAAGGCCTGGCGAAGAAGTTCAAGATCGCCACCACCGGCGACGATGCCCGCGAAGGCCTCACCGCGATCATCTCGGTGAAGGTACCGGACCCGAAGTTCAGCTCGCAGACCAAGGACAAGCTGGTCTCCTCCGAGGTGAAGACTGCGGTGGAACAGGAGATGGGCAAGTACTTCGCCGACTTCCTGCTGGAGAATCCCAACGAAGCCAAGGCCGTGGTCGGCAAGATGATCGACGCCGCCCGTGCCCGCGAGGCCGCGCGCAAGGCGCGCGAGATGACCCGCCGCAAGGGCGCGCTGGACATCGCCGGCCTGCCCGGCAAACTGGCCGATTGCCAGGAAAAGGACCCGGCGCTCTCCGAACTGTACATCGTGGAGGGTGACTCCGCGGGCGGTTCCGCCAAGCAGGGCCGCAATCGCCGGACCCAGGCGATCCTGCCGCTCAAGGGCAAGATCCTCAACGTCGAAAAGGCGCGCTTCGACAAGATGCTCTCCTCCCAGGAGGTCGGTACGCTGATCACTGCCCTGGGCTGTGGCATCGGTCGCGAGGAATACAACATCGACAAGCTGCGCTACCACAACATCATCATCATGACCGATGCTGACGTCGACGGTTCGCACATCCGCACCCTGCTGTTGACCTTCTTCTTCCGCCAGATGCCCGAGCTGATCGAGCGTGGCTACATCTACATCGCCCAGCCCCCGTTGTACAAGGTCAAGCGCGGCAAGCAGGAGCAGTACATCAAGGACGACCAGGCCATGGAAGAGTACATGACCCAGTCGGCCCTGGAAGACGCCAGCCTGCACGTCAACGAGCACGCTCCGGGCCTGTCCGGAGCAGCGCTGGAGAAACTGGTCAACGAGTATCGCGGGGTGATCGCCACCCTCAAGCGCCTGTCGCGCCTGTACCCCCAGGAGCTGACCGAGCACTTCATCTACCTGCCTACCGTGTCGGTGGACGACCTGGCTAACGAGTCGGCCATGCAGGGCTGGTTGGAGAAGTTCCAGGCGCGTCTGACCGCCGCCGAGAAGTCCGGCCTGACCTACAAGGCCAGCCTGCGCGAAGACCGCGAGCGCCACCTGTGGCTGCCCGAGGTGGAACTGGTGGCCCACGGCCTGTCCAGCTACGTCACCTTCAACCGTGACTTCTTCGCCAGCAATGACTACCGCTCGGTGTCGCTGCTCGGCGACCAGCTGAACAGCCTGCTGGAAGACGGCGCCTACGTGCAGAAGGGTGAGCGCAAGCGCCCGATCAGCGCCTTCAAGGACGGCCTGGACTGGCTGATGGCCGAAGGTACCAAGCGCCACAGCATCCAGCGATACAAGGGGCTGGGCGAGATGAACCCTGAGCAGCTGTGGGAAACCACCATGGATCCGAACGTCCGGCGCATGCTCAAGGTGACCATCGAGGACGCCATCGCCGCCGACCAGATCTTCAACACCCTGATGGGCGATGCCGTGGAGCCGCGCCGCGACTTCATCGAAAGCAACGCGCTGGCGGTGTCGAACCTGGACGTGTGACAGGTGTAGGTGGGCAAAGTTATTTGCCACTTCGGCCAAAGTTAAGTGGTTCGGCCAAAGTACCTAGCTCCTGCTAAAAGCCCCTGTTGGTCGTTAGACCAGCAGGGGCTTTTAGCATTGAAGGAATGATGCCAGTGGCGTCAGTTGGTTGCCTTCACTATGGTGCTGCATGCACGAACCTTAAACATTTTGGTCAGGCCTTCGTATCTGTTGATACACCGCCCTCATCAGATGGCTCGCAGCAACATTCCTAAATGCCTCATCGTTCATTAGACGTACAAAGATTTCCTCGTTGCCATCCATGCGTTCAATGAACAGGTTCTCAAGCTGCTTGTTGAACACTGGCTCAAAGTTCTCGATGCTATTTGCCATAACGGCCTGTCGTAACTGCTCATTGGCTACGGCGGTTTCACGGACTTGATCGAAGAAGAGTTGGTCTGCTGGGGTGAACTCTGTGCCGAAGCGCTCATTGAGCTTGCCTACCAAAGTTGAGAGCTGCACATCCTCGTCCGCTTGGCCTGAACCCACATCACTCGGGCCTTCAAGAGCGTCCGCCTCGCCTGCTTTCAGATCAATTGCACCCTCGCTGATTTTTTGCAGGCGGTAGTATTTGAGCTCGACTTCATCGTCGACCTGCACCGTCCGATTGTCCGTCGTGCGCGGCAGCTTGGTCAGTAGGAAACGGGCATAGGTGTACAGCTTCTCGTGATCGGAGTCTTGGTAAGGGACGATCTGAGAAACAAAGCTGTACAGATTGCGGAAGCTGACCAGCTGCCCCTTGAACAGGTTCTGGTCTTCTTCCCCGAGTTTCTTGAATCGCTCAATCGCCAGATCGAGCAGGCCATTCAATTTCTTGTGCTCGCCACCGGTAGGGTTCAGGCGGTTGCGGAACCAAATCTCGCACCAAGCGCTGACCTCTGCCCCTGTGTAAATTTTCCAGCTAGCCAGACTATGTGCCAGCGTGTTGAGTTGTTGCGGATCGGTGTCGTCGCCCTTGTCCGTTTTCTCGTAATAGGGCTTGAAGGCGGTGTAGATGTCCGCAGGCTCGTTGACAAAATCGAGCACGAAAGTGTCGGTCTTACCCCGTGTCGTGCGATTCAGGCGCGACAGTGTCTGTACCGCCTGGATGCCGGATAAACGCTTGTCGACGTACATGCTGTGCAACAGTGGCTGGTCAAAGCCCGTCTGGTACTTCTCGGCCACCAGCAAGACTTGGTATTCCTCGGTGTTGAACTTCTCAGGCAGCTCAGATTCCTTGATGCCGCTGTTCATGCTCACTTCGGTGAATTTCTTGTCGGCGAACTCTTTGAGCGTGATTTCGCCGGAGAAAGCCACAAGCGATTTCACGTCGGTGTATCCCTTGTCCTTGATGTACTTGTCGAACCCCAGCTTGTAGCGCACGGCGTGTTCACGCGAGCCAGTCACCACCATCGCTTTGGCCCTGCCGCCAATCTTGTGGCGGGTATGGGTGCGGAAGTGCTCCACGATCACTTCTACCTTCTGCGCTATCTCGTAGTCGTGAAACTCGACGAAACGCGCCAGTGCGCGGGCGGCTTTGCGGCGCGGTACCTCCGGATCAGCCTCCACCTTCTGGATCAACTTGTAGTAGCGCTTGTAACAGGTGTAGTGGGCCAACACGTCGTGAATGAAGCCTTCCTCGATGGCTTGCCGCATGCTGTAGTGGTGGAACGGCGCTTTGCCGTTGGGGCCGGGCTCGTTGAAAACGGCAAGGGTCTTGAACTTGGGCGTCGCCGTGAAGGCAAAGAAACTCAGGTTGGGTTGTTTGGCGCGCTTGAGCTGTTCACGCAGCAGTTCTTTCTTCGCCTCTTCGCTCAAGGCATCGTTGTCCATATCCAGCAACTGCTCGGCAATGGCGGATTCAATGCCATCCTTGTTCAGGATCTTGCGCAGCTCCATCGCCGTTTCGCCGCTCTGCGAGCTGTGCGCCTCGTCCACGATCACCGCGAAACGCTTGCCCACCGTCGAGATGGCCACTCCTTTTCCGTTGGTCTCCATCGTGCGAATGGCTTGGGTGATGAAGGGAAACTTCTGGATGGTGGAAATGATGATCGGCACACCATCGGCCAGCGCTTTGGCCAACTGCTGAGTGTTTTCGTCGATCTTCTGTACAACACCCAGCTTGTGCTCAAACTGGAAGATCGTGTCTTGCAGCTGTTGATCCAGCACCCGACGGTCGGTGATCACTACAACTGAGTGAAAGATTTTCTCGTTGTTGGCGTCATGCAGGCTGGAGAGGCGATGTGCTAGCCAGGCGATGGAGTTAGATTTGCCTGACCCAGCGGAATGCTGGATCAAGTAGTTGTGCCCTGAACCATGCACTTGCGCGTGGTTGGTCAGTGCCCGAACCGCATCCAGCTGATGGTAGCGGGGGAAAATCATCGACTCCTTGCTATGGCGCTTGATGCCTTTTTCGGTGACAACGGTCTTTTCCTCGACGTCCAGGTGAATGAACCGAGCAAGGACGTCCATCAAGCTGTCGCGCGTAAGCACCTTGCGCCACAGGTAGGCGGTACGTACATCGCCTTCAACGGGCGGGTTGCCGGCACCGTGGTCATGCCCAAGATTGAAAGGCAGGAAGAATGTGTCCTTGCCCTCCAGCTTGGTCGTCATGAAGACCAATTCGGTGTCCACGGCAAAGTGCACCAGGCAACGCTGTTTGAAGGCGAACAACAGCTCTTTGGGGTCGCGCTCAAAGCGGTACTGGTGCTTTGCGTTTTCCACGTTCCAGCGAGTGGCCGACATCGGGTTCTTCAACTCCAGCGTGGCCACAGGCAAGCCATTCACCGCCAACACCACATCGGGGATCGCCCCGCTCTTGGTGTTGACCTGCCGCACGATGGTCAAGCGGTTATCGTCGTAACGCTCGGTACTTGCCGGGTCGAGCCCAGTGTTGGGCGCAAAGTAGGCAAGCCGCACCGTCTTGCCCACGCACTTGAAGCCCTCACGCAAGATCGCCAGCGCCCCTTTGGCGGCAAGCTCCTTCACTAAGCTATCCAACAACATTGATGAGGGCTTGGCTGCGTCGAGTTGGGTCAGACGAGCCCAGATCTTAGGCTGCGTCTTCTGCACAAAGGCAACGACATCCCCAGGAAACAGCGCGGTATCCGGGTCGTAGGTTTTGGGATCACCTTTTTCGTAGCCGCCGCTGCTGATCAGTGCGTGTTCGATGTCGTTTTCAAAGTCGATTTCTTTGTGCATCTTTTTCACCCTTTATGCGGGATCGGCACTGCCCGGACGTCAATTTGTCCAGTGACTGCATTGGTGATCATGGCGGAGCGATATTCCTGAAGTAGCGAAACCATGCTCTTTTTCTTGGCGTTCTTTTCGATTTCAGCAGAGCCGCCCATTGAACGAATTAAGGTATCTATTTGCGCTATTTTAAAATCAAGGAAACGAGCAATTATGGCTTGCTCCTCCATTGGAGGTTCAACTGCTTCAATCCGGACAAGATCGCTAGCGTTAATCGCTGGATAACTAACGCCAACAGAGTTGGCGACTACTTCTCCTACAAAACCATTTGATTGTAATAAATATCCAGCGAATCCAGAGTGAAGATTCTCTTTGGGTCGAATAACTGCAAATCCGGTTGAAACAATCATGTTTTCTGGTGGGTTCGAAATCGGTGCAATTGCTTTGAGATAAGTTCTCACTGTGGAAACGATGATGTCGCCGTGCTTTACTTTTCTTCGTGCTCGCGATGGGGACTTTTCAAATAGCATTGCTTCTGATTTTTCAATCCCGCCCGCTAGGGTGACACTCGAAATGTCTACGTAATCAATTTCGAAATCAGGATCCGCCTTCTCATCCAATGTATCGTCGTTATACGTTGCTACATTCTTAATCCGCTTGATTGACCAATGCTCAGGTATTTCTTTTAGCCATGCGCAATCGGTTGACTTGTACTTTTTGTACGGTGTGTAGGTCATCATCACAGCACCTCGCTCAGCATGGTCACAATTTCTTTTTCGAGCCGACTAATTTCACTTCCGATTTCGCTCAATGGCCGTGGTGGCTGATAAACGTAGAAGTGTCGAGTGAGGGGGATCTCGTAGCCCACTTTGGTCTTGCTGTGGTCGATCCAGGCATCGGGCACATGCGGCAGGACTTCAGCCTTGAGGTAGTTCTCGCAGTGGTCTTTCACCAGTGCCAACAGTTTGTCGTGGCCGGTTTCATTGTCGTAGCCCAGCGGCAGCGGCAATTCAATATCGTCCGGTAGGGCCACGACCTCGGTATCGCGCAGGTCGGCATCCGGTTCCGGGTTGCCTTTGGTGTCCAGACATATGTCGGCCTCGGGGTCACGCTCAGACAGTGCTGCCAGGATGGCTTTCTTGACCGGCGCACCGACCTTTATGGCTGCCTTTTTCAGGGCGGCTTCGATCACTGCGTAGAAGGCGGTACGATTGCGGTACAGCGCTTCACTGTCCATGCCTTCGAGTGCGGCTTTGATGGTCGCCTGTGTTTCTTGGCCTGCTGCGATTTCCGCGCGGTAGGCAGCCTCATCCTTACGCTTCTTGCTGCTGGCCAGATTAATGAAGGCACTCTGCTCGTCCAGCTTGGCTATGCGTTCAGCACTGGCCTGGAAGTTCAAACGCAGCGGGCGCTCAACAGTGATCTTGAGGAAGCCAAACTCGCGGTTCTCGAATATCTTGCTGCAAACCCGGAACTCGGGCTTGCCGTCCACCCAAACTTCGCTTTCCGCATCGTGGTCGTGCTCGGCGTACAGGCGCACCAGCTCCCTGATGTGGTCGTCCGAGAGCTCGTTGCGCTTATTGCCCAGGCTCTTGTCCATCTTCTTGAAATGGTGGGTTCCGTCGATCAACTGCACCTTACCTTGACGATGAGCGGGCTTCTTGTTGGTGACGATCCAGACATAGGTGTAAATGCCTGTGTTGTAGAACATCTGGTCAGGTAGGGCGACGATGGCGTCCAGCATGTCGCGCTCGATGATCCAGCGGCGGATATTGGACTCGCCCGATCCGGCGTCACCAGTGAACAGGGGGGAGCCATTGAACACGATGGCGATCTTGGAGCCGTCGCCACCGACGTTGTTGCCATCGATCAGCTTAGGCGGCTGGTGCATCTTGGAGATCATGTGCTGCAAAAAGAGCAGCGAGCCGTCGTTGATGCGTGGCAGGCCTGCGCCGAACCGTCCATAGAAGCCGTGCGTGTTGTATTCCTCGCGGACATAATCTTCTTCAGGTTTCCACTCCACCCCAAAAGGTGGATTGGCCAGCATGTAGTGGAATTTTTTGCCCGGATGCCCATCGTGCGGCACAAAACCATTGGTCTTGTTCTTGGCATCCTTGATGCCTAGGGTGTCGCCGTAGATCAGGTTATTGATCGGCTCGTCCTTGATCAGCAAGTCTGAACAACAGATGGCGTAGGACTCGGGGTTGTATTCCTGGCCAAACAACTCGATGTTTGCATCCGGGTTCAGCCCGTTTGTGACGCCGTCACCGCAGATGAACTTCTCTGATTCGGACAGCATGCCGCCGGTGCCCGCTGTGGGGTCATACACGCTGCGATAGATGCCTTTTTCGTAGATGCCGTCTTCGCCGGTGAACAGCAACTGCACCATGAGGCGAATGACTTCCCGTGGAGTGAAGTGATCCCCCGCTTCTTCGTTGGCTTGTTCGTTGAACTTACGCACCAGCTCTTCAAACAGATAGCCCATCTGTAAATTACTGATGGCCTTGGGCGAGAGGTTGATGTCTGCAGAGCAGAACTCCTTGATGATGAGGTAGAGCCGGTTCGCCTCGTCCAGCTTGGCGATCTCGGCCTCAAACTCAAACTTGTCGAAGATGTCGCGGGCGCGCGGCGAGAAGCCCTGGATATAGGCGAGCAAGTTGCCGGCAATGTTGGGTGCATCGCCCAGCAGTTTCTCAAACGTGAAGCCACTGGTGTTAAACAGCTCTTGCTTGCGGTCGGTAGCGGCGATACGTGAGAGCGCCTTCTCCAGCGCAGGGCCGGTGATGCCTTTGTCTTCCAGGCGTTTCTTTTCGTCCAGCACCTTCTGCTTGTTCTCAGCCAGCACCAGATCAAAGCGACGCAGCACAATTAGCGGCAGCATCACGCGACGGTACTGTGGCGGACGATAGGGCCCACGTAGCTTGTTGGCGATATTCCAGATGAAGCCGACTAGGTTTTGATGTTGAACGTTTTGCATGATCAGTTCCTAAAAGTGTTCGATTTTTTACGGATGTCTTCAGACCTTTAGCAGGTGGCTCATCCGTTCATTGTTTGGCGGGCTATTGGAGTGACCAGAACTCGCTGGTTAGCTCGGTTTGCTGGCGGCACAGGATTTCAATTTCTGTCTGGATTCGTGCCTCTTCATCGAATGCTTGCACCATGGCGTGCATGGTCGGCAAAGGAGGCACTGGAATTTCAATGTTCTTAAGGGTCGAAAGCTGAATGGAGGGGATGGTTGCCCCCACTGCTGCTTGATTAAGCAAGCCCTGCCCAATTGCGGATCGCAGAAGTATCAGCAGCGCTTTGGGAGGGTATTGATCGGGGAATCGGCTGCGCAAGAGCACTAACGATTGCCCTGCTACCCAGCTGTTCTGGCCAGGCGGCGGGACGTCGCCAGCTATGCCTGCCTTGCCTACGACACCTTTGAAAGTCATCAGAATGTCGTCAGGCTTGATGAAGTAGCTGTCTGCCTTGGGCGATTGCAGGTCGAACAATGCTTCTTTGCTGGCACTGCGGATATAGCCGAACGATGGAATGTCTTGGGCCAGTACCTCGTTGACCTCTGCACCCTCTGAGGTAGTGCTGTGTTGCCTGGGACGAAGGATTTCAAAGAAGTCCCCCAACTTGCGCAGTGGATAGCGCTTGAGGGTGTTGCTCAGCTTCTGTGCAGACTCATCCTGGACATAGCGACTGGCCTCAAGGCTGAAGTCGCTATGGGCTATCTCTTCAGCCGTCACATTCCTGGCAAATGGGGAGGCATCGTCGCTCGCTACCAGTTGCAGCAGTGCATCTATGTCCTTCAGATCCACGCGCCTTCTGCCGGAGGCCTCTATGAATGCCTCATGGTTGCCATTCACAAAGCGGATCGATTCATTTCGACGCTTGCTCTCTAGAACAAGGATATTGATTGGAATTTGCGTGTGGCTGAACAGCCCGCCGGGCAAGGCGATAATCGTGCGGATTTGGCCCCGACTGACTAGATCTTCGCGCAGCTGCCGCTCGATCCCCTTGCCGAATAGCACGGAGCTTTGAACTGTCAGAACAGCTAGCCCTTGTGTCTGTGCGAGCAGGTGACGGATTTGCAGCACATTGCCGACCTGGGTTTTTTCGGTGAAACGCTCCCAAAGATCGCCATTGCAGATTTCATTTGGGTATTTCACTCCCATCGGTGGGAAGCAAATGCTCGCATCGAACTGAACCAGCTTTCCTTGGTTGATAGCACTTGGGGCTCTCAAAGGGTCGGTTGCATGCAATTCCCAGTTCACCCCGCCTACCAGGTTGAGCACCTGAGCGCAGGTGCTTTGCACTTGCGACTCAACCCAGAGGCTTGCTCCGGTTCGAGCAATACGGGCAGCCAATTGACCAGAGGTTTCCCACGGTATGTAGATACTTTGGGCTTGGTCGACATGGGCCAGAGACACCATCAACTCGCAAAGGCTGGGCGAGTAGCTGGCGGTCTCACCGCGCGGATCGTTACTCCAATGCGCTGCGTCATCCAGCAGCAGTGTATCGAGCAGGCCTTGAGTCCCTAGCAATCGGATTTTCTGGGTTAAAACAGAAAGGTCGCTCGCCCCGTGAAGCCCTTTCCATGCACCTTCATCTAAGAATGGGTGGCGAGTGTGTTGCTGTACGCTCCGTAGAGCCTCCAGCTGCGCGGAGCTGTTCTGCTCGCAGAACACCTCGAAACGAAGGTGTTCTGGTAGTACCGGCTCCTTGGAGAGCTTCCACCAGCACAGCAACTGTAGGACGAGGGACAGAGCATTGTAGGGGGCTGTGCCAGTGCCTCGAATAGTGTCGAGCAGTTGCCAGAGGACTTTGTCGTTCATGGTTTTTTCCGTGCTTTCTGGGGAGCGTAATGCGTTCAGTGGCGCTGCGAGCAGTTGTAAGTTGTGATCAGCGCTTCACCATCGGCGACCACCACCACGCCACCTTTGTCGTTGATTTTCATCAGCAGGCGGCGTTCGCGATCCAGAGCCGCTAAGCGCTGCTTCGCTTCCTTCTTACCGAACACGACTTTGTCTTTCTCCTGCGAACCATGGGCCAGGACGTAATCGACCATGTCGAGTGAGATCCCGCACTGGGATTGGCGTGCCTTGCAGTGGTGGGTGGTGTGCATGGTGTTCTGCTCCATGGAGTGGTGACCATGGGCTCAGATTAGGTGAAAGCTTTCGGTGCGTCAAATAAGCAATTAATGCGTAAAATAAGCATTGGTGTAATTTTCTCTCTCTGTGTACTGAGAAAGCACCGTATTTTGCTGGGATAGGTAAGCTACGAAGGCCGTGTAAAAGAAGCAGCCATCATCGTACGCGGCAGGTTGCTTCTGAAGCGCTGGATGGTCTGTGAGAGAGCTTCTCCTACGGATGTTGGGCTACCAGAACACCCCAGCCGGCAGCCGCTTATGCCCCTTCTGGCATCCAGCACTCCAGCCAGCGAGGGGGCTGATTGACCATAACGTCCTATTACGCGCAGTGGCGCTGCTAATGCAGCGCACTAAAGGCCGGCACCGGATCCACAAAGCGGCCTCGCTCCGGGAACTTGACCGTGAAATTGTCGCGAATCAGCTTCAGCTCATGATCAGACGCCACGGACTCTTCCCAGCTCGGCAGATAACTGAGACCCATAGCTAGGGCGCGGTGCTTCAGGCGCTTGTACAGCGGGCGCTTGCCCAGGTAGGCGGCCAATAGCAGAGCTTCCCGCAGAATGTCTTTCTGGGTTTGGCCTGAGCGGTAGAGATCGAGGTCGGCAGCTGCTTCGAAATGCAGGAGCGCCGTGTCCAATTGTCCCGCCAGCACATGCCAGCGACCTTCCAGCCATTCCAGGTAGTAGGTGCTGATGCCTTCCGGGTCATGGTGGCCCAGAAGAACTCTGAATTGATCCAGGGCGTAGCGTGTGCGGGCCTGGTCGCCCAGAGATTTTTCCGTGGTGCGCTTCAACTGCTCAAACAGCAACAGGCCCCTTTCGACCAGTTCACGCTTATGTGCTGCGGCCTGGATATTCAGCATGGAAAGCATGACACCGATGTCGATGATGGGGATGTCGCTCAACACCTGTTGGAGCACACAGTGACGCAAGCGGACAAAACCCGAGGCGGCGCTATCTAACACGGTTAACGCTCGGGCGACGATTAGCCACTCGGTAAAGGCCCGCAGCAGCAAAGGGCAAGCTGGGAACTGCGCCTGCAATGTCTGATGAAGCAAGGCGGTGCTCTGAAGATCCGGCAGCTGCTCGCCCTGTCGCCAACGACGGATCGCTTCACGCCCGTTTTTATTCTCGCCAGAAGCATCATGATAAAGCTGCTGGCCCAGATGGTTGGGCGCTATTTCCAGCTCATGTTCTAGCCAGGCCAGGGTGACGCCTACAGGGTGATGCTGCTCATCCAAAAGCTGCGCCAGAGGCGGGCTGGGGATGGCCTTGTGCATTTGCAGGAGAAAGGAGCCGAGATACGGCGCTAAGAAATGCTCCGCCAAGACAGGCAGCGCCTGCTCTCGGGTTAAGGCGTCCAGTGCTATGGTCTTGATCAGTTGCACATAGCTTTCTTGCAGGGTCTCGACCGCCGAGGCAACAAATCGAGCGAATTGAGCATTACTTCTGCTGCTCAACGGCGCTTCGAGCAGTTCATCTCGCAGGCTGGCCAGCAACTGCCAGTCAAAATCGCCTTGCCTGGCGAGTTGATCGACCTGGCGGTTGCTGGCTTTCGTATCGAGTGCTTTGGCGAGGAGGCGATAGCACTCGCCCAAGCGGGGATACGGCGGGAGTGGAGCAATCTCTTGTTTCGCCATGACTGAGTAACTCTAATTCATTCCAATCCAATACCCGCTTCCCTGCGGGCAGTGTCCCGAGCATGAGGGCTTAGCGCTTCGGCCCTTGACCACGATTGCCACCGGATGGGCGGCCCGGCACTTTGCTCGGCCAGTTACCACCTGGGAAGGTATTGGAGCCCGCTGGGCGAGAGCTTTCTTTCACGCTGTTGCTGGAGGACTGGCCAGCGTTGGATTTGGTCATTTGACGAGTCATGTTATGTCTCCAAGGGAAGTAGCGAATCGGCTACGGTGCCCACGTTACGAGGGCGCCTTGGAAATCACTCGCGCGCGACTGGTCAAATTTTCTCTATCGGATTTAGGCTGCCGGACAGCTTGCGACCATCGCGCAGCGAAACCCCCTCCCAGGCACAGTCATCTTCTCCATCGACGTCTTTTTCGAGTATGCGGCGGCGGTTCAGATACGGGATCAGGCCCGACGAATCTGGATTTGGAATTGCTAAGTACAGCCAGCTGTTCAGTGCACCGATCTGTTCGGCACGTGCGACCAGTTCCTGAGCAAGCAGTGAGTCAGAAGAAAGCACCAGCCAAAGTCGATGGAAATAGCGTTTCACAGATGTAACCAGCTTGAGCAGCTCCTCTGCTGCGGGCCCTTCTTTCAACGAGCTGTCGCCCAAGCGTGGAATGACGGCTATGGGCTGTTGAGGGTCGTCGATCAAAATAAAATTACGCAGCGCTCGGAAGTTCTTCACCAGCACGAGCTCGCCTTCAGGGCTCCCGAAGAAGCCAGCCCCGGACTGTTGTGCAAGTTGAATGCAAAGCCGCTGATGTTCGACCACACGCTGGCGAGCGCGGGAGCGAGCCGTGATTTGCGCATGCCCGGATTCTGCGGCCAGGGAATCAATGGCCTGGCGGAGCTCTTTCAGGGTTACCTGGTTGTCCAGGATCGCGTTGAAGCGAGCGTGAGCTTCCTGTGCGTTTAGCTTGTAAAGACGCTCCAGGAACTCAGCATGAGCGTAACCGCATTTAACCTGCTCCACCGTAAGTGGGCTGTCAGTCATACGCTCAAGAAACGCCCCGGCATTGAGCATGCGCTTGATGACTTTCTCGTCGTAGTTCGAAGCTTCGGCTTCACGACGAATGAGTCGGTAGACGCTCTCGTCGCCCTGGTGCCCGTCGATCTTCGGGCGAAGAGCCTGATACAGGCCAAACCAGTGTGTTTGCGGCTTGCGTGGCATGCCTTGTTCTCCTCGTGCGGACTCCGGTCGCTACATCTTATTTGATACGTTTCTCCAAAAAAAGCTTGACCTTAATCCAGAGGATGGCTATACATAAAACACCCAGTATAGAAAAGTGTACTAAATGAAACGAGATGACCTGAGCCACGGCGTGACGCGCGATGTAGCGCGCCGCAACAACCGAGGGCGTAAGGCGTATGTCATGAAGTCGTTGAAAAGCGGCTTGGAAATCCGTCTGGAATCGCGCGACGAGCTGGCGCTGGCGAAAGCCCTGGATCTGGATCCGAGAGGCAGTCAATTGCGGGCGCAGGCAATGACCTTTGACCTGGTTCGGGGCGAGGTGCTGACCGCCCTACCTACCGCCAAGCACAGAGACAGTCGGTACTACACACCCGATCTTTCGGATGTGATTGATGGCATTGAGCATATTTTCGAGGTGAAGCCGAAGCGCTACTGCTCACAGCATAAAGGGCTATTTGAGCAAGTGAGCGATTTTTGTCTGCGCAACGGTATGAAATTCAGAGTTCTTTGCAAAGAGGACTTCACCGAAACGTTCTTGATCAATGTAGATTTATTGCATAAATTCGCCCGGCAATGCGCTCAGCAACTGCCAGCTTGGGCACAGCAAGTCAGCCAGATTAAAAATAAGACGGGGCACGTCAGAGACGTGCTCTGTGGATTGGCGCCGGAAAATTACTTTTTGCTGGCAGGTCTGTTGTCTGGTGTTTTGAGGATGGATCTAAATAAGGCGCTGATTCTATCAATGGATTTTGATGTCTATCCAGGGAATGGAAACTTGCAAATTCTGGAGGTTTATATCAGTGAATAATCCAATCCGGGAAAACGGGGTTGTGAATAT
Organism: Pseudomonas sp. P20; assembly: GCF_016463925.1. Classification (NCBI taxonomy): domain Bacteria; kingdom Pseudomonadati; phylum Pseudomonadota; class Gammaproteobacteria; order Pseudomonadales; family Pseudomonadaceae; genus Pseudomonas; species Pseudomonas sp. P20. Next base: position 47,289 of record NZ_JAEMVM010000013.1, on the reverse strand, counting down.
TTCCGGGCAACCCTTCATTATCAAGTCGCTGCAAGTGGATTTGAAAGATATTGTCCTGCGCGGCAAGGGTGGCATTGAGCGGGTTATGGACTTTCAGCAGTTCTATAATGAACTGGCAACTGGAGTCATCAAGATCCCAGGGTATGCGACTGAGCGCCAAGGTAAGACTTGGGAGCCTTCAGAATATGCGGAAGCTATTTTCCGCAGAGACATCATCAAGTTAGTTGATAGCGAAGAATATCGGCGAGCAGCGCAAAGCGAAAAAAATGAGCTACTGGTTAAAGTTGGACTTGAGCACGAAAAAAAGGTGCCGTGTCCAAAAACCATCAGGCAGTACCAGAAAAAATATGCAAAAGGAGCTTTTGAAGCCCTGATTCCTAACTACCGCGCGCGTGGCGGTAAAGGTTGGAGGGTAAAAGCGGCAGCTAAAGAGCTCGTCCACGCAGTCATTCTGGAGACCTATGCCAAGGATGACAAGCTGAACCTAGCAGCGACAGCACGGATTGTGAATGATCGCTTGAAAGGCTCAGATTGTCTGGTTGAGGGTAACCAGACGATCAGCGTGAAGCTGGTCTCTCGAATGCTTCAAGAAATGCCTCGGGATATCGTCTTGGATGGGCGAATTGATCCTAGGACTTATCGCCTGTTGTCACGGCAAGCGGTAAATGAGTTTTACGTTGAGCATGCCTTTGAATTGGTGCAAATCGACGCCAAGACGATTGATATGTATGTTGTCGATGAGTTCGGTCGGCGATTTTCAAAAATCACCTTGTACTCAATGGTGTGTAGCCGTACAGGCTATCCCGTGGGCATTTATGTGACAGCCGGGACACCCAGTGAATACTCATTGCTCAAGCTGTTTGAATTTTTCTTTTCCCCGAAAGACGAAAAATTCAAAGACGCTTTGAATTAATTTCAGATTGGCCTGCGCCCTGCGGCTTGATTAAAGTTTTATTGGATAATGCGTCTGAGAATGCGGCGGGTGTGTCATTAGAGCTCGTCCGAGATCTTGGGATTGATATCCATTATGCCCGCGCCTATCGTGGGGACGATAAGCCACACGTAGAGTCGCTTTTTAATACCTTGGATAAGATGGTATTTCATAGAATGCCAGGATCTAAGAAAAGCGCTGAGAAAGAAATCAAGAATCGACATGAACGAGCAGAAAATGAGGCTTGCTACACCGTCGAGCAAGTGTACAAAGATGTTGTTAAGTTCATAGCTGACTACTACGTACATCAGCCTGTTGTGAAACTTGGGTTTCGCCATGGAAAGAACATGACCATTAAGCAGGCGATGGATGAAGAGCTCAAAAAATTTATGCCACCACCGCCGCCATCTCTTGAGCAGGTTCAGCGTTTGATTTTGCATAAGAATAAGACGACTCGTACTGTGCAGCACTACGGGATCGAATTCGAGGGCTTTCAGTACAACAGCTATGCCTTCAAGGAAGTGACGCGGGATTTTCTTCAGCAGCAAGTGACGATTCTGTTTAACCCTGCTGAATGCGCGGCGATTTATGCCGTTGATCCCCGTAGCGGTGAATTGATCAAGCTCGATTGCAAGATGCGCGACGTTCCAAATGTCTCGTTCGAGGTCATCAAAGAGATTCGTAAGCAGTATGAGCGTGACCCGCAGACCATGACGGGTCATGACTACCATCGTGTCTACGCAAGCTTGCTGATCAAATGGACGACAGACAGCACCCGGCGCCGCTCAAAGATTTCCGACCATAACCGTGCAGGTCAGAAAAAAGCTCGTGAGGGTTATCACCGTGACGTGCAAACCCAGCTTGACCAGCATGCGATAGCTCCGGTCGCACGCACTGTCATGTCGGTCGACTCGGATGATGACTTTGTGCCGGCCCCTGTCGAGGTCATCCAGCCATGAGCGGTATTTACGATCAGCTCGTTCAGCATGAGCGGTTTTCATCAGCTCTTGCTGTGATTTTGGCGGCTGTAGAACGTGCGCGTGATGAGGATTATCAAATTCAGCCGGTCGTTGGGCCCACGCGTGTGGGGAAGACAAGGGTATTGGCGCGTGCGATCCAAGAGGTCTTGCGCACCTCCCCTGTCGGATCGCAGAGCGTGATCTCGGTGGTGAGTCCCAAACATCTGACGGCACGAGCCCTGCCGGATGCTTGCCTGAGCAGCATTGGCATGAGCACCGGGGGCTTTAAGAATCATGTGGCGGCGACTGAGGCTTTTATCAAAGCAGCCAATAAGCGGAACACAAAGCTCATCATCTTTGATGAGTGCCAACACATGCTGGAGCGCGGCAGTAGCACCACGGTGCGGGCGGCGGCTGATTTTTTTAAGCTTTTCGATGGAAAACTGAAGGCCAGTATCGTCCTGGCCGGTTTGCCATCGCTTAATCAGCTGTTCCTGGAAAATGAGCAACTGGCTGATCGTGTCAGACGGCCATTCCAATTTTATCCGTATGACTGTCAGGGCCCTGATTACACGCATTTTCGGGCGGCGTTGGCGACAGCGCTGCAATACCTGACGAACAACGGTTGGCGCACGTTCGATCTCAAGGATGCCGAGTTTGCCAAGCGCATGTACATCGCGTGTGCGGGGCGTTTTGGCCTGATCGTAAAGCTCTTTCGTGAGGTCGAAGTCTGCTCAACAAGTGGAGAGGCGCTGTATCCCGAGTTTGCCAAAGCCTATGAGGCGGCAGTCATCGGGCGTTTGATCGACTTCAATCCGTTTGACCCCCGGATCACGGTACAGACCGAGCACATGGCCTTGGTGTACACCAAGGTCATGTCCGAAGCCGGCGTGAAGGTGTGAGGGCTCAGCATGTTGGCATTCCCCCTGACTCCCTTCGCTGATGAAAGCGTAAACGGCTACCTCCTGCGGTTGGCCGAGGAGAACTTCATGGACTCCTCTGCCGCCCTGCTCCGCGAGGCAGGGGTTCGACTCAAAGCCCGTTACAGTGAGACTGAGCTCAATGCCATCAGTGAGACGCATGGCTTGGATTGTGCGGGGATCCAACAGCTTGCCGGTTTCTCACAAGTCGTGGGATCGCTCGGGCAAGGACGATTTCTCCGTACCGCAGCGGTTCCGGTCTGTGTCGAGTGCTTGCGCGCGTCCGCCTACATCCGTCAGTCGTGGCATCACCAGTTGTTCATCGCATGCCCCGAGCATCAACGCGCACTGTTGGCAGTTTGCCCGGAGTGTTCGGAACCGCTCGACCTCAAGCGCCACTCGATTACAACCTGCCCCTGCGGGTACGACCTGACCACTGCGGATGTCACGCCAGCAGATCCTGCGAGCCTCTGGGTGGCCAGCCTCCTGTGGCCTGCCAGTGGCATTTCGCTGCCGGGACTGGAGGCTCTGCTCCAAGACGTTGATGCATTTCTGCTGTTTCTGGCAAATCTGACACTGACGGAGCCGCATCGGAAAAATGCTCCCATCGATACGGATAAAGCCTTGGCGGTGTGCCAAGCCAGTCATCAAATCGGCAGCAATTTGCTGCCTCGCTTCAGGGGCTTCGTCGAAGCCAAGATCGAAGCGGCCAATCAAATGGCGTCCAGCCGTTTCATGCTCAATCTTGGCAGCTGGTATCGCGAGCTGAATACGGAATTTTCAGGAGAGGTGTATGCACCAGTCCGCGAGATTGCACACCGGCTGATTCTTGAGCGGGCCAATGCGCCCATCAACCGCAAGCTGAAGCAGATCAGCGCTGACTGGCTGGGGCTGAAGGCAACCCTTACGGCAGCGGAAGCGGCACGGATACTGAAAAGCTCTCCGGATCGCGTAGTGGCATTCGTAAAGGCCGGCCTGTTGGATGGAACCATCTTGCAGGGCTCGACCAGCGAGTTCTGCATGGTCAAGCGCGCGGAGGTTGAGGTACACCAGCAAGCAGCGGCGGATTTCCTCTACGGTAAGGATTTGCTCAAACTTCTCGGCATCAGTCGGCGTACCCGAGATCGTCTGACGGAGACTGGCCTGTTGAGTCCGGTACCGGAGATGCAGCGCCCGCTGTTTGCACGGGGCGATTACCGAAGAAGTGAAGCGGTGGCACTGCTTGAGCGGCTGACCGAGAGCAGCTGCGAGATCGATGAGCCCAAGCGCAGCCTGTCATTTGCGGATATCAGTGGTAAGAGCTTTTCCAACGCACAAGCCAATGACCTGCTTAAGCGAGTATTTGCGGGTGATCTTCAACCGCTAGGCCGTGTGCGTGGCATCCAGGGGTTCGCGGCGTTTCGCTTTGATGAAGACACGCTTGCAGAAGTGTCGGCTCAGCATTCCACCGGTATTGAGTTCACCATCACTGACCTGACCAAAATTACGAAGTGGAAACACCAGACCATCAAAGGTTGGATTGATGCCGGCTACCTGCGGGCACGTGCTGAATCAGGCAAGAAATACCGGACATTCATCGGTTTGGCCGACCTGATCGCATTCCTTTCCACCTATGTGGTGGCAGCAGATACGGCAGATCGACTGGGCAGCCAGTCGGTCTGGCTTAAGGGGGCGATGAAGAAGGTTGGCGCACTGGTGACTGGCCCCAGTGGAGAGGTGGAGAGCGGGCTTTTGCTCTCGGTCGATGCGTTGGTGAACATCGTTTCTAATCGAGCCCCTACTTGGTCACGGCCATCTAAACCCAGCGCCCGCATGAGCCACAGCCCTGAACTGAAGGCGGTAGTGGATCAGTTTTGCCAGGCGACGGAGGTGCACTGTGCCTGACCGGATCAGCACCCGTCTGCCTGCGCGGACTCAACGCCTTTTACTCGAAGCGCTGCTGGAGCATTACCCCGACGAAGTCATTACTGGCTTCCTGGTGAACGCCACTATCAGCTGCAACTGCGTGCGGGGCCATGCCTACAAAGTCCGCCGTTATCCGGAGCATGCCGTGCTCACCTCGGGGGAGATCAGCCATGTCGTGCGCGATGGGGCGCGCTGGTTGATCCATACCGAAGAGTTCGACTGTTTCGTGATCGTGAATTTTGCACCCGGTGGGCTTCAGTCACTGCGCCATCTGATTGATCTCTATGAGACGGCCCGCATGGCGCACTCGCGCTGGTGCCTTCAATAACAGGAGGTAGATATGGACGAGCTGAGTGCGGTAACCGATCTGTTGTATGGCCGCGGTACACCCATGTCGGGGTTATCCCTGACTGACGAAGAAGCCATGGCCATGGTGCGTCAGCGCTTTCCCTTTAACGAGTTCTGTCTTGTACGCGATTGGCTGTGGCTGGATTTAGCGGTCACGCCAGCCGAGCGCGAGCAGCTGAGCAACACGGGGCGTCAGCCGGTGCTGGTGTATGCGCATACCGTCGTTTACGACAGTGCCAGGCGCTGGGACGCGGGGGACTTTGTGCGGACATCGCCGTTACACGTTTTGCATGGTGAGGGTCTGTTCCAGACCTGGAGCACGCTCTACGTGTTGCTCGGTGAGGGGTAGCGCAAACGTGTGGCGCTGGAGACGGTCGGGCGGATTTTCTGAGGGATTCGAACCGCACTTCGCATAAGACCGCATGGGGTAAATGGTCGCCAGCTCAACTTCACGGAGGGGCGCGATGTGGGAGCAAGTTGATCGAGACAAACTCTTTGCCGAGGTGTGGGCCGAGCCGATGCAATCGGTGGCCAAGCGCTACGGGCTGTCGGATGTGGGCTTGAAGAAGCTGTGCAGCCGCTTGCAGATTCCCACGCCACCCCGAGGCGACTGGGCCAAGTTGAAAGCGGGCAAAGCGGTAACCGCCCCACCAACGCTGCCGGTGTTCAAAGGCAATCCCCGCCACCTTCACCGCTTTGTGGCGCAACCGGTCAAACCGTCTGGTGAGGCCCCACCACCGGATGCGCGGTTGCTGCCGGTTCTGGCGTTTGAGCGTGACCCCGCCAATCACATCCGAGTACCGAGCCGGGGTACGCATTGGCATCCCCAGGTGGCCGCTACCCGCGATGCGCTCAACAGCGGCTACAAAGACAACCGAGGGATACCGATTCCAGGTGGTCGGGGGTTCGATATTTCTGTGTCGGTTGGCCAGCGCAAACGGGCATTCCGGGTGTTGAATACCCTGGTCAAAGCCTTGGAAAAGCGTGGCTACAGCCTGCGCCCTGGTGATCGGCACATGCAGGTCGAAATGTATGGTAGCCGCTTCACGCTAGGCATCTATGAGCCCACCAAACGCTCCAACTATGTTCCAACGGCGAAAGAGCTGGCGGCCAAAAGTCGTGGCGAACATAGCTATTGGCCGCGCTATCAGTACACCCCGTCGGGAACGCTCGAAATCCGTTGCGGCGATGGCCATGACGCGGTGGTCAAAGACACGGTGCGGCAATCCATCGAGGAGCAGCTCAATCTGGCGGTGGAGGTGATGGCTAGGCGGGCGATCAGCAGGCTTCGCTACCAGGAAGAGCAAGAGCGCTTGGCGGCGATCCGCGAAAAGCGCCGCCAGGAGGCATTGGCACAGCAAGCGATTCAGGACGCCGAGAAGAAAAGGCTGGAGCATCTGATTGCAGATGCGCAGCGCTGGCAGCAGGCGGAAACCATCCGGGCGTTTTTACGTGCCCAAGAAGCTCATGGTCAGCAGGTTGGCGGTTTGTCCGAACAGCAGCAGATGTTTCTGGCCTGGGCTCGGGCTAAAGCGAACTGGCTGGATCCCTTGGTAATGCAGCCAGACCCCATTCTGGATCAGAAGATAAAGATTCCTTACTGATCCTTCTCTTCGGGCATGGGGGGGCCAATGTACGCACCTCGTAGGGTCATCCGGTCAAAGCTATAGACATGGGCGTGTGGGCTTTCGACGCAGCGACCTACCAGGGGGAGTTGATGGTCTGGCTTGCCTGGTTGGAGCTCGATGGTGCTGCCGCAAACGGGGCAGTCAGCCGAAAAGCGCACCAGGCGCGTCCAGCGGTAGTTGTCATGCCGGAACATTTCCAGCTCGCAGCTGGTTTCTTTGAACGCGGACACCCAGTTAGGTGCTTTCACGACGCAGTCATCAATCACTTTGAACCAAGGTGAGTAGCCCTCGCGCCAGATGAATACAAATCCTGCCAGGCTGAGGCATAGGGTGATGAGGCTTCCCATCGTAATGGGCCCCTCACGTAGGCCCAGGCTCAGCAGCATGATTCCGAGTAGGGCAACCCAGAATGCACTGCCCAGAAGGATTGAGCTCAGAAAGCTGATACCTCTGACACTCAGGTTGCGCATTTCACCGCCACTCAGGAACAGGCGAGCCGCGAGCGATGGCTTGATTGCGCCCTTGGCGGAACGTCGGTAGATGATTGATGAGGCGGGTTCTACTTCAGGCGTTTTCTCTTCGTCATTTTGGGGTTCCAGTTCCAGCCAATACAGGCTGACCACCCCCCTGCCGCCACCTGGCGTATAGCCAAGTTGCAGGCGCGGCTCATCTGATTCTGACTGGGCCAGCTTCAGGGTGCGCCGCAGGATCGAGATTTTCGGCACCCAATTCTTAGGGTCTGAGTCTTTCTCCGCAGCATTACCGCAGCCGGCGAGCAGAGTCTTAGCCTCAAAGGTTAGTTTCTCTTGGTTGTCAGGGCGGGCAAGACAGCTACTGGTCATGAACAGCAGGATCTCGTAGGCCCGTCCGCGCGAGGGGTTCTCTGTGAGGTGATGCTTTAGACGCTGAAGAGCTTCGAACATGCAATTCCCTATGCTTCTGATTTTTAAGGATTTAAAACCTGGATTTCCGGAATAAGGCCATATCGGGAGGTTTTTTCTGCCGCGTATTTTCAGTCTTGAGACCTTCTTAACTCCAGCGGAAAAGTCTCATGACCATGACGATTGCAGTAGATGCCAGTGGCCGAGTTGTTTCGATTAACGAAGTAGTACGCGGTCTGGCTTGTGGCTGTCGGTGCATTGAATGCAATGAGGTCGTTGTTGCTCGCCAAGGGCTACAGCGGATGCACCATTTCTCCCATGCCTCACATAAAGCGCCCTGTGAGGTCACGCCAGAAAGCTTTCTGCACCGATACGCCAAGCAGTTGGTTAAAGAAAGCTTAGGGTTGCAGTTGCCTCCGCAGCCGGGGCATCGCCCAGATTCTCAAGACCAGAGCTCCTGGTGGGATTTTGAATCCGTCAAAGAAGAACCCTGGATGGGAGACTTTAGGCCCGACCTTGTCGCTGAGCTGACGGATGGCCCGTTGTTGATTGAGTTCGCCTGCACCTCGTTTGTTGATGAGGAGAAACTGGCGAGGATCGAGCAGTTGGGTATTCGCACCGTCGAGATCGATTTGAGTGGTTTGGTCGTAACGCCCTCAGCAGAAGGTTTGCTGGAGATAAAAAGATCCATCCTGCATGACGCGACCTTAAAACAGTGGCTCTACCCGCTCCCGGAAATCGTTGTTGGCGGCGATACGTTGCTGCCTGTTGATAGCGGTGTTCAGCAGGAGCCCAGGGTGCACTTGCCTGAGCGGCAGCGGTTCACGATTCAGGGCTTTTGGGTCGATCTGCGGGTGCTTGAGTTTGGTTCTGTGGTGGTGCGTTCAGTGGCATACAGTCCAGCTATCGCTGAGCTGCTCAAGCGACTGTCGCGACGATACGCAGGTCGCTATGTGGCCAAGTACAAGAACTGGATGTTTCCTGCGTGGACAAGGTCTGCGCTTCAGGATGAGCTTAAGGCACTGGCTGATGGTGATAGCCCTGGTTTGAGTAGAGCGGTTGATCCGTCTTCACGGGTACTAGAGGCGTCGTTCACGACTGAGAGTCAGCCGGACGTGAATGGTTACCTCGATGCGCGACTCATCCTCCGGCACTACCGTACAGGGCTTGCTCCTGGATGCCTGCCTTGCGGCGAATTCAAGGCTCGTCACTATGGCATTGGGTTGGACTGTGATGCGTTGGAAGATTTCTTCCGGGCCAGTGGCGTTGAGCTTCTTGGTGTTGAGGTGATTCGGATAGCTGGGAAGGCTGATTTCATCTACGTATTACGTCGATGAGCTGATCGCCCTGGCGTGAGGGATCACTACATCCTGGGTCAGACCGCTGCTTCAGCAGGGATCTGAGGCCTTGGCCAATGGTGTCTAACTGGTATCAGGTGCTCACTAAGTTATAGTGGCGTCCGCCCATTCTCTCTTGGCCTGCGCTGCTGAAGAGAGGGGTCATCGTCGAGGTTTGATAGAAATTCTGGATGCCAAACAGCCAAGGAGACTAGGTGGTTGATTGCTGATGTTGAGCGTTTTCTGCGGGAAAACCCTGGCACTAAGGCTAAGGACATCGCCAAGCATCTTGGGGTGGCTAAAGGGGAGGTCAATTCTCTTCTTTATAAGAGTCCTGATACGTTCGCCCAAGATGCTGACCATCGGTGGTCGGTGGTGAAGACTGTGCTGACCATTGTCCTTAAAAAGGAGGCGTGGGTGGACAGTGCCTCCTTTGAGGGGGCGCTGGCTGCCGCTGGTTCGCCCTTGGATTCTGCCTGCACAGACGCTGTGTTCGTTGTGCCCAAGGGCTGCAAGATCATGATTGATGCTGCGGCGCGAATGCTAGCGCTATGCAATCAGCTCGTTTTGGTTGGCAAAACGGTGTCGATTGATTTCAGTACCTGCAAGGCAACGCTGACCTACTTCAATCGGCTAGGTTTTTTTGACCACCTAGCCGGGGCCGTAGATGTGGTTCCGGAGCGTCCTTCTCAGTCTGGAGCGGCAACCTACCGTGGTAACAACGAAGGTGTGGTTGAGCTTGCCTCTATTGATCCTCGCATTCCCGATGAGTCGATCCCCAAACGTCTGAAAAACAGCCTCGTGAGGTGTGCAGGTGAGCGCTACTCGCAGTCTGCGTTTACGTTCATTTCTGAGCTATTTGGTAACGTGCGGGATCATGCAAAGTCAGAGATTCCGGGTTTTGCAGCTCTTCAGCACTACCCGAAAGGCCGCAAGATCCAGACAGTGATCTCTGACAGCGGGGTTGGCATTGTTGGAAGCCTTCAGCCCGTTTTGGAGCAGAGATACCCGGAGCTTTTTAAGAAACTCGACTTCTCGAAATCAGAGGCAGGGCCTGAGCTGGTCTTGCATGTATTCAAGCAGGGGCGAGTCTCAAGCTCTGATGAGGATGGGCGAGGGCTGGGCTTGAAACGAAGTGGTGATGTGGCTGCTAATTTCAATGCCACGGTTACGGTGAGGCAAAAAAATTTCGAGCTGACGATGGTCTACCGCGACTCTCAATTCAACCGCAGCCACCGGCGAACGGATATGCCTACCATCCTGGGAACCCACATCTGCTTTGACTTCTTAATTGACAGCTAAAGCTCTCTCGTTAAACTGAGCAAATGAATCAGAAATCACTCACTGTCAAGCTGAGAGACTTCACCGAAGACGACCATCCTTTTGGCAATGTCCAAGGAAAGGCAACCTTTGGGAAGCTGCTCGACTTCGTCGACGCCCATCCACAGTATTCCGTTTTTGGGATCTCCCTCTCTGGTATTGAAGCGACGGATGCATCATTTCCGAGAGAAAGCGTGGTAGCTGTCGCGAAGCTCTATAGGGGGGAGCGCGGCTTCTTCCTCAAGGACGTCAAGAGTCGAGACTTGCTGGACAACTGGAGCTACGCCGCTCAGGCCAAAGAGATTCCTCTGACTGTCTGGGCCGAAGACGGTTACCAAGTCATCGGGCCTGAGATCAGCTCTTCCACGAAGGAACTGCTGGATTGCGTGCTACCTCGGCGCGCAGTTACTGCCGCCAAGGTAGCCGAAGCACTAAACATTTCGGTCGCTAATGCCAGCACTAAGCTCAAGAAGCTCAAGGATCAGGGGTTCATCCTCAGAGCCGAAGAGACCGCCGAGTCTGGCGGAATTGAGTACGTATACCGAGCCATCGGTGAATCCGCTTAAACAGCTTTACAAATCCAGAATCAGGGTGTAGTTTTGTCTCGAACCCAGGCCCTTTTGCGGTACCTGGTTAAACTGGATCAGTTAAGCAGAGTGGTGATCGACATGGCAACTAACCCCCCGGCAGGTGATGGACATCGCAATGGCGCGGTACGTCAGCGTTCCCAGACCCAGACTCCGTCTGGTCATTGGGTCAAGCGTGACACGGAAACCGGTCAGTTCATGGACGTGAAAACGTCGGACAAGACGCCGTTCAAAGGCGTGCGGAAAGAGAAATAGGAGAACAGCTCATGAGCGCGAAATACGAGATTTTCCTGGGGACGGATCGTCAGTACTACTTCCGTTTGAAGGCGCCTAACGGCGAGAAGATCCTGGCCAGCGAAGGCTATACCACAAAGGCGAACTGCCAGAATGGTATCCAGTCGGTGAAGGTCAACTCCCCATATGATGCCAATTACAAGAAGCTGACAGCCGTTAACGGTCAGTACTATTTCACCCTGCATGCAGGTAATGGTCAGGTGATTGGCAAGAGTGAAATGTATACCTCCACCCAAGGGCGTGATGGTGGTATCGCGGCGGTTAAGGCTTACGGCCCAACTGCCCAAACCGTAGATCTCACCTGACCCACCATGCTTCTACAAACCCGCTTCGGCGGGTTTTTTTGCTTCGTACGGTTCAGCCCCGAAACGAAATTATTTTCTGAGGTGGGCTGGCTTCCAGAAATCGGGGCGATTCATAAGCGATCACATTTTGATACCAACGGCCAAGCACTTGGTCTCGGCGACTTTGAGAGTATTAACTCTGAATCCATTGCTGGAGGCCGTACCATGATTGCTGTTTTGCGTAGCCGAAAACCTGAGGACAGAAAGGATCCCCCGAAGCGTCTGGTCTACCTTTGCATGGTTGCTTTGGCTCCTTGTATGGCGCTCGTAGCCTTATGGAATCAAGGAGATTTGACGCTTGTCACAGCTTCGCTGACGTTGTCTGTTGGCGCGTTTCTCTATGTAAATTTAGAGGCTATCCAGATCTATTTGAAGCCTGCGTGGGCCCGTGAGTACCATGCCAAATTGGCTCCACTGACGGCGCGCCTAACCTGTTCAGGGCTTTCTGCTGATGAGCGTCGGCAGGTGCTACGCCGAATTCAGGATCTCAATGACCGCTACCATTTGGTCACCAGTCCAGCTATCACCTACATGTGGGTTAAGCGCATGGCATTTTCGATGGCGTGCATTGCGCGATTTTTGCGTGCGAGCACTCACTGACAGGTGAGTGTATCCAGCTCTGCTACCTAGCTTCGACTTATGGGCTAAATCTGCCTCCTCTCTGGGTTCCCTCAGTCGATTCGTGGAAAGCCATGCAGGTGATGTAGGAAAGCCGAGCTTCTAATCCCGCAACGGATGGGGATTCCCTAGGGCTGTCATCCTCTCTAATCTGGGCTCCATTGACAGGGTGGCAATCCGGATCAAGCCTGTAGGTATCTGACCTGAAGGTGGCGATTCAACCGGCTTGTAGTGGCCGATCTGCGGGGCGTACGGAAAATGCCATTTATTCCGGTCGTTTAGACGAAAAATGCCACTTTATCTGGCTCAATCGTGCCAATAATGGTGCCAATTTTTTGTAAGTCATTGATTTATATAGAGTTACGACTGCCACGTTTACCGCCCGTCGACACCAGTTGCGGTGGATCAGTGCTGTCCCGCTCAGTAGGCTTCGGCAGGTGAGATCTGTAATTTCTTAGCTTCAAGCCGGGTTGCGTGTGGTGTAAGGTAAGAGTATTGACAACCTGTCAATTGAGCGGAGATGCCGACAAGATACCCTGATATCGTGCCGCCTCCCGACAGGTTGTGGCTAGCTAGAAGCCCCGTCGTTACTGGCTTTGGAAAGTAACATTGTCCGACGGTAGGTTTTGGCCCATTTACTTTGGCCGACAGGGTTCATTAAGTCTGTCCGAAGTCGCCTCCAGCCCTGTGTTTTCGCCCCTTTGAGGACGGCTATCTTTGTCTCCCTCCACAGGTCGGCAGACCGACCCTCATGGAAACCCCGGCCTGGCGCCGGGGTTTTCTTTTTGCGCCAGGTAGCCTGGATACGGGCGCCAGGGGTGCCTTGCCAAGGTGTGGTCGAGCCCCGGTTGCTCGCCGGCATTGGCACCCTGGGCCCGGGCCTCCTGGCGGCGTTGCACCGCTCCTGTGGGCAGCGGACGCCGGTCGATTCGGTCGATCGTTGCCAACCGGCCTTGCTTTGCGCCTCGCGTGAAAACAAGAAGCCCCGCTATGGCGGGGCTTCTTTTATCGAATCGGCGCACAGTGCGCCTTGCAGGGGGCTTTGCGGCCCTTCACGAGACCACCGACGGCTCCGGATGGCTGACCCGCTGCTGGATGGGGCTGATCTCGGCCATGGTCTCGCTGACCCAGGCTTCAGCGCGCTGGTTTAGCTCGGCGATGGCGCGCGGGCCTTCGCCTTCGGCGTGCATGGCCGGGCCGATCACCACCTGGATGGTGCCCGGGTACTTGGCCCAGCCGGCCTTGGGCCAATACTGCCCGGCGTTGTGGGCGATCGGCAGTACCGGTAGCCCGGCGTTGACCGCCAGGGCGGTGCCGCCGCGGGAGAACTTGCCCATCTGCCCCACCGGAATACGCGTGCCTTCCGGGAAGATCAGCACCCAGGCGCCTTTCTTCAGGCACTCGTCGCCCTGCTTGGCCAGTTGCTTGAGGGCCAGCTTGGGCTGGCTGCGGTCGATGGCGATGGGCTTGAGCAGGGCCAGGGCCCAGCCGAAGAACGGCACGTAGAGCAGCTCGCGCTTGAGTACCTGGCTGAGTGGCTCGAAGAAGCCGGAGAGGAAGAAGGTTTCCCAGGTGCTCTGGTGCTTGGAGAGGATCACGCAGGGCTTTTCCGGGATGTTCTCCAGCCCGCGCACCTCGTAGCGGATGCCGGCGACCACGCGGGTCAGCCAGATTGCGAAGCGGCACCAGTTCTGTACCACGAAGCGGTAGCGGGCGCGGAACGGCAGGATCGGCGCGATGAAGAAGCTGAGGGTGCCCCAGACGAACGCGCTGGCGGACAGCAGCAGGTAAAAGAGGACGGTTCTGATGGCCTGCACTGTCGACATGTATTCTGACCTTACTGAAGTAATGCGCTGGCGACTGCCGCCAGATCGTCGAATATCAGGGTGCCCTCTGGCAAGGGCTTGCCCAGCGTACGTACACCTTTTCCGGTCTTTACCAATACTGGCTGACAATCGACGGCCCGCGCCGCCTCCAGGTCACCGATGCTGTCGCCGACAAACCAGATACCCGACAGATCGACCCCGTAGTGCTCGCCGATCTGCCGCAGCATACCCGGCTTCGGCTTGCGGCAGTCGCAACCGTCGTCCGGTCCATGCGGACAATAGACGATGAGGCCGACCTCGCCGCCCTGCTCCGCGACCAGTTCGCGCAAGCGCGCATGCATGGCCTCGAGCACTGCCAGGTCGTAATAGCCACGGGCGATGCCGGACTGGTTGGTAGCCACCGCGACGGTCCAGCCGGCCTGGCTCAGGCGGGCGATGGCCTCGATCGAGCTGGGGATGGGGATCCACTCGTCGAGGGTCTTGATGTAATCGTCGGAGTCGAGGTTGATGACTCCATCGCGGTCGAGAATCAGCAGGGAACGGGACATCGATGCGCAGTTGGCCATGAACGGAAAGGATCGATTCTACCTCAGCCAGCCGGAGCATCGCGGATGGATCGACGAGCCCCTATGCTGGACAATCTGTACTAGATTCAATAATGGCAATGGAATGGCAATCCCAGGCCAGGGAGTCATTTGGCACGCAGCAGTGGGTGTCTCGGAGTACGTGCGAACCCCTTGGCGGGTGGATCACCGGAGTAATGCAGTAAGCGCCTATCGCATGCCAGCACGGCCGACCGGCCGTGTTTCCACCACAGGTGGAGCGGGCATGACGACGGGGAGTTCCGGGGCGTCTGCCCGTTCCCAAGGACGGTAACCGTGAAACGCCTGAAAAAGACACTGCACCTTTCAAGCTTGTCCCTCGCTTCCCTGGCTCTTTCTTCCGCCGCCCTGGCGGCCGCTCCGGTCATGCTCGACCAGGGCAAGGAATGGACCGAAAGCCACCGCCAGGACTTCTACAGCCGCGACCAGGGCTCGCAGGTGATGCCCCTGCCCTGGCTCAAGGCGTTGCGACAGCCGGATGGAACGCCTTTCCTCGCCGACAGCCTGGCCCGCTACGGCTATTTGCCCAACCCCAAGGCGCCCGCGGAAGGCCTGCCGGTGGGCTTCACCGTAGCCGGCACGGGCGCCCGGCAGATGGTCGGCATGACCTGTTCGGCCTGCCATACCCGGCAGATCGAGGTGAAGGGCACTGCCTATCGGATCGACGGCGGTCCGGCGATCGTCGACTTCCAGGCATTCCTCGCCGACCTCGATCGGGCCGTGGGACCGCTGACCAGCGATGACGCCGCCTTCGACGCCTTCGCCAAGCAGATCCTCGGGGCCAATCCGCCTCCCGGTGCGCGCGACGCTCTGCTCGCGGCGGTGAAGGAATGGTACGAGCCCTATCACACGCTGATCGAGCGCGCGCTGCCCAAGGACACCTGGGGACCGGCACGGCTGGACGCGGTATCGATGATCTTCAACCGCCTTACCGGGCTGGATATCGGCACCGCGCCGCCCTACCTGATTCCCGACAACATCAAGGCGGCGGATGCGCCGGTGCGCTATCCGTTCCTGTGGAACGCGGCGCGGCAGAACAAGACCCAGTGGCCCGGGTTCGCCGCCAACGGCAACGACCTGCTCGGCCTGGCGCGCAATGTCGGCGAGGTCTACGGGGTATTCGCCACCTTCCACCCGCAGAAGAGCAAGTTCCACCTGCTGGGCATGGACTACCTGAAGATCAACTCGGCCAACTTCCACGGTCTGGGCAAGCTGGAAGACCTGATCAAGAAGATCGGCCCGCCGAAGTGGCCCTGGGCGGTGGACAAGCACCTGGCCAGGAAAGGCGCGCTGATCTTCGCCCGCAAGACCGACGAAGGTGGCTGCGTGGAGTGCCACGGCATCCGGATCAAGGACCTGGTGCTTTGGGACACTCCGCTGAGGGACGTCGGCAGCGACAGCCGCCAGCACGCCATCCTCGATGGCCAGGTGCAGACCGGCGTGATGGAGGGCGCGCGGATGCCGTTCGGCCAGCCGCTGAAGGCGACCGACGGAGCCTTCGATGTACTCGCCGTAGCGGTGGCCGGTTCGATCCTGCAGCACTTCGTGCCGATCCTCGGTGAGAAGCACGATGCCAAGGCGGCGGCGGTCAAGCCGGAAAGCGTGATGACCGACGAAACCCGGCAACTGCTGACCGCCTTCCAGAAGCCGGTGCGTACCCAGGCCGACCCCTACCCCTACGAGTCGCGGGTCCTGCAGGGGATCTGGGCGGCGGCGCCGTACCTGCACAACGGCTCGGTGCCGACCCTGGAAGAGTTGCTGAAGCCGGCCGCGGAGCGGGTGGAATCCTTCCCGGTGGGCTCGGCCTACGACGTGGACAAGGTCGGCCTCGCCGCCCAGCAGACCCAATTCGGTAGCTATGTGCTGAAGACCACCGGCTGCGAGCAGCGTGATTCCGGCAACAGCCGCTGCGGCCATGAGTACGGCACCAGCCTGTCGGCCGAGGAGAAGCGTGCGCTGCTGGAGTATCTGAAGGTCCTGTAGTGAAAAAGGCCCGGTGTCGCGAGGACGCCGGGCCTTTTCTTCGAGGCGGGACTGGCTCAGCCGAGCAGCGAGATGTCCGCCACCCCGAGGAACGACCCGCGCAGCTTGGCCAGCAGCGCATAGCGGTTGGCGCGCACCGCCGCGTCGTCGACATTGACCATCACATCGGCGAAGAACGTATCCACCGGCTCGCGCAAGGCCGCCAGGCGGGCCAGCGCGGCGCGATAGTCGCGTGCCGCTGCCAGCGGCGCGACTTCGCTTTCGGCGTTCGCCACGGCGCTGCCCAGGGCCTTCTCGGCGGCTTCCACCAGCAGGCTGGCATCCACGTTCGGCGGAACCTCGTCCTCGGACTTGGCGAGAATATTCGACACCCGTTTGTTCGCCGCGGCCAGGGCCTCGGCTTCAGGCAACTGGCGGAAGGCCTGGACGGCCTGTACGCGCTGGTCGAAGTCCAGCGGCGAGCTTGGCTTGAGCGCGCGCACCGACTGGTACACGGCCACGTCCACGCCTTCGTCCTCGTAGCGCGCGCGCAGGCGGTCGAACACGAAGTCCAGCACCTGCTCGGCCAGGCCGGCGGCCTTGACCTTGTCGCCGTATTGCTCGACGGCGGCGTTGACCGCGGCTACCAGGTCCAGGTCGAGCTGCTTCTCGATGAGGATGCGCAGCACGCCCAGCGCAGCGCGGCGCAGCGCGTAGGGGTCCTTGCTGCCGGTGGGAAGCATGCCGATGCCGAAGATACCGACCAGGGTATCGAGCTTGTCGGCCACCGCCACGGCGGCGCCGGTCAGGGTCGAGGGTAGCTCGGCGCCGGCGCCGCGCGGCATGTACTGCTCGTTGAGGGCCAGGGCGACGTCTTCCGCTTCGCCGCCGTGGGTGGCGTAGTAGTAGCCGGCGATGCCCTGCATTTCGGGGAACTCGCCGACCATCTCGGTCGCCAGGTCACACTTGGACAGGATGCCGGCGCGCGAGGCGTTCTGCGCATTGCCGCCTATACGTTCGGCGATGTAGGCGGCCAGGCCGGAGACGCGCTGGGCCTTCTCGAACACGGTGCCGAGCTGGGCCTGGAACACTACGTTGCGCAGGCGCTCATTGAAGCTTTCGAGCGGCTGCTTCTTGTCCTGCTTGAAGAAGAACTCGGCGTCGGTGAGGCGCGGGCGAACCACCTTCTCGTTACCGCTGACGATGTTCTCCGGCGCCTTGCTCTCGACGTTGGCGACGGTGATGAAGCGAGGCAGCAGCTTGCCGTTGGCGTCCAGCAGGCAGAAGTATTTCTGGTTGTCCTGCATGGTGGTGATCAGGGCTTCCTGCGGGACCTCGAGGAAGCGCTCCTCAAAGGAGCAGACCAGCGGCACCGGCCACTCGACCAGTGCAGTCACTTCGTCGAGCAGGCTCGGCGGCACGATGGCGCTGCCCTGTTGCTCGGCGGCCAGTTCGGCCACGCGCTTGGCGATCAGCTCGCGGCGCTCGGCGAAATCGGCCAGCACATGAGCGCCGCGCAGGTCTTCCAGATACGCTGCCGGGCTGGAAATACGCACATTGTCCGGATTGTGGAAGCGGTGGCCACGGGATTCGCGCCCGGCTTTCTGGGCGAGGATCTCGCACTCGACCACATCGTCGCCGAACAGCATCACCAGCCATTGGGTCGGACGCACGAACTCCTCGCGGCGAGCTGCCCAGCGCATCCGCTTGGGAATCGGCAGTTCGTTCAACGAGGCCTCGACGATGCCCGGCAGCAGGCCGGCGGCCGGTTGGCCGGCGATGGTCTGGCTGAAGCGCAGCTTCGGACCGCTCTTGTCGATCTGCTGCAGATCCACGCCGCACTTCTTGGCGAAGCCCAGGGCGGCCTGGGTCGGGTTACCGCTGGCGTCGAAGGCGGCCTGTAGCGGCGGACCGTCTAGGTTGACGGTACGGTCGGGCTGCTGCACGGCGAGTTGCTCGACCAGCACGGCGAGACGGCGCGGCGCCGCATAGAAACGCGCAGCGGCGTAGCCGAGACCGGCAGCCTTGAGGCCCTTCTCGATACCGCTGAGGAAGGCTTCGCCGAGGCTGTTGAGGGCTTTTGGCGGCAGCTCTTCGGTGCCCAGTTCGACCAGGAAATCCTTGGCGCTCATCATTCGGCCTCCTTCAGCTTGGCCAGTACTTCGTCACGCAATTCGGGGGTGGCCATGGGAAAGCCGAGGCGCGCGCGGGCCTGCAGGTAGCTCTGCGCCACGGCGCGGGCCAGGGTACGCACGCGAAGGATGTAGCGCTGGCGCTCGGTGACCGAGATGGCGCGCCGCGCATCCAGCAGGTTGAAGGTATGCGAAGCCTTGAGGACCATCTCGTAGGTCGGCAACGGCAGCTCCAGCGCGATCAGGCGGTTGGCTTCGCTTTCGTAGAAGTCGAACAGTTCGAACAGCTTCGGCACGTTGGCGTGCTCGAAGTTGAAGGTGGATTGCTCCACCTCGTTCTGGTGGAACACGTCGCCATAGGTGACCTTGCCGAACGGGCCGTCGGTCCAGACCAGGTCGTAGACCGAGTCCACGCCCTGCAGGTACATGGCCAGGCGCTCCAGGCCGTAGGTGATCTCGCCGGTGACCGGATAGCACTCGATGCCGCCGACCTGCTGGAAGTAGGTGAACTGGGTGACTTCCATGCCGTTCAGCCAGATTTCCCAACCCAGGCCCCAGGCGCCGAGGGTCGGCGACTCCCAGTTGTCCTCGACGAAGCGGATGTCGTGGACCAGCGGGTCGATGCCGATGGCTTTCAGCGAGCCGAGGTACAGCTCCTGGAAGTTCTCCGGGTTCGGCTTCAGGACCACCTGAAACTGGTAGTAGTGCTGCAGGCGGTTGGGGTTCTCGCCGTAGCGACCGTCGGTGGGGCGGCGGCTCGGCTGGACGTAGGCGGCGTTCCAGGTCTCCGGGCCGATGGCGCGGAGGAAGGTGGCGGTGTGGAAGGTGCCGGCGCCCACTTCCATGTCGTAGGGCTGCAGCACCACGCAGCCCTGCTCTGCCCAGTAGTTCTGCAGGGCGAGAATCAGGTCTTGGAAGGTGCGCACGGCGGGCGTAGTCTGGCTCACGAAATTCACCTGTGCTGAGGCTTCGATACAAAACGCGGAAGTATACCCGATTCCCGCGCCGGCTCGCCCGTCCCCCCGATCCCTGGAAAACCACGGAAAGCCTTATGCCACGCTGCTTCTGGTGCAACGACGATCCCCTCTACATGGCCTACCACGATGAGGAGTGGGGTGTGCCGCAGCGCGATCCCGACGCGCTGTTCGAACTTCTGCTGCTGGAGGGCTTCCAGGCCGGGTTGTCCTGGATCACCGTGCTGAAGAAGCGCGAGCGCTACCGCGAGGTGCTGTTCGGCTTCGACGTGCAGCGGGTGGCACAGATGAGCGACGCGGAGATCGACGAACTGATGCTCGACCCCGGCATCATTCGCAATCGGGCCAAGCTCAACGCTGCGCGGCAGAACGCCCAGGCCTGGCTGGAGCTGGACGACCCGGCTGGGTTCCTCTGGTCCTTCGTCGGCGGCCAGCCGAAGATCAACCATTTCGCCGGTCGCGCCGAGGTGCCGGCGATTACCCCGGAAGCCGAGGCCATGAGCAAGGCGCTGCGCAAGGCCGGCTTCAACTTCGTCGGGCCGACCATCTGCTACGCCTTCATGCAGGCCAGCGGCATGGTCATGGACCATACCCAGGACTGCGACCGTTACGCCCAACTCGTCGGCTAGCCGGGCGCTCCCTGACGGATGCGTTCGGATGTTCCACGTGGAACATCGGCGCGCAGCATAGCTGGTCGCCCCGCTTCCTTGGCTGCCGCCCTCGCCTTCTTCCTGGCGTACAATGCGCGTTCGAGTCGAGCGAGGAGTGTTTCGTGGAGAAATTCAAAGGTGCCCTGGTGGTGGGGGCCCTACGCCTGTTCGCGTTATTGCCCTGGCGTGCCGTGCAAGGCGTCGGGGCCGGCATAGGCTGGCTGATGTGGAAATTGCCGAATCGATCCCGCGAGGTAGTGCGGATCAACCTGTCCAAGTGCTTCCCCGAGTTGTCCGAAACCGAACTGGAAAAGCTGGTCGGACAAAGCCTGATGGATATAGGCCGTACCCTCACCGAAAGTGCCTGTGCCTGGATCTGGCCGCCTGAAAAGTCGCTGAGGTACATCCGCGAGGTCGAAGGCATGGAGGTGCTGGAGGAAGCGCTGGCTTCCGGCGATGGCCTGGTCGGCATTACCAGTCACCTGGGAAACTGGGAAGTACTCAACCACTTCTATTGCTCTTACGCCAAGCCGATCATCTTCTATCGTCCGCCCAAGCTGAAGGCAGTGGACGAGTTGCTGAAGAAGCAACGCGTGCAATTGGGCAATCGCGTCGCACCTTCCACTCCGGAGGGTATCCTCAGTGTCATCAAGGAAGTGAAGAAAGGCGGTTGCGTAGGGATTCCCGCCGACCCCGAGCCCGCGCGTACCGCTGGGCTCTTTGTGCCCTACCTGGGCACCACTGCATTGATCAGCAAGTTCGTCCCGCAGTTGCTTTCACGCGGCAAGGCGCGTGGAGTGTTCTTCCATGCGGTGCGCCTGCCCGATGGTAGCGGTTACAAGGTGATCCTCGAAGCGGCTCCGGCGGACATGTACGACAAGGACCTGGAAGTGTCTGTAGCAGCCATGAGCCGCGAGTTGGCGAAGTATGTACGAGCCTATCCCAGCCAGTACATGTGGAGCATGAAGCGCTTCAAGAACCGCCCGGATGGCGAGAAAAAATGGTACTGAGGAAAGGGCGTCGGAAGACGCCTTTTTCATATCCGGGTACTATGCTCAGCTCTGCCGCCTCCTCCGCAGGTCCCGAGGGACTCGATGGATAATCAACGACAATACCCACGAACCCCGCTCAAGTGCCGAATCCGTATCAGTCACCCGTTATTTGGCGAGCTGATGGCGCAGACACGCGACCTCTCCGACACCGGGGTCTATGTCAAACACCCGGAGCTGACCCAGCTCCCAACAGGCAGTGTCGTTACTGGCCAGGTACAGGATCTGCCGATCGACGCGCCGATCCTGCAGATGGAAGTCGTGCGAGTCGATGCGGAAGGCGTCGGCCTGCGCTTTCTCAGCGAAGCCTGAACGGTGATGTTCCACGTGGAACCCCAGGCATGAGCCACTGATCACAGAGTGGGCGAAACTGCTGCCGGTTATCGGCTAGAATGCGCGCCGCTCGGCATGGTGCCGGGCATGGGTTCCCTCACCCCATCGCGCAAAAAGGACAGCACATGTCAGCCTCTTCTCCGGCGGCCTGGCGCGGCACCCTGGCCGGCCTGATCGCCTTCCACATCTTCATCATCATCGCCAGCAACTACCTGGTGCAGTTGCCGATCACCCTGTTTGGCTGGCACACCACCTGGGGCGCCTTCAGCTTTCCGTTCATCTTCCTGGCTACCGACCTCACCGTACGCCTGCTGGGCAAGGGCCCTGCCCGGCTGGTCATCGCCCGGGTCATGATCCCGGCGTTGATCGCCTCCTACGTGGTCTCGGTGTTGTTCCAGGAAGCGGCGTTCCGTGGTTTCTCCGCGCTGCTCGAGTTCAACACCTTCGTCGCCCGGATCTCCCTGGCAAGCTTCCTGGCCTATGTGCTCGGACAGATCCTCGATATCCAGGTATTCGACCGCCTCCGTCGTTCCCGGCACTGGTGGACCGCGCCAGTCGCCTCGACCATCCTCGGCAACCTGCTGGACACCTTCACCTTCTTCTTCGTGGCGTTCTGGCGTAGCGACAATCCGTTCATGGCGCCGCACTGGGTGGAAATCGCCACGGTGGACTACGGAGTGAAGCTGAGTATCAGTCTTCTACTGTTCGTGCCGCTCTACGGCATGCTACTCAACGGCATCCTGAAGATGCTGCCGGGGCGGCCGCAGAGCAACGCTTGAGGCTCATCGAGGCAATCTGGAGGAAGGGCGCAACAGGCCGTGATGACCGTTGCGCCCTTCTTCGTTCAGGAGGTGGTAGCCCGGTGCGCGGCCGTGAGCAGCGTCAGGGCATCGCCGCCGAGCGTGACCAGGATGTGCGCCACGCGCTGAATGGGAACGCCCTGCCCCGTCCGCACTTCGATCCTTTCCAAGGCATGGAGGAGGCCGAGGAGAGCCCTGAGGCGCTCCTGTACGGATTCGAGCATCTCATTGGCGGAGGCGTTCCGGTGAACGTAGAGAATCGCTTGCTCGTATGGGTATTCGACATAGGACGGGACTGAACGCTCTTGCTTCGACATGTTGGCTCCGGAAAAGTAGTTGAAGTCAGGTGTCGCGTTCGGGCTTGGACCGAAGCGATGAGTCGAAGCTAGAGGGCCGGCAGCGGTCGCTCAATGGGGTTTTGGGCGTTCGGGATGCAGGCTACATCGTTGACAGAAGTTGCCTACGAATGTGTGGAACAGGTCTTTGTAAAAGTGTCGTCGGGGCGTGCTCGAACCGTTCTGCCAGCGCTCGATGAGCACGCCCGACCCGTCTGCCGGAACTCCGGCCGGCGGGTGGCGAGAACGCGCTGCGCAAGCCTTGGCCGGACGCTCAGGTTCTCGCCCTGTCGAGCTTGCGCAGGAACACCGTCATTTCCTTTTCGGCCTGCTTGTCGCCATGCGTCGCGGCAGTTGCCAGGCCCTGCTCCCAGGCCTGCCGGGCGCCCGCGAGATCGCCGGCAGCCTGGCGCGCCTTGCCCAGCAGTTTCCAGCCGGCGGAATACTTCGGGTCCTGCTCTACGCAGCGCTGGAGGTGTTCCGCCGCGCGTTCGGCGTCGCCCGCGTCCAGGTAGCCCTTGCCCAGGCCGAAGCGCAGCAGCGCATTGTCCACGCCTTTGGCCAGCATCTTTTCCAGACCTTCGATCATCATCCTGCCCTCTTCCAACGATGTCGGCCATTGTGCCCGGCTCCGGCCAGGCTTTGCACGGAACAGGGGGATTCGGCCG
The DNA here is from genome assembly GCF_016463925.1 of Pseudomonas sp. P20. Lineage (NCBI taxonomy): Bacteria > Pseudomonadati > Pseudomonadota > Gammaproteobacteria > Pseudomonadales > Pseudomonadaceae > Pseudomonas > Pseudomonas sp. P20. Next base: position 23,886 of record NZ_JAEMVM010000013.1, on the reverse strand, counting down.
TTGCGAAGGAGGCACGCGGCCCCTTGGTGTTCGTAGGCCGAAGCCCTATCGCCGTTCGCGATATGGCGTGCCTCAGAAGAACGTCAGGCCGGCCTGGAACAGTCGCTCGACGTCGCGGATGTATTTCTTGTCGACCAGGAACAGCAGCACGTGGTCGCCGCTCTCGATGCGGGTGTCGCCATGGGCGATCAGCACTTCCTCGTCGCGCACCAGCGCGCCGATGGTGGTGCCCGGCGGCAGCTTGATCTCGTTGATCGAGCGACCGATCACCTTGCTCGACTTGGCGTCGCCATGGGCTACCACTTCGATCGCTTCGGCTGCGCCGCGGCGCAGCGAGTGTACGCTCTCGATGTCGCCGCGGCGAACGTGGGCCAGCAGGGTGCCGATGGTCGCCAGTTGCGGGCTGATGGCGATGTCGATCTCGCCGCCTTGCACCAGGTCGACATAGGCAGGGTTGTTGATCAGGGTCATCACCTTGCTCGCGCCGAGCCGCTTGGCCAGCAGCGAGGACATGATGTTGGCCTCGTCGTCGTTGGTCAGGGCGAGGAACACGTCGGTCTCGCCGATGTTTTCCTCCAGCAGCAGGTCGCGGTCGGAAGCGCTGCCGTTGAGCACGATGGTGCTGTCCAGGGTATCCGAGAGGTGCCGGCAGCGCAGCGGGCTGCGCTCGATGATCTTTACCTGGTAGCGGCTCTCGATGGCCTCGGCCAGGCGCTCGCCGACATTGCCGCCGCCGGCGATGATGATCCGCTTGTAGCTGTCGTCGAGCCTGCGCATCTCGCCCATTACCGCGCGGATATGGGCCTTGGCGGCGATGAAGAAGACTTCGTCGTCGGCCTCGATCACCGTGTCGCCCTGGGGAATGATCGGCCGGTTGCGGCGGTAGATCGCGGCGACGCGGGTATCCACGTTCGGCATGTGCTCGCGCAGCTGGCGCAGCTCCTGCCCTACCAGAGGGCCGCCGTAGTAGGCCTTGATCCCGACCAACTGCGCCTTGCCCTCGGCGAAGTCGATGACTTGCAGCGCGCCGGGGTGTTCGATCAGGCGCTTGATGTAGTTGGTGACCACCTGCTCCGGGCTGATCAGCACGTCCACCGGGATCGCCTCGTTGTCGAACAGCCCGGTACGGGTCAGGTAGGCCGGCTCGCGGACGCGGGCGATCTTGGTCGGGGTGTTGAACAGGGTGTAGGCGACCTGGCAGGCGACCATGTTGGTCTCGTCGCTATTGGTCACCGCCACCAGCATGTCGGCGTCGTCGGCGCCGGCCTGGCGCAGCACCGTGGGGAACGAGGCCTTGCCTTGCACGGTGCGGATGTCGAGGCGGTCGCCGAGGTCGCGCAGGCGGTCGCCGTCGGTGTCGACCACGGTGATGTCGTTGGCTTCGCTGGCCAGGTGCTCGGCCAGTGTGCCGCCGACCTGGCCGGCACCGAGGATGATGATTTTCATGGCAGGAAACGGCTCGTCAGGTTTCGATCAACGGGCGGATATCTTGATCAGCTTGGCATAGTAGAAGCCATCGTGGCCCTCCACCTGCGGCAGCAACTGGCGGCCGTGGGGCTGTTTCATGCCCCAGGGGCCGGGAAGGTCCAGTTCGCGGGCGCCGGGCGTACGGGCGAGGAAGGCGGCGATGCTGTCGCTGTTTTCCGCCGGCATCACCGAACAGGTGGCATAGAGCAGCACGCCGCCGACTTCCAGGGTAGGCCACAGTGCGTCGAGCAATTCACCTTGCAGGTGCGCCAGGGCGGCGATGTCTTCCGGCTTGCGCGCCAGCTTGATGTCCGGGTGGCGGCGGATCACCCCGGTGGCCGAGCACGGCGCGTCGAGGAGGATGCGCTGGAACGGCTTGCCGTCCCACCACTCCCCGGTGGCCCTGGCGTCGGCGGCGACCAGGCTGGCTTGCAGGCCGAGCCGCTGGAGGTTTTCCCGAACCCTTACCAGGCGGCTCTCCTCGAGGTCGACGGCGACCACTTCGGCCAGTCCCGGCTGGGTTTCCAGCAGGTGGCAGGTCTTGCCGCCAGGCGCACAGCAGGCGTCGAGGACACGCTGGCCGGGCGCGCTTTCGAGCAGCTCGGCGGCCAGTTGCGCGGCTTCGTCCTGGACGCTGACGCGGCCCTCCGCGAAGCCCGGTAGTTCGCGTACGTCGCGCGGCGCGGCGAGCTGGATGCCGTCGCGGCTGTAGTCGCAGGCGCGGGCCTCGATCCCGGCTTCGGCGAGTTCGGCCAGGTAGGCATCGCGCTCGCCGTGGCGCCGATTGACCCGCAAGGTCATCGGCGGGTGTGCGTTGTTCGCTGCGCAGAGCGCGTCGAGCTGCTCCGGCCAGGCCTGCTTGAGCGCTTTCAGCAGCCAGCGCGGATGTCCCAGGCGCGCTGAGGGATCGCGGTCGACCTCGGCCAGCAGCGTCTCGCCTTCGCGCTGCGCGCGGCGCAGCACGGCGTTGAGCACGCCCTTGGCCCAGCCCTTCTTCAGCTTGTCGGCGCAGCCGACGGTCTCGCCGATCGCGGCGTGCGGCGGAATCCGCGTGTAGAGCAACTGGTAGAGGCCGATCAGCAGCAGGGCGTGGATATCGGTGTCGGCGGCCTTGAACGGCTTCTGCAACAGGCGCGCGGCCAGGGCCTGCAGGCGCGGTTGCCAGCGCGCCGCGCCGAAGGCCAGCTCCTGGGTCAGGCCGCGATCGCGCGGGGCGACCTTGTCCAGTTGCGGCGGCAACGCGCCAGACAGCGAGGCGCGTCCGGCGAGCACCGCGGCCAGCGCCTGGCAGGCGGCGAGACGCGGGTTCATTGGCCGAGCACCTGGCCGGCGGCGAATTGCTCGCGGCGGCTGTTGTAGAGGTCGGCGAAGGCCAGTGGCTTGCCGCCAGGCAATTGCAGGCGGGTCAGGTGCAGGGCGCCTTCGCCGCAGGCGACCAGCAGGCCGTCGCGGCTGGCCTCGAGGATGGTTCCGGGCGCCCCGCTGCCCTGCCCCAGGCTGGCGCCGAGGACTTTCAGCGGCGCATCGGCGAGGCTGGTGTGGCAGACCGGCCAGGGGGTGAAGGCGCGGACCTGGCGCTCCAGTTCGACGGCCGGACGGCTCCAGTCGAGGCGTGCCTCGTCCTTGTTCAGCTTGTGCGCGTAGGTGGCCAGGGCGTCGTCCTGGATCTCGCCATGCAGGGTGCCGGCGGCCAGGCCGGCGATGGCTTCGACCACCGCTTTCGGGCCGAGCGCGGCGAGCCGATCGTGCAGGCTGCCGCCGGTGTCCGCGGCGGAAATCGGCGTGCTCACCTTGAGCAGCATCGGGCCGGTGTCGAGCCCTGCTTCCATCTGCATCACGGTGACGCCGCTCTCCGCGTCGCCGGCTTCCACCGCGCGCTGGATCGGCGCGGCGCCGCGCCAGCGCGGCAGCAGCGAGGCGTGGCTGTTGATGCAGCCCAGGCGCGGGATATCGAGTACCGCCTGGGGCAGGATCAGGCCATAGGCGACCACCACCATCAGGTCCGCGCGCAGGGCCGCCAGCTCCGCCTGGGCCTCGGCATTACGCAGGCTCTGCGGCTGCATGACCGGCAGGCCATGCTCCAGGGCCAGGCTCTTCACCGCGCTGGGCATCAGTTTCTGCCCGCGGCCGGCCGGCCGGTCAGGCTGGGTGTAGACGGCGACGATCCGATGTGGGGTGTCGAGCAGGGCCTTGAGATGCTCGGCGGCGAATTCCGGGGTTCCGGCGAAGACGATGCGCAATGCTTGGCTCATGCGGGGCTCGCTAAAAGAAAAAGGCTTGCCGGGGCAAGCCTTTGGGGGATGGGGTCACGCCTGCTGTCGATGCTGCTTTTCCAGCTTCTTGCGGATGCGGTCGCGCTTGAGGGTGGACAGGTAGTCGACGAACAGCTTGCCGTTGAGGTGGTCGCATTCGTGCTGGATGCATACCGCCAGCAGGCCTTCGGCGACTTCCTCGAAGGGGTTGCCATCGCGGTCGAGGGCCTTGATCCGGACCTTCTGCGGTCGGTCCACGTTCTCGTAGAAGCCGGGTACCGACAGGCAGCCTTCCTGGTACTGGTCCATATCCTCGGTCAGCGGTTCGAACTCGGGGTTGATGAATACCCTCGGCTCGGACTTGTCTTCGCTGAGGTCCATGACCACGATGCGCTTGTGCACGTTCACCTGGGTCGCGGCGAGGCCGATGCCCGGGGCTTCGTACATGGTTTCGAACATGTCGTCGATCAGCTGGCGCACCGCGTCGTCGACCACCTCCACCGGTTTGGCGATGGTCCGCAGGCGCGGATCGGGGAATTCGAGAATGTTCAGGATGGCCATATGCGTTTGTGATGCACTTGTGGAATCGATTGAAAATCCGCTGCTAAGATGGCGCGCAGCTTGAAAACGGCTTCAGACCGCGATTCTCGCGGGCTTCGGGCGTTTCGCGTATGTCGACATGATAAAGGGATTCACTGCATGAGGAAATCACTAGTCGCCCTTCTGCTCCTTGCCGCGAGCGGTCTGGCGCAGGCCCAGGTCGACCTCAGGGAAGGGCATCCGGACCGCTACACGGTGGTCAGGGGCGATACCCTGTGGGACATCTCGGGGAAATTCCTCCGCCAGCCATGGAAGTGGCCGGAACTCTGGCACGCCAACCCGCAGATCCAGAATCCCCACCTGATCTACCCCGGCGACACACTCAGCCTGGTCTACGTCGATGGCCAGCCGCGGCTGGTGCTGAACCGTGGCGAATCGCGCGGGACCATCAAGCTGTCGCCGAAGATCCGCAGCACGCCGATCGCCGAGGCCATCCCGACCATCCCGCTGGACAAGATCAACAGCTTCCTGCTGGCCAACCGCATCGTCGATGACGAGAAGACCTTCACCAGTGCGCCGTACATCGTCGCCGGCAACGCCGAGCGGATCGTCAGCGGCACCGGCGACCGCATCTACGCTCGCGGCAAGTTCGCCGACGGCCAGCCGGCCTATGGCATCTTCCGCCAGGGCAAGGTCTACATCGATCCGAAGACCAAGGAAGTCCTCGGCATCAACGCCGACGACATCGGCGGCGGCGAGGTGGTGGCCACCGAAGGCGACGTCGCGACCCTGGCGCTGACCCGCACCACCCAGGAAGTGCGCCTGGGCGACCGCCTGTTCCCCACCGAGGAGCGTGCGGTGAATTCCACCTTCATGCCCGGCGAGCCGAGCCGCGAGGTGAAGGGCGAAATCATCGACGTACCGCGCGGCGTGACCCAGATCGGCCAGTTCGACGTGGTCACCCTGAACCGTGGCCAGCGCGACGGGCTGGCCGAGGGCAACGTGCTGGCGATCTACAAGGTCGGCGAGACGGTGCGCGACCGCGTTACCGGTGAGTCGGTGAAGATTCCCGACGAACGCGCCGGCCTGCTGATGGTGTTCCGTACCTACAAGAAGCTGAGCTACGCCCTGGTTCTGATGGCCAGCAGGCCGCTCTCGGTAACCGACAGGGTGCAGAATCCCTGACTCGAAACCCCCGCCTCGGCGGGGGTTTCGCGTTTCTGGGGGAAGGAAATTTCATACGACGGTTTCCAGGATGGAAGCCGGACCCTTCCCCTCTTCCTGTCAGCGATGGACCTGCCTGCTATGGATGAGTCGCAATGAAGAACCATTCTCCAGCCGAACTGGAAGCACGGCTGCGCCTGCATGGCCTGCCCGAACTGGGACCCATGCGCTTCCTGCGCTTGATCGAGGCCTTCGGTTCGGCCTCTTCCGCGCTTGCCGCGCCAGCCGGCGCCTGGCGCACCCTGGGAGTGCCTGCCGAGGCCGCCGCCGCGCGGCGCAGCCCGGCGGTGCGGGAAGCGGCGGGTGAAGCCCTGCGCTGGCTGGAAGGTCCGCGCAGGCACCTGCTGATGTGGGACGACCCGGGATACCCGGCACTGCTCGCCGAAGTCGCCGATGCCCCGCCGCTGCTGTACGTCGAAGGCGCTCCGGAGACTCTGGAACGGCCGCAACTGGCGATGGTCGGCAGCCGCCGCGCCAGCCCCGCCGGGCTGGGCACCGCCCGGAGCTTTGCGCGCAGCCTGGCGCAGGGCGGCTTCGCCATCACCAGCGGGCTGGCCCTGGGCATCGATGGCGCCGCCCACGAGGGCGCGCTGGAGGCTGGCGGCGCGACCGTGGCAGTCCTCGGCACCGGCCTGCGCAGGCTCTATCCGCGGCGCCACGAGGCGCTGGCGCGGCGCATCGTCGAGGGTGGCGGCGCGCTGGTTTCGGAGCTGCCGCTGGACAGCCCGCCGCTGCCGGCAAACTTTCCCCGGCGCAACCGCATCATCAGCGGACTCTCGCTGGGTGTGCTGGTGGTCGAGGCAAGTCCCGCCAGCGGCTCGCTGATCACCGCGCGGCTGGCGGCGGAACAGGGGCGCGAGGTGTACGCCATTCCGGGTTCCATCCACCATCCCGGCGCACGTGGCTGCCACCAACTGATTCGCGATGGCGCGCTGCTGGTGGAAAGCGTCGGGCACGTGCTCGAAGCACTGCGCGGCTGGGCGCAGGCGGAGCCAGCGGAAGCGCCGGCGCAGCCCCTGCCCCACCCTTTGCTGGCGCTGCTGCGCGCCGCGCCCTACACCAGCGAAGGCCTGGCCGCCGCCAGCGGCATGACGCTGCCCGATGTGCTGGCGACGCTCAGCGAACTGGAACTCGACGGCCGGGTCGCCTGCGAGGCCGGCACCTGGGTGCATCGCTCCGGCTGAAACCGTACACTTCGCGCACCCTGTCCGCTGGAGTGAGTCGATGATCAGCAGCTTTCGTGCGCAATGCGCCGCCCGGGTCGTCCGCGAGGGCGGCGTGATCGCCTATCCCACCGAGGCGGTATGGGGGCTCGGCTGCGACCCGTGGAACGAGGATGCGGTGTATCGCCTGCTGGCGCTGAAGGCGCGGCCGGTGGAAAAGGGCCTGATCGTGGTGGCGGCGAACATCCACCAGCTCGACTTCCTTCTCGAAGACCTGCCGGACGTCTGGCTGGACCGCCTGGCCGGTACCTGGCCGGGGCCGAACACCTGGCTGGTGCCGCACCAGGAGCGCCTGCCGGAGTGGGTCACCGGCGTCCACGACAGCGTCGCCGTGCGGGTCACCGACCATCCCCTGGTACAGGAACTGTGCCATCTCACCGGTCCGCTGATCTCCACCTCGGCCAATCCGGCCGGGCGCCCGGCGGCGCGCACGCGGCTGCGGGTGGAGCAATACTTCCACGACGAGCTGGACGCTATCCTCGGCGGCGCCCTTGGCGGGCGCCGCAACCCCAGCCTGATCCGCGACCTGGTGACTGGACAGGTCATCCGCCCGGCCTGAGTACGCGCTTCAGGGCAACAGTACGGTCGAGCCGGTGGTTCGCCGTGCGGCCAGTTCGGTATGCGCCCTGGCTGCTTCGGCCAGGGCGAAGCGCTGGTTGATCTCGATGCGGATGTCGCCGCGCTCGATCAGGCCGAACAGCTCGTCGGCCATCGCCTGGAGTTTTTCCGGGGTATCGGCGTAGCTGCCCAGGGTCGGCCGGGTCACGTACAGCGAACCCTTCTGCGAGAGGATGCCCAGGTTGACCCCGGTCACCGGCCCCGAGGCGTTGCCGAAGCTGACCAGCAAGCCGCGCGGCGCCACGCAGTCCAGCGAGGTTTCCCAGGTATCCTTGCCCACAGAGTCGTAGACCACCGGGCACTTCTTCCCGTCGGTCAGTTCGAGCACCCGCCGCGCCACGTTCTCATGGCTATAGTCGATGGTCTCCCAGGCACCGTGCTGCCTGGCCAGGCGCGCCTTTTCCGGCGAGCTGACGGTGCCGATCAGCTGCACTCCAAGGGCCTTGGCCCATTGGCAGGCGAACAGGCCCACGCCGCCCGCGGCGGCATGGAAGAGAATGGTTTCGCCGCCCCGCAGTTCGTAGGTCTGGCGCAGCAGGTATTGGGTGGTGAGCCCCTTGAGCATCACCGCGGCGGCCTGTTCGAAGTCGATGCCGTCGGGCAGGTGGACCAGCTTCTCCTCCGCCAGCACATGCAGTTCGCTGTAGGCGCCCAGCGGGCCGGTGGCGTAGGCGACGCGGTCGCCGACCTTGAAACGGGTCACTTCGCTGCCCACCGCCTCGACCTCGCCGGCACCTTCGCTACCCAGTCCCGAGGGTAAGCCGGGGGCCGGATAGAGGCCGCTGCGGTAGTAGGTGTCGATGAAGTTCAGGCCAATGGCGCGATTGCGCACGCGGACTTCCCGGGGGCCCGGCTCGGCGGGTTGGTAGTCGCGGTATTCGAGGACTTCGGGGCCGCCGTAGGCAGCGAACTGGATGCGCTTGGCCATGCTGGAACTCCTGCTTCGTCAGGGTTTCGGACGGTCGCGCCGGGTGGGCGACCCTGGGTAAAGGCCTTCATCCAAGCCTTCCCCTTGACGGCCGTCAAGCGCCGGCTACCCATCCAGGGTGGTATGCTTGCGCCCTCGTTTCGTCGCCAGCCCGCGCCCCGCGCGGCCTCCCCGCTCCAAGGTGAACTCCGTGACCGACCGTATCGCCGCTGTCAAAACCTACCTGCTCGACCTGCAAGACCGCATCTGCGCCGCCCTCGAGGCGGAGGACGGCAAGGCCCGCTTCGCCGAGGACGCCTGGGAGCGTCCGGCCGGTGGCGGCGGACGGACGCGGGTAATCGGCGACGGCGCATTGATCGAGAAGGGCGGGGTGAATTTTTCCCACGTCTTCGGCGATAGCCTGCCGCCCTCGGCCAGCGCCCATCGGCCGGAACTGGCCGGGCGCGGTTTCCAGGCGCTCGGCGTGTCGCTGGTGATCCATCCGGAAAACCCCCACGTGCCGACGTCCCATGCCAACGTGCGTTTCTTCTGCGCCGAGAAGGAAGGCGAGGAGCCGGTCTGGTGGTTCGGCGGCGGCTTCGATCTGACCCCCTACTACGCCCACGAGGAAGACTGCGTGCATTGGCACCGGGTCGCTCGCGACGCCTGCGCGCCGTTCGGCGCGGACGTCTACCCGCGCTACAAGGAATGGTGCGACCGCTACTTCCACCTCAAGCACCGCAACGAGCCGCGCGGCATCGGCGGCCTGTTCTTCGACGACCTCAACCAGTGGGACTTCGACACCTGCTTCGCCTTCATCCGCGCCATCGGCGATGCCTATATCGACGCCTACCTGCCGATCGTCCAGCGCCGCAAGCACACGCCGTTCGATGAACGGCAGCGAGAGTTCCAGGCCTATCGTCGCGGTCGCTATGTGGAGTTCAACCTGGTCTTCGATCGTGGCACCCTGTTCGGCCTGCAGTCCGGCGGCCGTACCGAATCGATCCTGATGTCGTTGCCGCCGCAGGTGCGCTGGGGCTATGACTGGAAACCCGAGCCGGGCAGCGAGGAAGCGCGCCTGACCGAGTATTTCCTCGCCGACCGCGATTGGCTCGCCGGCCAGCCCTGACCCGCCCGCAGGGGACGAGTCCGCTCGTCCCGTCCCACTCCGGCAAAGGAACGACCCATGGACCGCTATTGCGTATTCGGCAACCCCATCGGCCACAGCAAGTCGCCGCTGATCCACCGCCTGTTCGCCGAGCAGACCGGCGAGGCGCTGGTCTATGACGCGCAACTGGCGCCGCTGGACGATTTCCCCGGGTTCGCCCGGCGCTTCTTCGAGCAGGGCAAGGGCGCCAATGTCACCGTGCCGTTCAAGGAAGAGGCCTATCGTCTGGTGGACGAGTTGAGCGAGCGGGCCACCCGGGCCGGGGCGGTGAACACCCTGATCCGCCTCGCCGACGGTCGCCTGCGCGGCGACAACACCGACGGCGCCGGCCTGCTGCGGGACCTGACGGCGAACGCCGGGGTCGAGCTGCGCGGCAAGCGGGTTCTCCTGCTCGGCGCCGGCGGTGCGGTGCGTGGGGTGCTCGAACCCTTCCTCGGCGAGTGCCCGGCGGAGTTGCTGATCGCCAACCGCACGGCGCGGAAGGCCGTGGACCTGGCCGAGCGGTTCGCCGACCTCGGCGCGGTGCACGGCTGCGGTTTCGCCGAGGTCGAAGGGCCTTTCGACCTGATCGTCAACGGCACCTCGGCCAGTCTTGCCGGCGACGTGCCGCCGCTGGCGCAGAGCGTGATCGAGCCCGGCCGTACCGTCTGCTACGACATGATGTATGCCAAGGAACCGACTGCCTTCAACCGCTGGGCCGCCGAACGCGGTGCGGCGCGTACCCTGGATGGCCTGGGCATGCTGGTGGAGCAGGCCGCCGAGGCATTCTTCCTCTGGCGTGGAGTGCGTCCTGCCTCGGCGCCGGTGTTGGAGACGCTGCGCCGGCAATTGGCAACTGTCTGAGTTGTCAGGCAGCATTTGAGACGTACGTCTCAAATCGGTTTCCATCTGACATGTAGGAATCACAAAACCGGGTTAAGACTTCAGGCTTCACTCACTCTCGAGCGCTGCCGATGAAAACCTTCGCCCGCCTGGCCGCCGGTCTCTGCATCTGCGCCATCGCCAGCCAGGCCAACGCCTGGTCGCAACCGACCCATAAGAACATCGTCAAGGACGCCCTGGCCTTCATGAACTCCTCCTACGCCACCGAGGAGATGCGTCAGGCCTACCGGTTCTACGTGAGCGCCGCCGGCAGCGAGGCGCAGGCCGGGGAGATCCTCGGCCAGGCGGCCTTCGACGTGGACGACTTCAAGGACACCCGTCTCGGTGGCTGGTGGGTCGGCTACGAACACGCGCCGCTGTGGGGCGCGGCTTCGGGCATCGTCAACTACACCTCGTACTGGCACTTCCTCAACCTGGCCCGCGACGGCGACTCCCATGGCAACCCCCACGGCGGCTACGACTACCGCTACCACAAGGTCGACGGCGGCATCGCCGACGTCGACTGGTACGCCATGGTCTACCTCTACAACCGCGAGCTGAAGCGCGAGGACTTCGACACCACCGAGGCGCACTACCGCCAGGGCACCCGCTCGGACTGGCAGGAGCACTACGGCGACTTCCAGACCGCCGCCTTCCAGCCGATCGACAACCTCGCCACCTACTGGTTCGAGCAGTTCCGCGCCGCGCCTTCGCTGCAAACCATCGGCTATGCCCTGCACGCCACCGGCGACGTGGCCCAGCCGCACCATGTGTGGATCACCTCGGCCAACGGCCATTCCAGCTGGGAAGGCTGGGTCGACGACCACTACGCCAGCGAGAAGCTCAACGACCCGGCGGCGGTGGCCAACCTGGTGGGGCGCTACGATCCGAGCAAGAGCATCCGCGACCTGCTCACCCAGACCGGCCAGGTCGCCTACGCGCGTCCCGAGCCGCTCTACGACACCAGCTACGAGACGCGCCTGCGGGTGGCGAAGGAGCTGATTCCCGAGTCCATCGCCCTGACCGTCACCGTACTGACCAAGGGCGCCAACAGCTTCGATGCACAGACTGCTCTCTGACCGCGCTCGGGGCTGGCGTCGCGCACTGTGCGGGGTCGCCTTCGGGCTGCTGGCGTGGAGCGCCCATGGCGTCCCCGCCAAGGCGCCGCAGGATCTGCGGATCGACGGCGAGGTGCTGCCGGGGAAAAGCGTCGACCTGCTCGAGCAGGCCCTGTCGCGGGTCAAGTTCAACACCGACCCGCAGCAGTTGCGCCGCGGCCTGGTGGAAAACCGCCTGCTGGCGCGCGCGGTGGAAGACCAGCTCACCGCGCAGAGCCGCGCCGATCTCGACGCCAGCGTGGAGATCGAGGCCGGCAACCTGCTCGAACAGGTATACGGCAGGCGCTACCGCGAGGACCTCGGGCCATACCTGCGCCAGCCCCGGGCCCTGAGCGCGGAGCGTTTGCGCGAGGTGCTGGCGCCGAGGAGCCGCGGCCTGGTGGAAAACAGCCTGCTGCTGGATGAGACGCAGCGCTGCGAGGCGGCCGGGGTCGAGCTGATCGGCTGGCAGTTTCCCGGCCAGCCGGCACAGGTCCTCGACCTGCTATCGCTGTACGAAGGCGACAACGTCCAGGGCCAGGTGGAATTGCAACAGGGCAACCTCGCCTACCTGGCGCGCCAGGTCCAGACCCGCATCCGCCGCGACTACCTCTGGTACCGCCTGGCCCGGGACGGCTTCGGCCCGGCAGAGCGGCAGGGCGTGAGGACCCTGGTGCGGGACAAGCTGGTGCGCCATCGCTATCTGCACCAGATCGGCCTCTACAGTGATTTCCACCATGAGTCCGATGCGCTGCGGGAACTCGCCGGCAAGGTCAGTGACAAGGACGCCGAGGCCTACTATCGGCGCAACCTGGAGCGTTACCGCAACGTCGCGCAGGTGCAGGCGGCGCATATCCGCCTGGCCGACCAGGCGAGCGCGGACAAGGTCTACGCCGAGTTGCGCAACGGCCTGGCCTTCGACGAGGCGGTACGCCGCTATTCCCTGGCCGACGACAGGGACCGCGACCCGCCCGGCGACCTAGGCCTGATACGGCCCCAGGACGGCCGGCTCGACCTGCTGCGCAAGACTGCGCTGATCCAGAAGGCCGATACGGTTTCCCAGCCGATGCGCATCGACGGCGCGTTCGAGATCGTCCGGGTGCGTAGCCGCGAGGATCGCCAGTTGCCCCTCGACGACCGCAGCGTGCGCTTCGAGGTGAACCAGGCGGTGGCGCGCGAGCAACTGGCAGCACAGTTCGAGACGCGCCTGCGCAACCTGCTGGCCGGCGCCAGGGTGGAAGGACTGTGAAGCGCTGGCTCGGCGTTGCCCTCGGCTGCAGCGGGCTGGCGATCGCCCTGGCCTGCGCCGGCGTGTTGCTGGCGCCCGCCGATATGGCCGCTTCCTCGTCTTCTCCGCCGCCAGCCAGGACGGTTGCGGCGCTGCCCGCGGTCGACGACCGTCCGCCGCCGCTGGCGCCGGTACGATCGCAAGCGGTGGCACCGGCGTACGAGGCGGAGCCGCCGGCGGCGGAACTGGATCGCGAGCAGGCGATCCAGTTCATGCAGATGCTGCGCGACGAGGGCGACCCGCGCAGCCCGCCGCTCGGCGGCCTGCAACCACGCCAGGGCGCGACGGCGCAGGAGCTGGCCGATCCGAAGCAGTACCAGGCCTTCGAGGAACGACAGACCCGCGAACTGGTACAGGCCTACACCAGCGGCGTACAGCAGATCCCGGAAATCCGCGCGCGGATCGAGGCGGCCGAACAGGGTGGCGAGCGCAGCGCCGAGGAAATCGACGAGGCTCGCGCCGCCCTTGGACAGTTGGAGATGATGCGCGACAAGCTGCAGCGGGAATCGCCGCAACTGCTGCCCGGCGACAGCGCACCGACATCGCCGGCGGCGCCCTGAGCGTCAGCCTTCGTAGTGCAGGCGGCGGCCTTCGTCGGCCTGCCGGCCCAGCGCTTCGCGGACCTGCGGGCGCGCGTGGCGCAATACCAGGCGGCGTCCCTCGGCGTGCAGGCGGCGGGCTTCCTGCTGCAACAGCACTGCGCCGGCGAAGTCGATGAAGTTCACCTGGCGGGCGTCCAGCACCAGCCGTGGCCTGTCACATTGGCGCATGAGGCGTTGCAGGTAGTCGCAGGCGCCGAAGAAGATCGAGCCTTCGATGCGTAGCACTTCTTCCTCGTCGTTGCGCTGGCGCAGTACGCGTGGTGTCGAGGTGCGCCGCAGGTAGAAGACCAGCGAAGCCAGCACTCCCGCGTAGATGGCGTTCTGCAGCGGCAACAGCAGCGTGGCCAGGGCGGTTAGGCCGGCCACCAGGCATTCGGCGCGGCCGCTGCGGTAGAGCGCGCGGAGCGCCGGGCGGTCGATCAGGCCCCAGGCGATCAGCAGGATGCCTGCGGCCATCGCCGGCAACGGTACATGCTCGATCAGGCGCGCACCGAGCACGGCCAGCAGTGCCACCCAGAGCGCCGAAAACGCACCCGCCAGCGGGGAGCGCGCACCGGCTTCCAGATTGAGCCCGGAGCGGGTGAAGGAACCCGCCGACAGGCTCGCCGACAGCCAAGGCCCGAGCAGGTTCGACAGACCCTGGGCGCGGACCTCCTGGTTGGCATCGAACGCGTCTCCCTGGCGCGCGGCCAGGGCGCGGGCGATCGACAGGCTGGTGACCAGCCCGAGCATGCCGCAGGCCACCGCCGCAGGTAGCAGGTCGAGGATCGATCGGGAATCGAAGACCAGCGGATTCCAACCCGGCAGTGCACTCGATAAGGCCTGCACATGGGCTACCGAGGCGAAGGTCCCGGGTAGCGCCCAGACCAGCGTGGCACCGCCCAGCAAGCCAAGCAGCAGGGCCGGCCAGTGCGGTCGCAGGCGCCTGACCAGCAGGCTGAGCGCGAAGCTGAAGCCGCCCACCAGCAGCGATGGGCCATCGAACTCGGCGAACCGCGCCAGCAGCCGCCAGCCGTTTCCCGGCGCTGCGCCCTCCCCGCTCGCGGCCAGGCCGAGAAGATAGGGCAGTTGGCCGAGGACGATCAGCAGCGCCGCGCCAAGGGTGAAGCCGAGCATCACCGAATGCGAGACGAAATTGACCAGCGACCCGACGCGCAGGACGCCGAGCAGCCACTGGAAGGCGCCGGCGAGAAAGGTCAGCAGCACGGCCTGGACGTATTGCGGGCTGCCCAACGGCGCCAGGGGGGCCACCGAACTGAACAGCAGCACCGAGATCGCCGCGGTGGGACCGCTCACCAGGTAGCGCGACGAGCCCCACAGGCAGGCGATCGCCACTGGCAGAATCGCCGCGTACAGGCCGTACTCCGCTGGCAGGCCGGCGATCAGCGCATAGGCCATCGATTGCGGCAGTGCCAGAATCGCGCCATTCAGGCCGACCCAGGCCTCGCGCCTGAGCGTGCCCCGGCGTAGCCCCGGTAGCCAGGCGAGGAACGGCAGCAGGCGCGTCCACATGGCGCTATGGCTGGCTGCGAACCGCGGCCAGGGCGTCGCCGCCGTCGCGGCTGGTCACCCCCTGCAGCCAGGCCTCGAGCACCCGCGGGTTGGCCTTGAGCCAGGCGCGGGTCGCCGAGGCCGGAGTCGCCGTGCCTTCCAGCGCGTCGCTCATCAGGCGGTTCTCCATGTCCAGGTCGAAGCGCAGGTTGGCCAGCAGCCGCGCCGGGTTCGGGCACTGCGCGGCGTAGCCCTTGCGTGCCAGGGTGTAGACCTGGCCGCGGTCGCCGAAGTACTGCTCGCCGCCTTCCAGGTAGCGCAGGTCATGGCGGATGTTCATCGGGTGCGGCGTCCAGCCGAGGAACACCAGCCAGCGCTGGCGCTTCTCGGCCCGGCCGAGTTCGGCGAGCATCGCCTGCTCGCTGGACTCCACCAGCTTCCAGTCGCCGAGGCCGAACTGGTTGGCGTCGATCATCTTCTGGATCGACTGATTGGCCGGCGCGCCGGAGCCGATCCCGTACAGCTTGCGGTTGAAGCGTTGCCCTTGCGCGGCGAGGTCTTCGAAGCGGTGTACGCCGGCGTCCCAGACGTAGCGCGGCACCGCCAGGGTGAAGCGGGTGCCATCGAGGTTGCGAGCGAGGCGTTCGACCTGGCCGCTGGCGACGAACTTGTCGTGATAGTCCTGGTGCGCGGGCATCCAGCCGCCGAGGAAGGCGTCCACCTGGCCGTCGCGCAGGCCGCCATAGATGATCGGCACCGACAGGGTATCGATCTTCACCTGGTAGCCGAGGCTTTCCAGGAGAAACGCGGCGGTGGCGTTGGTCACCGCGATATCGCTCCAGCCTGGATCGGCCAGCCTGACGCGGGCACAGGCGGGGTCTTCGGCGTATAGCGAGGCGCTGCCCAGGAACAGGGTGGCGGCCAGCAGGCAGGTGGGAAGCCGGTTCATGGAAGTGCCCTCGTGCTCAGGGTTGCGGGAAGCGCGCGCGGCGCTCGAGATCGTCCAGGTCGATATGGTTGCGCATGTACTGCTGGCTGGCGTCGACCCACGGCTGGTGGTCCCAACTGGCCAGCCGCCCTCGCGCCAGCGCGGCGGCCACCAGGCGTCGGCGGCGCTGGCTGTCGAGTACGGCGCGGGTGATCGCGGGGATGTCCCAGCGTCGCCGGGCCTCGTCGAGGAACGCCTCGAACGTTCCGCGATGGGCCGGACTGGCGGCGAGGTTCTCGCGCTCCTGCGGGTCGTTGCGCAGGTCGTAGAGCAGGCAGGGGTCCTGCTCGGAGTAGATGAACTTGTAGTCGCCGCGGCGGATCATCATCAGCGGGCTGAGGGCGCCCTCGGCGGTGTATTCGCCGATCACCTCGTCATGCCCGCTGCCATCGCGCAGGTGCGGCAGCAGCGAGCGGCCTTCCAGCGGCAGGCGTGGATCGACCTGGCCGCCGGCCAGCTCCACCAGGGTCGGCAGCAGGTCCACGGTGGATACCGAAGCGCCGATGCGGCGCGGCGCGAAGCGCGCCGGCGCATGGACCAGCAGCGGCACGCGCGCGGCCATCTCGAACCAGTGCATCTTGTACCAGAGGCCGCGCTCGCCGAGCATGTCGCCATGGTCGCCGGAGAACACCACGATGGTGTCGTCGGCCAGCCCGCATTCCTCCAGGGTCGCCAGCAGCGCACCGATCTGCGCGTCGACGTAGCTGCAGGCGCCGAAGTAGGCACGCCGGGCGGCGCGGATGCGCTCCTCGGGCAACGGCTTGTCCCACAGGTCGATGACCTTCAGCAGGCGTTGCGAATGAGGGTCCTGCTCCTCCTGGGCGAAGCGCTGGCGCGGCAGCGGGATGTCCTCGTCGCGGTAGAGATTCCAGTAGCTCGCCGGGATGCTGTAGGGGTCGTGCGGATGGGTCATCGACACGGTCAGGCAGAATGGCTGGCCGGCGTGCTGGCGAACATGGTCGTAGAGGTACTGGCGGGCCTTGAACACCACCTCCTCGTCGAAGTCCAGCTGGTTGGTGCGCACGCAGGGACCGGCCTGCAAAACCGAGGACATGTTGTGGTACCAGCTCGGGCGCACCTCCGGCTCGTCCCAGTTCACCGCCCAGCCATAGTCCGCCGGATAGATGTCGCTGGTCAGGCGTTCCTCGTAGCCGTGCAACTGGTCGGGACCGCAGAAGTGCATCTTGCCCGACAGCGCCGTGCGATAGCCGAGGTTGCGCAGGTAGTGGGCGTAGGTGGGGGTATCGGCGGCGAAGTCGGCGGCGTTGTCCCAGGCGCCGATGCGGGTAGGCAAGCGACCGCTGACCAGGGTGAAGCGCGACGGCGCGCAGAGCGGGCTGTTGCAGTATGCCGAGTCGAACACCACGGCCCGTTCGGCGAGGCGCGAGAGGTGAGGCATGCGCAGCACCGAGCGCGGATCGTGAAGCGGCAGCAGCGGCGCGGCCATCTGGTCGGCCATGATGAACAGGATGTTCGGCGAGGTCTTCATCGGGCGGCTTATCCCATGCGATTGGGTTATGCGATAGTGCTGCGTCGATCATCAGTGCATCGAAATCCCTGGTAAACCGCATGGGGCTGGATGCGTTGGATAAGCCTGGCTTATGGGAGAACGCCTCATGCCGCTGTCCCTCGACCTGCTCCGGGTATTCGAGTCCGCCGCCCGCCAGCTCAGCTTCACCGCTGCCGCCGAGGAGCTGGGGACCACCCAGCCTGCGGTCAGCCAGCAGATCAAACGCCTGGAGAAGGAGCTGGCGACCCCTCTGTTCCAGCGCGTTCATCGAGGCATCGTGCTCACCGACGCCGGCCAGCTCCTGCTCCGCCACGTGGCCGCCGGCCTCGAGACGATCGATGCCGGCATCGCCGCGCTGGGCGCGCGCCAGCGCCACGAGGTGCTCCAGGTGGCCACCGACTACGCCTTCGCTGCCTACTGGCTGATGCCGCGCCTTCCCCGCTTCCACCAGGCCCATCCGCACCTGGACGTGAGCCTGGTGACCAGCGAGCGCGGCCTGGCCGGCCAGCGCGGCGATATCGACGTGGCGATCCTGTTCGGCGACGGTCGTTCCAAGCACGGCGAAGCGCACCGGCTGTTTCGCGAGGAGGTGTTCCCGGTCTGTAGCCCGCGGCTGGTCGAGGGATTGCAGTTGCCGCTGGCCAAGGCGCACCTGGCGCGCCTGCCGATGCTGCATCTGAAGCCGGCGCAGCACGCCCGCTGGTTCGACTGGCCGGCGTTGTTCGAAGCGTTGGCCATCGATCGGCAGCCGATTCCGGCGGTGCTCAGCTTCGACAACTACACCTTGCTGATCCAGGCGGCCATCGCCGGCCAGGGCGTGGCCATCGGCTGGCGCCACCTGGTCGACGGCCTGCTCGAACAGGGGCTGCTTTGCCGGCCCATTGGCGAGAGCTGCCTGTCGCGATACGGGTACTATGCGGTATTGCCGGAGCGCAAGCGGCGCCAGCGGCTGGTCGACGGTTTCGTCGACTGGCTGCAGGCCGAGTTGCAGGCCGGCGGCGCTTGAAGAGGTGACGATGAACGAGTATTCCACCCCCCGCATCCAGGGCTTCCATGCTCACGTCTATTTCGATGCGCAGAGCATCGAGCGAGCCCGCGCCCTTTGCGAAGAGGCGGCGCGGCGCTTTCCGCTGAAGATGGGGCGGGTCCATGAGCGGCCGGTAGGGCCGCATCCGGACTGGAGCTGCCAGCTGGCGTTCGCTCCCGAGGTGTTCGGCGAGCTGGTGCCCTGGCTGGCCATCCATCGGCAGGACCTGGTGGTGTTCATCCACCCGGTCACCGGCAACGATCTGCTCGACCATCGCGACCGAGCCATCTGGATGGGAGCCATTCGCCCGCTGGACCTGTCGATCCTGGACGAAGGCCCGCAACGCTATGACTTCGCCGTGCCTTGAGGCGCGGTCATCGTCATCCAGTCGTGCAGTTCGCATTGCAGCTCGCCCAGTGCCGTCACCAGGTCGTCGACGGCATCGGCGAGCTTGCGCACGGAGCTTTCGCCGCAGGCGATCTCCAGTTGGTGGCAGGCGCGTTCCACGGCGTGGGCGTGGATCAGCGAGGCCATGCCCGCCAGGCGGTGCGCCAGCTCGTTGAGTTCCTGGGTCTGCTCGCGCTCCTGGGCGCGCCGCAGCTTGCGGGTGTCTTCGTTGTTGCTGGTCATCAGCTGCGCGACGAGCAGGCGGCTGATCTCCGGTTGGTTGGCGCGGTCGCCCAGGGCGGCGGTCAGGTCGAACGTTCGCATGGGATCCTCAGATCAGCTCGTGGCGGCGGGCGAAATCGATCAGGCCGGCCAGGGAATGGGCGTTGAGTTTCAGCATGATGCGTGACTTGTAGGTGCTCACGGTTTTCTCGCTGAGGAACAGCTGCTGGGCGATGGCCTTGTTGGTATTGCCGTTGGCCAGGTACTGCAGCACGGTCATCTCGCGGTCGGAAAGGCTTTCCAGCATGCGGGCCTCGTTGTCGCGGCTCTGCTGGTTGATGCTGCGCAACGCCCCGGTGGGGAAGTGGATGTAGCCGGCCAGCACGGCCTTGGCGGCGAGCAGCAGCTCGGAGAGGTTTTCCCTTTTGCTGACGAAGCCCATGGCGCCGGCCTGCAGGCATCGCGGGGCGAACTGCGCCGGATTCTGCCGGGTCAGGACCAGGACCTTGGTGTCCAGCTTCAGGGACTTCAGGCGGGCTATCACTTCGAGACCGTCGATCTTGGGGATGCCGATGTCCAGGATGGCCAGGTCGGGAGACTTCTTGCGGGCTACCTGCAGGGCTTCGGCACCGTTGTCGGCCTCGCCGACGATGGTGAAACCGTCGCGCTCGAACAGCAAGCGCACGGCCAGGCGGATAGCGGGATGATCATCGACGATCAGCACCTTACTCATGCGAACCTTCTTTGAATGCGTTGGCTATTTGGGTGAGGCGCTATTCAAGGCTTCGGCAGAGTCGGCGGACAATAAGACGTTTCTGAAAGTGACCGTGAATTTTTCCTCACGGTTCTGGCAGCGTGCAACGCAAGGCCAGGCGCAGCGGGTTGCCTGCGCCTGGCGAATGCCGCTGTCAGGGTCTGTCAGCGTGCGTTGCGCACGCCTTCGGCCAGCTCGCCGCACAGGGCGAGGACATCCTTGACCGCCTGGGCATTGTCGCGGGCCTTGGCGATCCGGTCGATCAGCGCCGAGCCGACCACCACGCCGTCGGCCAACCGCGCGACCGCGGCGGCGTGTTCGGCGCTGCGGATGCCGAAGCCGATACCGATCGGCAGGTCGGTATGCCGGCGCAGGCGCGCCACTGCTTCCTCGACGTGCTCCAGGGTCGCCGCGTTGGCGCCGGTGACGCCGGCCACCGACACGTAGTAGACGAACCCGGAACTGCCTTCGAGCACCGTCGGCAGGCGCTGGTCGCCGGTGGTCGGGGTGGTCAGGCGGATGAAGTCGAGGCCGGCGGCCTGGGCCGGGTCGCAGAGGTCTTCGTTGTGCTCCGGCGGCAGGTCGACCACGATCAGGCCGTCCACCCCCACCTCCTTCGCCTCGGCAATGAAGCGTTCGACGCCGTAGTGGTGGATCGGGTTGAAGTAGCCCATCAGCACCAGGGGCGTCTCACTGTCGCCGCTGCGGAATTCGCGGACCATCTGCAACGTCCTGGCCAGGGTCTGGCCGCCGTCGAGGGCGCGGATGTTGGCCAACTGGATGGCCGGGCCGTCCGCCATCGGATCGGTGAACGGCATGCCCAGTTCGATCACGTCGGCTCCGGCCGCCGGCAGGCCTTTGAGGATTTCCAGGGAAGACGCGTAGTCCGGGTCGCCGGCGGTGACGAAGGTCACCAGGGCGGCGCGGTTTTCCTGCTTGAGCTGGGCGAAGCGGGTCTGCAGGCGGCTCATGCTTTCGACTCCTGTTGCATGTGGTGCATGACGGTCTGCATGTCCTTGTCGCCGCGACCGGACAGGTTCACCACCATGATGTGCTCCTTGGGCAGGCTGGGCGCACGCTTGAAGACCTCGGCCAGGGCATGGGAGCTTTCCAGCGCCGGGATGATGCCTTCGAGGCGGCAGCAGGTGTGGAAGGCCTCCAGGGCTTCGTCGTCGGTGATCGAGGTGTACTCGACGCGGCCGGTGTCGTGCAGCCAGGCGTGTTCCGGGCCGATGCCGGGATAGTCGAGGCCGGCGGAGATGGAGTGTGCGTCGATGATCTGGCCATCCGCGTCCTGCAGCAGGAAGGTGCGGTTGCCGTGCAGCACGCCGGGAACCCCGCCGTTCAGGCTGGCCGCGTGCTTGCCGGTGTCGATGCCGTGGCCGGCGGCTTCCACGCCGACGATCTGCACCCCGGCGTCGTCGAGGAACGGGTGGAACAGGCCCATGGCGTTGGAGCCGCCGCCGATGCAGGCGACCAGCGAATCGGGCAGGCGCCCTTCCTTCTCGGCCAGTTGCTCGCGGGTTTCCTTGCCGATCACCGCCTGGAAGTCGCGGACCATCGCCGGGTACGGATGCGGGCCGGCGACCGTGCCGATCAGGTAGAAGGTGCTGTCGACGTTGGTCACCCAATCGCGCAGCGCCTCGTTCATGGCGTCCTTCAGGGTACCGGTGCCGGCGGTCACCGGGATCACCTCGGCGCCCAGCAGCTTCATGCGGAAGACGTTGGCCTGCTGCCGGTCGATGTCGGTGGTGCCCATGTAGATCACGCACTGCAGGCCGAAACGCGCGGCGACAGTGGCGGTGGCCACGCCGTGCATGCCGGCGCCGGTCTCGGCGATGATGCGTTTCTTGCCCATGCGCCGGGCCAGGAGGATCTGGCCGATGCAGTTGTTGATCTTGTGCGCGCCGGTATGGTTCAGCTCCTCGCGCTTGAGGTAGATCTTCGCCCCGCCGCAGTGCTCGGTCAGGCGCTCGGCGAAGTACAGCGGGCTCGGTCGACCGACGTAGTCGCGCTGGAAGTAGGCCAGTTCCTCCTGGAACGCCGGGTCGTCCTTGGCCTTCTCGTACTCGCGGGCGAGGTCGAGGATCAGCGGCATCAGGGTCTCGGCGACGTACTGGCCGCCGAAGCGGCCGAACAGGCCCTTGGCGTCGGGGCCGTTGCGATAGGAAGTCATGGAGGGCTCCAGGAAATGACGTATGGGCAGAATCTAATCCCCCCGCCGGGTAAAAGAAACCGATAAGATTGCTCAAACCTGTCAGGAAAACTCACGAATAGCCATGAGCCGCGACCTCCCTTCCCTGAATGCCCTGCGCGCTTTCGAAGCCGCTGCCCGGTTGCACAGCATCAGCCTGGCGGCCGAGGAACTGCACGTTACCCATGGCGCCGTGAGCCGGCAGGTGCGGTTGCTCGAGGACGATCTCGGGGTGGCCCTGTTCGGCAAGGATGGGCGCGGCGTAAAACTCACCGATTCCGGCGTTCGCCTGCGTGACGCCTGCGGCGATGCGTTCGAGCGACTGCGTGGCGTCTGTGCCGAGCTGCGCCGGCAGACCGCCGAGGCCCCGTTCGTCCTCGGCGTACCCGGCAGCCTGCTGGCGCGCTGGTTCATCCCGCGGCTGGACCAGCTCAACCGTGCCCTCCCTGACCTGCGCCTGCAACTGTCCACCAGCGAGGGCGAGTTCGATCCGCGTCGTCCCGGCCTGGACGCCATGCTCTGGTTCGCCGAGCCGCCCTGGCCGGCGGACATGCAGGTCTTCGAACTGGCGCCCGAGCGCATGGGTCCGGTGGTCAGCCCGCGCCTGGCGCAGGAAACCGGCCTGGCCCAGGCGCCCGCCGCGCGGCTGTTGCAGGAGCCGCTGCTGCATACCGCCTCGCGACCCCAGGCCTGGCCGGCCTGGGCCGCGAGCCAGGGGCTGGCGGCGGAGGCGCTGCGCTATGGCCAGGGGTTCGAGCATCTCTACTACCTGCTGGAAGCGGCGGTGGCGGGCCTCGGCGTGGCCATCGCCCCGGAGCCGATGGTCCGCGACGATCTCGCCGCAGGCCGCCTGGCGGCGCCCTGGGGCTTCATCGAGACCGATGCGCGCCTGGCCCTGTGGGTACCGGCGCGCCTCCACGATCCGCGTGCCGGGCGCCTGGCGCAATGGTTGCGGGAGCAGTTGGCAGGCTGAGCGCTGGCGATTTGCTGCACTTTTCCGGCTCGGCTAGTGTCCATTGAACAGAGGCGCCCGTCGGGCGCGAAGAACCAGGCATCGTCCGGGGAGAGAGTTCATGTCCAATCACCACACCTACAAGAAGATCGAACTGGTCGGCTCGTCCAAGACCAGCATCGAGGACGCCATCAACAACGCCCTCGCCGAAGCGGCGAAGAGCATCCAGCATCTGGAATGGTTCGAGGTGGTGGATACCCGCGGGCACATCGAGAACGGCGCCGTCGGCCATTACCAGGTGACCCTGAAAGTAGGGTTCCGTATCGCCAATAGCTGATGGCACCCTGGAAACCTGTCCACGATCGCCTGCGCCCTGGAAAGGCCGCCGTGTCTTTCCGCTTCGCCGGATCATGCACAGGCTATGAGGGCGGCGTGCCTCCATGGGCGGCGCGCTCGTCTCAACCTTGCCGCATTTGGCAAGCCTGACCCGTTCGGGTCTTCATCCATGCAACGAGGGAATGTGTTCATGAAGAAGTTGATGTTGGCAGTCGGCCTGTTTGCCGTGGCGGGCAGCGCATTCGCCGCCAAGCCCTGTGAGGAACTGAAAGCCGAGATCGATGCGAAGATCAAGGCCAACGGCGTTCCTGCCTACACCCTGGAAATCGTCGACAAGGGCAGCGTCACCGACAAGAAGGTAGTCGGCACCTGCGACGGCGGCACCAAGGAAATCGTCTACCAGCGCGGCTGATGCAGCGCCTGCGACGAGCAGTATCCGGGGCCGGCTTTCCCATGGGAGCCGGCCCTTTCTTTTTGCCGCGATGAGTACCCTGCCAACGATGGGTCTTGTTGCAGTTCGTCGAGAAAGCGTGCCATCTAACGGATTAATCCAAAAGTCTGTGTTAGGTTTTTCGGCACGCCCAGATGGCCTTGTGCCTTACTTCCGGATTGTCCGACTCATGGAAGACGGATTTCGGAATATTCCTGCTTACCCGCTGTAGCCGCTGGGCCAACATCGCGCCTTTCTGTATTTCAAGGAATGAAATCGTGGCTCTCCATCGCCTGACCTTTATCTTCCTGTGCCTGCCCCTCATGGCCAGCGCCGCCCCCTTCACCT
>NZ_JAEMVM010000124.1:0-430 GCF_016463925.1 Pseudomonas sp. P20 | reverse complement strand
GGCGGCCTGATGCTGGACAACGCGGCATGGGACATTGTCGGCGATCAGTTGCAGAAGGAGGACTTCTTCCGGCATGAGCATCGGCTGATTTTCACCGCCATCAGCGAGTTGGCCGCGAAGGACGCCCCGTTTGACGTCGTGACGGTGTCGGAAGCGATCGAAGACCTTCCAGAAGCCGGCGGGCTGGCCTACCTCGGCCAGCTCGCTGACAACACGCCCTCCGTGGCCAATATCGAGGCTTACGCGCAGATCGTTCGCGATCGGGCGCACCTGCGGCAGTTGATGTCTCTCGGGCACCACTGCACCAGAACCGCCTCGAACCACCAGGCGAATCCCTGTGAGGTTCAGGAGGAGATCGAGCAGAAGCTGTTCGCCCTCGGCCAAGATCAGCACAAGTCCGACTTTGTCGATATCAACAAGGGCCTCGCGA
>NZ_JAEMVM010000123.1:0-489 GCF_016463925.1 Pseudomonas sp. P20 | reverse complement strand
TGGCGGTGAAAATCAGCCGATGCTCATGCCGGAAGAAGTCCTCCTTCTGCAACTGATCGCCGACAATGTCCCATGCCGCGTTGTCCAGCATCAGGCCGCCGAGTACCCCTTGCTCCGCCTCGACGGAGTGCGGCGGCGTAAGTTCCAGAACACTCACTTCGAGTCCTCCCGGCTGATCTGCAGAAACGTGCTTCCGCTGCCGTCCGGGGAGCCGATGATCTCCAGCGCTTTCACTTCCACCTTGGCGGACTCGATGATCACCGAACCCACATGAGCCACCGCTTTCGCGCGCTCGATATCCAGGGGCTTGTCTTCGTCAAGCAACCCTTCGATGGTGGCAAAGAGGTGATTCCGCAGATCCTCAATCTTGTTCTTCATGCTCGACCTCCTGAATGGTGCGCTTGAGCTTGCTGATGACGCGGATTGCGCTCTTCAGCTCAGGTGGATAGCGATGGATGGAGTTGCGGCGCATGCGTTCGGCCCGGGTGA
>NZ_JAEMVM010000122.1:0-483 GCF_016463925.1 Pseudomonas sp. P20 | reverse complement strand
TGGCGGTGAAAATCAGCCGATGTTCATGCCGGAAGAAGTCCTCCTTCTGCAGGTGATCGCCGACAATGTCCCATGCCGCGTTGTCCAGCATCAGGCCACCGAGTACCCCTTGCTCCGCCTCGACGGAGTGCGGCGGCGTGAGTTCCAGAACACTCACTTCGAGTCCTCCCGGCCGATCTGCATGAACGTGCTTCCACCCGGGGCGCCGATGATCTCCAGCGCTTTCACCTCCACCTTGGCGGACTCGATGATCACCGAACCCACATGAGCCACCGCTTTCGCGCGTTCGATATCCAGAGGGTTCTCTTCGTCCAGCAGGCCTTCGATGGTGGCGAAGAGGTGATTACGCAGATCCTCAATCTTGTTTTTCATGCTCGACCTCCTGAATGGTGCGCTTGAGCTTGCTGATGACGCGGATTGCGCTCTTCAGCTCAGGTGGATAGCGATGGATGGAGTTGCGACGCATGCGTTCGGCCCGGGTGA
>NZ_JAEMVM010000121.1:0-291 GCF_016463925.1 Pseudomonas sp. P20 | reverse complement strand
GCAACCTGCTGGAGGCGATCTGTCGCGAGCCGGCGCGTCGTGTTGGCGAGTTGCCGCTATTGGATCGTTCCGAGCGGGACCTGCTACTGGCGCGCTGGGACCAGACCGGTGAGGACTATCCGAGCCGGCCGTTCGTCCACCAGTTGGTCGCGGAGCAGGCGCGTCGAGCGCCGGAGGCGATTGCGGTGCTGTTCGGCGAGCAGCGGCTGAGCTATGGCGAACTCGACAGCCAGGCCAACCGCCTGGCCCAGCGCCTGGTGGAACTGGGTGTGGGTCCGGAGGTGCGGGTGG
>NZ_JAEMVM010000120.1:0-377 GCF_016463925.1 Pseudomonas sp. P20 | reverse complement strand
GCGTGGAGACACCCTGGGCGGTTAGATAGCGAACGTCCAGAAGGCTCCGTGGCCCTGCCTGCGCGATGGTGGTCATGTTGGTCATCCAGTCGACTATCCCGGTCTTCACGAACAACCAGTCATAGGCCAACTGGGCCAGCCAGGTGGCGGTTCGACCTGGCTCCTGCACGACGACGCTGTGTAGCAGCCCCTGCGACAGCCAACTGAGTTCGTACTCGAACATGGCCTGGGCATGCTTCCAGCCCACGTCAGGCCAGAAGAAATACAGGCAAACCCACTCCACGATGATTGCGCCGACCAGCGAACCGAACATCACGCCGAGAAATTGGAAGGGCGTACTGATGATGGTGCCGACAAGGGTCTTCTGGCTCTCTTGT
>NZ_JAEMVM010000119.1:0-1057 GCF_016463925.1 Pseudomonas sp. P20 | reverse complement strand
ACCCCCTTGTCCTGGTTGAGCATGCGTGGCGTTGTGATGTCCAGGCCACTGTCACCGACGATCTTGCCACCGCGGTTGTCCAACTGTTCGCGAGCGCTCGCCACCACCCTCGACGTGCTGGAGATATCGCCCGCTCGGTTGTCGATCAACCGAGAGCTCAAGTCGAGATCCTGGCCGGCGACAATGCGACCGCTGCGATTATCGAGCCGATCCGCCTTCAGGAGCGTACGGCGCTCGCTGACCAGCTTGCCGCCCGCACTGTTGTCCAGACGAGCGACCTCGATGTCCATGTCTCCCTTGCTGGAAAGGAGACCGGCACTGCGATTGTCCAGTGCGGCAGCCTGGACCTGCAGTTCGTTCAGACCGACGACCTGGCCGCCACGGTTGTCGAGATCGCCACGGGTCTTGACCACGGCGCGGTCCCGGCTCTGCAACAGGCCGTCCTGGCGGTTGTCCAGGCTGCTCGCCTCGACCCGCAGTTCGCCCTCGGCGAGCAGCTTGCCGCCACGGTTGTCCAGGTGTCCGCCGTCGACCCGGACGGTCGCCCCCTTCAGGCTGCCGCCCTGGTTGTCCAGCGCCTGGCTCGCCTTCGCTTCCAGCGCGCGGCTGGCCACCAGGCTGCCGGCGTTGCGCAGGGTGCCGCTGCGCAGCTCGAGGTCGCCGCGCGCGTTGCGCCGCTCGTCCGGCTCGACGCCGGCTTCGATCACCCCGGCGTTGTCGAGGCGCGCGGCGTCCAGCGCGATGCGTTCGCGCGCCGCCAGGCTCTGCCGGTTGACCAGTTCCTCCGCGCTGCGAATCTCGGCGCTGCCGCCGGCGTAGGTCTTGCCATTCAGCTCCACGGCCTGGGCCGCGATCTTCAGGTCGCCCTGGCTGGAGGCCTGGGCCAGGCTCAGCTTGCCGCTGGCGTCGATGCGGATGTCGCCGCCGCTGGCGGCCATGTCGCCGGCCAGCCGCACCCCCACGCCCTGCTCGGTGCCGACCAGGCGGATCGCCCCGGCGTACATCCCGCCCAGCGCCGAGCTGTCGATCGCCAGTTGTGGCTTCTCGCTGCCATCGG
>NZ_JAEMVM010000118.1:0-637 GCF_016463925.1 Pseudomonas sp. P20 | reverse complement strand
CCGCGCCGTTGAACAACTCCGTAGCACTCAGGCGCAGCCCATCGCGGCTGGCGAGTACCCCCTTGTCCTGGTTGAGCACGTGCGGCGCGGTGATGCCCAGACCACTGTCACCGACGATCTTGCCGCCACGGTTGTCCAGCTGCTCAGTGAGGTTCAGCGCCACCACGCCCTGGCTGGCAATCTCGCCGACGCTGTTGTCCACCTGCCGGGCCGTGATGTCTACGCCCTGGTTGCCAGCGATACGGCCAGCGTTATTGTTTAGGATGCCCAGGTCGAGAGTCAGCGAGTCCTGACTGGTCAGTTCTCCTCCCTTCTGGCTCAGCGTGCCAACCTTGGCATGCAGGCTACCATTGGCGGCGATACGCCCCTTGGAACTGTTCGCCTCATCGGCCGCCAGCTTCAGGCCGCGTTCGGCGATCAGCGTGCCAGCGTCGTTTTCCAGGCGGGTCACACCGATATCGATGGCACCCTTGCTGCCGATGGAGCCACTACGGTTGTCCAGGACGAATGCCTGGATATCCAGACCTCCGGCACCGGAGACAATCCCCTCGAGGCTGTTGTCCAGGGCCTGCGCGATACGCAAGGTCAGGGCTCCGCCGCTGAGCAGGCGTCCCTCCTGGTTGTTCAACGCGGAGGT
>NZ_JAEMVM010000117.1:836-990 GCF_016463925.1 Pseudomonas sp. P20 | reverse complement strand
TGGTTGAAGCCGAGCTGGGTCTCGGTGATCCGCGTGCTCTGGTCTTCCAGGCGGGTGTCTTCGACATAGTTGTTGGTGCGCTGGTGGCTGAGCCCCAGGCTCATGGCGGTCTTGCTCACGCCGTCGCGGTGCAGCACGCGTTCGGCGCGGAACT
>NZ_JAEMVM010000117.1:523-791 GCF_016463925.1 Pseudomonas sp. P20 | reverse complement strand
TGCGGTAGTCGCTCTGGCTGTAGCCGTAGGTGAAGGTCCACCAGCCCCAGGGCAGGCTGTAGAACAGGCTCTGGCTGTCGGAATGGCGCCAGCGGTCGGTCACCGCGTCGCGGTTGGCGCGCAGGTTGAGCTGGTCGGCCAGGCCCAGCGGGCTGTCCCAGTCCAGGCCCAGGCCCATCTGCTGCTCGCCGGTGCTGACGTCGCCGTCGTTGTTGCGCGTGGCGGAGACCCGCCAGGGCTTGTCGCGCTCGCCCTTGAGACGCACCCG
>NZ_JAEMVM010000117.1:0-438 GCF_016463925.1 Pseudomonas sp. P20 | reverse complement strand
CAGTTCGCGCGGGCTGGCCAGCGCGGAGCTGTCCAGGCCCTCCAGGCGGCCTTCGACGACGATGATGCGCAGGGTCCCGGAGGCCAGGTCCTGCTGTGGCAGGTAGGCGCGGGTGGTGACGTAGCCGCGATCCAGGTAATGGTCGGTGACGGCCTTGAGCAGCGCATTGAGCTGGCCGACGCCCAGGCAGCGCCCCTGGTAGGGCGCCAGCAACTGGCGACGCGCGCTTTCGCCGAGGTGCCCGGCGCCTTCCAGCTCGATGCGGCGGATCTCGAAGCAGCGCTCGTCGTCGCCGGAGGCATCCGCAGCGGCGGGCGCTCCCTTGCCGGGCAGTTGCTGGAGTTCCTCCAGGCGCTTGCGCTGTTCGTCCAGCAGGCGCTGCTGGCGGTCGCGGATCAGGTCGCGGTCGCCGGGGGAGGTGAAGGGGGCGGCGCTGGC
>NZ_JAEMVM010000116.1:0-377 GCF_016463925.1 Pseudomonas sp. P20 | reverse complement strand
ACAAGAGAGCCAGAAGACCCTTCTCGGCACCATCATCAGTACGCCCTTCCAATTTCTCGGCGTGATGTTCGGGTCGCTGATCGGCGCAATCATCGTGGAGTGGGTTTGCCTGTATTTCTTCTGGCCTGACGCGGGCTGGAAGCATGCCCAGGCCATGTTCGAGTACGAACTCAGTTGGCTGTCGCAGGGGCTGTTACACAGCGTCGTCGTGCAGGAGCCAGGTCGAACCGCCACCTGGCTGGCCCAGTTGGCCTATGACTGGTTGTTCGTGAAGACCGGGATGGTCGACTGGATGACCAACATGACTACCATCGCGCAGGCCGGGCCACGGAGCCCGCTGGACGTTCGCTATCTCACCGCCCAGGGTGTCTCCACGC
>NZ_JAEMVM010000012.1:48823-52870 GCF_016463925.1 Pseudomonas sp. P20 | reverse complement strand
ATGGACGATCTATTGCAACGCGTACGGCGCTGCGAAGCGCTGCAGCAACCCGAATGGGGCGATCCGTCGCGCCTGCGCGACGTGCAGGCGTACCTGCGCGGCAGTCCGGCGCTGATCCGCGCCGGCGACATCCTGGCCCTGCGCGCGACCCTGGCGCGGGTCGCCCGCGGCGAGGCGCTGGTGGTGCAGTGCGGCGACTGCGCCGAGGACATGGACGACCACCATGCCGAGAACGTGGCGCGCAAGGCCGCCGTGCTGGAACTGCTGGCCGGCGCCCTGCGCCTGGCCGGCCGGCGGCCGGTGATCCGCGTCGGGCGCATCGCCGGGCAGTACGCCAAGCCGCGTTCCAAGCCGCACGAGCAGGTCGGCGAGCAGACCCTGCCGGTCTATCGCGGCGACATGGTCAACGGCCGCGAGGCCCATGCCGAACAGCGCCGGGCCGATCCGCAGCGGATCCTCAAGGGCTATGCGGCGGCGCGCAACATCATGCGCCACCTGGGCTGGGACGCCGCGTCCGGGCAGGAGGCGAATGCCTCGCCGGTCTGGACCAGCCACGAGATGCTGCTGCTCGACTACGAGCTGTCGATGCTGCGCGAGGACGAGCAGCGCCGGGTCTACCTCGGTTCGACCCACTGGCCGTGGATCGGCGAGCGCACCCGCCAGGTCGACGGCGCCCATGTGGCGCTGCTGGCCGAGGTGCTCAACCCGGTGGCCTGCAAGGTCGGTCCGGAGATCGGACGCGACCAGTTGCTGGCGCTCTGCGAGCGCCTCGATCCGCGCCGCGAGCCGGGACGCCTGACGCTGATCGCGCGGATGGGCGCGCAGAAGGTCGGCGAGCGCCTGCCGCCGCTGGTGGAGGCGGTGCGCGCGGCCGGGCACCCGGTGATCTGGCTGAGCGACCCGATGCACGGCAACACCATCGTCGCGCCCTGCGGCAACAAGACCCGCCTGGTGCGCAGCATCGCCGAGGAGGTGGCGGCGTTCCGCCTGGCGGTGTCCGGCTCCGGCGGCGTGGCCGCCGGGCTGCACCTGGAGACCACCCCGGACGACGTCACCGAGTGCGTCGCCGATTCCAGCGGCCTGCACCAGGTCAGCCGGCACTACACCAGCCTCTGCGATCCGCGGCTGAACCCCTGGCAGGCGCTCAGCGCGGTGATGGCCTGGTCCGGCGCAGAAGCGATCCCGAGCGCAACCTTCCCCCTGGAGACCGTGGCATGAGCGGCATTCCCGAAATCACCGCCTATCCCTTGCCGACTGCCCAGCAGTTGCCGGCCAACCTGGCGCGCTGGAGCCTGGAGCCGCGGCGCGCGGTGCTGCTGGTGCACGACATGCAGCGCTACTTCCTGCGCCCGCTGCCCGAGAGCCTGCGCGCCGGGCTGGTGGCCAACGCCGCGCGGCTGCGCCGCTGGTGCGTCGAGCAGGGCGTGCAGATCGCCTACACCGCCCAGCCGGGCAGCATGACCGAGGAGCAGCGCGGCCTGCTCAAGGACTTCTGGGGGCCGGGCATGCGCGCCAGTCCGGCCGACCGCGAGGTGGTCGAGGAGCTGGCGCCGGGGCCGGACGACTGGCTGCTGACCAAGTGGCGCTACAGCGCCTTCTTCCACTCCGACCTGCTCCAGCGGATGCGCGCCGCCGGCCGCGACCAGTTGGTGCTGTGCGGCGTATACGCCCACGTCGGGGTGCTGATCTCCACGGTCGACGCCTACTCCAACGACATCCAGCCGTTCCTGGTGGCCGACGCCATCGCCGACTTCAGCGAGGCGCACCACCGCATGGCCCTGGAATACGCCGCCAGCCGCTGCGCGATGGTGGTTACCACCGACGAGGTGCTGGAATGAACGCCCTGCCCACATCGCTGTTGCAGCGCCTGCTCGAACGGCCGGCGCCGTTCGCCTTGCTCTACCGCCCGGAAAGCAATGGCCCGGGCCTGCTCGACGTGATCCGCGGCGAGGCGCTCGAACTGCACGGCCTGGCCGACCTGCCGCTGGACGAGCCCGGCCCGGGCCTGCCGCGCCATGACCTGCTGGCGCTGATTCCCTACCGGCAGATCGCCGAGCGCGGCTTCGAGGCGCTCGACGACGGCACGCCGCTGCTGGCGCTGAAGGTCCTGGAGCAGGAGCTGCTGCCGCTGGAACAGGCCCTGGCGCTGCTGCCGAACCAGGCGCTGGAACTGAGCGAGGAAGGTTTCGACCTCGACGACGAGGCCTACGCCGAAGTGGTCGGGCGGGTCATCGCCGACGAGATCGGTCGCGGCGAAGGCGCCAACTTCGTGATCAAGCGGCGCTTCCAGGCGCGCATCGACGGCTACGCCACGGCCAGCGCGCTGAGCTTCTTCCGCCAGTTGCTGCTGCGCGAGAAGGGCGCCTACTGGACCTTCATCGTCCACACCGGCGAACGCACCCTGGTCGGCGCCTCGCCCGAGCGACACATCAGCGTGCGCGACGGCCTGGCGGTGATGAACCCGATCAGCGGCACCTACCGCTACCCGCCGGCCGGGCCGAACCTGGCCGAGGTCATGGAATTCCTCGACAACCGCAAGGAAGCCGACGAGCTGTACATGGTGGTGGACGAGGAGCTGAAGATGATGGCGCGGATCTGCGAGGACGGCGGCCGGGTGCTCGGTCCCTACCTCAAGGAGATGGCGCACCTGGCGCACACCGAGTACTTCATCGAGGGCCAGACCAGCCGCGACGTGCGCGAGGTGCTGCGCGAGACGCTGTTCGCCCCGACCGTCACCGGCAGCCCGCTGGAAAGCGCCTGCCGGGTGATCCGCCGCTACGAGCCGCAGGGTCGCGGCTACTACAGCGGGGTGGCGGCGCTGATCGGCGGTGACGGCCAGGGCGGGCGCACGCTGGACTCGGCGATCCTGATCCGCACCGCCGAGATCGAGGGCGACGGCCGCCTGCGCATCGGCGTCGGCTCGACCATCGTGCGTCACTCCGATCCCCTGGGCGAGGCGGCGGAAAGCCGGGCCAAGGCTTCCGGGCTGATCGCCGCGCTGAAGAGCCAGGCGCCGCAGCGCCTGGGCTCGCACCCGCACGTGGTGGCGGCGCTGGCCAGCCGCAACGCGCCGATCGCCGACTTCTGGCTGCGCGGCGCCAGCGAGCGCCAGCAGTTGCAGGCCGACCTGTCCGGACGCGAGGTGCTGATCGTCGATGCCGAGGACACCTTCACCTCGATGATCGCCAAGCAGCTCAAGTCGCTGGGCCTGACGGTGACCGTGCGCGGCTTCCAGGAGCCGTACTCGTTCGACGGCTACGACCTGGTGATCATGGGCCCCGGCCCGGGCAACCCCACCGAGATCGGCCAGCCGAAGATCGGCCACCTGCACCTGGCCATCCGTTCGCTGCTCAGCGAGCGCCGGCCGTTCCTCGCCGTGTGCCTGAGCCACCAGGTGCTGAGCCTGTGCCTGGGCCTGGACCTGCAACGCCGGCAGGAGCCCAACCAGGGCGTGCAGAAACAGATCGACCTGTTCGGCGCCGCCGAGCGCGTCGGCTTCTACAACACCTTCGCCGCGCGCGCCTTGCAGGACCGCATCGAGATTCCCGAGGTCGGCCCGATCGAGATCAGCCGCGACCGCGAGACCGGCGAGGTCCATGCCCTGCGCGGGCCGCGCTTCGCCTCCATGCAATTCCACCCCGAATCGGTGCTGACCCGCGAGGGTCCGCGCATCATCGCCGACCTGCTGCGCCACGCGCTGGTCGAGCGGCGGCCCTGAGCCAGGAGAGCCCATGCACAGATATGTCGTGATAGACGCCTTCGCCAGCGAACCGCTGCAAGGCAACCCGGTGGCGGTGTTCTTCGACTGCGACGACCTCAGCGGCGAGCGCATGCAGCGCATGGCGCGGGAGATGAACCTGTCGGAGAGCACCTTCGTGCTCCGCCCGCAACAGGACGGCGACGCGCGCATCCGCATCTTCACCCCGGTCAACGAACTGCCGTTCGCCGGCCACCCGCTGCTGGGCACCGCCATCGCCCTGGGCGCCGAGACCGACAAGGACAGGCTGTTCCTGGAGACCAGGATGGGCACCGTGCCCTTCGCCCTGG
>NZ_JAEMVM010000012.1:0-48745 GCF_016463925.1 Pseudomonas sp. P20 | reverse complement strand
TTCGTCGGCCTGGAGAGCGTCGCCGCGCTGTCCGCGCTGCACCCCGACCACCGCGCGCTGTGCGACTTCCCGGACCTGGCGGTGAACTGCTTCGCCGGCGCCGGGCGGCACTGGCGCAGCCGCATGTTCTCGCCGGCCTACGGCGTGGTCGAGGACGCCGCCACCGGTTCCGCCGCCGGGCCGCTGGCGATCCACCTGGCGCGCCACCGGCAGATTCCCTACGGGCAGCAGATCGAGATCCTCCAGGGCGTCGAGATCGGCCGGCCGTCGCGCATGTACGCCCGCGCCGAGGGCGCCGGCGAGCGGGTCTCGGCGGTGGAAGTGTCGGGCAACGGCGCGGCCTTCGCCGAAGGCCGCGCCTACCTGTGAACGGGCAGAACGGAGGAACGCCGTGATGGGCGTCAACGCGAACATTTCCGAGTCCCTCACCGGGACCATCGAAGCCCCTTTCCCGGAGTTCGAGGCGCCGCCGGCGAACCCCATGGAGGTGCTGCGCAACTGGCTGGAACGCGCCCGCCGCTATGGCGTGCGCGAGCCGCGGGCACTGGCCCTGGCCACGGTCGACGGGCAGGGCCGGCCGTCGACGCGGATCGTGGTGATCGCCGAGCTGGGCGAGCGCGGGGTGGTGTTCGCCACCCACGCCGATAGCCAGAAGGGCCGCGAACTGGCGCAGAACCCCTGGGCCTCGGGGGTGCTGTACTGGCGCGAGAGCAGCCAGCAGATCATCCTCAACGGCCGCGCCGAACGCCTGCCCGACGAGCGCGCCGACGCCCAGTGGCTGAGCCGCCCGTACCAGACCCACCCGATGTCGATCGCCTCGCGGCAGAGCGAAACCCTCGCCGACATCCACGCCCTGCGCGCCGAAGCCCGGCGCCTGGCGGAAACCGACGGCCCGCTGCCGCGCCCGCCGGGCTACTGCCTGTTCGAACTGTGCCTGGAGTCGGTGGAGTTCTGGGGCAACGGCACCGAGCGGCTGCACGAGCGCCTGCGCTACGACCGCGACGAAGGAGGCTGGAAGCACCGCTACCTGCAACCGTGACGACACCGCTGCGCCGGCGTTTCATGGCGGATATGCGTCCCGCGGCCCCGGAGTCGGGCCGTAGGGTGAATAACGCCACCGGCGTTATCCGCCGCTGCGCCGACGTTTCATCGCGGTAAACGGTCATCCATCCCAGCCGAACCCCCATCGATTCGAACACTCGAGAAAAGGAAGCACCCATGAGCGAACCCATCGATATCCTCATCGCCGGCGCCGGCATCGGCGGCCTCAGTTGCGCCCTGGCCCTGCACCAGGCCGGCATCGGCAAGGTCACGCTGCTGGAAAGCAGCAGCGAGATACGCCCCCTTGGCGTCGGCATCAATATCCAGCCCGCGGCGGTCGAGGCCCTTGCCGAACTGGGCCTCGGCCCGGCGCTGGCGGCCACCGCCATCCCCACCCACGAGCTGCGCTACATCGACCAGAGCGGCGCCACGGTATGGTCCGAGCCGCGCGGGGTGGAAGCCGGCAACGCCTATCCGCAGTACTCGATCCATCGCGGCGAACTGCAGATGATCCTGCTCGCCGCGGTGCGCGAGCGTCTCGGCCAACAGGCGGTACGCACCGGTCTCGGCGTGGAGCGCATCGAAGAGCGCGACGGCCGCGTACTGATCGGCGCCCGCGACGGACACGGCAAGCCCCTGGCGCTCGGTGCTGATGTGCTGGTCGGCGCCGACGGCATCCATTCGGCGGTCCGCGCGCACCTGCATCCCGACCAGGGGCCGCTGTCCCACGGTGGGATCACCATGTGGCGCGGCGTCACCGAGTTCGACCGTTTCCTCGACGGCAAGACCATGATCGTCGCCAACGACGAGCACTGGTCGCGCCTGGTCGCCTATCCGATCTCGGCGCGCCACGCGGCCGAAGGCAAGTCGCTGGTGAACTGGGTGTGCATGGTGCCGAGCGCCGCCGTCGGCCAGCTCGACAACGAGGCCGACTGGAACCGCAACGGACGCCTGGAAGACGTGTTGCCGTTCTTCGCCGACTGGGACCTGGGCTGGTTCGACATCCGCGACCTGCTGACCCGCAACCAGTTGATCCTGCAGTACCCGATGGTCGACCGCGATCCGCTGCCGCACTGGGGCCGGGGACGCATCACGCTGCTCGGCGACGCCGCCCACCTGATGTATCCGATGGGCGCCAACGGCGCTTCGCAGGCGATCCTCGACGGCATCGAGCTGGCCGCCGCGCTGGCGCGCAACGCCGACGTGGCCGCAGCCCTGCGCGAATACGAAGAAGCGCGGCGGCCGACCGCCAACAAGATCATCCTGGCCAACCGCGAACGGGAAAAAGAGGAATGGGCCGCGGCTTCGCGACCGAAGACCGAGAAGAGCGCGGCGCTGGAAGCGATCACCGGCAGCTACCGCAACCAGGTGGAACGGCCACGCTAGCAACACCGGGCAGGCCACCGCGCCTGCCCTCTCCCGTCCGCGGGAGAGGCGGCATCCGTGCGGGTGCCGGGCGCTGCGCGCCTATCGGCAGCGCCTCAGGCCTCTTCCGCCCGCCCCTTCCACTCCCCGCGCCCCTCGCCGGCCTGCAGGCGCAGGGCGAGCAGCAGGGCCAGCACCGCCAGGGCGCTGCCGGTGAGGAAACCGCCGGCATAGCCGATCTGCGCGGTGAGGCTGACCAGGAACGAAGACGCCAGCATCTCGCCGAGGTCTCGGGTGCTCTGCACCGCGGTGACATCGGTGCCGGCCTGGCCGCCCTGGCCGGCGAAGCGCATCGCCGCGGTGAGGATCGCCACCGAGGTGATGCCGGTAGCCAGCGAGCCGATCAGCACGCAGGTCCACGCCAATCCTTCGCTCAGTGCCAACCAGCGACCGGCCTGCAGATACCAGAGCAGCGCCGAACAACCGGCGAGCACCACGCCAAGGGCGAAACCGCGCCACAGGCCGATCCGCCTGACCAGCCAGGCGCCGCCGCCGCAGCCGAGGAATACCGTGACCAGGCCACCGCTCATGCCCAGCCGGCCGATGTCCTGCAAGGCCCAGCCGGCATCGCTGAGGTACAGCTTGGACAGGCCGAAGCCGGATACCGCGGTCATCGCCGACAGCAGCGCCAGCGCCAGCAGCGAAGGCGCCAGCGGCCGACGCAGGAAGCGCAGCAGGCTGGCCTTGGCGGCCGGTGCCGGGGGGAGTTCGTGGGGGTCGCCGCGCCCCAGGGCGAGCACGCAGCACAGGCTTGCCAGCGGCACGCAGGCCATGACCAGGAACGCCGTGCGCTGGCCGAAATGCCCGGCGAGGATCAGGCTGCCGGCGCCGCCGCCGAAGAAGCCGATCATCACCCCGGCGATCTGTACCGCGTTGACCTTGGCCAGCAGCTCGCCGCTGAAGTGCTCCGCCGCCATGCCGTCGGTGGCGATGTCCTGGGTCGCGCTGGCCAGCGAAGCCAGCGCCAGCAGGCCGACCGCCCAACCGGCACTGGCCACGCCGAGGCCGAGCGTCGCCAGGCCGAGCAGGCAGGCGAGGACCATGCATTGCATCGGCAGGATCCAGCTACGCCGCCGGCCGAGACGGCGCGACCAGTGATTGTCGACCCAGGGTGCCCAGAGGAACTTGACCACCCAGGGCAGCCCCACCAGGGGCAGGAAGGCCAGCGCCTGCAATGGCGCGCCATCCTGGCGCAGGAGGGTGGGCAGGGCGTCCATGGCCAGGCCAATGGGAATGCCCTGGGACAGGTAGAGCAACGCCAGGGTGATGACCAGGCGGCGGTGGCGATACAGCTCAAGCATGGTGGTCTCCGGTGACACGGGGGTGGGCGGGTGGCGCGGCGGCGCGCGCCTGCATCCAGGCGTGCCGGATGAGCAGCGCGCCGCAGAGGATCAGGGTGAGGTCGGGGCCCAGGGCCGGCAGCCGGCCGCGCATGAGCCAGGGCGCCAGGTGC
The DNA here is from genome assembly GCF_016463925.1 of Pseudomonas sp. P20. Taxonomy (NCBI): domain Bacteria; kingdom Pseudomonadati; phylum Pseudomonadota; class Gammaproteobacteria; order Pseudomonadales; family Pseudomonadaceae; genus Pseudomonas; species Pseudomonas sp. P20. The sequence continues at coordinate 44,826 of NZ_JAEMVM010000012.1, read as the reverse complement.
GCGACGGCGGCCGCCAGGCAGGCCAACCCGGCGACGCCGAGCAACCCGCGCGCCAGCGGCCAGTCGCCCGGCAGCAGCAACGCCGCCAGGCCAGCGGCGGCCCACAGGACAAGGAACAGCCGCCCCGGCCAGTGTCCGGCGAGTAGCTCCGAGGGGGCGAGTTGCAGCCCCAGCAGGAGCAACGCGGCCGCCGCCACCAGGCCGGCACAGAAACCCTCGCTCAGGCGCTGCAAGAGCCGTACGCGGGCGTCCGGCGCCGAGGCGCGTCGTTGCAGCCACAGGTACAGGCCGCTGGCGCAGAGCAGGCAGGCGCCGAGGCCCATCGCCAGGTGCAGGCCGCGCAACGCGGCGGACCAGCCCGGCCCGAGCCACTGGTACTGGGCGAAATGCAACGGCTGCACGGCGATGAAGGCGCGCAGCCAGAAACCGCGCTGCGCCGAGCTGCGCTCGCCGAGCAGGGTGCCGTCGGCCAGCCGATAGCGGTGCCGCTCGAAGTTCGCGGTGCTCGGCAGGCCACGCCGGATACCGGCGATCTCCACGCTGCCGGCGACATCCCCGGCATGACTGAGGCTCAAACGCTGGGCGACGAAGCCGGGCGCCCGCACGGCATCGCCGGCAAGCAGGCGGTCGAGATCGATGCGGGACGCCAATGGCCGCCCCTCGGCGGCGGGCGGCGGCGGTCCCATCAACTCGACGAACACCCGGTTCGGTTCCTGCGGGTAGGCCACCGGCGCCAGCAGCAGGGTCCCGAGCGCGCCCAGCCCGCTGAGCGCGCCGGTGAAACCGAACAACAGCAGCCAGGGCAGTCCCCAGATGCCGATCAGGCCATGCAGGTCGAACAGCGCCAGGCGCAGCCCGCGATCCCGCCGCCAACGCCGCAGGTCGCGCCAGCGGCGGCTGTGCAGCAGCACGCCGGCCAGGCACAGCAGCAACAGCGATACGCCGAACAGGCTGACCAGCACCCGCCCGGGGAAGCCGACGAACAGGCTCTTGTGCAGGTTCAGCAGGAGGTCCAGCGCCGGCATCGGTGGCAGCACCCGGCCGCTGGCCGGGTCGAGGTCCAGCCGGCAGTCCAGGCGCGCATCGCAGACGCTGAAGGCGGCATGGCCGGGAGCGGGCAGCAGCAGGGTCGCATCGCGGATGTCGACGCCTTCCTCGCCCGCCCGTTCGAGCAGGCGCTCCAGCGCAAGGGCTTCTCCTCCCGCCTGCGCCGGGGCCCGCAGCCACTCGCGCAGGTCGTCGTGGCCAAGACTCCAGGCGCCACTGAACAGCACCACGAACAGCAACACGCCGAACAGCGCGCCGGCGCCACCGTGCAGCGAGAGCAGGAGAGGACGCGCCGCCACTTCAACCGCGCCCCGCCAGCAGCCACAACGCCAGGCCCAGTACCAGCAGGCTACCGCCCAGGCGCCAGGCGAAGTTGCCCGGACCACGCGCCAGCAACCCGCCGACAAGCAGCAACAAGCCCACCCCGAGCGCGCCGAAGAGCCCGGCGTAGAGACGCTCGAGCGGGTCGTCCAGGGGCAGCCCGCGAGTCAACAGATAGCCGCTGGCGGTCGCCGCCGCCAGGCTGCCGGCGAGCGCCAGCGGAACCCGCCAGGCCCAGCCGAAGCCCGACTGGCGCGGCATCAGAACGCGCCCCGCAGGCTGACGTTGAAGCTGCGCGGTTCGCCGTAGCGGTTGTTCCAGTTGGGGTTGGACAGGCTCTGGTAGTAGGTCCGGTCGAACAGGTTGTTGACGTTGACCGCCGCCGTCCAGTGCTCGTCGATCTTGTAGCCCAGGCGCATGTTGACCAGTGCGTAGCCGCCCTGGCGCATGCTCACGCCGCGGTAGTCGACGCTGTAGTCGCTCTGCGCCTGGAGTCCGCCGCCGACGCTCCAGCGCCGATCCTGCCAGGGCAGGTCGTAGTTGCTCCACAGGCGCAGCAGGTGCCTCGGGGTGAAGGTGGAGTAGCGCGTCCCCGAGTCGTTCTGGCTGTCCTTGAGGTACTCGGTGCTGGTGTAGGTGTAGCCGGCCGAGAGACTCCAGTAGGGCGTCAGGTAGCCGGTGCCTTCCAGCTCGAAGCCCTGGCTGCGCACCTTGCCGCCGCTGATGTAGAACGGATTGTTGGGCGGCCCCGAATGGTCCGGGTCTTCCTGCGGATTGTTCTCCAGGTCGATGCGGAACGCCGCCAGCGACAGGTTCAGGCGGCCGTCGGCCAGTTCGCCCTTGATCCCGGTTTCGTAGGTCTTGCCTTCCACCGGGCTCAACGGCTCGCTGTTCCAGGTCTGGCGATCCGCCTGCGGCTGGTAGACCTCGGCGTAGCTGACATACCACGACCAGTCCCTGGCGAAGTCCCAGATCAGCCCGCCGTAGGGCGTGAACTGGCGACCGGGCTTGAAGCGGGTGGCCGGGGTGTCCTGGTCCCACCAGCTTTCGCGGCCGCCGACCACCAGGGTCAGCGGCTCGGCGAGCTTGATCCGACCCAGGGCATAGAGGCCTTTCTGGGTGGTGGTGGTGGTGCCCGGCGAAGTGTACTGGCCGATCTGCGGGCGCGGCACGCCGTGCGGGTCCCAGCGGTAGACATTGACCGGGGTGTTCGGCAGGTTGAGGAAGCGTGCGGTGTCCTGGCGGGTCTCGCCCTGGGCGTAGGTGACCCCACCGAGCAGTTCGTGGGTCAGGCCGAACAGTCGCACCGGCCCATTGAGGTTGGCGTCGAGGCTGCGCTGGATGCTCTTGAACTTGTAGGCGGCGCCCGTCAGCTGGCCACCGTCGCCGGTCTGCGGGTCGATGGCGCCGAAGGAGCCGGCGTAACGCAGGCGCGAATCGGCTTCCTGGTATTCGGCGCTGACCTTGCCTTTCCAGCCGCCGCCCAGTTGCTGTTCGAGGGAGCCGAAGGCGCGGTAGGTGTCCCACTTGAAGCGGTCCCAGTCGACATCGAGGTAGGTGTCGCGGGACAGCCCGAGATTGGACCCATCCTTGGCCATCGGTACCCCGGCCATGTTGGTGATCGAGTCGATGTGCTGGTATTGCGCACCGACGGTGAGCAGGGTGTCGGGGCTCAGGTCGAACTCGGTCACCCCGTAGAGCAGGCGGGTGCCCTGGTCGGCCACGTCGTAGAAGTAGTCGCGGTCCTCGTAGGCGGCCACCGCTCGGCCGCGCACGTTGCCGCTGGCGCTCAGCGGGCCGCCGACGTCGACCTCGGCGCGGTAGCGGTCCCAGCGCCCGGCGCTGAGGGTAGTGCTGGCGGCGAATTCGCGCTGCGGCCGCTTGCGCACCAGGTTGACGGTGGCCGCCGGGTTGCCGGTGCCATGCAGCAGTCCGTTGGAGCCGCGAAGGATCTCGACCCGCTCGTAAATCGCCATGTCCTGCGGCGAACTGGCAGTATTGCCAAGCAGCGCCGGCACCCCGTCCAGCTCGAAGGAGTCGACCTTGAAGCCGCGCACGTAGTAGGCGGTGGTCAGCAGCTGGAACGGCTGCACGGTGACCCCGGTGGCCTGCTGCATGGCTTCGTCGAGGCTGAACAGATTCTGCTGTTCGAGGCGCTCATGGTCGATGACGCTGGCGGACTGCGGCAGCTCGCGCGGCTTGAGCGGCACCTTGCCCAGGGTAGTCACCCCCGGCGGCTGGGTGGCAGACGTGCTTTCTCCGCTGATCACCATGTCCGGCAGTTCCGTCTCGCCGTCCTTGCGCGCGTCGGCCACGGCCGCGGCCAGCGGACTCAGCGCCAGCAGCAGCCCCAGGCACAACGGGGTGTGCCGATTGCGGGCGATGCCCTGGCGTCCCTTGATCACCTTCGTCTCCGTTTTCATCGTTCGAACAGCCTCGGGGGATATACGATTTGATAATGCTTATCATTATGAAGAAATCGTCTACGGGGCTTTTTCGATTGCCGGTCTTTCTCTATCGATCCACGACCGTCGCGGAACTTTCCTCGCCCGCCAGCCCGACGAAACCGGCATACCAGTCGTCCCGGACGAGCAGATCGGCGTGACGTCCGCTGAGGCGCAGGCGCCCCTCCTCCAGCAGCAGTACCTGGTCGGCCTGACGCGCCAGCGCCGGGCGGTGGGTCACTACCAGCAGGGTGCGCCGGCCGCGCAACCCGAGCAGGCTGCGCAGCACCTGCGCCTCGCTGGCGGCGTCGAGGCTGGCGGTGGGCTCGTCGAGCAGCAGCAACGGCGCCGTCGAGAGCAGCCCGCGAGCCAGGCACAGGCGTTGCCGCTGGCCGCCGGACAGCAGCGCGCCGCCGGGACCGACGTCGCTGTCCCAGCCCTGCGGCCAGGCCTCGATCTCTTCCAGCAGGCCAACCGCCCGCGCCGCCTCGCGCAGCGCTTCGAGATCGGCGTCCGCTCGCGCCATGCGCAGGTTCCAGGCAACGCTGCCGCGGAACAGGCCGTTGTCCTGGAACACCAGGTTGCGACTGGCGGCGAGGGTCGTTTCGCTCAACCGGCGGATATCCACGCCACCCAGCAGGACACACCCGGCGTCGGCGTCGTAGAGCCGCCCGAGCAGCGCCAGCAGGCTGCTCTTGCCGGCCCCGGAGGGTCCGACGAGGACGTTCAGCGAACCCGGCTCCAGCCTCAGGGAAATGTCCTCGAGCAAGGCGCGGCCATCTTCCAGACGCAATTCCACGGCCTCGGCCGCCAGGCTGGCGTCGTGCGGCCGCTCGCCCGGCTCGGGGCTGCGCAGCGGAGCCAGGGCGAAAACCCGCAGCAGGGTATCCAGCGCCTGCCAGGCGCCGCGCAACGCCTGGTCGAGATGGGTGAGCTGGGCCAGCGGCTCGATGAAGCGCACCAGTAGCACCAGCACGGCCACCAGCCGAGCGCCGTCCAGCCATTGCCGCTCCACCGCCCAGGCGCCGCCGAGCAGGGCGAAGGCGAACGCCGCCTGCACCGCCAGGGCGAAGCCGAGGCCGCTGGGCAGGCTGCGCCGCAACAGATCCAGGGTGCTGCGGTGGAGACTGCGCAAGGCCTCTTCCAGCCCCTGGCGGGCGACGCTTTCGCGCTGCGCCGCGCGCAGCAGCGGCTGGCGTTCGGCGAACGCCTGCAACTGCCGTGCAGCGTCGCGCTCGGCGGCCAGCCGGGCATCCTCCGCCGCCAGATTGCGCCGCCCGCTCCAGCGCAACAGCGCAGCGAGGACGGCACCGGCAACGAGCAGGCCGAGGGCGATGGACGGGTCGATCAGGAACAGCCCGAGGATCACCCCGAGCGGCGTCACCAATGCGGCGATCAGCGGCCCCAGCAGGTGCGCCGGAATGCCCATCGCCTGCATCACCGGACCGCGCAGCAGGCCTTCGGCCGGCGCGACCCGGCGCAGCGCCGGCGGCGCCAGGCGCGGCAAGCGCGCCACCAGGCTGCGCACCAGTCCAGCCGCCAGCGAGCCGCCGGCGGCGAAACCGCGACGCAGGGCCAGGTACTGCAACAGCGCCTGCGCCAGGCTCAAGCCGAGCAACGCGGCGACCCAGCGCCAGGGCAACGCGCCTTCGGCGAACCAGGCCTCGACCAACGGCACCAGCAATACGCCGCAAGCGGCGTCCAGCAGCGCCGCCAGGACCGCCCAGGCGCTCGCCCGGCGCAACGCGGCACGGCAGTCTTCGGGCAGCGCACGCATTCGTTCGAACAGGGTCATGCCGCCACCTCCGCGCCGTTCTGTTCACGCCACAAGCGCGCATAAGCGCCGTCCGCCGCCAACAGCGCCGCGTGCTCGCCGCGTTCGACCAGACGGCCAGCGACCAGCACCAGGATCAGGTCGGCATCGCTGACTTCGGCCAGACGATGGGCGACGATCACCCGGGTCCGGCCACCGCCGCGTTCGCGCAGGTTGCGCAGGACCTGCCGGGCGGTCTGCGGATCCAGCGCCGAGGTTGGCTCGTCGAGCAGCAACAGGCGCGCCGGCGATAGCAGCGCACGGGCCAGGGCCAGTCGTTGCAGTTCGCCGCCGGACAGTTGCAGGTCGCGTCCCGGCACGCTGTCGTAGCCACGCGGCAGGGCCATGATGCGCTCGTCGAGGCAGGCGTCACGGGCCGCCTGGCGAATCTCCTGGAGATCGGCATCGGGGCGGAACAGGGCAATGTTGTCGGCCAGGGATATCTCCAGCGCCGCCGCCTGCTGGCCGACCAGCGCGATATGCCGATGGCGCACGGCATCAGGCATGTCCTTCAGTGCCAGGCCGCCAACCTCCAGTTCGCCGCGCTGCGCGTCCATGTAGCGCGCCAGCAGGTGCAGCAGGGTGCTCTTGCCGGAGCCCGAGGGACCGACCAGGGCCACCAGGCTGCCATCCTCCAGCTCCAGATCGATATCGGCCAGGACCTCCACGCCTTCATAGGCATGGCCCAGGCCGTGCAGCGCCACCGCGCCATCGACCGGCTCGCGGGTCGAGCGGCCCTCGACCAGCGGCGCCTGGTCGAACACCTGCTGCAGGCGCTCGGCGGCGGCGCGCGCGCCCAGCAGCGCGTCGCCGCCGTGGCCGAGCGCCTGTACCGGGGCGGCCAGGGCCCGCAGCAGGAGCAGGAAGGCACAGGCCTGGCCGAGCGCCAGCGGCACGCCGAGGGCATCCAGGGCCAGCGCGCCGAGCAGGACCCAGGCCAGCAGCCAGGGCGTCGACAACTGCACGTAGACCAGCGCGGCGAGGTGGCCGACCCGCTTCACCCAGGCGCCGAACGCTTCGCCGAAGGCCGCCGCCGACGACTCGGCGCCCTGTTGTATGCCGGCCCCGGGGTACTGTCGGGCCAGCAGCAGGTTGTGGGCGAATTCGCCATAGTCCGCCGAGAGCCTTTCCAGCGCGGCATTGCGCCGCAGCACCAGGTCGCGGTAGCGCGCCGAGCGCAGCAGCAGGAAGCCGGCGGCGGCCAGCACCAGCGGCAGCAGGCAGAACAGCAGCAGCCAGGGGTGCAGCCAGGCCAGCCAGAGCAACGCGACGAGCGGCACCACCAACAGGTTGCTGAGATCGTTGGGAGCGTGCGCGATCAGTTGGTGCAGGGCCCGCACGTCCTGCTCCACGAGGCGCGCCACGCCGTCCGGGCCCTGGCGACCGAACCAGTCCAGCGGCAGCCGTTGCAGGTGCGCCAGCAGGCGCAGGCGCAGGTCGTTGCAGAGGTCCGCGTCGACCCGGTGGGCCAGGTGCGCGGCCAGCGCCTGGCAGCCCAGCCAGGCCAGCACCGCCAGCAGCACCAGGGCCAGCAGGGCCGGCTGCGCCTGGCCGCGCGCCAGCGGCTCGGCGAGCCAGGCGAGAAGCATCCAGGGCAACAGCGAGCAGAGCCCGGCCAGGGCCTGCAACCCCATGGCCGCCGCCAGCCGCCAGCGATAGGTGCGCAGCAGGCGCCACAGCACCGGGGTCACGAGGCTTGCTCCAGCACCTGTTCCAGGCTCGCCGGCGCCAGCGACGCCGGCGGCGCCTCAGGGAAGCCAAGGCACTCGCCGATCCGCTGCCACAGGGCGGCGACCTCCAGGCTGCGTTGGTTGCGCCGACGCACCTCGTCGCCGTCGGCGAGCAGCGCCAGCGCCTCGGCCGCCGCCGCCGGCCACAGGCGCTGGTGCACCTGGGCCCAGCTGCACGGTTCGGCATACCAGAGCTGGGCGCTGGGCAGCGGTTCGCCGGCTATCTCGTCGAACAGCGCGAACAGGCCGTCGTCATCCTCTGCCGGTACCGCCACCGCAGGCGTCCACAACAACGGGCCATGGGGGCTGAGCAGGCTCAGCGTGCCGCGATCGGTGGTCAGGCTGACGCGCTGCAACAAGGTCATGCGCCCGTCGTCGGCGGCCGCCAGTTCGTTGAGCACGAGCAGGCTCAACGGCACTTCCGCCAACACCAGGGACAGCCCGCGCATCGCCGACAGGTCGTTCGAGGGCGACTCCAGCGACCAGGGGCCAACGCCCTCCAGCAACGCGGCGAGGATGTCCAGGGTGGCGAAACCGACCTGCACCCCGCAGGCCGCGTCCAGGTGGCGGATGCCGCGCCGGCGATGCAACTGGCGGCCCAGCTCGATGAAACGCGCCACCGCCGGCAACTGCGGATAGAAGGTGTTGAGCAGGCAGCGCCGGCCCAGGCGCTCGGCGCTGCGCAGCAGGTCCTGCCATTCGCGCGGCAGCAACGGATGCTCGATCAGCACGTCGATGCCACGCGCCATCAGCGCCTCGGCCAGCGCCGGGCCCTGCTCGCCGCGTGCCGCGCCGCCGACCGCGACGCAGGCCAGGCGGACATCGTCCGGCAACGCCTCGACCTCGCACCAGGTCTCCACCCCGAGGCGCTCGGCCAACGCCCGCGAACGCCGGCTGCCCTGGCCAAGGATGCCGCGCAGGACGAAGCGCGGATCGGCGGCGACGCCGGCGGCATAGAACTGGCCGAACCGGGAACCGGCGACCACCACGGAACGGACGTCGCTCATCGGCTCGCCTCCTCTGGCATGGGTTTCGACAAGGATTGCGCCAGGGCTTCGCCCAGGCAGTCGAAGTGCCCGCCGGGCACCTCGTGGATGCCGCACGCGCCGAGCGCGGCGGCCCGCCATTGGGTCTCCAGGGCCTCGGTGTAGCGCGGCACCAATGGGTTGCCGGCGTCCGGCACGAACAGCCGCAGCGCGCCGACGTAGGGCTCCGGCGCCGCGGCCTGGCTGGCACGCACCGAGTGACAGAACAGTCGGTAGAGGGTGTCGCGTTCGACGCTGACGGCGTCGGCGCTACCGCTGGCCGCCTGTAGCACGCGGCCGCGCAGGGCGACGAGATCGGCCAGGCCCGGTAGCCCCGCCAACGCCTCGGCGCCCAGGCGCTCCGGTGTCTGCGCGAGCGCCGCCTGCACCGCCAGGCCGAGACGTTCCGGCGCGGGGAAGCCGAGCGCCGCGGTATCCAGGCCGAGGGTCGCGGCGAAGCTGAACAACAGCAGGCGCTCGTCGTCCACCCGGTAGGGAATCCGGTAGCTGGAGACGATATCCAGTTGGCGCACGCGCACCCCGCGCTGGACCAGGGACTTGGCGGTCTCCAGGGCGACCAGCCCGCCGGAGCAGTAGCCGAGCAGGTCGACCTCACGCAGCCCGGCGCGATGGAGCGCCTCGGCGTAGCGGCGGCCGAGGCAGGCGTTGAGATGCTCGGCGGGGATCGCCAGGTAGGCGTCGCTGTCATGCACGGCCAGCCCCAGCAACGGCCGCCCCTCACCCAGGGCGCGAAGCAGCGGGCGGTACGGCAGTAGCGTGCCGAGGCCTTCGTGGACCAGCACCCGCGGCACGCCCTCGCCGGGCACCAGGCGCACCAGCGGGTCGAGCGCCACCGCGCCCTCGGCGAGCGGTGCGCGCGACATGCCGGCCGGCGCCGGGGCGACGCCGCGCGCCGCGGCCAGGGCTGGCCCACGGCCCTCTTCCGGCGCGCTGCGCAGGCGTTCGGCCAGGCCGCGCGGCGTCGGCTGGCTGAGCGCCCAGCGTAGCAGGCGATCGAACGGATGCCGACGGGCGCTTTCCAGTCGTTCGCGCAAACGGGCGATCAACTGGGCGATCAACAGCGAGTCGCCGCCAGCCCCGAAGAAGTCTTGCTCGACGCCCAGCAACGGGTTGTCCAGCACCTCCCGCCAGAGTGCCAGCAGCGCATTCTCCAGTTCGTCGGCCGGTGCCTGCGCGACGCCATGCCGAAGGTCCGCCTGGGGCTGGCGGGCAAAGCCGGTCAGGGCCTTGCGGTCGATCTTGCCGTTGCCGGTGACCGGCAGGCGTTCGAGCACGCGCAACTGCGCCGGGAGCATGTAGCGCGGCACCCGCGCTTCGACGAAGGCCAGCAGCTCGGCCGGCTCCAGGCGGGCGCGGTCGGTCTTGCAGCGAGCCAGCAGGACATCGTAGCCAAGCAGGTCGAGAGCGCTGCCCGGCGGCACCACCCCACAAGCCAGGTCGCCACCCTGTGCCGCCAGCCACTCCAGCCATTGCCCGGTGTGGACGAACAGTTGGCGGCGCTCGTCGCGGAGGTCGCGCGGGTTCTCCATCATCAGGCTCTGGCTGACGCTGATCTCGTTGTGCTCGCGCGTCAGTTCCTGGATCACCAGCCAGGCGTCGGCGCTCAGCAACTCGCGCAGGCCGGCCAGCAGCGCCGGGGTGTCCAGCGCGTTGTTCAAGGCCCCGGAGCTGAGCAGGATATCCACCGAGTGCGGCGCCACGCCCTGGTCGAGAAGATCGCCGTTCATGTCGAAGCGGCCGAAGCGTACCCACGGCTGGTCGGCGAAGCGCTCGCGGGCGGCGGCGAGGAAGTAGCTGGAAACGTCGGTGAACAGGTAGTCCACCTCCGCCCCTCGCTGCACCAGCGGCGCCAACCGGGCGATCACCGTGCGGCTGGCGGCGGCGGTGCCGGCGCCAAGCTCCAGCAGGCGCCAGCGCCGTTGCGGCTGGCGCTCGACGATGGCGGCGATGGCCTCGGCCATGGCCTCGTGCAGCGCCTGGGCATGCAGGCCCTGGCTGTACATGGCCTCGGCGATGCGCGCCGAGCCCTGCGGGAACATCAGCGCCGCCGGGCTGATCCGCCCGGCCAGTTGCTCGCCGAGGGATTGCGCGCTGTCACGCAGGTAGGCGACCAGCTCGGCCGGCCAGAGCGCCGCCGGCGCGCAGCCGGCGAACGCCGTCCAGGCGTCCTCCGGACTCTGCGCGGGACGCTCGGCGCAGCCCAGCCAGCCCTCGCCCTCGGCGCGCAGGTAGCCGCCCTCCTCCAGCTGGCGCAACCAGTGGCGCAGCAGGCGCTGGCGCGCCTCGGCGATACCCAGGCGCTGGCACAGGGTGGCGAAGTCCAGCGGCGTCGCACTGGCGAACAGACCGCTGCCGGCCAGCCAGGCGGCCAGCGAGGCGAGGCAGGCACGGTCGAGTGCGGCCACCGCCGCGGCGATGCCCTCCTCGCTGCCCCAGTCGCGGCGCAAGGCCTGGGCCGCCCGCTGGCGCACCGCGTCGAGCGCCGTACGCGGATCCTCGCCAGCCTCCGCCGGCGCATGCAGGGTGACGAAGCTGGCCAGGCTGCGCTCGTGGGTCTCGCCGAGCACCACGGTGGCCGCCAGATTGACCTGCGGATGAGCGCACAGCGCGGCGTCCAGCTCGGCCAGTTCGATGCGGTGGCCGCGAATCTTCACCTGGTCGTCCTCGCGGCCGAGGAACTCGATGCTGCCGTCGGCCAGATAGCGGCCGAGGTCGCCGGTGCGATACAGGCGACGGCCATCGGGGTGACGGACGAAGCGTTCGGCGGTGCGCTGCGGATCGCCGGCGTAGCCGAGCGCCAGGCCAACCCCGCCGATATGGATCTCGCCGCGCACGCCCGGCGGGCAGCGCCGCCCGCGGGCATCCAGGACTTCCACGCTCTGCCCACGCAGGGCACGGCCATAAGGGATGCTGGCCAGCTCGGTGTGCTGCGGGCGGATCGGCTGCTCGATCGACCAGATCGCCGCCTCGGTGGCGCCGCCCAGGCTGAACAGCGCGCTGTCCGGCCAGCGCCGCCACCAGCGGGTCGGCAGGCTGACCGGAATCCAGTCACCGGACCAGAGCACGCAGCGCGGTCCCGGCAGGTGGCGTTGCGGCTCGCTCTCCAGGTAATCGATGAGCATCTGGCCCTGGGCCGGCACCGAGTTCCACAGGGTGATGGCGTGGCGTTCCAGCAGTTCCGCCCAATGCGAAGGATCGCTGCCGCGCGCCGGGTCCGGCAGGACCACCTGGGCCCCCGCCGCGGTGGCGCCGAAGAAGTCGTAGACCGAGAGGTCGAAGCTCAGCTCGGCGAGGCCGAGGACGCGGTCGTTGGCGTCGACGCCGTAGCGCTGGTTGATGTCGAGCAGCGTGTTGCTCACCGCTGCATGGCTGAGCATCACGCCCTTGGGCGTGCCGGTGGAGCCGGAGGTGTAGATCACGTAGGCGAGGTCGTCCGCCGCCACCTCCGCCGCGGGCGGTGGCGGCCAGGCGCTGTCGGCGACCAGCCGGTCGATGGCCACGCAGGCGCAGCCGACGTCCGGGACATCGCTTTCCAGGCAGACCAGCGCGACCACTTCGGCGCTGGCGAGGATCGCCTGGCGCCGCAGCGGAGGCTGGCGGATGTCCACCGGCACATAGGCGGCGCCGGCCTGGAGGATGCCGATCACCGCGACCAATTGCGCGGCGCTTTTCGGCAGCATCACCGCGACCCGCCGGCCACGGCCCGCGCCGTGCGCTTCCAGGACGCGGCGCAGGGCGCTGGCGTGCTGGGCGACCTGGCGGTAGCTGTAGCTGCCGGCGGCATCGTGGATCGCCGTGGCGTCGGGGGTCAGCAGGGCACGCTCGGCGAAACCGGCGGCGATGCTCCGGGCACTACCGGGCAACGCCTGCGGCGGCGCCTCGACGGGTTCCGTGGCATCGCCGTCGGTCCAGGCGCGCGGGCTCTGCGCCAGGCGCCGGAGCAGCCCGACGAAGTCGTCGAACATGGCTTCCGCCTGGCCCTCGGGGAACAACCCGAGGCGTACGTCCCAGCCGATCTCCAGGCCGCCGAACTGGTCGGTGACCTGGCAGTCCAGCCAGACCTGCGGGGTCTGGCTGATCATGTAGCGTGGCGCGCGCGGCGCCTCGCCATCGCCGAGCAGGCGCTGCACACTGCCGATGCCACTGGTGAACACCACCGGCATCAGGTCGGCGCCGCGACCACGCCGGCGCGCCAGTTCGCGCAGCAGGTCGACGCCGCTGAAGGTCGGGTGGTCGAGGTCGTCGAACATCTGCTCGCCGATGCGTCGGGCACGCTCGACGAAACTGTCGCCGTGGCGGCTGTCCACTGCCAGCAGGCTGAGCGCGGTGAAGTCACCGAGCACCTGCGCCAGCTGCGGATGCAGCGGCGGCCGGTTGAGTACCGTCAGGTTGAGACAGAACGCCGGTGCCTGGCTCCAGCGACCGATGGTCTCGGCGAAGGCCGCCAGGGCCACGCCGGCAGCGCTCAGGCCGTGTTCGCCGGCGCGCGCGCCGAGCGCCTGCCAGGCGGCCTCGTCGAGGCGCGCGTGGAAGTGCCGGAAGCGCGTGGACCGGGTGTCCGGCTGCACCCGCAGCGGCAGGTCGGGACGCCCCGGTAGCGCGTCGAGACGCGCCAGCCACCAGTCGCGGTCGCGCTGCCAGGCTGGCGACTGGCGTCGGCGCTGCTCGACGCCGACATAGTCGCGGAAGGTCGCCTCCAGCGGTTCCGCCGTCCATTGCGGATCGAGATAGCGGCGGCGCCATTCGCCAAGCAGCAATTGCAGGCTGGCGTAGTCGACCAGGGTGAAATCCACCGAGCAGTGCAGTACGCAGGCATCCCGGCCGATACTCAGCTCGGGGCGCAGGACCGGCCACTGGTCGAGCGCCGCGCAGGCGTGGTCGAGGCGTTCGCGGACCCGCTCCAGGTGCGCCTGGAAAGCGGCCTCGTCGAGCCCCGCGCAGGCATGCACGGTCAGCCGCTGCCAGGGCACCTCGGGCAGCACGCGCTGCCAGGCGTTGTCCTCGATCACCGCGCGCAGCATCGGGTGGCGCTCGACCATGGCGTTCCAGGCCGCCTCCAGGCGCGCCGGATCGGTGTCGGCCGGCCAGTCGTACTCGGCGTACAGCTGGCAGGCGTTACCGCCGTAGTCGAAGGCCGCCTGGCGGCCCAGCACGTAGGCGGCCTGCACCGGGGTCAGCGGGAAGCGCTGGTGGGCCAGGTCGGGTTCGGCGCGCCAGCCAGGGCCGCCTTCCAGGTGTTCCAGCAGGGCCTCGCGCTCGGCCCGCAGGCGCTCGGCGAGGCCGGCGTCGAGGGCGCCCTGGGGGGCGCGATAGCGCAGGCGGCCCGCCTCGCTCCAGAGTTCGATGCGCCGGCTGCGGCAGGTTTCCAGCAGTTCGCCGAGGCTCATAGCACGCCCTCTTCCAGTTGGGTTTCCTCGATTTCGACGGTCTGCGCCTGCAAGTGGCGGGCAAGACCGGCCAGGGTCGGCTGGCGATAGAAGTCGGCCATGCCCAGGCGTACGCCGAAACGCTCACGTATGCCGGCCAGCAGGCGGGTCGCCAGCAGGCTGTCGCCGCCGAGGCTGAAGAAGCTCGCCTCGCGACGACGCACCGGGCGTTTGAGAACCGCTTCCCAGCACTCGGCCAGCGCTTGCTCATGGGCTTCCAGCGGCTCCTCCGCCGAGGGCTCGTGACGACACTCGCCGAGTGCGCGGGTCATGCTCTCGGCCAGGCGGCGACGATCGACCTTGCCATTGCCGTTCAACGGCAGGCTTGGCAGGCACCACAGGCGTTCGGGCCGCATCGCCTGGGGCAGGCGTTGCTCCAGGCCGGCCTGGAGCGCGGCGGCGTCGAGCCCGAGTCCCGGCGCCAGCGCCTCGACCAGGGCGAGCCGTTCGCTGCGCCACAGGCAACGCGGCGCCAGTCCCGCAGCGGCGAGATCGGCCAACAGGCTCGGCAACTCCGCCAGGCGCAGCGGCCGGTCGTCGAGCAAGGCCGCACCGAGCAGCGCCAGTGGCGACTCGCATAGCAGGTCCACCAGCAACAGGCGGCCCTGCGGGCGCAGCAGCGCCGCCGCCAGCGCCAGGCCTTCGCGGCTGGCCTCGTAGGCGTGCAGCGCGGCGAAGCTGATCACCCGGTCGTAGCGACCGAGGTGCTCGGCAGGTAGCAGGCCGTCGTCCAGCGCCTGCACCACGATCCGTTCCGGCAAGCGGGTGGCGGCGGCGTCGAGGAGGACGCGGCTGCGTTCGAAGAGGGTCAGTTCCAGCCCCGGGCGCAACAGCGAGGCCATGCCCTGGTCGAGCCAGAGCCCGGCGCGGGTATCCAGCACCGCCACCCGCAGGCGTTCGCCGGCAGCCGGCGTCGGCAGCGCTTCGAGCAGGCGCGCCAGGGCCTCGCGGCCGTCCGGCAGGCGCGCGGCCACCGCCTGCGGCGCCAGCCAGGGATCGAGGAGCAGCGCGGCCGGCGCCTGTTCGCCGGCGAGCAGGCCGCGCAGAGCGTTGCCCATCGCGGTCAGCCCCGCGGCCTGCCAGCCGAGCCGGCGCAACGCCTCGTCGAGCGACGGCAGCGCGCTGGCGGCGGAGTCCGCTAGCCAGTCCAGCCAGCGCCGGCGCAAACCGTCGTCTAGCTCCAGCGGCGCCTCCAGCAGCGCGCCGAGGATTTCCCGGGTGAGTACCGCCTCGGCCTCTGCCAGGCCGGCGAAGGGCTGTGCGGCCGGTAGTTCCATGGAGCCTTCGGCCCGTGGCGCCAGGCGCGGTACCAGCACCGCGCCGAGGCTCGCCACGCCACCGCCGAGCACCGCCGCGCAGGCGCTCTCCACGCCAGCCTGGGCGCACAGCGCGGCCTCCACCTCGCCCAACTCGATGCGCTGGCCGCGCACTTTCACCTGCTGGTCGACCCGACCGAGGAATTCCAGGGTACCGTCGCCCCAGTAGCGACCGCGATCGCCGGTGCGATACCAGCGGCCCTGGGCATCGTGGACGAAGCGCCGGGCGCTGAGTTCGGGATCGTTGCGATAGCCGCGGGCCAGGCTGGCGCCGCCGATCCACAACTCGCCGACCACCAGGTCCGGCACGTCGCGCCCGTGGGCGTCGACCACCCGGTAGGCCTGTCCCGGCAATGGCCGGCCGTAGGGAATCGAACGCCAGTGCGGCGGCACCGTATCGACGCTCTGCAGGTTCGACCAGATGCCCGCTTCGGTAGCGCCACCCAGCACATGCAGGCGGCAGCCTTCGGCACAACGTGGGCGCAGGCGGCCGGGCAGGTCCAGGGCCACCCAGTCGCCGGACAGCAGCACCGCCCGCAGACTGCGATAGTCGGCCTGGCTCGCCGGCAGGCTGAGGGCCATCTCCAGCAAGGCCGGCGCCGAGTTCCACAGGCTCACCGCATGCCGCTGGATAGCCTCCGCCCAGGCAGCGGCATCGCGCGCCTGTTCCTGGGCCGGCAGGACCAGGCTGGCACCGGCGCCGAGGCCGCCGAACAGGTCGAAGACCGACAGATCGAAGTCCAGCGCGGAGACCGCCAGCAAGCGATCCGATGCGTTCACCCGCAGCAGGTCGAGCAGCGCGTCGATGGTATTGATCGCCGCCGCGTGGCTGACCTCGACGCCCTTGGGCACCCCGGTGGAGCCCGAGGTGTAGATCACATAGGCACTCGCCTGCGGCGCCAGCGGCACGGGGGCGGCCAGCGCCGGGCCGCGCAGCAGGCGCTGGACATCCAGGCGCGGCGGCAAGGCCTGCGGATCGTCCTCCTCGGTGATCGCCAGGCATACCCCGGCGGCCTCTTCGATCAGGCGCCGCCGTGCGGGCGGCTGGTCGATGTCCAGCGGCACGTAGCAGGCGCCTGCGGCGAGCACGCCGAATACCGCCGCGACCTGCTGCGGTCCGCGCGGCAGGCTGACCTCGACCGCGTCGCCAGGGCGCACCCCGGCTTCGCGCAGGCCGCCGGCGATGCGCAGCGCACGCTCGGCCAGTTCGCCGCGGGTGACACGTTGGTCGCGATAGAGCAGCGCGTCGGCATCCGGCGCCTCGGCGGCGCGAAGGAAGAAGTCGCGATGCAGGGTGCGCGCCGTGGCGCATGCCGGCTGGCCGTTGAGCAGGGCCCGGCGCGCCTGCTGCGCCCAGGGCAACGGCAGATCGGCGGGCTGCTCCCAGGCGCTGTCGCAGAGACGCTGGAGCAGCCCCACGTAGGCTTCGAACATGGTTTCCGGCAGGCCTTCGGGGAACAGGCCGACGACGCTGTCCCAGGCCAGCAGGATACCGTCGCCCACCCGGTAGAGCTGGTGGTCGAGCCAGACCTGCGGGGTCTGCGAGAGCATGTCGTGGAGATCGCCGAAAGCGTCGCGGAAGGCCGCCGGGACGAAGCCCTCCTCGCCCAGGTTGCTGGCGAACACCACCGGCGCCGAGCGTGGCTGGCCCTGCCGGCGCGCCTCGCGGAGCACCTCCAGGGCGGGGAATGCGGCGTGGTCGATGGCTCCGTGGAGGTTGCGCTGGAAGCTCTTCACCGCCTCGGCGAAGGACACCCCGGCCTGCATCCGGCACTCCAGCAGCAACAGGGTGGTGAAGTCGGCGATCACCTCGCCGATACGCGGGTCGTCGGCATGCCGATCGAACAACGGCACGTTGAGGAGAAATTCCGCGCTTTCGCTCCAGCGCGCCAGGACCAGCGCGAAGGCGCAGCCGAACACGCTGGACAAGGTCACGCCATGCTGCGCGGCAAGACGCTCCAGGCGCCGGCTCTCGCCGGCGGAAAGCTGGAATGCCAGGCGCCGGGTGCGCGGCTGGCGGATGCTTTCCGGCGCGCAGGCCAACGGCAGGGCCGGCGCGTCCGGCAAGCGCGGCAGGCGTTCCAGCCAGTAGTCGCGGGCCCGCGCCGCGGCCTCGGCGCGTTGCGCCGCACGGCGCGCCAGGTAGTCGGCGAAATGCAGCGCCGGCGGCTCCGCCAGGCGCTCCGGCGCCAGGTAGGCAACGCCCAGTTCGGCCAGCAGCAGGCGCAGGCTTTCGACATCGGCGGCAAGCAGGTCGAGACTCAGCCAGAGGCGATCCTCGCCGCCCGGCATGCGCACCAGCCCGAGCAGGAACACCTGGCCGCGCTCCACCGCCAGGCATTCATGGGCGCGCCAGTCGCGCAGCGCCTGCCAGTCGCGCTCGGCCTCGTCCACCTGTAAGGTGCGCCAGTCCTGCAGGTCGAAGCAGGACAGCGGCGGCGTCGGAAGGATCTGCTGGCGACCGTCGAGGAAGCGCGCCCGCAACATCGGGTGGCGTTGACGCACGCACTCCGCCGCCGCGGCCAGGCGCTGCGGGTCGACATCCCGCGTGCGGAATTCCAGGAAGGCATGGCAGCTGACGTTGCCCAGCACCTCGCCGGCGCCACGTCCCAGCCAGTAGGCCTGCTGCACGGAAGACAGCTCGAACGGCTGGTCGCGATCCTGCGCCGTCGGCAGCGCGACCGTTGCCGGGGCGGACAGCCGGTCCGCGCAGGCCAGCAGGTCGAGCCAGGCCCCCAGGCAGGGGCGCTGCGCCAACTGGGCGAAGTCCAGCGTCGAGCCACGCGCGCGCAGGCGTTCCTGCAGGTACATCAGGCGGATCGAGTCGAGGCCGCAGCCCAGCAGGTCGTCGTCGTCCGCCAGGGCGCGCACGTCGGCAAGCGGTTCACCGAGCAGGTCGGCGAGCTGCTCGGTCAGCCAGTCGCGCAGGGCGGTACGGGAATCGGGGGGCAGATCCATGGGGGCTCCCTAGGGCAAGCATCTGAGGTCGGTTGCCAGTTCCTGGCAACGATTATCAAATGCGACCTTATCTCACTTGCCTGGGAGGCCTGGCCGGCAATGCTTTAGACAGCCGGACTGTTTCGTTAGATGCAGCGTCATCCCGCAGCGGCGACGCCCCTCCCGTGGCCGGGTCGGGGGTCGTCGCGGAGACTCAGCGGATCTCGCTGGGGGAGATGCCGTAGCGCTTGCGGAAAGCGATGGAGAAATGCGCCGGGCTGTAGCCCACCCGGTAGGCCACCGTGGAGACGTTCGCCTCTTCGTCGCAGAGCATCCGGTGCGCCTCGCGCAGGCGGTATTCCTGCAGGTAGCCGAATACGCTGGCGCCGAACACCTTGCGAAAGCCGGCGGTCAGCTTGCGCGGGTTCATGCCCACGCGGCTGGCCAGCGTGTCCAGCGACGGCGGCTCCTGCAAGGCGCCGACCAGCAGGTCGCGGGCGGCGTGGATGCGCTCGACCTCCGAGCAGGTGATGCGCGGCTCCTCGACGGGGCGCCCCTCGCCGGAAAGGAACTGTGCGCTGAGCGCGGCCAACTCCAGGGCCTTGCCGCCGAGGTAGAGATCGCGGGTCGGACCGAGCATCTGGCAGGTGGCGATCTGCGAGGCCAACGCCTGCATCGCCCGCGGCGCCGGGCAGCTCATGATTCGCGGATCGCCGCCGGGGCGGCGTATCAGTTGCTCGGGCAGCCAGCCGAGGCGGCTGTCCAGGGCTTCGACGCCGAGCTGGACGATGGTGTAGCGCAACGGCTTGTCGGTGCCGTAGATCTGCGCCGAGGTGAAGTCGCCATCGTTGGCGATGGTGCACAGGCTCGGCCCCTCGATGAGGTGCTCGGGCTGGCCGGGAATCCGGCAGCGCAACTGGCCGCTCTGCACGAGGATCAGGCGCAGGCCGCGCTCCAGCGGTTCCTCGAACCAGTCCTCGCTGGCCGAACAGAAGGTTCCGGTCACCAGCTTCATGTTCGGATCGATGTGCGCGACGCCGGGCCGGTTGCCCGGTGCCGGCGCGGCGGCATCGGCCTGTGGCGGAGCAATGATGGTGATGGTCATCAGGTTTTCCTGTAGCCCGGGCGCTGCCGACGCGGCGACGCCTTCCTGGATACGTGGGGGCAGGGGGACTTTTTAGCGGAGATGGACAAAGCGCCCTGCACTCCGCCCCTGCAGCGAATGAAAAAGCCCCGCAATCGAAAGGCGCGGGCTTGCGCGGTCCCTGCCGCCCGCCAATGATAATAAATCTCATTTCCCAGCAATGGCAATCGACCGCATCCACGGAGATCGCATGACTTCCTCGCCCGTCACCCCATCGGCCGTCGACGACGCCCCCGACTGGCCCGCCGCCTTCGTCCGCCGCTATCTCGACGCCGGCCACTGGCAGGACCAGAACTTCGCCGAAGCCCTGGCCGCCAGCGCCGCGCGCCATCCGCGGCGGATCGCGCTCTGCGACGACGACCAGCGGCTCAGCTATGCCGACCTGCTCCAGCGCTGCCGCCGCCTGGCAGCCGGACTGCGCCAGGCCGGCCTCGCACATGGCGACACGGTAGTGCTGCACCTGCCCAACGGCATCGCCTTCGTCGAGACCTGCTTCGCCCTGTTCCAGCTCGGCGTACGCCCGGTGCTCGCCCTCCCCGCCCATCGCCAGCATGAGATCAGCGGTTTCTGTCGCTTCGCCGAGGCCAAGGCCTACATCGGCGCCGAACGGATCGACGGCTTCGACCCACGGCCGATGGCCCGTGAGCTGCTCGCCAGCGGCGCCTGCCAGATGGCGCTGATCCACGGCGAGGCCGAGGCGCCGCTGCAAGCGCTGGCACCGCTGTACCAGGCCGACGCGCTGGAAGACTGCGCCGCCCGCGCCGAGGATATCGCCTGCTTCCAGTTGTCCGGCGGCACCACCGGCACGCCGAAGCTGATTCCCCGGCGTCATCGCGAGTATCTCTACAACGTCCGCGCCAGCGCCGAGGTCTGCGGCTTCGACGAGCACACGGTGTACCTCACCGGCTTGCCGATGGCGCACAACTTCACTCTCTGCTGCCCCGGAGTGATCGGCACGCTGCTGGCCGGCGGCCGCGTGGTGGTCAGCCAGCGCGCCGATCCCGAGCATTGCTTCGCCCTGATCGCCCGTGAACGGGTCACCCACACCGCCCTGGTACCGCCGCTGGCGATGCTCTGGCTGGATGCCCAGGAAAGCCGCCGCGCCGATCTATCCAGCCTGCGTCTGCTCCAGGTCGGCGGCTCCAGGCTCGGCAGCAGTGCCGCGCAACGCGTCGAACCGGTGCTCGGCTGCCAGTTGCAACAGGTGCTGGGAATGGCCGAGGGGCTGATCTGCTACACCCGCCTGGACGATCCGCCCGAACGCGTGCTGCATACCCAGGGTCGGCCGCTGTCGCCGGACGACGAAGTGCGGGTGGTCGACGCCGAGGGCCGCGAGGTCGGCCCCGGCGAGGTGGGCGAACTGACCGTGCGCGGTCCCTACACCATCCGCGGCTACTACCGCCTGCCCGAACACAACGCCAAGGCCTTCAGCGCGGACGGCTTCTACCGCACCGGCGACCGGGTCAGCCGCGACAAGGACGGCTACCTGGTGGTGGAGGGCCGCGACAAGGACCAGATCAACCGCGGCGGCGAGAAGATCGCCGCGGAAGAGGTGGAGAACCTGCTGATAGCCCATCCGCAGGTGCACGACGCCACCGTCGTGGCGATGCCCGACAGCCTGCTCGGCGAGCGCACCTGCGCCTTCGTCATCCCGCGCCAGCCGGCGCCCTCGGCGCTGAAGCTGAAGCAATACCTGCACGCCTGCGGGCTGGCCGCGTTCAAGGTGCCGGACCGCATCGAGCTGGTCCCGGCCTTCCCCCAGACCGGCATCGGCAAGATCAGCAAGAAGGACCTGCGCGAGCGCCTGCGCCGCGAGCTGGAGGCCCGCGCATGAGCGCCGCCTGGGTCCGGCCGTTCCGCCTGACGCCGATGCCGCACCTGCGCCTGGCCTGCTTCCCCCATGCAGGCGGCAGCGCCAGCTTCTTCCGTAGCTGGAGCGAACGCCTGCCGCCAGACATCGACCTGCTTGCCCTGCAGTACCCGGGTCGCGAGGACCGCTTCAACGAGGCGCCGGCCACCCGCCTGGAGGACCTCGCCGACGGCGCCGCCCTCGCCCTGCGCGATTTCGCCGACGCGCCCCTGGCGCTGTTCGGCCACAGTCTCGGCGCGGCGCTGGCCTACGAAACCGCCCTGCGCCTGGAAAGCGCCGGCGCGCCGCTGCGCCACCTGTTCGTCTCCGCCCATCCGGCACCGCACCGGCAACGCGGCGGCGCGTTGCACCGCGGCGACGAGGCGGCGCTGCTGGAGGACGTCCGCCGCCAGGGTGGCGCCAGCGAGCTACTCGAGGACGCCGACCTGCGCGCGCTGTTCCTGCCGATCCTGCGCGCCGACTACCAGGCGATCGAGACCTACCGACGGGCGCAGCCCATCGCCCTGGCCTGCGCCCTCGACGTCCTCCTCGGCGAGCACGACGAGGAAGTCAGCGCCGCCGAGGCGCAGGCCTGGAGCGACGCCAGCCGGACTCCCGCCAGGCTGCGGCGCTTTCCTGGCGGCCACTTCTACCTGAGCGAGGGGCGCGACGCGGTGATCGAGCACCTGCTGCGCCGCCTCGCACATCCCGACGCCCTTTCCCGAGAGGTTGCATGATGAAAACTCCCGAAGACTGCACCGGCCTGGCGGACATCCGCGAGGCCATCGACCGGATCGACCTGGATATCGTCCAGGCCCTCGGCCGCCGCATGGACTACGTCAAGGCGGCGTCGCGCTTCAAGGCCAGCGAGGCGGCGATTCCGGCGCCCGAGCGGGTCGCCGCGATGCTCCCCGAGCGCGCCCGCTGGGCCGAGGAAAACGGACTCGACGCGCCCTTCGTCGAGGGACTGTTCGCGCAGATCATCCACTGGTACATCGCCGAGCAGATCAAGTACTGGCGCCAGACACGGGGTGCCGCATGAGCCGGCTGGCGCCCCTGAGCCAGTGCCTGCACGCCTTGCGCGGCACCTTCGAGCGCGCCATCGGCCAGGCGCAGGCGCTCGATCGTCCGGTGCTGGTGGCGGCATCGTTCGAGATCGACCCATTGGACCCGCTGCAGGTATTCGGTGCCTGGGACGACCGGCAAACGCCCTGCCTGTACTGGGAACAGCCCGAGCTGGCGTTCTTCGCCTGGGGCAGCGCCCTGGAGCTGCAAGGCCACGGCGAACAGCGCTTCGCCCGGATCGAGGAAAACTGGCAATTGCTCTGCGCCGACGCCGTGGTCGAGGGCCCGCTGGCGCCGCGCCTGTGCGGCGGATTCCGCTTCGATCCGCGCGGCCCGCGCGAGGAACACTGGCAAGCCTTCGCCGATGCCAGCCTGATGCTCGCCGGCATCACCGTGCTGCGCGAGGGCGAACGCTACCGGGTACTCTGCCAACACCTGGCCAAGCCCGGCGAAGATGCCCTGGCCCTGGCCGCCTACCACTGCTCGGCGCTACTGCGCCTGAGGCAGCCGGCCAGACGCCGGCCCTCGGGGCCGACCGCTGGCGCGCAGGGCGACGCTTCGGCGCAGGAGCGCAGGCAATGGGAAGCCAAGGTGAGCGACGCGGTAAGCAGTGTCCGCCAGGGACGCTTCGGCAAGGTCGTGCTGGCCCGCACCCAGGCCCGGCCTCTCGGCGACATCGAGCCGTGGCAGGTCATCGAACACCTGCGTCTGCAACATGCCGACGCCCAGCTGTTCGCCTGTCGCCGCGGCAACGCCTGCTTCCTCGGCGCCTCCCCGGAACGCCTGGTCCGCATTCGCGCCGGCGAGGCACTCACCCATGCCCTGGCCGGGACCATCGCCCGCGGCGGCGATGCCCAGGAAGATGCGCGGCTCGGACAGGCCCTGCTGGACAGCGCCAAGGACAGGCACGAACACCAGTTGGTGGTGGAGGCGATCCGTACGGCCCTGGAACCCTTCAGCGAGGTGCTGGAAATCCCCGATGCGCCCGGCCTGAAACGACTGGCGCGAGTCCAGCACCTGAACACGCCGATCCGCGCCCGCCTCGCCGACGCAGGCGGCATCCTGCGGCTGCTGCAGGCGCTGCATCCGACCCCCGCGGTGGGCGGCTACCCACGCAGCGCGGCGCTGGACTACATCCGCCAGCACGAAGGGATGGACCGCGGCTGGTACGCCGCGCCGCTGGGCTGGCTCGACGGCGAAGGCAACGGCGATTTCCTGGTGGCGCTGCGCTCGGCCCTGCTCACGCCGGGCCGGGGCTACCTGTTCGCCGGCTGCGGTCTGGTAGGCGATTCGGAACCGGCCCACGAGTATCGCGAAACCTGCCTTAAGCTCAGTGCCATGCGGGAAGCTCTATCCGCCATAGGCGGCCTGGACGAAGTGCCCTTGCAGCGCGGCGTCGCCTGAAAACGAAGACCCCCTGCGGCCCGAGGGCGGCAGGGGGTCTTCGAAGGTCTGCCCGTGGCGCGGACGGGCCGCGCCGCAAGGGCGTCGCTTAGAACGGAATGTCGTCGTCGAAGCTGTCGTAGTCCTGGGCCGGTTGCGGCGCCGGTTGCTGCTGCGGGGCCGGACGCGACTGCTGCTGCGGGGCCTGCTGCGGGCGCTGCATGGGCTCGCGCGGGGCGCGCTGCGAATCGTCGCCGGAGGGGCGGCCGCCGAGCAACTGCATGTTGCCGTTGATGTCGACCACGATCTCGGTGGTGTAGCGATCCTGACCATCCTGGCCCTGCCACTTGCGGGTGCGCAGGCTGCCTTCGACGTAGACCTGGGAACCCTTGCGCAGGTACTCGCCGGCGATCTCCGCCAGGCGGCCGAAGAACACCACGCGGTGCCATTCGGTGCGCTCCTGTTGCTGGCCGGTCTGCTTGTCCTTCCAGCTCTCGCTGGTGGCGAGGGTGATGTTGGTCACCGCATTGCCGTTGGGCATGTAGCGGGTTTCCGGGTCACCACCGACGTTACCAACTAGAATGACTTTGTTAACCCCACGGGCCATGACGTTCTCCTAAGGTTCAGCATCCGCCCGGCGCGGCCTGGGCCAGGCGCTCGAGGGCGGTGCGATCCACTTGTTGGGTATCCACTTTGACATAGGCGGCGGCCTCCTCGGCCACCACCACGGCGTCTGCCACACCGGGCAACGCCCTGAATCGCTGGACCAGCACCGCGTCCTGCAGCGCGGCGGGCGCGAGCGGCAGGCGAATGCTGGTCACATAAGGCGGTTCGCGCATGGTAACAGCAATCGCCAGCCAGAGGGCAGCGAGCACCGCGCATCCGATGAACACCATGCTCAGCCCGCCGTGCTGGAACATCCAGCCGCCGAGGATGCCGCCCAGCGCCGCGCCGAGGAACTGGCTGGTGGAATACACCCCCATCGCCGTGCCCTTGCCGCCGGCCGGCGAGACCTTGCTGACCAGCGACGGCAGCGAGGCTTCGAGCAGGTTGAAGGCAGTGAAGAACACCACCGTGCCGACCACCAGCATGGCCAGGCTGTGACCGAAGACCAGGAAGAACAGTTCGCAGGCCAGCAGGGTCGCCACCGCGCCGGTCAGCACGCGCTTCATGCGACGCTTCTTCTCGGCGTAGATGATGAACGGCACCATGCCGAAGAAACCGACCAGCAGCGCGGTCAGGTAGACCCACCAGTGCTGCTCCTTGGGCAGGCCCCCCTCGTGCACCAGTGCCAGCGGCAAGGCGACGAAGCTGGCCATGAGGATGGCGTGGAGGATCAGGATGCCGGCGTCCAGGCGCAGCAGGTCGCCGTGCTTCAGGGTCGGCAGCAGGGCCTGGCGCGCCACGCTGGATTCGCGGTGCTGGGTCATGTGGTCCGGCTGCGGGACGAAGAACAGGATCAGCAGCAGGCCGACCAGCGCCATCCCGGCGGTGAACCAGAACAGCCCATGCAGGCCGAACAGATGGGTCAGCACCGGGCCGAGCACCATGGCCACGGCGAAGGAGACGCCGATGCTCATGCCGATCATCGCCATCGCCTTGGTCCGGTGCTGCTCGCGGGTGAGGTCGGAGAGCAGCGCCATCACCGCCGCCGAGATCGCCCCGGCGCCCTGCAGGACGCGGCCGGCGATCACCCCCCAGATGGAGTCGGCATTGGCCGCGAGGGCCGCGCCGGCGGCGAAGATCAGCAGCCCGACGACGATCACCGGGCGCCGGCCGATGCGGTCGGAAATGGTCCCGAAGGGAATCTGCAGGATCGCCTGGGTCAGGCCATAGGCGCCGATGGCCAGGCCGATCAGCGCCGGGGTCGCGCCGGCCAGGTCCTGGCCGTAGGTGGCCAGCACCGGCAGGACCATGAACATGCCGAGCATGCGGAAGGCGAATACCAGTGACAGCCCGACGGCCGCTCGCGTTTCGGTACCGCTCATCCGCTCAGTATGTGAGTCGTGCATAACACCCTCATGGAAGAAACCGCTGCAGGGCAAGGCCTCATGCCCCTGCCGATGGCGCCGCCGCCCGCTCCTGGGCGGCCGGGGCAATGCCCGCGCCGGAAAAATGCCGCGCATTCTACCAGTCCGCCCCCTCGCGGCACAGGCGCGCCACTTTGCCGCGCGCTAGCGGCCAGCCGTATAATCAGCGGTTTTCGCCCGCCATGCGAGGCCGCTGTGGATAAGATCCTGATTCGTGGGGCGCGTACCCACAACCTGAAGAACGTCGACCTCACACTGCCACGCGACAAACTGATCGTGATTACCGGCCTTTCCGGTTCCGGCAAGTCTTCCCTGGCTTTCGACACGCTCTATGCGGAAGGCCAGCGGCGCTACGTGGAATCCCTCTCGGCCTACGCCCGGCAGTTCCTGTCGATGATGGAGAAGCCGGACGTGGACACCATCGAAGGGCTGTCGCCGGCGATTTCCATCGAACAGAAGTCCACTTCCCACAACCCACGCTCCACCGTGGGTACGATCACCGAGATCTACGACTACCTGCGCCTGCTTTATGCCCGCGTCGGTACCCCGCGCTGCCCGGACCACGACATCCCGCTGGAGGCGCAGACCGTCAGCCAGATGGTCGACCAGGTCCTGGCCCTGCCGGAAGGCAGCAAGCTGATGCTGCTGGCGCCGGTGATCCGCGAGCGCAAGGGCGAGCACCTGGCGGTGTTCGACGAGATGCGCGCGCAGGGCTTCGTCCGCGCCCGGGTCGACGGCAAGCTCTACGAACTCGACGAAGTGCCGAAACTGGATAAGCAGAAGAAGCACAGCATCGATGTGGTGGTGGACCGCTTCAAGGTTCGCGCGGACCTCCAGCAACGCCTGGCCGAGTCGTTCGAGACCGCCCTGTCCCTGGCCGACGGTATCGCCCTGGTAGCACCGATGGACGAGGACGAGGATGTCGAGGAGATCATCTTCTCGGCGCGCTTCGCCTGCCCGGTCTGCGGCCACTCTATCAGCGAGCTGGAACCCAAGCTGTTCTCCTTCAACAACCCGGCCGGCGCCTGTCCGACCTGCGACGGCCTCGGCGTGAAGCAATTCTTCGACGCGCGCCGGGTGGTCAACGGCGAGTTGACCCTGGCCGAGGGCGCGATCCGCGGCTGGGACCGGCGCAACGTCTATTACTTCCAGATGCTCGGTTCGCTGGCCCAGCATTACGGCTTCAGCCTGGAAGAACCCTTCGACGAACTCGGCGCCGAACACCAGAAGGTGGTGCTCTACGGCTCCGGCCGGGAAAACGTCGACTTCCGCTATCTCAACGACCGCGGCGACATCGTCAAGCGCTCGCACCCCTTCGAAGGCATCCTGCCGAACCTTGAGCGGCGCTACCGCGAGACCGAGTCGGCCACGGTCCGCGAGGAGCTGGCCAAGTTCCTCAGCACCCAGCCCTGCCCGGATTGCCACGGTACCCGCCTGCGCCGCGAGGCGCGGCATGTGTGGGTCGGCGACCGGACGCTGCCGGCGATCACCGCGATGCCGGTCGGCGAAGCCTGCGAGTATGCCGCCGGACTGAGCCTGACCGGCCGCCGTGGCGAGATCGCGGCGAAGATCCTCAAGGAAATCCGCGACCGCCTGCAATTCCTGGTCAACGTCGGCCTCGACTACCTGACCCTCGACCGCAGCGCCGACACCCTGTCCGGCGGCGAAGCCCAGCGCATCCGCCTGGCCAGCCAGATCGGCGCCGGCCTGGTGGGAGTGATGTACATCCTCGACGAACCCTCGATCGGCCTGCACCAACGCGACAACGAGCGCCTGCTCGGCACCCTCACCCACCTGCGCAACCTCGGCAACACGGTGATCGTGGTCGAGCACGACGAGGACGCGATCCGACTCGCCGACTACGTCGTCGACATCGGTCCGGGGGCCGGCGTGCACGGCGGCCAGGTAGTGGCGGAAGGTACGCCCGACCAGGTGATGAACCACCCCGACTCGCTGACCGGCAAGTACCTTTCCGGGCGCAAGAAAATCGCGGTTCCGGCCAAGCGCACCCCGCGCGACAAGAAGAAGCTGCTGAAGCTGAAAGGCGCCCGCGGCAACAACCTGCAGAACGTCAACCTGGAAATCCCGGTCGGCCTGTTCACCTGCATCACCGGGGTCTCGGGCTCCGGCAAGTCGACGCTGATCAACAACACCCTGTTCCCGATCACCGCCACCGCGCTGAACGGCGCGACTACCCTGGAAGTGGCGCCGTACGACTCGTTCGACGGCCTGCAGCACCTGGACAAGGTGGTCGACATCGACCAGAGCCCGATCGGTCGTACCCCGCGCTCCAACCCGGCGACCTATACCGGCCTGTTCACGCCGATCCGCGAACTGTTCTCCGGCGTGCCGGAGGCCCGCTCGCGCGGCTACGGTCCCGGCCGCTTCTCGTTCAACGTCAAGGGCGGCCGTTGCGAGGCCTGCCAGGGCGACGGCGTGATCAAGGTGGAGATGCACTTCCTGCCGGACATCTACGTTCCCTGCGACGTCTGCAAGGGCAAGCGCTACAACCGCGAGACCCTGGAGATCCGCTACAAGGGCAAGAGCATCCACGAGGTGCTGGAGATGACCATCGAGGAAGCCCGCGAGTTCTTCGACGCCGTCCCCGCCCTGGCGCGCAAGCTGCAGACACTGATGGACGTCGGCCTGTCCTACATCAAGCTGGGCCAGAGCGCGACCACCCTCTCGGGCGGCGAGGCACAGCGGGTCAAGCTGTCCCGCGAGCTGTCCAAGCGCGACACCGGCAAGACCCTGTACATCCTCGACGAACCGACCACCGGCCTGCACTTCGCCGACATCCAGCAACTGCTCGACGTGCTCCACCGCCTGCGCGACCACGGCAACACCGTGGTGGTGATCGAGCACAACCTGGACGTGATCAAGACCGCCGACTGGCTGGTCGACCTCGGCCCCGAGGGCGGCTCCAAGGGTGGCCAGATCATCGCCAACGGCACGCCAGAGCAGGTGGCCGAGATGCCCCAGTCGCACACCGGCCACTTCCTCAAGCCGCTGCTGGAACGCGATCGCGCCTGATTGCCGGGCGCTCATGAAAAAGCCCCTGCGGCCGTGAGGCGCAGGGGCTTTTTCGTATCCGCGGGTAGGGTCAGATCTGCGACTGCAGGTAGTTCTCCAGGCCCATCCTGGCGATCAGGCCAAGCTGTTGCTCCAACCAGTAGGCGTGGTCTTCCTCGGTGTCGGCCAACTGGGCCTTGAGGATGTCGCGGCTGACGAAGTCCTTATGCTGCTCGCAGAGGGCGATGCCCTTGGCCAGCGCGGCGCGGACATGGCGCTCGAGCTTGAGGTCGGCCTCGAGCATCTCCGGCACCGTGGTGCCCGGGTGGATATCGTCGGGACGCATGCGCGGCGTACCTTCGAGCAGGAGGATACGGCGCAGCAGGGCGTCGGCGTGCTGGGTCTCCTCCTCCATCTCGTGGTTGAGGCGCTCGTAGAGCTTGCTGAAGCCCCAGTCCTCGTACATGCGCGAGTGGATGAAGTACTGGTCGCGCGCGGCCAGCTCGCCGGTCAGCAGCGTGTTGAGGTAATCGATGACTTCCGGATGGCCTTGCATCGGGGGGCTCTCCCTGGAGAAAACTAGGAATCTAGCCGCATATGCTCCCGGCTCCGCCTGATCCGGGTCAAGCCAATGCAGATAAAAAAGCCCCCTTCCTAGGAAGGGGGCCGGGGGCCTCATCAGGCCATCAGTCCAGCTTCAGGCCGAGGGCGTCGGCGACGCCTTTGCCGTAGGCCGGGTCGACCTTGAGGAACAGGCCGATCTGGCGACGCTGGATCTGTTCCGGTACATCGCGGATGTCTTCGGCGATGTTGGCGAACAGCCGCTGCTTCTGCTCGTCGGTGAACAGATGGAACAGCGCGGCGGGCTGGCTGTAGTAGTCGTCGTCCACCCGGTGGTTCCAGTGGTCCGCCGCGCCCTCCAGGCTCAGCGGCGGCTCGGAGAAGTCAGGCTGCTCCTGCCACTGGTTGAAGCTGTTCGGCTCGTAGGTGACGCGCTGATGGGCGTTGTTGCCGTCCACCCGCATGCCGCCGTCGCGGTGGTAGACCTGGTGCGGGCAACGCGCGGCGTTCACCGGGATCTGGTGGTGGTTGACGCCCAGGCGATAGCGATGGGCGTCGCCGTAGGAGAACAGACGGCCCTGGAGCATCTTGTCCGGCGAGAAACCGATACCGGGCACCACGTTGGCCGGCGTGAAAGCGGCCTGCTCGACCTCGGCGAAGTAGTTGTCCGGGTTACGGTTCAGCTCGAAGAAGCCCACTTCGATCAACGGGTAGTCGCCGTGGGGCCAGACCTTGGTCAGGTCGAACGGGTTGTAGCGATAGGTGGCCGCTTCCTTCTCGGGCATGATCTGCACGTACATCTTCCAGCGGGGGAAGTCGCCTTTCTCGATGCTCTCGTACAAGTCGCGCTGCGAACTCTCGCGGTCCTGGGCGATCACTTCGGCAGCCTCGGCGTTGGTCAGGTTCTCGATGCCCTGTTGGGTCTTGAAGTGGAACTTGACCCAGAAGCGCTCGTTGTTCGCATTGATGAAGCTGAAGGTATGGCTGCCGAAACCATGGATGTGCCGATAGCTCTTCGGCAGACCGCGGTCGCTGAAGTCGATGGTCAACTGATGCAGCGACTCAGGGAGGTGAGAGAAAAAGTCCCACTTGAAGGTCGCATTGCGCAGGTTGGTGCGCGGGTCACGCTTCACCACGTGGTTGAGATCGGGGAACTTGAGCGGGTCGCGCAGATAGAACACCGGGGTGTTGTTGCCGACCAGGTCCCAGTTGCCCTGCTCGGTGTAGAAACGCATGGAGAAGCCGCGGATGTCTCGCTCGGCATCCGCCGCGCCACGCTCACCGGCGACGGTGGAGAAGCGCAGGAACATATCGGTCTTCTTGCCGACCTGGGAGAAGATCTTCGCCCGGGTGTAGGGGGTGATGTCATGGGTGACGGTGAAGGTGCCGTAGGCCGCGGAGCCTTTCGCATGCATGCGTCGCTCGGGGATCACTTCGCGATCGAAGTGGGCGAGCTTCTCGAGGAACCACACGTCCTGCAGCAACATCGGGCCACGCGGACCGGCGGTCTGCACGTTCTGGTTATCGACCACCGGTGCGCCAGCGGCAGTGGTCAGGCGGGTCTTCTCTTCCATTTACTCTCTCCTCAACGGCTAACGTGCTATGAAGCGAAGCGGCTACACGGAAATCATCAGCGTGGACCAGGGATTGGCGGAGGACAACCTGTCGGCTGAACCAAGCGCCCTTTGCATTGATCTCGCTTATCCGAACGTAGCTTTTCGTAAAAGCAGGTTAAGGATGAATGACAGCCCTCCCGCAATCCAATTTATTAAAGACAGCGAGCCGATAGATAAAAACTTTAAGGCAGGTAATAAAAAAACCGGGCCTAGGCCCGGTTTCTTGTGCAGCAGATGCCTTATTCGGCAGCTTCTACGACTTCACCGCCGACAGGACGATCAACCAGCTCGACGTACGCCATGGGGGCGTTGTCGCCAGCGCGGAAACCGCACTTCAGGATGCGCAGGTAGCCGCCCGGACGGTTGGCGTAGCGCTTGCCCAAGTCGTTGAACAGCTTGCCAACGGCAGCTTTCGAACGGGTACGGTCGAAAGCCAGGCGACGGTTGGCGACGCTGTCTTCCTTGGCCAGGGTGATCAGCGGCTCGGCAACGCGACGCAGTTCCTTGGCCTTGGGCAGGGTGGTTTTGATCAGTTCGTGTTCGAACAGCGACACCGCCATGTTCTGGAACATAGCCTTGCGGTGCGCGCTGGTGCGGCTCAGGTGACGACCACTTTTACGATGGCGCATGGTTCAATTCCTTTCCAAACTTTACGTTCGGTAGTTACGACGATCAGGCAGTGGCCTTGTCGTCTTTCTTAAGACTTGCCGGCGGCCAGTTATCGAGGCGCATACCGAGGGACAGACCACGGGAAGCCAGAACGTCCTTGATTTCGGTCAGGGACTTCTTGCCCAGGTTCGGCGTTTTCAACAGCTCCACTTCGGTGCGCTGGATCAGGTCACCGATGTAGTAGATGTTTTCCGCCTTCAGGCAGTTGGCCGAACGTACGGTCAGTTCCAGGTCATCGACCGGGCGCAGGAGGATCGGATCGATCTCGTCTTCCTGCTCTTCAACGACGGGTTCGCTGTCGCCCTTGAGGTCCACGAACGCTGCCAGCTGCTGTTGCAGGATGGTAGCGGCGCGACGGATAGCCTCTTCGGGATCCAGGGTGCCGTTGGTTTCCAGGTCCAGGACCAGTTTGTCCAGGTTGGTGCGCTGCTCGACACGGGCGTTTTCCACCACGTAGGAGACACGACGGACCGGGCTGAACGATGCGTCGAGCTGCAGACGGCCGATGCTGCGGCTTTCGTCTTCATCGCTCTGACGTGCGTCGGCAGGCTCGTAGCCACGGCCACGAGCTACCTTCAGCTTCATGTTCAGCGCGCCGTTGTCTGCCAGGTTGGCGATAACGTGGTCACCGTTGATGATCTCAACATCGTGATCCAGCTGAATATCGGCAGCAGTCACAACACCCGAGCCCTTCTTAGCCAGGGTCAGCGTCACTTCATCACGACCGTGCAGCTTGATGGCCAGACCTTTCAGGTTCAGCAGGATCTCGATTACATCTTCCTGCACACCTTCGATCGCCGAGTACTCGTGGAGTACGCCGTCGATCTCGGCCTCGACCACTGCGCAGCCAGGCATGGAGGACAACAGGATGCGACGCAGCGCGTTGCCCAGGGTGTGACCAAAACCACGCTCGAGAGGCTCGAGCGTGATCTTGGCGCGGGTTTGACTGACCACCTGCACATCGATGTGGCGGGGGGTCAGGAACTCATTTACCGAACTCTGCATGGATGCACCTATTTTCTAGCCCTTACTTGGAGTAGAGCTCGACAATCAGGTTTTCGTTGATATCAGCGGACAGGTCGCTGCGAGCCGGAGCACTCTTGAAGGTACCAGCCTTCTTGTCGAGGTCGACTTCGACCCACTCGACGCGACCGCGCTGGCCACAGAGTTCCAGAGCCTGAGCGATACGCAGCTGGTTCTTCGATTTTTCGCGAACAGCTACGACGTCACCGGCCTTCACTTGGTAGGAAGGGATGTTGACGGTCTGACCGTTGACGGTGATGGCCTTGTGGGATACCAGCTGGCGGGATTCCGAACGAGTGGAACCGAAGCCCATGCGGTATACGACGTTGTCCAGGCGGCACTCGAGCAGTTGCAGCAGGTTCTCACCGGTAGAACCCTTGCGACGGGAAGCTTCCTGGTAGTAACCGCGGAACTGACGCTCCAGCACGCCGTAGATGCGACGTACTTTCTGCTTTTCACGCAGCTGCAGACCGTAGTCGGACAGACGGCCACGACGCTGGCCATGCTGGCCAGGAACGTTTTCAGCCTTGCACTTCGAGTCGAGGGCGCGGGCGCCGCTCTTCAGGAACAGGTCGGTGCCTTCACGGCGAGACAGTTTGCACTTGGGACCAATGTAACGAGCCATTTCTCACTGTCTCCTATTACACGCGACGCTTTTTCGGCGGACGGCAGCCGTTATGCGGGATCGGGGTTACGTCGGTGATGCTGGCGATCTTGTAGCCGCAAGCATTCAGAGCGCGAACGGCGGACTCGCGGCCCGGGCCCGGGCCCTTGACGTTGACGTCCAGGTTCTTCAGACCGTATTCCAGGGCAGCCTGGCCGGCACGCTCGGCCGCTACCTGGGCAGCGAACGGGGTGCTCTTACGCGAGCCGCGGAAACCGGAACCACCGGAGGTCGCCCAGGACAGTGCGTTGCCCTGACGGTCGGTGATGGTCACGATGGTGTTGTTGAAAGACGCGTGGATGTGGGCGATCCCATCGACCACTGTCTTTTTGACTTTCTTACGGGGACGAGCAGCAGGTTTTGCCATGACTAGATTCCTACGCGATTACTTGCGGATCGGCTTACGCGGGCCCTTGCGGGTACGCGCGTTGGTCTTGGTACGCTGACCGCGAACCGGCAGACCGCGACGATGACGCAGACCGCGGTAGCAACCGAGGTCCATCAGACGCTTGATGTTCATGTTGATTTCGCGACGCAGGTCACCTTCGGTGGTGATCTTCGCGACTTCGTTACGCAGCTGATCGATCTGCTCGTCGCTCAGGTCCTTGATCTTGGCAGCCGGGTTTACGCCGGTGGCTGCGCAGATGCTCTGAGCAGTAGTGCGACCAACACCATAGATGTAGGTCAGCGAGATAACAGTGTGCTTGTTATCCGGAATGTTGACGCCTGCAATACGGGCCATTCAGAAAAACTCCAATTGACAGCTACCCTGCGCCCAGGAAGCCAAGAAAGGGCGCGGATATTAGCGCTGTAATAGCAAATAATCAACCCGGCAGCACACTAGCTGCCGGGTTATCACGCGTGGATCACAATCAGCCTTGGCGCTGCTTGTGACGCGGTTCCGCGCTGCAGATCACCCGCACGATGCCATCGCGACGGATGATTTTGCAGTTACGGCAAAGCTTCTTGACCGATGCACGAACTTTCATCACCAACTCCTCGAACCTTACGGGTCTATCAGCGCAGCATGCCGCTGCCGTAGCCCTTCAGGTTGGCTTTCTTCATCAGGGATTCATACTGGTGAGAAACGAGGTGAGATTGCACCTGGGCCATAAAGTCCATGACAACCACGACCACGATCAACAGCGAGGTCCCGCCAAGATAGAACGGCACGTGCGCCGCAACCACCAGGAACTGGGGCAGCAGGCAGACAGCCGTCATGTACAGAGCACCGAACATGGTCAAACGGGTCAGCACGCCATCGATGTAGCGAGCGGACTGTTCGCCCGGACGGATGCCCGGAATAAATGCACCGGACTTCTTGAGGTTCTCCGCCACGTCCTTCGGGTTGAACATCAGCGCTGTATAGAAGAAGCAGAAGAAAACGATCCCTGCAGTGAACAGCAAGATGTTCAGCGGCTGCCCCGGAGCGATCGCTTGCGCGACGTCCTGCAACCAACCCAAGCCTTCCGACTGACCGAACCAGGAGCCCAGGGACGCCGGGAACAGCAGGATACTGCTGGCGAAAATCGCGGGAATCACACCCGCCATGTTCACCTTCAACGGCAGATGGCTGGTCTGCGCTGCAAACACCTTGCGGCCTTGCTGGCGCTTGGCGTAATGCACCGCGATGCGACGCTGGCCACGCTCGATGAACACCACGAACGCGATGATCGCCACGGCCAGCAGGCCGACGCCGATCAGGGCGAAGATGTTGATGTCACCTTGACGGGCAGACTCGAAAGACTGACCGATGGCGCGCGGCAGGCCTGCAACGATACCAGCGAAGATCAACATCGAGATGCCGTTGCCGACACCGCGCTCGGTGATCTGCTCGCCCAGCCACATCATGAACATGGCACCAGCCACGAAGGTGGTGACAGCCACGAAGTAGAAGCCGAAGTCGTTGGAGAAGGCTACGCCCTGGCTGCCCAGGCCAACGGACATGCCGATGGCCTGGACCAGTGCCAGGACTACAGTACCGTAGCGGGTGTACTGGCTGATCTTGCGACGCCCAGACTCACCCTCTTTCTTCAACTGCTCCAGCTGCGGGCTGATAGCGGTCATGAGCTGCATGATGATCGATGCCGAGATGTACGGCATGATCCCCAGTGCAAAGATACTCATGCGCTCCAGCGCGCCGCCGGAAAACATGTTGAAGAGGCTAAGAATGGTCCCCTCGTTCTGCCGGAACAGTGCCGCCAAGCGATCGGGGTTGATGCCCGGAACTGGGATGTGCGCGCCGATCCGATAGACGATGATCGCCAG
This sequence comes from Pseudomonas sp. P20, assembly GCF_016463925.1. Taxonomy (NCBI): domain Bacteria; kingdom Pseudomonadati; phylum Pseudomonadota; class Gammaproteobacteria; order Pseudomonadales; family Pseudomonadaceae; genus Pseudomonas; species Pseudomonas sp. P20. Next base: position 9,462 of record NZ_JAEMVM010000012.1, on the reverse strand, counting down.
GAACAGGAAACGCAGACGTGCCCAGAGCTCGGACAGACCGCCGTTGCTTAGCGCAGAGAGAGCACCTTGCTTAGCCATTTAGTCCTCGAATTTACCGCCAGCTGCTTCGATAGCCGCACGCGCACCCTTGGTGGCGGCGATACCTTTCAGGGTGACCGCACGACCAACTTCGCCGGACAGCATGACTTTGACGCGCTGTACGTGCTGGTTGATCAGGTTGGCATCCTTCAGGGTCTGCAGGCTGACGACGTCGCCTTCGACCTTGGCCAGCTCGGAGGTGCGTACTTCAGCACGATCCATGGCCTTCAGGGAAACGAAGCCGAACTTCGGCAGGCGACGGTGCAGAGGCTGTTGACCACCCTCGAAGCCCGGAGCGACCTTGCCACCGGAGCGGGAGGTCAGACCTTTGTGACCACGGCCACCGGTCTTGCCCAGACCGCTACCGATGCCACGGCCCGGACGGTGCTTTTCGCGACGGGCACCCGGCGCGGAACGCAGATCGTTCAGTTGCATGGATTAACCCTCCACACGCAGCAGGTAGTAGGCCTTGTTGATCATGCCGCGGTTCTCAGGAGTGTCCTGAACTTCGACGGTATGATTGATGCGACGCAGGCCGAGACCCTTGACGCAAGCCTTGTGGTTGGCCAGACGGCCGTTCAGGCTCTTGACCAGAGTGACTTTGACAGTTGCCATGGTTAGAGAATCTCCTCGACGCTCTTGCCACGCTTGGCCGCTACTGCTTCCGGAGCCTGCATGTTCTTCAGGCCCTTGAAGGTGGCATAAACCACGTTCACCGGATTGGTGGAGCCATAGCACTTGGCCAGGACGTTCTGCACACCAGCCACTTCCAGAACGGCACGCATGGCGCCGCCGGCGATGATGCCGGTACCTTCCGAAGCCGGCTGCATGTACACCTTGGAGGCGCCATGGGCGGACTTGGTCGGATACTGCAGGGTGGTGCCGTTCAGATCGACTTGGATCATGTTGCGGCGAGCGGCTTCCATTGCTTTCTGGATGGCGGCCGGCACTTCACGCGCCTTGCCACGACCGAAACCAACGCGACCCTTGCCATCACCCACCACGGTCAGTGCGGTGAAAGCGAAGATACGGCCACCTTTTACGGTTTTGGCGACGCGGTTAACCTGAACCAGCTTCTCGATGTAGCCTTCGTCGCGCTTTTGCTCGTTGTTTGCCATAACTTAGAACTCCAGTCCGCCTTCACGAGCGGCATCAGCCAGCGCTTTCACACGGCCGTGGTACTTGAAGCCAGAACGATCGAACGCCACCTGGGTGACGCCGGCCGCTTTGGCGCGCTCGGCGACCAGTTGACCAACTTTCTTGGCTGCATCGATGTTGCCGGTGGCACCTTCGCGCAGGTCTTTGTCCAGGGTCGAGGCGCTGGCCAGGACCTTGCCGCCGTCGGCCGCAATGACCTGGGCGTAAATGTGCTGGGAAGAGCGGTACACGCAGAGGCGTACGGTTTCCAGCTCGCGCATCTTCAGGCGTGCCTTGCGAGCGCGACGCAGACGGGTTTCTTTCTTGACGCTCATTTGCTATGCCCTACTTCTTCTTGGCTTCTTTACGACGGACGACTTCGTCGGCGTAACGCACGCCCTTGCCTTTGTAAGGCTCCGGCGGACGGAAGTCGCGAATTTCGGCAGCAACCTGACCGACCAGCTGCTTGTCGATACCCTTGATCAGGATATCGGTCTGGCTGGGGGTCTCAGCGACGATGCCGGCCGGCAGTTCGTAATCAACCGGATGGGAGAAGCCGAGGGACAGGGACAGCACTTGGCCCTTGGCCTGCGCTTTGTAACCAACGCCGACCAGCTGGAGCTTGCGCTCGAAGCCCTGGCTGACGCCGACTACCATGTTGTTCACCAGAGCACGGGTGGTACCAGCCATGGCGCGAGTCTGCTGGTCGCCGTTACGCGCAGCAAAACGCAGCTCACCGCTGTCCTGGATCACTTCGACCGAAGGATGGACCTTGAGCTCCAGAGCACCTTTGGCGCCCTTGATGGACAGTTGCTGACCAGCCAGTTTGATTTCAACGCCGGCAGGCAGCTTGACGGGGTTCTTAGCAACGCGAGACATGCTGATTCCCCTTAGAACACAGTGCAGAGCACTTCGCCGCCAACACCAGCAGCACGGGCAGCACGATCGGTCATCACACCTTTGTTGGTGGAGACGATCGACACACCGAGGCCGCCACGAACTTTCGGCAGTTGCTCAACGGATTTGTACTGACGCAGGCCAGGACGGCTGATGCGCTTGACCTCTTCGATGACAGGCTTGCCTTCGAAGTACTTCAGTTCGATGGACAGCTGGGGTTTTACTTCCGAGCTGATCTGGAAATCCGCAATATAGCCTTCGTCCTTCAGGACTTTGGCTACCGCCGCTTTCAGTTTCGAGGACGGCATGCTTACGACGGTCTTTTCAGCCATCTGGGCATTACGGATGCGAGTTAGCATGTCTGCTAACGGGTCCTGCATACTCATGGGCTTAACGCTCCTGATACAAAAGAATAAGCCTTCAACTTCAATTCGCCCATAAACGCCAGGCGAAACAAACCCAGGCTCAGGGGAGCCGGGTATTCTAGAGATCACGCCAAAACGAATCAAGCCCCATGAGGGGCTTGATTCGATGTCGCGATCAACGGTGCCGACTGGCGACACCGTTCGCTGCGATTACCAGCTGGCTTTCACCAGACCCGGTACGTCGCCGCGCATGGCGGCTTCGCGCAGCTTGTTACGGCTCAGGCCGAACTTGCGGTAGAAGCCGTGCGGACGACCGGTCAGGCGGCAACGGTTACGCAGGCGGCTGGCGCTGGCGTCACGCGGTTGCTTCTGCAGGGCGACCTGGGCATTCCAACGCTCTTCCGCAGAGGAGTTCGGATTAGCGATGATCGCTTTCAGCTCGGCACGCTTCTTGGCGTACTTGGCTACCGTCAGCTGACGCTTCAGCTCGCGGTTCTTCATGCTCTCTTTAGCCATGTTCCTACTCCAATCAGTTACGGAACGGGAATTTGAAAGCACGCAGCAGGGCGCGACCTTCGTCATCCGTACGAGCGGTGGTGGTCAGGGTGATGTCCAGGCCACGCAGCGCATCGATCTTGTCGTAATCGATTTCCGGGAAGATGATCTGCTCTTTCACGCCCATGCTGTAGTTGCCGCGACCATCGAAGGACTTGGCATTCAGGCCGCGGAAGTCACGCACGCGCGGCAGGGAGATGGACAGCAGACGATCCAGGAACTCGTACATCCGGTCGCTACGCAGGGTGACCTTGACGCCGATCGGCCAGCCTTCACGGATCTTGAAGCCTGCGATGGACTTACGAGCGTAAGTCACGACCGGCTTCTGACCAGTGATCTTTTCCAGATCGGCTACGGCGTTCTCGATGATCTTCTTGTCACCGACCGCCTCGCCAAGACCCATGTTCAGGGTGATTTTGGTAACGCGCGGAACTTCCATCACGTTCGCCAGCTGAAGCTCTTCTTTCAGCTTGGGCGCGATTTCCTTCCGATAAATTTCTTTCAATCGTGCCATGGTGATCTACCTAGCAGCCTCAAGCCTGAACCGGTTTCTGGGTCGACTTGAAGACACGAATTTTCTTACCGTCTTCTACCTTGAAGCCAACGCGGTCAGCCTTGCTGGTTTCAGTATTGAAGATGGCGACGTTGGAGACGTGCAGAGGCGCCTCCTTCTCGACGATACCGCCCTGTTGACCGAGCATCGGATTGGGCTTGGTGTGGCGCTTGATCAGGTTCACCCCGCCGACGACCAGACGGTCGTCAGCGAGAACCTTCAGCACCTTGCCACGCTTGCCCTTGTCCTTGCCGGCAATGACGATTACTTCGTCGTCACGACGAATCTTTTGCATGACGGCTACTCCTTACAGCACTTCGGGGGCGAGCGAGACGATCTTCATGAACTTCTCGGTACGGAGTTCACGAGTCACTGGCCCAAAGATACGGGTGCCGATCGGCTCCTGCTTGTTGTTCAGCAGGACGGCGGCGTTGCCGTCGAAGCGGATGATGGAACCGTCGGTACGACGTACGCCGTGCTTGGTGCGAACGACCACGGCAGTCATGACCTGGCCCTTCTTCACTTTGCCGCGCGGAATCGCTTCCTTGACGGTGACCTTGATGATGTCGCCGATGCCGGCGTAACGGCGGTGGGAACCGCCGAGCACCTTGATGCACATCACACGACGCGCGCCGCTGTTGTCAGCGACATCGAGCATGGATTGAGTCTGAATCATATAATTTCTCCGACCCCTAGTCCTTAGACTTCCACCGCGCGTTCAACGATATCAACCAGGGTCCAGGCCTTGGTCTTGGCCAGCGGACGGGTTTCGCGAATGGTGACCAGGTCACCAATGCGGCACTGATTGGATTCGTCGTGTGCGTGCAGTTTGGTCGAACGCTTGACGTATTTGCCGTAAATCGGGTGCTTGACGCGACGCTCGATCAGTACGGTGACGGTCTTGTCCATTTTGTCGCTGACGACGCGGCCGGTCAGCGTACGGACGGTTTTCTGAGCTTCAGCCATGATCACTTACCTGCTTGCTGATTGAGCACAGTTTTAACGCGAGCGATGTCGCGCTTAACCTGCGAGAGCAGGTGAGACTGCCCCAACTGGCCAGTTGCTTTCTGCATGCGCAGATTGAACTGGTCGCGCAGCAGGCCGAGCAGTTGCTCGTTCAGCTGCTCAACGGATTTTTCACGAAGTTCATTCGCTTTCATCACATCACCGTCCGCTTAACAAAGGAGGTGGCGAGGGGCAGCTTTGCAGCAGCCAGGGCGAAAGCCTCACGCGCCAGCTCTTCGGAAACACCCTCGATCTCGTACAGGACCTTGCCCGGCTGGATCTGGGCTACCCAGTACTCGACCCCACCCTTACCTTTACCCATACGAACTTCGAGGGGCTTCTTGGTGACAGGCTTGTCAGGGAATACGCGGATCCAGATCTTGCCGCCACGCTTCACGTGACGGGTCAGCGCACGACGCGCGGACTCGATCTGACGAGCAGTAAGGCGGCCACGGCTAGTGGCCTTCAGTGCGTACTCACCGAAGCTGACCTTACTACCACGATGAGCCAGACCACGGTTGTGGCCGGTCATTTGTTTGCGGAACTTCGTACGCTTGGGTTGCAGCATTTGCGTACTCCTTACCTAGCAGCTTTTTTACGAGGAGCGGGTGCTACCGGCTTCAGCTCTTCCTGGCGGCCACCGATGACCTCGCCCTTGAAGATCCAAACCTTGACACCGATCACACCGTAAGTGGTGTGCGCTTCGTAGGTGGCATAGTCGATATCGGCGCGCAGGGTGTGCAGGGGCACACGACCTTCGCGATACCATTCGGTACGGGCGATTTCAGCCCCACCCAGACGACCGCTGACCTGAATCTTGATGCCCTTGGCACCAATGCGCATGGCGTTCTGTACGGCGCGCTTCATGGCGCGACGGAACATTACGCGACGCTCCAGCTGCTGGGCTACGCTCTGCGCAACCAGCATGGCATCGAGTTCCGGCTTGCGGATTTCCTCGATGTTGATGTGCACGGGCACACCCATTTGCTTGGTCAGGTCCTGGCGCAGTTTCTCAACATCTTCACCTTTCTTGCCGATCACGATGCCGGGACGAGCGGTGTGGATGGTGATGCGTGCGGTTTGAGCCGGACGATGAATATCGATACGGCTTACGGACGCGCTTTTTAGTTTGTCTTGGAGGTACTCACGCACCTTCAGGTCGGCAAACAGGTAATCCGCATAGTTCTTGCGGTCTGCGTACCAAACGGAGGTGTGCTCCTTGACGATACCCAGGCGAATGCCATTGGGATGTACTTTCTGACCCATCTGTCGACTCCGTTACTTGTCCGCAACCTTGACCGTGATATGGCAAGACCGCTTCACGATGCGATCAGCACGGCCTTTGGCACGCGGCATGATGCGCTTGAGCGAACGACCTTCGTTGACGAAGACGGTGGAGACCTTCAGGTCATCCACATCGGCGCCTTCGTTGTGCTCAGCGTTGGCAACGGCCGACTCCAGCACTTTCTTCATGATCTCGGCGGCTTTCTTACTGCTGAAAGCCAGGAGGTTGAGCGCTTCGCCCACCTTCTTCCCGCGGATCTGGTCGGCGACCAAGCGGGCTTTCTGGGCGGAGATACGAGCGCCCGACAGCTTAGCGGCTACTTCCATCTTCCTTACCCCTTAACGCTTGGCTTTCTTGTCCGCAGCATGCCCGCGGTAGGTGCGGGTAGCGGCGAACTCGCCCAGTTTGTGGCCGACCATGTCCTCGTTGACGAGAACCGGTACGTGTTGACGGCCGTTGTGCACGGCGATGGTCAGACCAACCATATGCGGCAGAATCATCGAACGACGCGACCAGGTCTTGATCGGCTTGCGGTCGTTCTTTTCCACCGCGACTTCGACCTTCTTCAACAGGTGAAGATCGATAAACGGACCTTTTTTCAGTGAACGTGGCACTGTGGTATCCCTCTATTTACTTGCGGCGGCGGACGATCATGTTATCGGTACGCTTGTTCGAGCGAGTCTTCTTACCCTTGGTCTGAAGACCCCACGGCGATACCGGATGACGACCAGCAGAGGTACGGCCTTCACCACCACCATGCGGGTGGTCGACCGGGTTCATCGCCACGCCGCGAACGGTCGGGCGAACACCACGCCAGCGCGTAGCACCGGCTTTACCCAGCGAACGCAGGCTGTGCTCGGAGTTCGAGACTTCGCCCAGGGTCGCACGGCACTCAGCCAGGACTTTACGCATTTCACCGGAGCGCAGACGCAGGGTTACGTACGCACCTTCACGCGCGACCAGCTGGGCGGAAGCGCCAGCGGAGCGAGCGATCTGAGCGCCTTTACCCGGCTTCAGCTCGATACCATGAACAGTGCTACCCACCGGGATGTTGCGCAGAGGCATGCTGTTGCCTGCCTTGATCGGCGCACCGATACCGGAGATCAGCTGGTCACCTGCAGCAACGCCCTTGGGGGCGATGATGTAGCGACGCTCGCCGTCTGCATACTTCAGCAGAGCGATGTGTGCAGTGCGGTTCGGATCGTATTCGACGCGCTCAACGATGGCAGGGATGCCATCCTTGTTGCGACGGAAGTCGACCAGACGGTAGTGCTGCTTGTGACCACCACCGATATGACGGGTGGTGATACGACCGTTGTTGTTACGGCCGCCAGACTTGGATTTCTTTTCCAGCAGCGGTGCGTAGGGAGCGCCTTTGTGCAGCTCCTGATTCACCACCTTGACGACAAAGCGACGACCAGCGGAAGTCGGTTTGCACTTAACGATTGCCATGATGCACCCCTTTACTCAGCGCTGGTGGCGAAATCGAGATCTTGGCCCGGCTGGAGAGCGATGTACGCTTTTTTCCAGTCGTTACGCTTGCCCAGACCGCGAGCGGTGCGCTTGGTCTTACCCTTGACGTTCAGGGTAGTGACGCGCTGTACCTTCACGCTGAACAGGCTTTCTACGGCCTTCTTGATTTCCAGCTTGGTTGCATCGGTGGCAACCTTGAAAACGAATTGGCTCTTGCCGTCCGCGAGACCCGTGGCTTTCTCGGAGATGTGCGGACCAAGCAGCACTTTGAATACGCGTTCCTGGTTCATCCCAGCAGCTCCTCGAACTTCTTCACGGCGGACACGGTGACCAGCACCTTGTCGTAGGCGATCAGGCTGACGGGGTCGGAACCTTGGACATCACGTACATCGACGTGCGCCAGGTTGCGCGCAGCGAGGTACAGGTTCTCGTCGACACCATCGGTCACGATCAGCACGTCTTTCAGACCCAGGGTGTCCAGCTTGGCAACCAGGCCCTTGGTTTTCGGTGCATCGACAGCGAAGTCGGCAACGACGACCAGACGGTCCAGACGAACGAGCTCGGCAAGGATGGAGCGCAGTGCTGCGCGGTACATCTTCTTGTTCAGCTTCTGTTCGTGGCTACGCGGTTTAGCGGCGAAAGTGGTGCCGCCCCCACGCCAGATGGGGCTACGGATGGTGCCAGCGCGAGCACGACCGGTGCCCTTCTGACGCCACGGCTTCTTGCCACCACCAGAGACTTCGGAGCGAGTCTTCTGCGCCTTGCTGCCCTGACGGCCGCCAGCCATGTAGGCCACGACTGCCTGGTGCACCAGGGTCTCGTTGAATTCGCCACCAAAGGTACGCTCGGAGACTTCGATAGCCTGAGCGCCGTTCACATTCAATTGCATCTCAGCTTCCCCCTTAACCGCGAGCCTTGGCTGCCGGACGCACGATCACATCACCGCCGGTAGCGCCGGGAACGGCACCCTTGACCAGCAGCAGATTGCGTTCAGCATCGACGCGCACGATCTCCAGGGATTGAACGGTTACCCGCTCCGCACCCAGATGACCGGACATTTTCTTGCCCTTGAACACTCGACCAGGAGTCTGGCACTGGCCGATGGAACCCGGGACGCGGTGGGAAACGGAGTTACCGTGGGTGTTATCCTGACCACGGAAGTTCCAGCGCTTGATGGTGCCCGCGAAGCCCTTACCCTTGGACTCGCCGGTAACGTCTACCATCTGGCCTGCCTGGAACAGATCGACAGTGATCTGGTCACCAGCGGCATACTGCTCTTCACCCAGACGGAATTCCCACACGCCGCGACCGGCGGCGACATTCGCCTTGGCAAAGTGACCAGCTTGCGCTTTGGTAACGCGAGAAGCACGACGCTCGCCGGCGGTGACTTGCACTGCACGGTAGCCATCGGTTTCTTCAGTCTTGAACTGGGTGACGCGATTCGGCTCGACCTCGATGACCGTAACCGGAATAGAGACACCTTCCTCGGTGAAAATGCGGGTCATGCCGCATTTACGACCGACAACACCAATTGTCATGTTGTAAACCTCTTGAGTGTACGGGGCTTTCACCCGCTATGGCCGCCCATTTCAGAGCGTTACACGACCAATGCCGAAGGCATTAGCCGAGGCTGATCTGTACTTCAACGCCTGCAGCAAGATCGAGCTTCATCAGCGCATCGACGGTTTTATCCGTCGGCTGGACGATGTCCAGTACACGCTTATGTGTACGAATTTCGTACTGATCACGCGCATCTTTGTTGACGTGCGGAGAGATCAGCACGGTGAAACGTTCCTTGCGGGTCGGCAGAGGGATTGGACCACGCACCTGAGCACCAGTACGTTTCGCGGTTTCCACGATTTCCTGGGTTGATTGATCGATCAGGCGATGGTCAAAAGCCTTCAACCGAATCCGGATTTGTTGGTTTTGCATTTGACCTCAGACTCCAATTTACCATTCCCAACGGACGGACTACGCCCGTTAAAAGGAGGCGCAATTGTACGGATGCCCCCACAGGGTGTCAATATTTAACCAACGAACGAAAAAAGGGGCCCCGGAGGGCCCCTTTTCTGATGACAGGATCAGCGATTACTCGATGATCTTGGCAACCACGC
>NZ_JAEMVM010000115.1:0-381 GCF_016463925.1 Pseudomonas sp. P20 | reverse complement strand
GCAGCGGCGCCCATTCCACCGCGCGCCGCCAGCGCAACTGGTTGCGCCAGTAGCCGCCGCTGTCGCCGGTCAGGGTCTGGTCCTTGAAGCCGCGCACCGAGCTGTTGCCGCCGAGGCTGATGCGCTGCGGGCTGAACAGCACCTCCTCGCTCCTCTGCCCGGTGGCCAGGCTGTCGAAGCTGAAGCGCTCGCCCCATAGCTGGAACGGCTGCAGGTAGCTGAGGGTCAGGCTGTACTTGTCGTAGCGCGCATGCGGATCGCCCGCCTGCGGGTGGCCGCGACCCTGCGCGCCAAGGGCGCCGATGCCCTGCTGCCAGCCGAGGTCGAGGTTGACGAAACCGCTGCCGATCCGCCGGCCGTGGTTGAAGCCGAGCTGGGTCT
>NZ_JAEMVM010000114.1:0-547 GCF_016463925.1 Pseudomonas sp. P20 | reverse complement strand
TAGGCGACAACCCTCGCCGTGAGAGAGGTGTCTGATGAGCAAGCAACGACGTACGTTTTCCGCCGAGTTCAAACGAGAGGCCGCGGCCCTGGTGTTGGACCAAGGCTACAGCCATATCGACGCCTGCCGTTCGCTGGGGGTGGTGGATTCGGCCTTGCGCCGTTGGGTGAAGCAGCTCGAGGCGGAGCGCCAGGGTGTGACCCCGAAGAGCAAGGCGTTGACGCCTGAGCAGCAAAAGATCCAGGAGCTGGAAGCCCGGATCAACCGGCTGGAGCGGGAGAAAGCGATATTAAAAAAGGCTACCGCTCTCTTGATGTCGGACGAACTCGATCGTACGCGCTGATAGACCAGTTGAGTGAGCAGGAGTCGGTGGAAGTGGTCTGTTCAGCTTTCGATGTGGCGCGGTCTTGCTACTACGTCCACCGTCTTCGACGGCGGCGTGTCGATGCTCGCCGCGTGGCGCTGCGTAGCCAGGTCAACCAGTTGTTCAGCCAGAGTCGGGGCTCGGCCGGCAGCCGCAGCATCCTGGGCATGCTGCGCGAAGAGG
>NZ_JAEMVM010000113.1:0-801 GCF_016463925.1 Pseudomonas sp. P20 | reverse complement strand
TCTACGCCGCACCGGAGACGGATCTGGAGCAGCAGCTGGCGGCGATCTGGGCGGAGGTACTGAAGCTGGAGCGGGTCGGGCTGACCGACAACTTCTTCGAGCTGGGCGGTCATTCGTTGCTGGCAACCCAGGTGCTGGTACGAGTTCGGGAACAACTCGGGCTCGAAATGGCGCTGAAGGAACTGTTCGAGTTTCCTGTCCTGACTGATCTGGCTCGCCAACTGGAAGGGCGCGGCAGCGTCAGTGCATCTCTCCAGGATGAATTGGCTAAATCCCTGGAGGCCCTTAAACGTCTTACTACGGAGGAAATAGATGCGCTGACGTCTTAAGGAGATATCCCGGTGCAAGAGCTGCTTAAGTCCGTAAGGTCACTCTCTCAGAAAGAACGCAAGGCCCTGGCGGCCTTGCTCAAGCGTCAAGGAGTGAACCTGTATGGAATAACCCCTGTACTCAAGCGCTCTCCGGAGGAGCCGTTGCAGCTGTCCTACGCCCAGCAACGGCAATGGTTCCTCTGGCAACTGGAACCGGGCAGCGCGGCCTACCACATTCCGGCGGTCCTGCGTCTGCATGGTGAACTCGACACCGAAGCCTTGAAACGTAGCTTCGCCGCACTGGTGGAGCGTCATGAGGTATTGCGCACCACCTTCCGCCAGGAAGGCGACGAGACACTGCAGGTCGTACATGACGACCTGCCTCTGGAGCTGCGCGAAGAGACCATGAGTGGGACGGATGAGTCCGCACTGTTGCTGCGGATCGAAGACGAAGTCCTGTTGCCGTTTGACCTGGAACGTGGTCCGTTGC
>NZ_JAEMVM010000112.1:0-459 GCF_016463925.1 Pseudomonas sp. P20 | reverse complement strand
GGAAAATAAATCTGCCCCCTTTATGCTCTGCAGCCCATAACTTGACCAGGGATAGGCCGCCACATCGTCCACCATCCGCGCCCGAATAGGGTTCAGTTCGATGTACCGGCAACACGCCAGTTATAGCGACTTTCCCACAACGTTCCGGAACGGCCCTCCAAGCGATTCCGATATCGTGTCGTGCGCGCCGCCAGCGTTTTCATCAGTTGCGCCAAGCCAGACAGCGAATCACCAGGCGCCAAGAGCAGATGGACATGGTTGGTCATCAGGCAAAATGCGTAGACCTTGATACCAAAGGCATCCTTGAGGTCCCGTAGATCGGAGAGGTAACGCTGGTAGTCCTCGTCCTCGGCGAATACCACTTGCCGATTGTGTCCCCGCTGGACCACGTGAAGCGGATAATTCGGTAAAACCACTCGCCCTTGCCTAGGCATCGCGGAGCCTCCTTACGGCGTCTGC
>NZ_JAEMVM010000111.1:0-1086 GCF_016463925.1 Pseudomonas sp. P20 | reverse complement strand
GCGGTGGAATGGGCGCCGCTGCGGCCCTGGCTGCAGGAATACGGCGTGGCCTTCGCCTACGACGTCGGCGTGATCCGCCACGACCGCTACAACGACGGCGCCAGCGGGCGCATGAGCGGCAACGCCATCGAACTGGATGCCCGCGGCCGCTATTTCGCCGCCAGCGTCGGCTTCGCCCGCTCGCTGGAGCGGCCCAGCGCCATCGAGCGGCGCGAGCACCCGATCTATTTCCGGGTCGACGCGTTCTTCTGAAGACGCGGCGACCTCCTGAACGCTTTAGGAAAGCGCCTACCTGCATCGAGGCCCTTTCCTTGGAAAACCTTGCTTAACCTCGCCGGGCCCCTACCCGCCAAGGAGTAACGATATGGACATCCGCAGCCCGCTGAACCAGTGCATCGCCCTGTCCCTGGCCGGCATCCTGTTCCTCAACCCGATCGTCGCCACGGCGGCGGGGCTGGCGCTGGACAAGGCCGCCGGCGGCAACACCGGCCTGGGCCAGGCGGGCAACGGCGTGCCCATCGTCAATATCGCCACGCCCAACGGCGCCGGGCTGTCGAACAACCATTTCCGCGACTACAACGTCGGCGCCAACGGGCTGATCCTCAACAACGCCACCGGCAAGACCCAGGGTACCCAGCTCGGCGGGATCATCCTCGGCAACCCCAACCTCAAGGGCCAGGCGGCGCAGGTGATCCTCAACCAGGTCACCGGCGGCAACCGCAGCACCCTGGCCGGCTACACCGAGGTGGCCGGGCAGTCGGCGCGGGTGATCGTCGCCAACCCGCACGGCATCACCTGCCAGGGCTGCGGCTTCATCAACACGCCGCGCGCGACCCTCACCACCGGCAAGCCGATCATGGACGGCCAGCGCCTGGAGCGCTTCCAGGTGGACGGCGGCGACATCGTCGTCGAAGGCGCCGAACTGAACGTCGGCAACCTCGAACAGTTCGACCTGATCACCCGCAGCGCCAAGCTCAACGCCAAGCTCTACGCGAAGAACCTCAACATCGTCACCGGCCGCAACGACGTCCAGGCCGACAGCCTGCAGGCCACGCCGCGCGCCGCCGATGGCAGCGAGAAGCCACA
>NZ_JAEMVM010000110.1:0-2415 GCF_016463925.1 Pseudomonas sp. P20 | reverse complement strand
GCTAACTTTGCAACAGTGCCCTATTTTTCGGGGATCTGATTGCCCTCTGGCAATATCATTCAGCACGCCATAGTTGGCATCATGGTCCATTCGCCAGAAAACCGAAGCACCGGCATCAGCCAGGCGTGGAGAAAACTGGTATCCCAGCAGCCAGAAAAGGCCAAAGACAAGTTCGCTGGTACCTGCTGTATCGGTCATAATTTCGGTTGGATTCAGCCCGGTCTCCTGTTCCAGAAGGCCTTCCAGCACAAAGATAGAGTCCCTCAGCGTCCCCGGTATAACGATGCCATGAAAGCCGGAATACTGATCGGACACAAAGTTGTACCAGGTGATCCCTCTGTTATTACCAAAGTATTTGCGGTTCGGTCCGGCATTGATTGTTCTGACTGGCGTAACAAAGCGCATTCCATCTGCAGATGCCACTTCTCCGCCACCCCATATCTGTGCCAGTGGCAGCGTTGCCTGAAAATCAACCAGTCTGGCATTAGCGCTGGTGATAGTTTCAGCCCGCAGATAGTTCGCTTTTGTCCAGTTCAGCCGGTGTCGGGTCAGTGCAGGAACATTTGATCTGATCAGTGGTTCCAGACCGATATTGCAGGCTTCAGCCATCAGCACGGCGCTGATGCTGACGGGCAGATCATCAACTCTGGCACTGGCTTCACTAGCATGGAAAAACTCATCAGCAAATCCGGTATGGGCGTTAATTTCGAGCAGCAACTCCGTTAAATCCACCGGAGGGAGCAGATCACTGATCATTTTGCTCAGTCGTTTCAGACTGTCCGGCTCATCAAGACTGGCGAGGGGAGAAATTGTCAACCGGGGCTTCGGGCCAGAAACATCGAGTTCGACAGCCTCATTTTCGCCAAGACGTGCAGCAACCTGTCTGTAACGACTATCAAGCTGATGACCCAGAGATTTTATTGCTTCCTGCGGGTCTGTCGGGTGTCCCAGAGAACGATAAACCTTAATCCGGTTTGCCTGCCAGTCAGCACCCTGTAGTAATCTTGCTCGGGGATCTCCCCACCGGTTACTGCCGGTAACGTAGACATCCCTCCGCCTCAGACTATCCTGCAGTTTACTGAGAAAGCAGAGCGTGTATCCCCTGCGGGTGATATGTTTTTCCTTGTTAATCACCAGCCGTTTCCATGACCGACTGATAATTTCCGTTGGTGCGTCGTCAAAAAACTGCCGCCGTGAGCTGAACTCCCGGCTGAGGTAGTCACAGGCATTCAGAGTGGTAACCCCGGCAGGTGCGGATGAAAATTTAACGGTATTCAGCAGATGGGGCAGGAAACGACGAACGCGCCCGTACTGCTCCACCATTTCTTCATGAAAATTATCGTCTGAGGGCCGGGCAATTTCACGGACAAGCGTGATGATTTCAGCCAGCTTTTGCCTGGGGATGTAGCTGAACACCTCAGCACGAATCGATTCGTCCGGTGTTTCTTCTTTCAGCAGGTACGAACATGCGCTGGCGAGCGCCAATGCAGATTTATCCAGATCCTTCAGCGAGCGGAGCCGTTTTTTCTGCCCAATCTTTCTGGCGTCACGGATGATAACGGCCAGCATGGCGTCCAGAACGTCCAGTGCATCATCCAACGCCAGCGTTTCCCATGCAAGGACAAAGGCAACCAGAACCGCCATCCTTTTCTGCGGTGACATCCTGGCAATATTGAACACCGAAGTCATACCAGCATAACGTGCGAGATTTTTCAGGCGCACAGCCGGGAGTGTACTCAGGTTGTCAGCATGCAAGCCAAAATCGTTCAGAGTTTTCCAGCGTTCAATTGCTTCATTAAACGCCGGGCCACTGATGGTCACAGGGCCTTTTTTCAGTGATTCCAGTAAAGACAGGCGGCTGCAATCAGTTGGCCCCAGCAGCATCTCCAGCTGTGAACGTTGTTCGGCTGACGGTATCAGTGCCAGTTTGTTCCACAGGCGCAACGTCGCCTTTTCCCTTACCTCTGAAATCAACCGGGTCAGCGTAGTGGCTCCGGGGAGAATAATACGATGTTGCATAAGCCACCCTGTCGCCAGATCGAAAAGCAGGCCAGGACGTTCGTTGCTTATCCAGCTCCGGGTATATAAAAGACGGGTAAGGCGAAATGTCCAGGGCCAGGCAAATTCACGATACTGATAGTGCTGACGTATCAGCGCTGCATGCTCACGGCGGGTATTTTCCCTCTGACCGTATTCTGCAAGAACGGTGATATCACGAATCCCGAGCTGTCTGGCGGTAAAATGCCGGACGCCGGAAGGAATATGATTCATATCGGTGAGGAAGGTGCCCAGAAAACGGACACATCCAATTTGCAGGGCAATGCCCAGACGGTTGTGATCACCTCTGCTTTTTCCGATAAATTCCTTGTCTGCTTCATCAAGATGAAAATATCGGGCACTGTTGCAAATAGTCGG
>NZ_JAEMVM010000109.1:0-481 GCF_016463925.1 Pseudomonas sp. P20 | reverse complement strand
TGACCTGGTAGGTCAGGCTCGGATCGGCATCGCCGTAGACCTTGGTCTTGGCGTCGGCGATCACATTGAGCAGTGCCTTGGTGATGGTCAGGTTATTGCCCTGGTAGCTCAGGTCGTAGTTACCGCTGTTCAATGCCAGATCGCCCTGGTTGATGCCATACACACCCACGTTCTCGCCTGCGTCGCGGTTCAGCCCGCCGGTCAGGATCGAGCCGGCGCTGTCACCGTTCCTCAGGCCGCTGACCTGGTAGGTCAGGCTCGGGTCAGCGTCGCCATAGACCTTGGTCTTGCCGTCGGCGATCACATTGAGCAGCGCCTTGGTGATGGTCAGGTTGTTGCCCTGGTAAGCCAGGTCATAGTTACCGCTGACCAGACCCAGGCCACCCTGGTTGATGCCGTACACGCCGACATTCTCGCCAGCCACGCGGCTCAGGCTGCCACTGTTGAGCACCGCGCCAGCGGTATCGCCGTTCTTCAGGCC
>NZ_JAEMVM010000108.1:0-746 GCF_016463925.1 Pseudomonas sp. P20 | reverse complement strand
CGCCTGATGATCACCGGCGGCGAGGAAAAGGAAGACGCGCGCCTGACCCGTGCCGATCGCAGCGCCATCCGCCAGGCGATTCTGGCGGCGGCCAGGACCTGCGCCGCCGCGAACCGCACGGTGCTCACCCAGGACGTGCGCGATGCGCTCTACGAGGCCTCCAGGAGCGATGGCTCCGCGCCAGAACGGCGCGCGCGGCTGGCCGAAATGGCGGAAGCCATGCAGATGTTCTGCATGGGCGCCGACGGCGAGATGTTCAATCGCGAAGGAACGCCCTGGCCTGAAGCCGACCTCACCGTGGTGGATTTCGCGACTTACGCGCGCGAAGGCTACGCCGCCCAGCTCGGGATCGCCTACATCTCGCTGCTGAACACCGTGAACAACATCGCCGAACGCGACCAGTTCAAGGGCCGGCCCATCGTCAAGATCACCGATGAGGGGCACATCATCACCAAGCACCCGCTGCTGCTGCCCTACGCCATGAAGATCACCAAGATGTGGCGGAAACTGGGCGCCTGGTTCTGGCTCGCCACCCAGAACATCGACGACATCCCAGCCTCCGGGGCACCGATGCTGAACATGATCGAGTGGTGGTTATGCCTGAACATGCCCCCCGACGAGGTAGAGAAGATCTCCAGGTTCCGCGAGCTGTCGCCGGCGCAGAAGTCGATGATGCTCTCGGCCCGCAAGGAAAGCGGCAAGTTCACCGAGGGCGTGCTCCTGGCCAAGGGCAAGGAGTACCTCTT
>NZ_JAEMVM010000011.1:0-185472 GCF_016463925.1 Pseudomonas sp. P20 | reverse complement strand
AGCGAACGGCAGGCGTCGATATAGCTGTAGCCTTGGTCCAACACCAGGGCCGCGGCCTCTCGTTTGAACTCGGCGGAAAACGTACGTCGTTGCTTGCTCATCAGACACCTCTCTCACGGCGAGGATTTTCGCCTAAATCGGTGTCCGGGATCAGTAGACCACTACACCAAGATTATCATCATCCTTTTTCAGCAAGCCTGACGCACCTTCGCTACGCCACATTTCAAAGAATTTTTTTGTGAAACTCTTTCCGCTTAACGATTCATCCAAAAAATTTCTTGCAAGATCTATAAGTGCCATGCTCATTTAAAGCACCTCATTCTCAAAATAGTTTTCCCTGTTTGCTTCCTGGCTCAAGATACCACCCTGACAAAAACATTCCATCCTCTTTGAGAACAACCACAATACTAGTATCAGGACTGTAAAATAATTGGATCCTTGATACCTATGACAAACCCCTTGCAAATTATGTCGTGCTTTATCGAAGCGCTCCTGCCTTATCTGCATGACTTCTTCATAAATGTACGATTTGGCGTTGTCGCCTTCAGCTTCCCGCTGGACTCCCTTGACCTTACGAGTCATCCGCTCGTAATCTTCCGGCCACAACGCTTGCTCCATGCGCAACGATGCCTGACCCAGCAAATGCAGCAGGCCGAACAGGCGCATATCGTTGGTGGCAACGATGTGTTCTCGAATCCACTCTTGGGTTACTCCGCAGGCCAGATGTGTTTCTGGCGTTGATGTGCTGTCATAGTCGGCTCGGAATCCCGCTTCTTTGGCGAGCTGTGCCCAGTGCTGGCCAATGCCTGGATGTTGGATGTACTCATTTGCTCATCCACTTGCGCAGCAGGCGCTTTTTCAGGGACGCGCGTTCTTGCGGGTTGTGTCCCTTGAGGTTAGCGACACGATCTGCCGTAGCAGCCTGGCGTATGAGGGGCCAGTAGGAACGCCCATCCTTACGTGGCACCAGTGTTATTGACCTGACTTTCCAGTAGGGAGAGGTGGGCTGCTGGCCAACGTGGAGAGCTCGCTACGGCAGCTCGTGCGCCCGACGATGGGTGTTTTGCGGTGGTTGCGACTCATAATGTGATTGTCTTCAAGAATATTCAGGACAGACTGTCAAGATAGAGCAGCGTCAACATGGAACAAGCCCCGTCGAAACGGGGCTTGTTGATGGCCAACTAACCGGCCTTAAAGCCAGGAAGCCCCTTGGAAGCACGCCATTCTTTAACTTCCTTTACAACTCCAGCTGGGCTATCTTCTCTATTTTCGTTGGGGTAGTAAAGAAGGTCTGAGCCGCTTGGGTGTTCCGTTAGTTTTTTAAATTCAAGCACGGCTTGAATATGAGACTCCTCGGTAGGGAACTTTTTCTTATTGTTTGTGTATATGTCTTCAACAAACTCAAGAAACTCTTTTTCCGTATATTCGGAAATCTTGGACTTCATATCACTTCCCTCCCTTGTGGATTTCTATATGACGTTTTGGCGTTACTGCAACAAGGTTCCCCATATTGTAAACGCCGCCTCCATCTGCTACTCGAACCTTGTGGTGGATTTCGATCTTTATTCTCCCGCCAGCCTGTTCTGACTCTCTGACATAAGGAGCACCTCCATCTCTCATTACAGCTAAACTACCAGGATTAAACTGTTTACTTAACTCAGGATCATTAGCCACAGCTATCCAGAATTGTTCCCGAAAGTCCCGCCAGTTTTTGAATGTCTTACCACGTAGTTTATCCGCAATCTGGCTTGGAATTGGAGCCCCCTCACCTTGAGAGGCGGCGCCGAGCCAATTACCGCTGACGGGCTGTCCCTTGCCAGTCGCAGCACCAGGTACATCCCGCGGATCCCTGAACATCACATAGATCGGCTTGATCCCCGAGTCGGCCGGGAAGCCGATGATCAGGTCTTCCGGTAGTGTAATCACCCCAGGATAGGTTTCCGGGGTAGCCTTCACCGGTGTAAGGGTCGCTCCCTCATATACCGGCACCGGCTTCGGTACGACCGGAGTGGTACTCGAAGGGTTCTGGTTTCCTGGAGGACTCGCCGGCGTCCAGGTCAGGATCAGTGGCGGCGCTTCTGCGGTCGTAAAGGGAACCGTAACCTCGTACAGGCCTGTCGTGGCATTGTAGGCCGCCATCCGGACCGGAACGGCTTTCGGAACGCTCACACCATCGGTGCTGACCACCGAAAGGGTCGTCGTGTTGCCTCGTGCCTCGTTGGTCAGGCGCATCGGCAGATCGACGGTACCGCTGGCTTTTGCAACCGCGTTCAGGTTTACGCTTGGGGGAAGCCCCAATTTAGCGGCATCCATGCCCAGGGCGTAACGAACGCTATCGGGCGTTTGGTCCTGCCATTGCTCGGCAGTCCGGGAGGAGTAGGTCAGACTGGCAAAGCCCACGGCCATCACCGAGGGTGCTGAAGCCAGGACCCGGCCCAGGACGGCAATCGCATCGGAGATCGCTTGAGCAAGGGATGCGGCGCCTTGTGCGACCTGGATCAGACCCCGGCCTGCGGCGGTGGCGACAACGCTGCCATTGGCCGGCATGGCATAGGTATTGGCAGCTCTTATCGCCGCTTGCTGGCGGGCCTGCTCTTCGGCTTTGCGTTTGGCCTCAGCCGCTGCTTGTTCACGCGCCTTGTTTGCTGCGGCCGCCTCAATACTTGCTTTGGCGGCGGTCAACGTATTCATGCGGATCTGGAGACTACTGATCGCTTCGGTGAAGAGTTTTACGTTATAAGCTGCCGTGAGACCTTCCATTTCCCTTTCGAGGAAGCGCATATAGGCTTCAGGCCCGTTAATATTGCCTTCTCGCACCGCTTGTTCACCGATCTCTTCCGCCGTACGGGTAAGGAAATTCTTTGCACCCAGGCTGGTAATCTTCTTCTGATTCAGCAGTAGTTTTTGATTCTTTTGCTGGAGGGCGTTTCCAACGATGGTCAGACTGCGGTTGATGACGTCCAATGGTGCAAGATTCTTTGCCGGACCAAGAGCGGCATCAGCCTTATCCAGCTCGGCTTGTACCGACGCCTCAAGTTTTTTCTCGGCATCTCGGAACTGAAGCTCGATCTCCCTGCGTTTTTCTTTAACCTGAAGAGGAACATAGCGTCTGGGGTCAACGCCCAGATCAGCATAACTTTCAAACTCTTGCCAGCCATTTTCAGTGGACGAATCCAAGCCGTGCTCTATAGGTCTGGCAATGGGGCCAATGCCGGTACCTCCCCCAGGGCCGTAATAAACGTCTCCGCTTGCCGTAACAGTTGTAGAGTTGAAGTGGATAAGGTCAGCAATGGGTCGTGCCATATGTATCTCCTACTTCCATGAGTGCATGGCTGATTATTTACGTCGAATTAGCCTTTTTAAACACCCCTTGCCAGATGAGCGCCAATACACTGGAAATACACTTCAATCAAACTGCAATATCCCGTATCCAATGACCCAGAAGGCCCATCCTTGGCCATTCCCTTCTACGAAACGACCTCGTTTGCGCATGCGCCCATCCAGCGGTCATTTTCTGCACGCAAACCTCATCTATCCCTGCCAGTCACGGAAGCCGCATACCTTCGGTTCATTAACGAACTCCCACTTTCAAAATTCATCCATGCCGCCCCTTCGCGAGCTTCCGGACAAAGCCACGCTGATTGCGAGCCCAGCGTTTTTGATTGCAAGCCGCTGCACCTGGTTAGGCCATTTCCGCAGCGCATGAAGTCCTGGCCGATATACCGGCAGGGCCAGCCATCGTTCGACGAATAAAGCCACCTCAGCCATGATGCCCTTTCCATCCCCAGCGAACCCCCGACATGGACGCCAAAGCTCTGCTCCTCGGCAGCCTCTGCCTGGCCGCCCCATTCGCCGACGCGGCGACGCTCGACAATGCCCTCTCCGCCTGCCTTGCCGCCCGGCTCGGTGCACCGCACACGGCGGAGGGCCAGTTGCACCTGCCATTCACCCTTGAGGCCCGGCGCTCCACAGGCGAATGCGGCTGTACCTCGGCGCTGGTGCGATATCGGCTGCTGGCCAGGGGCGCCAGCGCCGACAGCTTCGTGCTTCAAGAGGGGCTGCTCGATAGTCGCCAGGACACGCCGCGCACGCTGACCCTGGCGGCGGACGCCGGCTTGGCGAGCGGCCGCGAACTGGTCGTCACCCTGGGTTGTCAGGCGCCTGACTGACAGGCCGGGCTGTCACCACCAGGCCGAGATGGACGCCCTGCATGCACACGCCGATCGGCAAGCCTCCCGTTCGCACATTCACCACTCTGCAATCCAGTTCATAAATCCCATAAAAGCCCTCTTCCGCTCCCCGCCAGCCTCCCCGCAACCCGCACCCTAGACGCCCCGCCGCTCTCCGCCGGCCCGCCCGACAAGAAAAACCAACCGCTCGATCAGCCTCATCCTTCACCCATCACAGGAGCCATCGCGATGCACCTGATACCCCATTGGATCCCCCTGGTCGCCAGCCTCGGCCTGCTCGCCGGCGGCTCGTCCGCGTCCGCCGCCGAGGAAGCCTTCGACCTCTGGAACGAATGCGCCAAGGCCTGCGTGCTCGACCTCAAGGACGGCGTGCGTTCCAGCCGCATGAGCGTCGACCCGGCCATCGCCGACACCAACGGCCAGGGCGTGCTGCACTACTCCATGGTCCTGGAGGGCGGCAACGACGCGCTCAAGCTGGCCATCGACAACGCCCTCAGCATCACCAGCAACGGCCTGACCATCCGCCTCGAAGGCGGCGTCGAGCCGAACAAGCCGGTGCGCTACAGCTACACGCGCCAGGCGCGCGGCAGTTGGTCGCTGAACTGGCTGGTACCGATCGGCCACGAGAAGCCTTCGAACATCAAGGTGTTCATCCACGAACTGAACGCCGGTAACCAGCTCAGCCACATGTCGCCGATCTACACCATCGAGATGGGCGACGAGTTGCTGGCGAAGCTGGCGCGCGATGCCACCTTCTTCGTCAGGGCGCACGAGAGCAACGAGATGCAGCCGACGCTCGCCATCAGCCATGCCGGGGTCAGCGTGGTCATGGCCCAGGCCCAGCCGCGCCGGGAAAAGCGCTGGAGCGAATGGGCCAGCGGCAAGGTGTTGTGCCTGCTCGACCCGCTGGACGGGGTCTACAACTACCTCGCCCAGCAGCGCTGCAACCTCGACGATACCTGGGAAGGCAAGATCTACCGGGTGCTCGCCGGCAACCCGGCGAAGCATGACCTGGACATCAAGCCCACGGTCATCAGTCATCGCCTGCACTTCCCCGAAGGCGGCAGCCTGGCCGCGCTGACCGCGCACCAGGCCTGCCACCTGCCGCTGGAGACTTTCACCCGTCATCGCCAGCCGCGCGGCTGGGAACAACTGGAGCAGTGCGGCTATCCGGTGCAGCGGCTGGTCGCCCTCTACCTGGCGGCGCGACTTTCGTGGAACCAGGTCGACCAGGTGATCCGCAACGCCCTGGCCAGCCCCGGCAGCGGCGGCGACCTGGGCGAAGCGATCCGCGAGCAGCCGGAGCAGGCCCGTCTGGCCCTGACCCTGGCCGCCGCCGAGAGCGAGCGCTTCGTCCGGCAGGGCACAGGCAACGACGAGGCCGGCGCGGCCAGCGCCGACGTGGTGAGCCTGACCTGCCCGGTCGCCGCCGGTGAATGCGCGGGCCCGGCGGACAGCGGCGACGCCCTGCTGGAGCGCAACTATCCCACTGGCGCGGAGTTCCTCGGCGACGGCGGCGACGTCAGCTTCAGCACCCGCGGCACGCAGAACTGGACGGTGGAGCGGCTGCTCCAGGCGCACCGCCAACTGGAGGAGCGCGGCTATGTGTTCGTCGGCTACCACGGCACCTTCCTCGAAGCGGCGCAAAGCATCGTCTTCGGCGGGGTGCGCGCGCGCAGCCAGGACCTCGACGCGATCTGGCGCGGTTTCTATATCGCCGGCGATCCGGCGCTGGCCTACGGCTACGCCCAGGACCAGGAACCCGACGCGCGCGGCCGGATCCGCAACGGTGCCCTGCTGCGGGTCTATGTGCCGCGCTCGAGTCTGCCGGGCTTCTACCGCACCGGCCTGACCCTGGCCGCGCCGGAGGCGGCGGGCGAGGTCGAACGGCTGATCGGCCATCCGCTGCCGCTGCGCCTGGACGCCATCACCGGCCCCGAGGAGGAAGGCGGGCGCCTGGAGACCATTCTCGGCTGGCCGCTGGCCGAGCGCACCGTGGTGATTCCCTCGGCGATCCCCACCGACTCGCGCAACGTCGGCGGCGACCTCGACCCGTCCAGCATCCCCGACAAGGAACAGGCGATCAGCGCCCTGCCGGACTACGCCAGCCAGCCCGGCAAACCGTCGCGCGAGGACCTGAAGTAGCTGCCGCGACCGGCCGGCTCCCTTCGCAGGAGCCGGCCTTCTCGGGGCCTGGCCATACATCAGGTTTTCCTGATGCCAGCCCAATCGAATATGAATTCATCCTGATAGGTAATCCGCCTAACCTGCGTCTGCCACGCTTTCGCTCGTCCCGGAAGCGGCCATAACAATTCCAATAGCCGACGAGGACTCTCCATGCTCACCCATCGCATCGGTGGCATCCGCCTTTCCCCTTCCCCGCAGCGCTCGCCCGGAGACCGCCATGACTGATCTCCGCGATACCTCCCGCGACGAACGCCTGCTGGCGGCCCACGGCTATCGCCAGGAACTGGAGCGCGGGCTGAGCCTGTGGTCGTCCTTTTCCGTCGGCTTCGCCACCATCTCGCCGGTGGTGGGCATCTACTCGGTGATGTCCCTCGGCGCCATGAGCATGGGCCCCTCCTGGGTCTGGGTGGTGCCGCTGTGCCTGCTGCTGCAGTTCGGCGTGGCGCTGGTCTACGCCGAGCTGTCCTCGCAGTTTCCGCTGGCCGGCGGCTGCTACCAGTGGGTGCGGCGCCTGGTGGGCGACCGCCTGGCCTGGTTCACCGGCTTCCTCTACCTGGCTTCGGCGCTGGCCTCGCTGACTACCGTGGCCTACCTCGGTGGCTTCTGGCTCGGCCTGCTGGCGACCGGCGCGCCGCCGTCGGCCAACGGCCAGGTGCTCTGCGGCGCGCTGCTGCTGGCGCTGGGCCTGGCGGTGAACCTGCTGGGGATCAACCCGTTGAAGTACTTCGTCAATGCCGGGATCGTCGCCGAGGCCATCGCCTCCATCGGTATCGGCGTGCTGTTGCTGCTGTTCTTCCGCAACCATCCGCTCGATCTGCTGTTCAGCGGCCCGGGCGGCACAGGCGATGCGGACGGTTCCTACCTGGACGGCGTGCTGACCGCGCTGGCGGTGGGCGGCTGGGCTTTCCTCGGCTTCGACGCCTGCTCGCAGATTTCCGAGGAAACCACCGATGCCCGCGTCTCCACTCCCCGGGCGATCCTGCGCTCGATGCTGGTGGTGGGACTCACCGTGATGCTCACCGCCTTCGCCGTGACCCTGTCCTACCAGGACATCGGCGCGGTGGTCAGCGGCCAGGTGGTCGACCCGGTCACCCCGGCGGTGGTGGACGCCTTCGGCGCCTGGGCCGAGCGGCCCTTCGTCGCAGTGGTGCTGATCGCCTTCGTCGCCTGCGTGGTGTCGGTGCAGACCTATATCGGCCGGGCGATCTTCGGCATGGCGCGCGACGCCATCCTGCCCGGCTCCGCCCTGCTGCGCCGGGTCGACCGGCGCAAGGTGCCGATGGCGGCGATGGTCTGCAGCACGCTGCTGGCCAGCCTCGGCCTGGCCCTGGGGCTGAACGCCACGGCGGTCGGCACGCTGATCGCGTTCGGCAGCGGCGGTTTCTTCGTGGTCTTTCTGATCGTCGCCGCCTGCGCCCTCTGGGCCCGCCTCGTCGGCCGCTGGGACCCGGACAAGGGCGCCTTGCGCCTGGGACGCGCGGGGCTGGCGGTGAACGTCCTGGCAGTCGCCTGGCTGTCGTTCGAGGCGCTCAACGTCGCCTGGCCGCGGGCCAGCCTCGCCCCGCCCGACGCGCCCTGGTTCCAGGTCTGGGCGGTGGTCGTGGTGTTCTCCGCGCTGGCCGCGTTCGGCCTGCTCTACATGGTCATCGCCAAGCCGCATCGGCGCATCGCCACCAGCCTCAGCTTCGCCGCTCCGCCGGCGGACTGACCCGCACGCGCCGGCCGTTCCGGCGCCTCCTCCGGTTGTTCCCGCACGCTGGCTTCGCGCCCGGCGGGGCCCGGCTCATCCTGCTTTCACGGAGCATCGCCATGAGCGACCTGCATTACTGGAACTACCCCACCGATATCCTCTGCGGCGTCGGCGCCCTGGAACAACTGCCGAGGCGTTGCGCGCTGGCGGGCGCACGCCGGCCCCTGCTGGTCACCGATCCCGGCATGCTCGCCCTGGAGCCCCTGCGCCTGGTGCGCGAGTGCCTGGAACGCGCCGGCATCGACCATGACCTGTTCCACGAACTGTCGAGCAACCCCAGCCTCGCTGAAGTCCACGGCGGCGCCAGGCGCTTCGAGGCTGGCGGGCATGACGCGCTGATCGCCCTCGGCGGCGGCAGCGCCCTCGACGCGGCCAAGGGAATCGCCCTGCTAAGCCGCGATCCGCACGGCCTCGAACGCTTCGAATGGACACAGACGCTGCGCAGCTATCCGACCCTCGCCGACTACCCGCTGCTCGGCCTGCCGCCGCTGCTGGCGCTTCCCACGACCGCCGGCACCGGCTCGGAACTGGGACGCGAGGCGGTGCTGACCGATACGCAACTGGGCATCAAGCGGGTCGTCGGCCATCGCGAGCTGCTGGCCGCCTGCGTATTCCTCGACCCGCGCCTGACCCGCGGGTTGCCGCCGGCGCTGAGCGCCGCCACCGGCATGGACGCCCTCACCCATCACCTGGAGGCGCTGTTCTCGCCGCTCTACCATCCGATGTCGGCGGGCATCGCCCTGGAAGGCGTGCGCCTGGTCAGGCAGCACCTGGAAAACGCCGTGCGCGACGGCAACGACCTCGCCGCCCGGGAAGGCATGCTGGTAGCCTCGGCCAGCGCCGCAGTGGCATTCCAGAAGGGGCTTGGCGGGGTCCACGCCCTGGCCCACCCGCTGGGCGCTCGCCATCACCTGCACCACGGCCTGCTGAACGCCGTGCTGCTGCCCTACGTTCTGCTGGCCAACCGCCCGGCGATAGAAGCCGACGCCGCGCGCCTGGCGCGCTACCTGGAACTCGACGAAGCGAGCTTCGACGGCCTGCTGGCGTGGATCCTCGAACTGCGCGCGCGCATCGGCATCCCGGCGAACCTCGCCGCCCTCGGCCTGGATGGCGAGGACGCGCAATGGGTGGGCGAGCAGGCGCTGGCCGACCTGTCGTCCTCGGCGACCAACGCCCTGCCGCTCGATGCCCGGGATTATGCGCGCATCTACCGCCAGGCGGTGGCCGGGACTCTCGCCTGAGCGCTCAGGACGCCAGGCCGTGGACCTGCAGCAGGTCGTCGATGAAGGCGCGGGCGGCTTCGCTGAGGGGGCGCCCGGCATAGACGATCATGCTGTGCTCCACCGGGTAGCTCAGCCGCTCCGGCAACAGCGCGCGCATCCGCCCGCGCTCGATCCAGGCTTCGGCGTAATGGGTCGGCAGGTAGCCCAGGTGGGTGCCGGCCAGCACGGCATGGGCGACCGCTTCCATGTGGTAGGCGGTGGCACGGCTGCGCGACGGGCGTAGCGGCAGGACCAGGTTTTCCGGCAGGAAGCCATGCATCACCCAGTCACAGGCGGCGATCCGCTCCAGGGTCGGCTGCGCCTCGGCGAACAGCGGATGGCGATCGCCACAGAACACGCCGATCTCTTCGCGATACAGCGGGCGGTATTCGAGGCTCGGCCGCGAACGGCTGAAATAGGAGATCGCCAGGTCCAGCTCGCCTTCGATCACCGCCAGCTCCAGCTCGGTGGGCGAATTGACGAAAAGGTTCAGCTGGACATCCTGGTCGCGCCGCTGGAAGCGCGCCAGCGCATCGCCGAAACGGGCCTGGGGCAAGGTCGCGAGATTGTCCGCGAGGCCCAGGTACAGCTCCCCGACCAAACGTCCGGATAACGCCTGCGCCTGGTCGCGAAACAGGCCGATGGCGTCGAACATCGTTCGCGAAGCCTCCAGCACCCGGCGACCCTTGGCGGTCAGTCGGAAGCCGCCCTTGCCGCGCTCGCAGAGCCGGTAGCCGAGGCGCTTCTCCAGGCTGGCGATGTGCATGCTGATGTTCGACTGGCTCATGTTCAGCTCGGCCTGGGCCGCGGTGAAACCGCCGCACTTCACTACGCAGGCGAAGATGCGCAACAGACGCAGGTCTAGGTCGGTGACGTTTCTCAGCATGGCGGTCCGATCCGGCGCGAGGTCCCGCAGTCTAGCCGAGCGCCGCGACACGCGGCCATCCAGCGGCGGCGCACGGCGCACCAGAGGCGCTGGCGTATCATCGAAAATCTGGTCTATTCCAATTTCTTGAAAATACGTAGAAAAGTCCCGGCAAAAGGTGCCGCCAGGACAAGAAAATGCACCAATCCCAGGCAATCCCTCGAAAAAATCGAATCGTTTCGCCCCGCTTTTGGTCTAGACCATAAAAATACCCGGTGCTAGATTGACCTTCGCCAGCCGGCCCAGCCTGACCGGATCGGCGCTACGCACCGCCACCAAGCCTTCACAATCCATCTCAGCCTCGGCAGGACCGAGCAGGAGCGCGTCGACAGCCAACCTTGCGCACGAAAAAAGTCATGGGAAAGGCATCTGGCCTAGACCATGCATCCGGACAGCTTTGCAGCAGCACAACAAGAACAACCTCCCCGCACTGTCTAGACCCATAGGGACCCACATGAACAACCACAACGGTACCCTGCACCGTGGCTGGCAATCGCTCCAGCGCTGGCGCATTCAGATCTTCGTCATCACCTGGCTGGCCTACGCCGCCTTCTACTTCACCCGCAAGGCCTTCTCGGTGGCCAAGCTCGGCATCGCCGAAGACCCCTCCTTCGAGCTCGACAAGAGCGCCATGGCCGATCTCGATGCCCTCTACCTGGCCGCCTACGCCGTGGGCCAGTTCATGTGGGGGGTGTTCGCCGACCGCTTCGGCACCCGCGTGGTGGTGCTCGGCGGTTTGCTCACCTCGGCGCTGGCGGCGCTGATGATGGGTACCTTCGCCACCCTGCCGATCTTCGCCGCCTGCATGGTGGTCCAGGGCCTGGCGCAATCCACCGGCTGGTCGGGGCTGTGCAAGAACATCGGCGCCTTCTTCGCCACCTACGAGCGAGGCCGCGTGCTCGGCCTGTGGAGTACCTGCTACGCCTTCGGCGGGCTGGTGGCGACGCCGTTCGCCGGCTGGTGCGCCTACCGGTTGACGCATGACTGGCGCATGGCCTTCCTGTCCTCGGCGGGAGTGGTGCTGGCGGTGGCCGTGCTGTTCTTCTTCCTCCAGCGCAACCGTCCGCAGGACGTTGGCCTGCCGTCCGTGGAGGCCGAGGCCGCGCCCCCCGCCAACGCGCCCCGGCCGAGCCATTCCGGCGCCCTGCTGAAGGCGCTCAGGAATCCCCACGTGCTGGTCCTCGGCATCGCCTACTTCCTGCTCAAGCCGGCGCGCTACGCGATCCTGCTCTGGGGCCCGGTGATCATCTACGAACGCATGCCGGAGATCGGCAAGGTCGCCTCGGCCATCGTGCCTTCGGCCTTCGAGGTCGCCGGGCTGGCCGGGCCGATCCTCATCGGCCTGGCCTCGGACAAGCTGTTCGGCGCCCGCCGCATGCCGGCCTGCGTGCTCAGCCTGGCGGCGCTGACCGTGAGCCTGGCGTTGTTCGTCCCGGCGATGCAGAGCGGCAGCCTGTACCTGGTGGTCGGCCTGCTGTTCATGATGGGCGTCACCCTCTACGGGCCGGACTCGATGATCAGCGGCGCCGCCGCCATCGACTTCGGTACCAGCGAAGCAGCCGGTACCGCCACCGGCTTCGTCAACGGCTGCGGCTCGGTCGGGGCGATCCTCGGCGGCCTGCTGCCGGGCTACTTCGACACCCTCACGGTGTTCTTCGTGTTCACCGCCACCGCGCTGCTCGCCAGCCTGCTGCTGGTGCCGTTCTGGAACAGCCGGCCAGGCGCGTGCCGCGTCGAACCGAAGGCGCATGCCGGCGGGCCGCTGCTGGCGGCCGGCAAGCCGCGTTGAAACCTCGCCGAACCATCGCCCGGCGCCAGGCGTGCCGGGCCAATCCCTAGCGAACAAGGAACCGCCTATGCCACTTGCCCTCTTCGACCTCGACGACACCCTGATCGACGGCGACTGCGCGACCCTCTGGGGGCGCTACATGACCGAACTGGGCTGGGTCGAGAAGACCGCCTTCCTGCACCAGGAACGCCGCCTCATGGAACTCTATGCCGAGGGCCGGCTGGCCATGGAGGACTACATGGACTTCAGCCTGGCGCCCATCGCCGGCCGCACCCCGGCGGAGATCGCCGGCGCCGTCGAGGATTTCGTCGCGCGGATCGTTGCGCCGCGCATCCACGCCGACGCCGTGCGCTGCCTGGAACGCCACCGCCAGGCCGGCGACCGCCTGCTGATCATCTCCGCCTCGGCGCACTTCCTGGTCAGCGCCATCGGCCGCCGGCTGGGGGTGGACGAGGTGCTGGCGATCGACATCGAGGAGCGCGACGGCCTCTACACCGGGCGCACCCGCGGCACCCTCACCTACCGCGAGGGCAAGGTCCGTCGCCTCGACGCCTGGCTGGCCCAGGAGGGCGAGACGCTGGCCGGCGCGACCTTCTATTCCGACTCGCGCAACGACCTGCCGCTGCTCTCGCGGGTCGACCGGCCGCACACGGTGAACCCCGACCCGGCGCTGCTCGGGCACGCCCGCGAGGCCGGCTGGCCAGTGCTGGAATGGCGCTGAGAAAGCGCGCCGCGCTATACCGCCGGCGGCCCGGAAGCATTACCCTGTAGCCCCCCCCCCGGAGCCCCAGCGGAGAAGCGTCGATATGCGCGACGAGCCGTCCCGCCCCCTGACGGTGATCTACCAGTCCCTGCGCGAGCAGATCGAGCGCGGCCTGCTCGCGCGCGGCAGCAAGCTGCCCAGCGAACGGCAATTGAGCGAGCTGTTCTCGACCACCCGCATCACCCTGCGCGAGGCGCTCGGCCAGTTGGAGGACCAGGGCCTGATCTACCGCGAGGAACGCCGCGGCTGGTTCGTCTCGCCGCAGCGGCTGCTGTACAACCCGCTGGTGCGCAGCCACTTCCACGCGATGGTCGCCGACCAGGGCCGGGTGCCGGAGACCGAGGTGCTCGGCGCGGCGATGATCCCGGCCAGCGTCGACATCTGCCAGCGCCTGGAGCTGCCGGCGCTGTCGCGGGTGTTCCAGATCCGCCGGGCGCGGCGGGTCGACGGGCGGCTGGTGCTGTACGTCGAGCACTACCTGAATCCCGCCTACTTTCCCGGCATCGAGCGCTTCGACCTGACTCGCTCGCTGACCGATCTCTACGCCAACCACTACGGCATCCGCTACGGCCGGGTGCGCTTCGAAATGGTCCCGACCATCCTCCCGGCGGAGGCCGCGGGACCGCTGCGGGTCTCGGTGGGCAGCCCGGCGCTACAGATCGTGCGGATCAACCGCGACCAGGCGGGCCGCCTGATCGACTGCGACCTGGAGTACTGGCGCCACGACGCGCTGCAGGTCAACGTCGAGGTGCCCGAGTAGCGCTCCGCGGTCCTGTTCCTGGCGCATGCATGACCGCCTGGCGGGTTTCCCGCCGCTTCCAGCGCATTGGTCGACCGCTGGGCACGCTGCGTCGACGCTGAGCGGTTGCCGCTGACGGCACGGCCTGCTAAAAGCGGCGACGACATTCGAAAATGCGATACGACCATGAGCGACAGTGAAAAATCGAATAGCCGCCTGTTCGACCTCGACCTGCTCCGCGCCATCGTCACGGTGGCCGATTGCGGCAGCTTCACCACTGCCGCCGCGCGCCTGCACTCGACCCAGTCGACCGTCAGCCAGAAGGTTCGCCGCCTGGAGGAAACGGCCGGACACCGCCTGCTGGAGCGCGGCAACCGCGACGTGTTGCCGACCGACGCCGGCGATACGCTGCTCGGCTATGCCCGCCGCCTGCTGGCACTGAACGACGAACTGGCCGAGGCGCTATCCGGCGCCACGGTGGCGCTGACGGTACGTATCGGCGTGCCGGACGACTTCGCCGCCGGCCGTACCACCGAGCGACTGGCGGCCTTCAACCGGCGTTATCCACAGGTCAAGCTGGAAGTCACCAGCGGCATGAGCCGCGACCTCAGCGCCAGCTACGACCGCGGCGAACTGGACCTGGTGCTGCTCAAGCAGCGACGCGCCAGCCGCGAGGCACTGGCCTGCTGGCCGGAAAAGACATGCTGGGTGGACAGCGCCAGGAACCCCTGCATCGACCTCGACCCGCTGCCCATCGTCACCTTCCCGCCGCGCGGGGTCTACCGCGACGAGATGATCGCCGCCCTGGAAGCGGTCGGCCGGCGCTGGCACATCAGCTTCACCAGTTCCAGCCTCAGCGGCCTGCAATCGGCCATCGCCGACGGCATGGGCATCGGCCTGCTGCCGCTGCGCGCGGTGAGCGCAGGCCATGCGGTGCTGCCGAAGAACGCCGGGCTGCCGGCGGTGGACGTGTTCGAAGTGGCGCTGCTGCACCGGCCGGCGGCGGATCCGATGGTGAAGGCGCTGGCGCGCGTGCTGTCGCGGGTGCTGGCGGAAGATACCCGGAGCCGCCCCGCATTCGAAAAATGAATATGCTGGATTCCAACATTTAATTTGTGCATGCGCCAGGCGCTGGATATCGTTGCCGTCAGCAACGGCTCGCGCCCGCCCGTTTCGCTCCGGCGGCGCGTGAGCCGGCAGCAAGACAACAACGAGGAAACGCTCCATGTCCAAGTCCAGCTACTACGCGCCGCACGGCGGGCACCCGGCACAGACCGAGCTGCTCACCGACCGGGCGATGTTCACCGAAGCCTATGCCGTGATTCCCAAGGGGGTGATGCGCGATATCGTCACCAGCCACCTGCCGTTCTGGGACAACATGCGCATGTGGGTGATCGCCCGCCCGCTGTCCGGCTTCGCCGAGACCTTCTCGCAGTACATCGTCGAACTGGCGCCCAACGGTGGCAGCGACAAACCGGAGCAGGATCCCAACGCCGAGGCCGTGCTGTTCGTCGTTGAAGGCGAGCTGAGCCTGACCCTGCAGGGCCAGGTCCACGCCATGCAGCCGGGCGGCTACGCCTTCATTCCGCCGGGCGCCGACTACAAGGTGCGCAATACCACCAGCCAGCACACCCGCTTCCACTGGATCCGCAAGCACTACCAGAAGGTCGACGGCGTACCGCTGCCGGAAGCCTTCGTCACCAACGAGCAGGACATCCAGCCGCTGGTGATGCCGGACACCGAAGGCCGCTGGAGCACCACCCGCTTCGTCGACATGAGCGACATGCGCCACGACATGCACGTCAACATCGTCAACTTCGAGCCGGGCGGCGTGATCCCCTTCGCCGAGACCCACGTGATGGAGCACGGCCTGTACGTGCTGGAAGGCAAGGCGGTGTACCGCCTGAACCAGGACTGGGTCGAGGTGGAGGCCGGCGACTTCATGTGGCTGCGCGCCTTCTGCCCGCAGGCCTGCTATTCGGGCGGCCCGGGGCGCTTCCGCTACCTGCTGTACAAGGATGTCAACCGGCACATGCGCCTGACCCTCAATGCGCCGCATTGAGGGCGGGACAGGCTGAAAGGGAACCCGGCGCCATGGCGCCGGGTTTTTCGTTTGCGGAAGGCGCCCAGCCCGTCGTCAGCTCCGGGCGCGGAGGACTTCAGGGCGAACCGAACATGGCCGTCCAGTAGATTCCCGCGTCGCTCTTCGGATCGGTGGCGTAGGCCGCGCCCAGCTCGCGGTAGCCGGGGTTCATCAGGTTGGCGCAGTGGCCCGGGCTGGCCAGCCAGCCGTCGACCACCTTGTCCACCCCGTCCTGGCCGGCGGCGATGTTTTCGCCGACCAGCCCGCCGCTGTAGCCGGCCAGCTCGGCGCGGTCGCCGGGGGTGCGGCCGTCGCGGTCGAGGTGGTCGAAGAAGTTGCCGTTGGCCATCGCCCGCGAATGCGCTTCGGCGGCGCCGCCAAGGGTGGCGTTCCAGGCCAGCGGCTGGGCCGCTGCGTAGGGCTTGCCACCGCACTGGCGGGCTTGCCCGCGGGCGGCGTTGATCCGTTCCAGGAGCTTCTGCCCTTCCGCCTGCCAATCGCCCATGCCGCCGCGCAGCAATGGCCGGGCGAGGACGATGCGCCAGTCGCGGTCCTGGCGGCTGACGCCGACGTCGACGAATTGCGGGTCGAGCACCACGCGGCAGAAGCTTTCCTCCAGCGCCTTCATCGCCGCGCCGGCATCGCGCGGCCCGGAAAGGCTGATCGACTGCACGTTGACCATCGGGTAGGCAGCCTGCGCCATCGCCTGCTGCAGGTCGCCGGCGGCATTCACCGGCAAGGCCAGGCGCGGATCGGCGGCCAGCGGCGGCAGTTCGCCGCTGGCCTGCCCGCCGCAGGACTGCACCTGACCGCGGTAAGCGTTGATCGCCTCGATCAGTTGCGCCTCGTCGGCGGCACTGGCGGCCGCTGCGAGCGCCAGCCCGAGCGTCAGTACGGCCAAACGCGGGATGCTTGGGATTGCCATGGAAATCTCCTCGATCTGATGGCGCCTATGATGCGCGATTCCGCGGCGCGCCGCCGCATTCGACCGGAACCCGGCGCCGGCGTTGCAGGCTCAGGCCGGCGCTTCGGCGAACGCCTCCACCAGCCGCTCGATCACCGCGCGGACCCGCGCGGTGTGGCGCAGGTCCTTGTGGGTAACCATCCACACCTCGTATGGCCGGCGTCGCTCGCGCTGCGGCCAGACCCGCACCAGTCCGTCGAGCTCGCCCATGTACAGCGGCAGCTCGCAGAGCCCCAGGCCGCGCGCCAGGGCCTGGCGCACCATCATGTTGGAATTCACCGCGATGACCACCCGGCCGTCGCGGATCGGCTCGCCGCCCAGGGTCAGTTCGCGCTGGCTGTGCCAATAGGGTTCGTACATCACCAGGTCGTGGCCGCGGAAACGCTCGCCGGGCACCGGTACGCCGTTGCGCCGCAGGTAGTCCGCGGAAGCGAACAGGCCCATGGGCCAACTGGCGAGTTTTCTCAGGATCAAATCGGGATTTTCCGGCCGCAGGGTGCGAATCGCGATGTCGGTCTCGCGCTTGGGCAGGTCGACCACGGCCGAAGCGCTGTCGAGCAGCACGCGGATATCCGGGTGTTCAAGGTGCAGGCGGGCCAGGGCGGGTAGCACGAAGTCGACGGCCAGGGAGTCGGTGGTGGACAACCGCACCTCGCCGGACAGTCGGTGGTCCATCCCGCGGGTCCGCCGCAGCAACTCCAGGGCCGAGCGTTCCATCTTCTCGGCCAGTTCGAAGGCCGCCTCGCCGGCCGGGGTCAGCAGGTAGCCGGACGAGGTGCGCAGGAACAGGGTCGAGCCCAGCGCCGCCTCCAGCGACGCCAGCCGCCGGCCCACCGTGGCCTGGTCGACGTGAAGCGCGCGGGCGGCGCCGCGCAGGGTGTGCTCGCGGCAGAGCGCGAGGAAGACGCGGGTGTCGTCCCAATTCATGGCGGTTTTCCTGATGCATTTTCGCATCAGTCTAATGAAAAAGCGCTGCGCGACCACGGCATCCGCGCTGATTACCATGCGAACCAGGTCCGAACCATTTTCCCAGGAGCATGCGATGAGCAGAACGAACCGATTTCCCGAACGAATGACCGCCATCGAGATCGCCCGGCCCGGCGGCCCCGAGGTACTGGTGGCGACCAGCCGGCCGCTGCCGACGCCCGGCCCGCGCGAGGTCCTGGTCGAAGTCCGCGCCGCCGGCGTCAACGGTCCCGACGTGCTTCAGCGCAAGGGCGTGTACGACCCGCCGCCCGGCGCCTCGGACATTCCCGGCCTGGAGATCGCCGGCACGGTGCGGGCGGTCGGCAGCGAGGTCAGCCGCTTCGCCGTCGGCGAGGCGGTGATGGCGTTGATTCCCGGCGGCGGCTACGCGCAGTTCGCGGTGGCCGACGAGCGCACCACCCTGCACCTGCCCGACGGCCTGGGCATGGAGGAAGCGGCGGCGCTGCCGGAAACCTTCATGACCGTCTGGGTCAACCTGTTCCAGCGCGGTGGCTTCAAGGCCGGCGAGACGCTGCTGGTCCACGGTGGCGCCTCCGGCATCGGCACCGCCGCGACCATGCTGGGCAAGGCCTTCGGCGCGGCGAAAATCTTCACCACGATCTCCAGCGAGGCCCAGCGCGAGGCCAGCCTGCGCCTCGGCGCTGACCTGGCGATCAACTACACCGAGCAGGATTTCGTCGAGGAAGTGCTGCGCGGCACCGAAGGTCGCGGGGTCGATGTGATCGTCGATATCGTTGCCGGCGACTATGTGACGCGGAACTACCAGGCGGCGGCGATGAACGGACGGATCGTGCAGATCGGCGTGATCAAGGGCAAGGCCGCCGAAGTCGACCTGTTCCCGATGCTGAGCAAGCGCCTGGTCCATCTTGGCTCGACCCTGCGCTCGCGGAGCCACGACGAGAAAGGCGCGATCATCGCCGAACTGGAGCGCCAGGTCTGGCCGCACGTGCGCGCCGGCACTGTCCGGCCGCAGGTGTTCCGCACCTTCCCCCTGGAACAGGCGCGCCAGGCCCACGAACTGATGGACTCCGGCCAGCACATCGGCAAGATCGTCCTCACGTCAGCTCCCTGAGGCCGCTCAGACCTCGATATCGCCCAGGCGCAGCGCCCGCGCCACCGCCTGGGCGGTGGACGCCGCGCCGAGACGGCGGCGGGCGGCACGCAGGTGATTCTCCACGGTGCGCTCGGAAATCATCAGGATCGCCGCCACCTCCGCCTGCTGCTTGCCCAGGGCGATCCATTGCAGGACTTCCCGCTCGCGCTCGCTGAGCGCTTGCGCATCGCCCGCCGACACAGGGCCGCGCAGGCGCTTCAGGGCGAAGAACAGGATCGGGCAGAAGGCCTGGGCGGCGAGCTTGCAACCGGCATTCAGGTCCAGCCGCTCGCCGGCGAAAGACACCGCGCCCTCCAGGCCGTTGCGGCCGAACACCGGCACCTGCATGCCATTGACCTGGCCGAGGTCGCGGACCCCACGGACGATGCGGTAGGTCATGCGCTCGGGATCCTCCGAGGGGCTCTTCGACCAGAAGAACGGCTCGTCCAGTTCGAGGATGTGCCGGGTGACCGGACAGTGCAGAAGATAGGCGTCGCGCTCCTGGGCGCTGCGCCCTTCGGCCCAGTCGCCATGGACGAAGAACAGCTCGTCGATCAGTTCGTCCTCGTCGGGGCGGGGGAACAGGCTGCAGACGATCACCCGGTCGAAGCCCAGGCGTGCGGCGAACTCCACCATCTCGCGGCAGACCGCCTCGGTGGTAGCGGCCTTGCGCAGCCGGGCGACGCTGTCGAAGAGAAGGCTGGCGTAGTCGGTCATGGCGCGGGCATTCCTGGCTTTTTCCGTATGATCCCCGGCTTGCCGGCAAAAGCCCATAGGGGAAAACCCTCAGGCGACCGATCGTGGGTTAGGGGATTTCCCCTATTTCGCCGGCCGGCGACCCCGCCTATCGTCTTGGTACGACCTCCATCACGCAGAAAGGAACGAGCCATGAGCAACGAGCGCGATACCAGCAGAACCCCGACGCCCGACCCCGCCGAGCACAACGCGTTCTTTCCCTCGCCCTATTCCCTGAGCCAGTACACCTCGGCAAAGACCGACTTCGACGGCGCCGACTACCCGACCCCGTACAAGGGCGGCAAGAAGGTGCTGATGATCGGTACCGACGAACGCTACATCCTGATGCAGAACGGCAGCATGTTCTCCACCGGCAACCACCCGGTGGAAATGCTCCTGCCGATGTACCACCTGGACAAGGCCGGCTTCGAGTTCGATGTCGCCACGCTCTCCGGCAACCCGGTGAAGCTGGAGATGTGGGCGATGCCCGGTGAGGACGAGGCGGTGAAGAGCATCTACGCGAAGTACCTGCCCAAGCTGAAAGCGCCGCGGAAGCTCGCCGACCTCCTGGAGCAGGCCGTCGCCGACGACTCGCCGTACGCCGCGGTGTTCGTTCCCGGCGGCCACGGCGTGCTGGCGGGCATTCCGCACAGCCGGGAGGTGAAACGGCTGCTCAATGCCTTCCTCGCCAAGGACCGCTACATCATTACCCTTTGCCACGGTCCGGCCTGCCTGCTGGCACCGGCGGTCGAGGAGAAGCCGGAGGACTACCCGTTCAAGGACTACGAGATCTGCGTGTTCCCCGACGCCCTGGACACCGGCGCCAACCTAGAGATCGGCTACATGCCCGGTCCCCTGCCCTGGCTGGTGGGCGAGAACCTGCAGAAGCTCGGGGTGAAGATCCTCAACAAGGGCATCACCGGCCAGGTCCACCGCGACCGCAAGCTGCTCACCGGCGACAGCCCGCTGGCCTCCAACAACCTTGGCAAGCTGGCCGCCAAGACCCTTCTCGAAGCGTTCGCCCGCTGATTCCCCGCCGCGCCCCGTCCGTGCCCCACGGACGGGGACATCTCCCGTTCGTCCCGGCGTCATCGAACTTAAACCGGCCTGGCGCAGCATCGTCCTTCAGGAAGAGGAATGGCGCGTTGCCCGACGCCGTCCGGCGAAAGACGAATCGATGACCGCACAGAAAGAAAACTCTGACAGCACACCGACTAGTCGTCCTCCCTTCCCGCCGTTACGGTTCCGGGCTTGCGCACAAAGCCGAACCCAAGGGGGCCCCTCATGTCACTGCCGCCGTACCTCAAGCCCGGCGACAAGGTCGTGTTGTACGACCAGCACTGCCGCTTCTGCACGCTCTGGAGCGGTTTCCTGGCACGCCGCGCCGACCACCGGCTGAAGCTGCTTGCCGCGCAGTCCGCCGAAGGCCTGGCGATTCTCGATTGGTTCGGGCTGGCACCCGATCATTTCAACACCTGGCTGTTCGTCGACGGCGCCTACGCCTGCGACGACAACGATGCCCTGCTCGAGGTGCTGCGCCTGTTGCCGGGCCCCTGGCGTCACCTGCGCTGGCTGCGCCTGCTGCCAGCCTGGCTGCGCGACGAGTGCCACGAGGCGCTACGGCGCAACCGCTGGCGCTGGTTCGGCCGCCAGCGCCCACCCCTTCGTCGTCGCTCCTGGCGTCCCCGTCGAGCCTGACGCCTCTCCGCGCTGGCCGTGGCGGGTTATGCTGCCTGCGCACCAGCCTGCGGACCCATACTTGCCATGGCCCTTGACCCGAGCCAACGCCGACGACTGCGCCACGCGCTATCCGACGCCTTCGTCGACACTCTCCTGGAGCCCGAGGATATCGCCCGGCGGATAAAGGGCGTCGACCCGGCGTTGCTGGAGCGGTTGTTCTTCGAGGAAGTGGCGCCGGTCTGCCACGGCAACCTGCTCAGCCCCGCTCCGGCGGTATGGACCGCCTTCGACGAGGCCTGGCTGGAAGAGGCCATCGAGCGACGCCTGGCGCGGCAAAGGAGCTGCGCCCTGCGACGCTGGCACGAGCGCTGCCTGGTCGCCTGGCTGCGATGGCGATACGCCGACACCTGGCGCGCGATCGCCGGCGCTCTTTGAGCGAGCGCCTCAGCGAAATACCGAATGGATGAGCTTGCCGGCCTTCTTCGTGTCGACCGCCTGCTGGCGTACCGGCGGCAGCGGCTCGCGCTTGTCCTTGTCTGCCTCGTTCATCTGCGCCACCCAGGCGTCCACCCGATCGCGGCTGACGGCGCCGTAGTTGAGACGGCAGCTGTCGACGAGGGTCTTGCCCTTCTTCTCCTTGTAGCTGCACTGCACGCGGAAGTCGCCGATGTAGTTGGTGGCGAAGCTCTCGGCACGGAACGGCGCGGAGAACGGCTTGGAGGTATAGGTCTCGTAGTAGTAGTCGGTCTTGGTCAGCGGCGTAGAACGACAGTTGGACTCCACGTTTACCGCCGTGTGGGTGACGCTGCGCTTCCTTTTCCGGACCGTCTTCTCCAGCGCCTCGCCGTTGGCCTCGCAGCGCTCCTCGTACGCACCGGTCTCGCGGGTGACGGTATAGGACAGGTACCTCACCTCGAACTCGTAAAGCTCGTAGTAGCGCGGCGTCAGTGCGAGGCTGAACAGCTCGGAGTACGACGAGGTGGTGACGTGGGCCGCATGGGTCTTGGAGGCGGGATCGCGGAAACGCAGGGTCAGGCGGGTGGACGGGTCGTTGCTGCCGGTGTTCTCGAAGCCGACCACGCCGGTGACGAAGCTGGGCGGATCGCCGGCGCGCATGGAGAACCAGGACGACACCGAGCCCTGGTTCGCCGGGTTGATGTTGCAGCCCGCCAGCGCTGCCATGCAGGCGAGCACGGCAGGTAGCTTTCCTTTTCTGGGCGTCATTGAAATCCCTTTGCTCGCGACAGGAGGAAAATATCGTTAGGAAACAACGTTGAGAGGCCGGCAAGGATACCCGACTGGCGCACGGGTCGCATCATTATGACATCACACCGCCCGCCGGCGTTGCCGCGACCGTTCGTCGAACCTGTGAATTCCGGTAGTTTCCCTTGCCGTCGCTGGCGTCCCAGGATCGGGATTTCCTGTGTTCGCCGGGAGGGTCCTGGCGTGTCCACGACCAGCCTCTGCCCCTCCGCCACGCGGGAACACGGTCCCGGCGCGAAACGCGTCCTGCCTCTGCTGTTCCTCACCTGCCTGCTGGATGCCGCTGGCGTCGGCCTGATCGTGCCCCTGCTGCCGACGCTGATCGGCAGCGTGGCGCCGCTGGCGATCCGCGACGCGGCCACCTGGGGCGCCGCCCTGGTGATGACCTTCGCGCTGCTGCAATTGTTCTTTTCGCCGGTCCTCGGCAGCCTCAGCGACCGCTTCGGACGCCGCCCCGTCCTGGTCCTGGCGATGCTCGGCTTCGCCCTCAGCTATCTGCTGCTGGCGCTGGCCGACAGCCTCTGGATGCTGTTCCTCGGTCGCGCGCTGGCCGGGCTCACCGGCGCCAGCGTGGCCACCGCGATGGCCTGCGCGGCTGACCTCGGCACGCACGGGCAGCGCACCCGGCACTTCGGCTGGCTGTACGCCGGCCTCGCCCTGGGCATGATCCTCGGCCCCGCCCTCGGTGGGCTGCTGGCGGTGCACGGCACGACGCTGCCGCTGTTGCTGGCCGCCGGCCTGTGCCTGCTCAACGCCCTGCTCGCCGGCCTGTTCCTCGAGGAAACCCTGCCCCCGACGCGACGCCGCCGCCTGGATCCGAGGCGGATGAATGCCTTGCGCTCGATCAGCGGCCTGGCTCGGCAACCGGGGGTCGGACGCCTGCTGGCGGTGCTTGCCCTGGTATTCCTCGGCTTGCAGGCGGTGATGGTGGTCTGGCCGTTCTTCGTGATCGAGAAGTTTCACTGGAGCAGCGCCTGGATCGGCTACTCGCTGGCCCTCTACGGCGTGCTCGCGGTGCTCGCCCAGACCCTCGGCGTGAACCTCTGCAAGCGGCGCCTGGACGACGCCCGCCTGCTGCGCCTGGGCCTCGCCCTGCAAGGCTGCGGCCTGCTGCTGTTCGCCCTGGTCGACTCGTCATTCTGGCTGGTCTGCGCGCTGCTGCCCTTCGCGCTCGGCAGCCTCGCCACCCCGGCCA
Source organism: Pseudomonas sp. P20 (assembly GCF_016463925.1). Taxonomy (NCBI): domain Bacteria; kingdom Pseudomonadati; phylum Pseudomonadota; class Gammaproteobacteria; order Pseudomonadales; family Pseudomonadaceae; genus Pseudomonas; species Pseudomonas sp. P20. The sequence goes on along the minus strand of NZ_JAEMVM010000011.1, from coordinate 161,867 downwards.
TGCAGGGGCTGCTCTCGGCCCGCGTGCCGGTCGACCGCCAGGGCGAGTTGCAGGGCGTGCTGAGCAGCCTGATGAGCCTCGCCGCGATCATCGGTCCGCCGCTGATGAGCGGCCTGTTCCACTGGGGCAGCGGTCCGCTCGCGCCGCTGCCCCTGGCCGGCGCGCCATTCCTCGCCGGCGCCCTTCTCGTTCTGGCCGGGCTGGTCCTGGCCTGGCAACTTCGACCTACGGGAGAAGAACGATCATGGACCGGATAGACATGGGCGTGCTGGTGGTACTGTTCAATCCTGGCGACGACGACCTGGAACACCTTGGCGAACTGGCGGCGGCGTTTCCGCAACTGCGCTTCCTCGCCGTCGACAACTCACCGCACAGCGATCCGCAGCGCAATGCCCGGCTGCGCGGGCAAGGCATCGCCGTGCTGCACCACGGCAACCGGCAGGGCATCGCCGGCGCCTTCAACCAGGGGCTCGACGCGCTGTTCCGGCGTGGCGTGCAGGGTGTGCTGCTGCTCGACCAGGACTCCCGTCCCGGCGGCGCCTTCCTCGCCGCCCAGTGGCGCAACCTGCAGGCGCGCAACGGTCAGGCCTGCCTGCTCGGCCCACGGATCTTCGACCGGGGTGACCGGCGCTTCCTGCCGGCCATCCATCTCGACGGACTGACGCTCAGGCAATTGTCTCTGGACGGCCTGACGACCCCGCAGCGCACCTCGTTCCTGATCTCCTCCGGCTGCCTGCTGACCCGCGAGGCCTACCAGCGCCTCGGCCACTTCGACGAGGAACTGTTCATCGACCACGTGGACACCGAATACAGCCTGCGCGCCCAGGCGCTGGACGTGCCCCTGTACGTCGACCCGCGGCTGGTCCTCGAGCACCGCATCGGCACGCGCAAGACCCGCCGCCTCGGCGGTCTCAGCCTCAGCGCGATGAACCACGCCCCGCTGCGCCGCTACTACCTGGCGCGCAACGGCCTGCTGGTCCTGCGCCGCTACGCCCGGTCCTCGCCGCTGGCCCTGCTGGCGAACCTGCCGACCCTGACCCAGGGCCTCGCGGTGCTCCTGCTCGAACGCGACAAGCTGCTCAAGCTGCGCTGCCTGGGCTGGGGCCTGTGGGACGGCCTGCGTGGACGCGGCGGCGCGCTGGAGCGCAACCGCCCGCACCTGCTGAAGCGCCTCGCCGGCCCGGCCGTGGCGTCCGTAGCTTCCGGCAAGGCCAAGGCCTAGTCGGCGAAACGCATTCCCGCATAGGGCGCTTGCCGGCACGCCGCGAGCCGGCTGCGCAGGTCGCCGACGTGGGCCTCCAGGCGATGGCCGTCCGGGTCGAGGAAGTAGAACGAATCGCCCTCGCTGCGGTTCTGCTTCCATTCGCGCACGCCATGCGCGCGCAGCTGCGCGGCGAAGCGGGCGAAATCCGCGGCGGCGATGCCGAAGGCATAGTGCGTGTAGTCCGCGGCCGGCCCGCCGTACTGCGGCTCCCGGGACAGGCACAGCCACAGTGAACCCAGTTCGAGATAGGCGCCCTGGTCCCAGCGTGCTTCCAGGCGAAAGCCGAGAAGATCGCGGTAGAAGGCGATGCTGGCCGGCAGGTCGGCGACCGCCAGGGTCAGGTGATTGAGACCGGTGAGCATGGGGGGCTCCTTGCAAGGTTTGGCGAGAGGACGATTCAGGCACGCCCCAGCCAGTCGCCGCGGATCATTTCCATCAGTTGGCGCAAGCCGGGTTGCGGCTGGCGTCGGCTCGGATAATAGAGGCAGAACGGCGCGCCCATCGAGGTCCAGTCCGGCAATACCAGTTGCAGCCGGCCGCTACGCAGCTCCTCGGCGATTCCCACTTCCAGGCAGTAGGCCAGGCCAACGCCGTCCAGGGCCGCGGCGACCGCCGTATTGCTTTCGTTGACGCTGAAAGGGCCGGGCACGTCGACCTCGACCATCCGCTCGCCGTCGCCCAGTTCCCATTTGTAGAACGAGTTGTCGCCCAGGCGCATGCGGATGCAGGCGTGCCACAACAGGTCGTCCGGCCGCTGGGGCACGCCGTGGCGCGCCAGGTAATCGGGCGACGCGGCCACCACCCAGCGCAGCTCCCCGGTCAATGGCACCGCGACCATGTCCTGGGGCACCGTGCCGCCGTAACGGATGCCGGCGTCGTAGCCGTCGGCGACGATGTCGACCATGCGGTCCTCCACCGAAAGTTCCAGTTGCAGGTCCGGATACGCCTCGGTGAAGCGCCTGAGGACCGGCCCCAGCAGCAGCCGCGAGGCATCGCGCGGCACGTTCAGGCGCAGCCGGCCCACCGGCGAGGTGCGATAGGCATCGAGCTCGCCGAGCGCCTCGCCGATCACCTGGAAACCATCCTCCAGCTTGGCCGCCAGCGCGCTGCCGGCATCGGTCGGCACCACCGAACGGCTGGTACGGTTGAGCAGCTTCACCCCGAGCCGCGCCTCGAGGTTGCGCATGCTGTGGCTCAGCGCCGAGGTACTGACACCCAGCTCCTGGGCCGAGTGGCGGAAGCTGCGGCGCCGGACGATGGTCATGAAGACGTTCAGGTCGGCGAGTTCGGAACGGGTGAAAGCCGGCATTCCAGGGCTCCTGGCAGTTCTCGGAGGTCAATGCAGCATTGAGCCACATTCAATCTCGGGTGATCTAGAGTAATCGCTCCGTGCCGCCGAGCGCATTGCCGGCAAGCGTTTTCCCGATCTGCAGGAGTATTTCCATGAGCGTTGAAAGCATTCGCATCGAGGGTATCGACACGCCGGTCTCGCGCATCGGCCTCGGCACCTGGGCCATCGGCGGCTGGATGTGGGGCGGCGCTGACGACGCGACGTCGGTGGAAACCATCCGGCGTGCGGTGGAATCCGGGATCAACCTGATCGACACCGCGCCGGTCTATGGCTTCGGCCATTCCGAGGAGGTCGTCGGCAAGGCCTTGCAGGGCCTGCGCGACAAGGCGGTGATCGCCACCAAGGCGGCGCTGGAGTGGAGCGACGCGGGCATCCACCGCAACGCCTCCGCCGCACGCATCCGCCGGGAGGTCGAGGACTCACTGCGACGGCTGAAGACCGATCGCATCGACCTGTACCAGATCCACTGGCCGGACCCGCTGGTGGCGCACGAGGAAACCGCCGGCGAACTGGAGCGCCTGCGCCGCGACGGCAAGATCCTCGCCATCGGCGTGAGCAACTATTCGCCGGAACAGATGGACGGGTTCCGCCAGTTCGCTCCGCTGGCCAGCGTGCAGCCACCCTACAACCTGTTCGAGCGCGCCATCGACGCCGACGTGCTGCCCTACGCCGAGCGTAACGGCATCGTCGTGCTGGCCTACGGAGCACTGTGCCGCGGCCTGCTTTCCGGACGGATGAACGCCGAGACCCGCTTCGATGGCGACGACCTGCGCAAGTCCGACCCGAAGTTCCAGCAGCCCCGCTTCGCCCAGTACCTGGCAGCGGTCGCGCAACTGGAGGAACTGGCTCGCGAGCGCTATGGCAAGTCGGTGCTGGCCCTGGCCATCCGCTGGATTCTCGATCGCGGCCCTACGGTGGCGCTGTGGGGGGCGCGCAAGCCGGAGCAGTTGAACGGCATCGCCGACGCCTTCGGCTGGCGCCTGGACGACGAGGCCATGGCCCGCATCGAGCGGATCCTCGCCGAGACCATCCAGGATCCGGTCGGTCCCGAGTTCATGGCGCCGCCCAGCCGCAACGCCTGATCGGACGGCCGGGGCGGCAACGCCCCTGGCCGCTGGCCTGACGGAGCGGCGGAAGGCAAAATGGCGGTTTTTCTCAAGGACTGCCGGATCAGTTATGGAAAACGTCTACAAGACCCCGGAAGCGCCCCTGGTGGAAACCCGCGGCGCGAAGCGGGCGCATTTCTTCGTCACTTCCCTGGGCAAGATGAGCGTGCTCTTCCTCGTCACCCTGGGGCTGTACGGCGTGTACTGGATGTACAAGCACTGGAAGGCCCAGCAACCGCAGATAGAGCGGCGGATCAGCCCGGTATGGCGGGCGATCTTCGGCATCTTCTTTTTCCACGCCCTCGCCCGGCGGATCCACCAGGCCCTGCCGGAAGAGCGCCAGGCACTATGGAGCCCGAGCAAGGATGCGACCTGGGCGGTGCTGCTGACGGTCGCGGCGAACCTGATCAGCCACCTCACCGACGTGGTCCCCGCGCTGGAGCCCTACTCGCTGCCCTCGCTCCTGCTGCTGCTCACGCCGCTGATCCCGATGCGTAACATCCAGCGCCAGGCCAACCTCGCCAGCGGCGACCCGCAGGGCACGGGCAACGCCGGCTATTCGGGCTACAACCTGCTGTTCATCGTGCTCGGCGCGCTCTACTGGCTGCTGATCCTGATCGGTTCCGCGGTGATCCTCTTCGGCTCGTCCCAGGGCTGAGCCGCCTCAGCCGGGAAACGCCCGGCGCAACAGTTCGGGCAGCATCTCGCCGGCCGGACCGACGAGACAGTGCTCGCGCGGATGGCGGGTGCGCACCGTTTGCGGGTTCACATGCACGACGCTGGCACCGTGTTCCAGCGCCAGTCCGGGTATCCGCGCCGCCGGCTGCACCACGCCGGAAGTGCCGACGCTGAGCAACAGGTCGCACTCGCAGGCCGCGGCGAAAGCCTCGCGCAGCGCCGCCTCGGGCAGCGCCTCGCCGAACCAGACCACGCCCGGTCGGACCTGTCCGCCGCAGGCCGGACAACGCGGCGGCTCGATCCGTCGTCCCTCTTCCGGCTCGACCGAATCGGGCAAGGCGTCCCGGTAGGCTGCCGCGCAGGTCGCGCAACGCGGCGCGTGCAGGCTGCCATGCAGGTGAAGGACGTCGCGGCTACCGGCGCGTTCATGCAGGTCGTCGACGTTCTGGGTGACCAGCCGGGTGTCGGCGATCCGTCCGCTCAATGCGGCAATCGCCCGGTGCGCGGGATTCGGCTGGACACCCAGCACCTTCAGGCGGCGCCACTCGTACCAGCCCCAGACCAGCGTGGGATCGTCGGCGAAGGCCGCGGGCGTGGCCAGGGCCGCCGGATCGTAGCGCGCCCAGAGACCGCCAAGGGCATCGCGGAAGGTGGGAATCCCGCTTTCCGCCGACACCCCGGCGCCCGTGAAGATCACCAGGCGACGGGCGCCGGCGAGCAGTTCGACGACAGCGCGCATCTCGCTCCTCCGCTTACAGCGCGGACAACGCGCGGTATTCGTCCTGGGCATGCTGGTCGGTCATGCCGCTGACGAAATCCTGGAGCATGCGGCAGCGGTGGTAGAACTCCCACTGCCGCTGCAACGGGTCCTCCGCCACACCTTTCATGGCCTCCAGGTAAGCCTTGATCTGCTGGCTCGGCAGGCGCCGAACCAGCAGTTGCGGATGCGGCGCGGCGGCCTGGCGACCTTCGGCGAGGGCCTGGAACTCCTCGGCCGGCAGGCGCAGCAGCGGCGCGTAGAAATCCAGCAGGCCCTGGATGATGCGGTAGCCCTGCAATTCCAGGGTTTCCACCTCCGGATGGCAGAACACCCATTCCATGGCCACGTCCTTGAACGTCTGGACGATGGCGTGCGGCAGGCTGCCGTCCTCCATCAGCGCGCGGCCGAGGGTGCCGGCATGAACCGCTTCGAGGTTGTCGATGAACTGCTGGGCGGCGTGCTGGACCAGCGGGTGGATCATTTTCACTCGCAGGCGGATGAAGAATTCGCTGACCTTGTTGATCGGCTCCCGCTCGGCCTTTTCCAGCGAGTAGTCGACCATCCGCTGGAAGCTCATGTTGTCCGCGTCGCCGGGAATCGGCGCGTCCGGCGAATGGTGGACGGCAAACTTCTTCACCAGCAGATCCGCCAATTGACGGATGTCGAGGATGCCTTTTTCCACCGAGTCTTCGATATCGGCCAGGCAATAGGAGATATCGTCGGCCGCTTCCATGATGTAGGCCACAGGGTGGCGAGTGCCCGGGCGCATGCCGAGGACTCGGCGCAGTTCGTCGACGAAGGCTTCCTCGGAAAGATAGAAGCCCGGCTTCTTGTTCAGGTAGTGGTTCGCCGCCGCCTTGTCCGGCTTCGGCTCGTAGGCCGGGCGCACGTACTTGAGCAGGCCGGCGGTCTGCGTGTAGGTGAGGTTCAGGCGTAGCAGCTTCACCACCAGGCGGATGGCCTGGGCGTTGCCTTCGAAATGCTTGAGGTCGGTGAGCATGCGCTGCTGCAACAGGCCGTCGCCCTGGCCCGGCGGTACGCGGCGCTCGAACAGGGCGTCGAGATTGCGTTCGAACCAGTCGTTGATGGCGTACTCGCCGAAATGACCGAACGGCGGATTGCCGACGTCGTGCATCAGGCAGGCCATTTCCACCAGGCTTTCCAGCGCGCCTTCCAGCCCGTCCAGGCCGACCTCCGCGGCACGCGGGCCCAGTTGGCGGAACAGCGTGCGGACGATGAAACGCCCGGTCTGCTGCACTTCCAGGGAATGGGTCAGGCGGCTGCGCACCGCCGCGTTGCGCTCCAGCGGGAAGACCTGGGTCTTCTGCTGCAGGCGCCGCACGGCGGCGGAATTGACGATGCGCCCGCGGTCGCTTTCCAACTGGTAGACGATGTCTTGCAGATCGGTATTCCCGGCATGTCCGTAGGTTTCCCTGTCATGCGGACGCTGGCGGGATATCCGCTCCTTGAAATCCACGGCCCCTGGCATCTGGCGCTGTTCTCCACTCGGTCGGCTGCGAACCCCGAGCCTAGCGCGTGGCGGCGGTTTAACCAAGGTCGCGACAATCCGTCCCACTACCGTTCGCGGTCCGCCCTCTTCCCCGGGCGGCGGCAACTGGCAGAATACCCCGCTCGGCACCAGCGACCCCCGCCGCAGAACGGGGGCGCCGCCGATCATGCGTGCGCCCATAGAAACAGGAACGTTCAGGGAGGTTCCGCATGAGCATCACATCCACCGACATCTGCCAGGCCGCCGATGCCCTCAAGGGGTTCGTCGGTTTCAACCGCAAGACCGGCCGCTACATCGTGCGTTTCAGCGAAGACTCCTTCGGCATGGACGTAGCCGACGACAGCATCACGCCCACCAGCGAGTTCGTCTGGAGTTCGGTACGCGACGACGTCATGCGCCTGGGCCGCGAGCAGTTGCAGATCCTGCTGGAACAGAACATCAACGAACGACTGAACATCGGCGAGCCGCTACTGGTCTATCTGCGCCGCCAGGACCTGCCGGAAATCACCGCACAACGCCAGTTGCGCTGAGCGCCGTCGATCGCCACCCGCGCCGGGCGCTGCGCCACGCATTATGCTGGAAGCGTCCGCCGCCGTCCGGCGTCGCGGACGCCATCGGCCATCCGGCGCGCCACGCAGGTGCTGCGTGGGGAGGTGAACGCCATGAGCAAGGGACTGAACGCGAAGAAGGAAACTCGTAGGAAACCGCTGAAAACCGCCCAGGAGAAACGCCCGGCGAAACGAGCGAAAAAACACGCTCCGGCGGCGCCGCTCGGCACCCCATCGCGGAGCTGAGCCAGGCCGGAGCAGAGCCGCAGGCGCAACCGCTCAATCGTCCGCGGCGGGGTCCAGGTCGGGGAACAGCACCTCGGTGAAGCCGAACTTGCTGAAGTCGGTGATTCGCGAGGGATACAGGCGGCCGATCAGGTGGTCGCACTCGTGCTGCACCACCCGCGCATGGAACCCTTCGACGCTGCGGTCGATCGGCTGTCCCTGCGGGTCCAGGCCCTGGTAGCGGATGCGCCGATGGCGCGATACCGCGCCGCGCAACCCCGGCACCGACAGGCAGCCTTCCCAACCCTCTTCCATCTCGTCGTCCAGCGGGGTGACCCGCGGGTTCAGCAGGATGGTCGGCGGCACGGCCGGGGCGTCCGGATAGCGCTCGCTGCGCTCGAAACCGAAGATCACCAGCTGCAGGTCGACGCCGATCTGCGGCGCGGCCAGCCCTACCCCGCCGACGTGATGCATGGTTTCGAACATGTCGTCGATCAGCCGTTGCAGCTCCTCGCTACCGAACAGTTCGGACGGCACCGGCTGCGCGATACGCAACAGGCGCTCGTCACCCATCTTGAGGATTTCCCGGATCATGCCGCCCCCTGATAAAGGTCAGTAACGCCCTACATGCTCAGCCAGAAAACCAGACAGGACAAGACGCAAAGCGCTTCCATCTCCGGCAATTGCGCCATTGATTTGACACCGAACGGCTTTCTTTCCCGGCACATCCGGTAATATTCGCCGCACACCGACTACACTGGCCAGTCGTGCCACCCCGCTACGTTTTCCTGGAGGAAACCTTTTTGCCTTCGTTGCCCACCTTGCAGCCCCTCGACCTCTACAGGCGCACCCTGGCCTGCCTGGTCCTGGCGGTTTCCTGCCTGGGCGGCGGAGGCCTGTGGGCGGACGACGTACGGACGTCGGTCGAGCAACGCAGCAATGCGGTCAGCCAGGTTCTGCTGGGCATATTCAGCTACGTGCGCTGGCCGAAGGAGCCGGCGGTCCTGCAACTCTGCGTGGTCGGACCGACCGAGTACGCCGACGGCCTGCTCCGCGGCATGGTGCAGGCCAATGGCAGGCGCGTGCATGCGGAACGCCGCGCGGTGGACAACCCGGACCTCGGCACGCTCTGCAACGTGATCTACCTCGGAGTGGTCGACGAGCGCGAGCGCCAGCAGGTGTTCCGCAGCCTGGCCGGGCATCCGGTCCTGTCCATCAGCGAGCGTGGCACCGAATGCAGCGTCGGCAGCATGTTCTGCCTCAACGTCGGCGGCCCGCGCATCACCTTCGAGGCCAATCTCGACTCCATCGCCCGCAGCGGCGTACGCGTGCACCCGAGCGTATTGAAACTGGCAAGGCGGCAGGCCACTCCGTGATGAACCGTCGTCGTCGCTATACGGGTTCCAATCCATCGCTGCGCCGGGTGCTCTATCGCGCACACCTGGGCGTGGCGCTGGTCGCGGTATTCACCGCCGGGCTGGCGGTGACCCTGGTCGGCCTGCTGACCCTGCGCGCCTATGCCGACCCCAACCAGCAACTGATCGCCCGTTCCATCAGCTATACCGTCGAAGCCGCAGTGGTCTTCGGCGATGCCCAGGCCGCCGAGGAGTCCCTGGCGCTGATCGCCTCCAGCGAAGAGGTCTCCAGCGCCATCGTCTACGACCGCCAGGGACAGACCCTGGCCAGTTGGCATCGGGAAAGCACCGGGCCGCTGCACCTGCTGGAACAGCAACTGGCGCACTGGCTGCTCAGCGCGCCGACCGAACAACCGATCCTGCACGACGGCCAGAAGATCGGTTCGGTGGAGGTGAAGGGCTCCGGCGGCAGCCTGCTGCGCTTCCTGCTCACCGGTTTCGCCGGCATGGTCCTGTGCCTGCTGCTTACCGCCCTGGGCGCCTTCTACCTGTCGCGGCGGCTGGTACGCGGTATCGTCGGCCCGCTCGACCAACTGGCGAAGGTCGCGCATACCGTGCGCCGCGAACGGGATTTCGAGAAGCGCGTACCGGAAGCCGGCATCGCCGAGCTGAGCCAACTGGGCGAGGACTTCAACGCCCTGCTCGACGAACTCGAATCCTGGCAGGCGCGCCTGCAGGACGAGAACGCCTCGCTGGCGCACCAGGCCCACCACGACAGCCTGACCAGCCTGCCCAACCGCGCCTTCTTCGAAGGCCGCCTGAGCCGGGCGCTGCGCGATGCCAACGAGCATCGCGAGCAATTGGCGGTGCTGTTCATCGACAGCGACCGCTTCAAGGAGATCAACGACCGCCTCGGCCATGCCGCCGGCGACACCGTGCTGGTCAACATCGCCATGCGCATCCGTGGGCAGTTGCGCGAAAGCGACCTGGTGGCGCGCCTGGGCGGCGACGAATTCGCCGTCCTGCTCGCACCGCTGGCGTCCGGCGCCGACGCCCTGCGCATCGCCGACAACATCATCGCCAGCATGCAGGCGCCGATCCGGCTCAGCGACGGCAGCACGGTGAGTACCTCGCTGACCATCGGCATCGCCCTCTATCCCGAGCATGCGGATACCCCGACGGCGCTGCTCCACGACGCCGACATGGCGATGTACATCGCCAAGCGCCAGGCCCGCGGCAGCCGGCGCCTGGCGGAACTCAACGACCCCCGCATCCTTCAGGAAGAAAAGGAGATAGACAGTGCTACCCCAGAGGCTCCACCCAAGTAGATTGCTTGCCCTCGCCCTGTTCAGCCTTGTGCTGGGCCTGGCCGGTTGCCAGACCAAGCCGCCGCAGACCGGCCTGAGCGCCGAGCAGATCGCCGTGCTCCAGGAGCAGGGCTTCGAACTCCGCGACGAAGGCTGGGAGTTCGGCATGTCGAGCAAGGTGCTGTTCGGCAACAATCTCGACCGTCTCAATCCCGACAGCCGCAACACCCTGACCAAGATCGCCCGCGCCCTGCTCGCGGTAGACATCGACAAGGTCCGCCTGGAAGGCCACACCGACAACTACGGCGACGAAGGCTACAATCAAAAGCTCTCCGAACGGCGCGCCGAATCGGTGGCCGCGGTATTCCGCGAAGCCGGCATGCCGGCGGCCAACATCGAGGTCCGCGGCCTTGGCATGAGCAAGCCCGTGGCCGATAACAAGACCCGCGCCGGCCGCAGCGAGAACCGCCGCGTCGCCATCATCGTTCCCGCCGAGTAATCCTGCGCTCGCGGGCTGCGTACGGCCCACCCGTACCTGGCCCGTCCATCGCCCGGCCCCGCCACTACCCCGCTTCCGGCCTATGTTGAAGGAAGAAGCCAGCAGACCGGCGTACCGGCCGCCGCTGCCGCGGATGCTAGACTGAATGCTGCGCAAGAAACCGACAATCCCGGCCGACCTGCCGCTTGCGGGTGCTCCGGGATTCACCGACAGGGGGTATCGACCTTTGCCTGTTCGCCCAAGGAACAGGCCGTCAGACGATGGGAGGCATGCCATGAACCGGCATTACTACATCAGCGACAACCTCGACGAGCTGGAACGGCTCGAAGCCGAACTGGAAGCCAGCGGCATCGCCACCGAGCAGATCCACGTCCTCAGCGAAAAGGACGCGGAGACCGGCCAGCGCCATCTGCACGAAGTCTCTCCGTTCATGAAGAAGGATGTGGTCCGCTCCGGCCGTGTCGGCCTGCTGGTCGGCCTCGTCCTGGCCATCGTCGCCGTGGCCTTCGCCTATGCCAGCGGCTGGACGGAAACCGCCGCCGGCTGGATTCCGGTGATCTTCCTCGGCGCCATGCTCTGCGCGTTCTGCCTGTGGGAAGGCAGCTTCTTCGGCCTGCAGCGCACCAACCGCGCCTTCCGTCCCTTCGAAGAACGCCTGCACCAGGGGCAGCACCTGTTCTTCGTCGATGTGAAGAACGCCCAGGAGCCGATCCTGGTCAACGTGGTCAGCCACCACCCGCGCCTGCAGGACGCCGGCACCGGCCCCGCGGTCTCTCCGCTGCTGCTGGGCTGGCAGCAACGCTGGCGGCAGTTCCGGCGGATGGTCTGAGCGGCGGGGCCTGCGCACCGCGCAGGTCCTGCGGCGTCCCTCCGGCTGCTAGAATATCCGGCTACCCGCCCGCCATCCCGGCCGGCGCGGCCCGTCAGGAAACTCCATGAAACTCGATAAAGCGGCAGCCATCGCACAGCTCAACCAGGCCTTGGGCATGTCCGTGCTGGATGCCGGCAACACCCTGCTCGCCCGCTTCAACAAGAGCAAGAACGTCTGGTGGTTCGATATTCCGCTCAGCCAACTGAAGGCCGGCAAGTTCCTCAACCTGCTGCTGGCGAACCCGGCCGGCGATGCAGTGGAGCACCTGAAGGTGCCCACCGGTTTCCTTCGCCAGCAGCAGGACAGCCTGGAACTGCGCGACAAGAACGCCCGCCGGCCGACCCTCAGCCTGGAGCTGAGCGCGGACCCCGGCAAGCGCCTGCGCGACGTCCGCCCCGGCGGCGCTGGCCTGGACTTCGCCCCGTTCCTCCAGCCCTGAGCGGAAACCTCAGCGCGGCAGTTCGATGCGTTCCGGATGGATCAGGATCAGGCCTTTCTTGTAGAGGCCGCCGATGGCCTTCTTGAAGGTCCCCTTGCTGACCCCGAAGAGCCGGTGGATATCTTCCGGCGAACTCTTGTCGCTGAGCGGCAGGCTGCCGCCGGCCTCCAGCAGCCGGGCGAGAATCTGCTGGCTCAGCTCGACGGCGGCCTCGGCGCCGACCGGCTGCAGGCTAAGGGCGATCTTGCCGTCCGCGCGCAATTCCTTGATGTAGCCCTGTTCGCGCATGCCGCTGCGGAGGAACTTGAACGCCTCGTTCTTGTGGATCAGGCCCCAGTGCTTGCCCTCGATGATCGCCTTGAAGCCCATCTCGGTACGCTCCACCACCAGCAGGTCGACCGCCTGGCCGACGCTGTAGCGCGGCGGCAGGTTGTCCAGCTGGCGGTCCAGGCGTGCGGTGGCGGTGATGCGGTTGGTGCGCTTGTCCAGGTAGACGTAGACCACGCAGTAGTCGCCGACCTGCAACGGACGCTTCTCTTCCGAATGCGGCAGCAGCAGGTCCTTGGGCAGGCCCCAGTCGAGGAACAGGCCGATCCGGTTGATCTCCACGACCTTCAGGCTGGCGAAACCGCCGACCTGGACCTTGGGCGTCTGGGTGGTGGCGATCAGGCGGTCGTCGCTGTCCAGGTAGATGAACACGTTGAGCCAGTCGCCCACTTCGCTGGGCTGGTCCTTCGGCACATAGCGCTTGGGCAGGAGGATCTCGCCGTGCTGGGTACCGTCGAGATAGAGCCCGAACTCCGTGTGCTTGACCACCTGCAGTGAATTGAAACGCCCGATGACCGCCATGTTGTCTCCCCCTGTCGAAGGGGCGGCATTCTACCGGGCGCCACGCATGCGGGCGGAAGTTTTTGCCGGTACGCCGACGCCGCTCATCGCCTTGCCGGCCATTCGCGCCGAAACATCCTGAACCACGCGGACATTTCCCAAATGCCGACTGTCTACTGGCAGTAAGCACAACGATGTTTCAAAATCGTGAACCCTAAAGACTTTTTTGGAACATCCTTATCAAGGATTCTCGCTGCCGCTCATCAGGAGTTCCTGTGCGTCCACTCAGCCGTTGGCTCTCATCTTGCGGCTCGCTTCTGGCGCTGGCCGCGCTGTTCCTGGTCGTTCCCCTCGCCGGCCGCTACTGGCTCGGCTGGTCGACGCCGTTCGGCTATCTCTCGGACCTGGCCCTCGGCAGCCTGCTGGTGCTGCTCCTGCATCGACGCTCCCTGTGGTTCGCGCTCCCGGTCATGCTGCTCTGGTGCCTGTTCCTGATCGGCAATGCCGAACTGGTCGGCGCGGTCGGGCGCATGCCGGAACCTTCCGACCTCAAGTACCTGCTGGATCCGCAGTTCGTCAGCAGCTCCACCCAGGGCGGCGGCCTCGCCCACCTGCCACTGGCGCTCGGCCTCGGTGGCGCGACATTGCTTTGCGTGCTGCTCTGGCGTCGCCGCGGTCCGCGCCTGCCGCGCTATGCCTACGCGCTGCCGGCGGCGTTCCTGGCGGCGCATGTCGGCCTGCAATACCTGCGTCCGAGCGATGCCGACCAATGGCAGCAGTACAACCTGCCGCACAAGCTGCTGGCCAGCGCGCTCAGCAGTGGCCAACTGGCGGTCGAAGACTGGCTCGCCGACGACCGTCCGGACACCCCGCCGGACGTCGCCGGGCTCAACCAGCTCGACCTTTCCGGAACGCCGCTGCTGGCCGGCGGAGGGCGCGCGCGCAACGTCCTGATCGTGGCCATGGAGGGAATCCCCGGCGCGTATATCGCCGCCAACCGCGCCGCCATCAACAGCAGCTACCACGAAGCGCCGATGCCCAGACTGAGTGGCTGGGCCGAACGGGCGATGACCACCCCGGACTACGTGCTGCACAGCCACCAGACCATCCGCGGCCTCTACGCCATGCTCTGCGGCGACTACAGCAAGCTCGACTCGGGCACGCCGAAGGGCGTCGAGCTGCTCAACAACCCGGCCCGGGCCAGGGAGTGCTTGCCCGCCCAGCTGCGCCAGCACGGTTTCAGCACGCACTTCCTGCAGGGTGCCGGCCTGCGCTTCATGGCCAAGGACAAGGTCATGCCGCAGATGGGCTTCGACAAGACCCTCGGGCGCGACTGGTTCCGCAACACGTCCTACCTGGAGTTTCCCTGGGGCATGGACGACAAGGCCTTCTTCGAGGGCGCCGCGACCTACGTGAAGCAGCTGCGCCAGCAGAAGAAACCCTGGATGCTGACCCTGCTCACCGTCGGCACCCACCAGCCCTACTCGGCGCCTGCCGACTACCTGGCCCGCTACCCGAGCGCCAAGCAGGCCGCGGTGGCCTATCTCGACGACGCGATCGACGCCTTCCTCGCCGACCTGGAGAAACAGGGCGTGTTGCGCGACACCCTGGTGGTGCTCACTTCCGACGAATCCCACGGTGTCGACCAGGTGCGCCTCGCCTCGGCCTGGGGCTTCAACCTGGTACTGGCACCGGAACAGGCGGCGCTGCCGCCGATCAAGAGCGGCGTCTACGGCCACGTCGACCTCGCCGCGTCCGTCCTCGACTATTTCGGCTACCGCGTGCCGGCGGGGATTTCCGGGCGCTCGCTGTTCCGCGACTACGCCAGCGGCCGCGAAATGATGTCCTACACCAACGGCATGCTGCGCCACCACGACGGCAAGGACACCTTCGTCGAATGCGATTTCCAGCAGGTCTGCCGGCGCTACCGCAGCGAGGGCTTCATCGCCGACGAAGCCGAGTTCCTCGGTCGCTTCAGCGGTCGCCAGGCACGCCTGGTCAGCCAGCGCGCCGCCGTCCTCGACCACTCCGTGCAACAGGCCGGCCAGTTGGGCCAGGAGTTCCAGTTCGCCACCCACGAACGCATCCGCCTGAAGCCGGAAACCCACAACGACTGGACCGACAACCTGATCGGCGCGCAATACCTGGAGATGCCGAAGAACAGCAGGACCACGGTCACCCTGAAGATCCGCGCCTTGCAGATGGACCGCAACGGCGCCCGGGTGACGCTGAAGACCAAGGAGTTCGAACGCGACGTTCCCATACCGGTACCGGACATCCCGCGCCTGCTCAAGGGCAAGCCGCTGGACATGAGCTTCACCTTCGACAACCCGGAAGCGCGCAAGGCCTTCTCCTTCCACTTGCTCGCCGAGGGCCGCGGGATCATCGAGATCAGCGACTTCCACGTGGTCACGGCGGCCAACCCGGAACCCGTGGAAAGCCGCAGCCAGGTCGCCGAAGCGGCGAAGGAACAGCCGCTGCTGAGCACCCTGAAAAGCCTGTTCGCCAACCGCCCCGAAACCGAGGAAGCGGAACGCGCGGACGCCCCTCGGGAGCGCACCGTCATCCCCGAGCAGAAGGCCCTGATCCTTTCGCACTGACCGCGCCGGAGCGGCCCGCCCGGCCGCCGCGCGCTCCCCGCTGAACCCAGCGCCGTCGCGGGCGTCGAAGATTCGCAAGCAACCAGGCGAAACGGAGAACGGCATGAAGCACCTGGCATTCCTCGCCCTCGGCGGACTCCTGCTGGCGCCCCTGGCCGAAGCGGCCAGCTTCGATTGCGAAAAGGCTGAGCGAGCGGACGAAAAGGCCATCTGCGCGAACCGGGCGCTGAACGACAAGGACGTCGAGATGAGCGTCAAGTACCACTTCCTCCGCGGCCTGTTCGCCATGGGCGGCCGCGGCGCCATGCAGGACCGGCAGCAGGACTGGCTGCGCCAGCGCCGGCGCTGCGGTGGCGACACCGACTGCCTCTCCCGTGCCTACGCGCAGCGTATCGACGAGCTGGACAAGCAGTACGCGGGCATCGACAAGCCGCTCTGAAGCTAGCGTCCGCCGGCAGCGAACTGCAGTTCCGCCAGGCGCGCATAGAGCGGGTTCTCGGCGATCAGCCGGGCATGGCTACCAATGGCCACCAGCCGCCCCTGGTCGATCACCGCGATGCGGTCGGCGCTCTGTACCGTGGCCAGGCGATGGGCGATCACCAGGGTGGTACGTCCGCTCATCAGGCCTGGCAGGGCCTGCTGGATCAGGTGCTCGCTTTCCGCATCCAGGGCGCTGGTCGCCTCGTCGAGCAGCAGCACCGGCGCGTCTACCAGCAACGCCCGGGCGATCGCCAGGCGCTGGCGCTGGCCGCCGGACAGGCCGATGCCGCCCTCGCCCAGGTGGGTGGCGTAGCCCTGCGGCAGACCCAGGATGAACTCGTGGGCATGCGCGGCACGCGCTGCGGCCTCGACCTCGGCGGCGCTGGCATGCGGACGGCCGTAGCGGATGTTTTCCTCGACGCTGCCGAAGAACAGCGCGGGGTTCTGCGACACCAGGGCAAAGCTGCGGCGCAAGTCGGCCGGGTCCAGTTCGACGATCGGCTGTCCGTCCAGCAGCAGCCGTCCCTGCTGCGGATCGAAGAAACGCAGGAGCAGATCGAACAGGGTCGACTTGCCGGCGCCGGAAGGTCCGACCAGGGCCAGGGTTTCCCCCGGTTCGACGGCCAGGCTGATGTCGTCGATGGCCCAGTGTTCGGGACGGGTCGGATAGGCGAAGCGCACCGCCTGCAATTCGATCCTCCCGCTCACCCGTGCCGCCAGCTTGCGTGGTTGCGCTGGCGAGCGGATCTCGCTGCGCGCCCTGAGCAGCTCGGCGATGCGCTCTGCGGCGCCGGCGGCGCGCTGCAATTCGCCGATCACCTCGCTGAGGGTGCCGAAGGCCATGCCGACGATCAGGCTGTAGAAGACGAACGCGGCCAGTTCGCCGGCCGAGATGCTGCCGGCGATCACGTCGCGGCCGCCGACCCAGAGCATGACGCCGACCGCGCCGAGCACCAGCACGATCACCACGGTGATCAGCCAGGCGCGCTGGGCGATGCGCTTGCGCGCGGTGTCGAAGGCGCGTTCGACGGTGCCGGCGAAGCGCTGGCGATCCTGCGCCTGGTGGTTGTAGGCCTGCACGGTCTTGATCTGACCGAGGGTTTCACCGACGTAGCTGCCGACGTCGGCCACCCGGTCCTGGCTTTCCCGCGACAGGCTGCGCACGCGGCGGCCGAACAGCAGGATCGGGGCGATCACCAGCGGCAACGCCAGCACCACGATGCTGGTCAGCTTGGCGTTGGTGACGAACATCAGCAGCACCCCGCCGACCAGCATCAGGGCATTGCGCAGGGCCATCGACAGCGAGGAACCGATCACCGTCTGCAGCAGCGTAGTGTCGGCGGTCAGGCGCGACTGGATCTCGGAGCTACGGTTGGTTTCGTAGAAACCGGGATGCAACTCGATCAGGTGGTCGAACACGCGCTTGCGGATATCGGCGACGAAGCGCTCGCCGATCCAGGACACCAGGTAGAAGCGCACGAAGGTGCCCACGGCCAGGCCGAGCACCAGCACGAAGAACAGCAGGATGTAGCGATTGAGCAATTCGGGCGAGGCGGTGAGGAACCCCTGGTCCACCAGCAGGCGGATGCCCTGGCCCAGGGACAGGGTGATCGCCGCGGTGAACAGCAACGCCACCAGGGCCCCGAGCATGCGCCAGCGGTAAGGCGCCATGAAGCGCCAGGCCAGGCGCAGGGCGATACGTTGGCGGGAGGAGAGAATGGCTGGCATGCGGCGCTCGCTCGGCGGCTGGGGTTCCGCAGGTTAGCACCGGGAACGCAGCGAGGCGATGCATGCCCCGGCCGGCAGCGCGATGATATCGACGTATATATCCGGGCAACTTAGCCGATAACTAATCGTGAACTTTTCATTATTCTCGATATAGGTGAGATAGAGGCCCGGAGAACTTTCTCGCATCAACTAATGCAAACATTGGAATTCATGCCGGGATGCGCGAAGGGAGTTATCCACCTGGCGGTATCCTGCGTCGCCCGGGGTCGGCGGAACATCCAGCCGCGGAGACCTCGAGCAGTTCACCGCCGGATCGCCAATGCCGCAGCGCCTCGCTCGGGTATTGCCTAACGGACTTTATAGAAAACAGCAGGTTACGTCCGAAATCTGATCGACAATATTCAAGATGAAATAAAACGCCGCTTCGGTTATAATGAACGGCCATATTTAATGCAGAGACAGGTCCCCGGATATGGCCATCATGAAGAAAACCGTCGCGCCGAAAGCCGCCAAGCCGGCTCCCGCGGTCGAAACCCGCGAGTCCATCGAAGCGCAGGTCGCCGCCTTCCTCCAGGCCGGCGGCGAGATCCAGAAGATCGCCAAGGGCGTCAGCGGCCAGGTCTACGGCCCGTCGCGGCAGATCACCATCAGCAAGAAGCGCTGAACGCCCGCCCCTCGCCGGGGACTACGAAGGGGATGGCAGGCCGGCACGCAGATGTGCCACGCTCCATCCCCTTTTTCATTGCCTGAATCCCGAGCCCTTCATGCCTGGCCATCCCGATCCACTGCACGGCGTCACCCTGGAAAAACTGCTCACCGAACTGGTCGCCCACCACGGCTGGGCGGAGCTTGGCAAACGGGTCGACATTCGTTGTTTCAGGAACGACCCGAGCATCAAGTCCAGCCTCGCCTTCCTGCGCAAGACGCCCTGGGCCCGGGAAAAGGTCGAGGCGCTCTACGTCCAGCTCAAGCGCAACCAAGGCTGAAGGCTAGCGCGCCAACCCCAGGCGCAGCAATTGCCCGTCCTTCTGGTCGGTGAGCAGGTAGAGATAGCCGTCCGGGCCCTGCCGCACGTCGCGGATGCGCACCCCGAGATCGCCCAGCAGGCGCTCTTCGTGGACGATCCGGTCGCCATCCAGTTGCAGGCGGATCAGTTCCTGCGTCGCCAGCGCGCCGATGAACAAATTATGCTGCCAGGCCGGGAAGCGCTGCGCATCGTAGAACGCCATGCCGCTGATCGCCGGCGACTTCTCCCAGACATGGTGCGGCGCCTCGGTACCTTCGACGGCCTTGCCCCTGGCTTCGGGGATCGGCAGCAGGGTGTAGTTGATTCCATGGGTCGCCAGCGGCCAGCCGTAGTTCCCGCCGGCCTGGGGTATGTTGATCTCGTCGCCGCCGCGCGGGCCGTGCTCGTGGGTCCAGAGCCGGCCGGTCCAGGGATTCAGCGCGGCGCCCTGCTGGTTGCGGTGGCCATAGCTCCAGATCTCCGGCCGCGCGTCGGTACGGCCGACGAAGGGATTGTCCTTGGGAACGCCGCCGTCCGGATACAGGCGGACGACCTTGCCCTGCAACTTGTCCAGGTCCTGCGAGGTGCTGCGCTGGTTGTTCTCGCCGAGGGCGATGAACAGGTGGCCCTCGCCGTCGAAGACCAGGCGCGAGCCGAAGTGATGGCCGCTGGAAAGCTTCGGCAATTGCCGGAAGATTACGTGGAAGCCCTCCAGCCGTCGCTTGTCCGCCGATAACCGGCCACGTCCCGCCGCCGTTCCGGCGCGGCCGTCCTCGCCGGCCTCGGCATAGGTCAGGTAGACCAGCCGGTCCTCGGCGAACCCCGGCGACAAGGCGACGTCGAGCAGTCCCCCCTGGCCGCTGGCGAAGACCCTGGGTACGCCTTCCAGCGGCGCCGACAACTGTCCCTCGGGACTGACGAAACGCAAGCTGCCGGGCCGCTCGGTAACCAATATGCCCTGGTTGTCCGGCAGGAAGGCGACGGCCCAGGGATAGGCCAGACCGCCAACCACCGGGGTGACCTCGACGGCGCCCAGCTCGCTGTCGTGGCGACCGGCGTCCACCGCCTCGACCGACGGAGCGAGCAGCGCGACGGCGCTCAGCAGGATGGCATTCAAAGACAGGCCCGGCATGCGTTCTCTCCTTCCCCAAGCGAAAAACACCACTCTAGTCGCAGATCCGCCGCGCCTGGCGGTCCGCACACGGGCTGTAACAAACCCGCCCCTCAAAGCAAGGCGACCATTTCCTTGAGAGTCACCGCCCAGGTGCCCTTGGCATTGATATAGCGATAGCCGAACCGGGAACCATGCGCTTCGCTGGTGATCACCGCGTTCCAGGCCTGCCCGCGCGGCAGGTCGTGGGCCGGGTCGAGGAGCAGGAAGGCGCGCTCGCTCATGCCGATGGCCAGGCCCCAGTGGCGGATATCGCTGCCCTTGCGGCCGTGGAAACCGAGCACTACCGGAAAGCCGGCCTCCAGGTATTCGCGGGTGTGCCGGACCAACCTGCGCCCCTCGCCCTTGAGGGCGAAATGCTCGGTATCGTTGATCTCGGCCAGCAGCTCCAGCAGGTCGACGCCGGTGGTGCCGACGCGCAGCAGCGGGCCGTGCTGGTCCAGCGCCTTCATCAGGCGCCCGTAGCGACTGCGACTGTCGACCCGCTCCAGGCCCTTGGCCTGGCGCCGGCGCAGTTGGCCGCGGACCAGCATCGCCATGACCAGGCAGTAGGGCCCGCAGGCGCCGTCCATGTCGCCCTGGCGCAGATGGACCTTGTCGCCATGGACGTTGCACAGGCCGCCGCTGCCATCCTCGTCCAGGTCCCATTCCAGGCCATCGATCAGGCGTGACTGCATGAGGGTCTCCTCTCCGGTTCCTTAAGTTGGGACCGAGCGGGCGCCGAATCATTCCTCGGCGCCCATCGCCACAACGAGTAAACTGGCGGTCTTTCATTCCAGTAGCCTCGCCATGACCGACCCGATCCGCCTGTCCAAACGCCTCGCCGAACTCACCGCCTGCTCGCGCCGCGAAGCCGAGCTGTACATCGAGGGCGGCTGGGTCAGCGTCGACGGCGAAGTGATCGAGGAGCCACAGTTCAAGGTGCTCGACCAGCGCGTGGAGCTGCTGCCGGGCGCCCGCGCGGAAACGATCGAACCGGCCACCCTGCTGTTGCACAAGCCGGCCGGCTGGCGCCACGACGATTTGGAAGGCCTGCTCGCTGCGGGGCGGCGCTGGAGCGATGACCCCAGTCCCTTGCGAGCGCTGAAAAAACACTTCGCCCGCCAGCGTCCCACCCTTGCGCTGGACAGCGAGGCTTCGGGGCTGGTGGTGTTCAGCCAGCAGCACGGCGTACTGCGCAAGCTGGTGGACGACGGTGCACGGCTGGAGCAGGAATACCTGGTCGAGGTCGCCGGCGACCTGGCCGCCGGCGGCCTCGAGCGCCTGCGCCACGGCCTCGCCTACCAGGGCCGCAGGCTATCGCCGTGCAAGGTCAGTTGGCAGAACGAAAGCCACCTGCGCTTCGCCCTCAAAGACGTGCTGCCCGGCCAGTTGCGCTTCATGTGCGAAAGCGAGGGGCTGGAAGTGCGGAGCATCCGCCGCCTGCGCATCGGCGCGCTGTCGCTGGCCAGGCTACCGCTCGGCGAATGGCGCTACCTCGGCCTCCACGAACGCTTCTGAGCGCTCATTCGAGGCCACGCAGGGCGCGCCCCGGCGACTGCCCGCAGACCCGCCGGTACATGGCGATGAACGCGCTGTCGCTGGCGTAGCCCAGGGCGTGGGCGACCTCGGTCACCGAGCGGCCTTCGGCCAGGCGCCTCCGCGCTTCGAACAAGCGCGCCTGGGTTCGCCAGCGGGAGAAACCCAGGCCGGTCTGCTCGGTGAACAGACGCGCCAGGGTCCGCCCGCTGGCGCCGACCTCACGTCCCCACGCCTCGATGCTCCAGTCCAGCGCGGGTTGCGCCAGCAGCGCCTCGGCCACCTTCAGCGCCCGCGCATCGCGTGGCATCGGCAGGCTCGCGGCGTGTGCCGGCGCGCTCGCCAGTTCATCGAACAGTGCGCGCAACAGCGTCAGGTGCGGCCCTTCCAATTGCAAGTCGGCTGCCCAGCCGGTCATGCGCAGGATCAGTTCGCGCATTAGCGGCCCGACCTCGAGGACCTGGACGCTGTCCGGCAGCTCGGCGAACGCCGAGGGTTCGAAGTACAGGCTACGGTAGGCGAAGCGCCCGTGCAGGACCGTGCGATGCGGCACGCCGGCCGGCAGCCAGGCGGCCTGGAGCGGCGTCAATTGGCAAATGCGCTCGGCGAAATACAGCGTGACGCTACCGGCCGCCATGTACAGCAACTGCGCGCGCCGGTGGCAATGCCAGTCGCTGCGGTGGCCGGTGCTGTCGACCTCGAGGCCGACCACCGGGCAGCGGGCGAGATCGGGATCCTCGACCCGTTCGTAGGGATAGCGCGGCACCTTGTCCTCTTCGCGATGTTTTCCGTCCTGACCGCAGCATTCTGCCAGGCGCAAGCGACCTAGGCTTGGCTCTTTTTTCCGGAGCCATCATGCCTGACCGTCCTCGCCCTCCCCTGCTGCTGGTGCTCGCCCTGCTAGCCCTGCCGCAAGTCGCCGAAACCATCCTTTCCCCCGCGCTGCCGGCCCTGGCCAGCCACTGGCGACTGGACGACGCTACCAGCCAGTGGACCATGGCGCTGTTCTTCGTCGGTTTCGCCCCCGGCATCTGGCTCTGGGGCTGGCTGGCCGACCGCCTCGGCCGGCGCCCGGCTCTGCTCGGCGGGCTCGGCCTGGCGGCCCTGGCGACCTTCGGTGCCTGGGCCAGTACCGACTATTCCTACCTGCTTGCCTGTCGCCTGGTCCAGGGCCTCGGCCTGGCGACCTGCTCGGTGACGGTGCAGGCCAGCCTGCGCGATGTGCTGCAAGGCCCGGCGTTGATGAGCTATTTCGTCACGCTCGGCGCGGTGCTGGCCTGGTCGCCGGCAGTCGGCCCCCTCGGCGGCCAGTGGCTGGCCGACCTCGGCGGGCACCCGGCGGTGTTCGCCACCCTGGCGGTGCTGCTCGCCTCGCTGGCGGCGCTGGTCGTCCCGGCCTGGCCGGAAACCCGTCCGCTGCTGGCGGGCACGCCCGAGCCCGCGACCCTGGCGATCTTCCGACGGGTCCTGGCCGACCGCCCGCTACAAACGCGCGCACTGCTGGTGGCGGTGCTCAATGTGCTGGTGTTCTCCTTCTACGCCGCCGGGCCGTTCATGGTCGGCGACCTGCCCGGCCTGGGCTTCGGCTGGATCGGCCTGGCCATCGCCATTGCCGGGAGCCTCGGCGCCTTGCTCAACCGACGCCTGCCGCGCACCTGGAACAGCGCTCGCCGGGTACGCCTGGGCCTGGCGCTGGCGGCCGCCGGCGCGACAGCGCAGACGCTGTTGGCCGCCGTCGGATACGCCGAAGGCCTGTACTGGGCGCTGCCAGCCCTGCCGATCTTCATCGGCTTCGGCGTGGCGATTCCCAACCTGCTGGGTCCGGCGCTGCACGCCTACGACGATTGCCGGGGACGCGCCGGAGCCCTGTTCGGGCTCGCCTACTACCTGCTGATCGGCCTCGGACTGGGCGCATCCACCCTGCTACCGTTCGACCGTCCCTGGCCGCTGGCCGCGTACTGGAGCCTGCTGGGCCTGGTCGCACTGCTGCTGGCCAAGCGGCTGCCGGAATGAAAGCGGCGCCAGGTACGCCCGTGCAAACCGGACGACCGGCCCGGAAAGCCGGATAGGGCGGCCGTCGCGACGCTGCTATGCTGTGATGGCACAGCGCCCACGCGGACCCGCAGAACGTGGCCAGAACGACGCTCGAATCGATCCAGCACGCCATCGAGGTGAATTCGTCCCTGGCCCTTCCCATCGCCCTGGAGAATCTCTCGCGTCTGACCCACCTCGCGCTGCTGACCGTCCCCTTCAACCTGATCCACATCCTGGTGTTTTCCCTCAAGGACTTCCGCCCGGACCTCGGCCATCAGCTCTGGCGCCAGGAAATCATGTACGCCCATGGCGCCATGGCCCTGCTCTTCGGCGGCATCGGCCTGCTCGCGCTATGGCTGCGCCGCCAGCCACCCAAGCTGTGGCGCATGCGCCTGCTGATCCTGCTGGGCGGCGCAGGGATCATAGGCTTCGGCGTCGCCATCGCCTGCATCGACCAGCGCATCACCAGCAACATCACGCCGCTGCTGCTGGCCTGTTTCGCCTGCGCCATGTTCATCCTGATCCGCCCGGCCTACGCGGTGCCCTTCTACGGTCTGGCGATGCTGGCCTTCGAGGTGGCGATGGACCACGCCCAGGCCGACCCGCAACTGCGCCTGTCGAACCAGGCCAACGGCCTCACCGCGTTCGGCCTCGGCCTGCTGCTGTCGCTGATCCTCTGGCACGGCCACGTGCGCAACCTGCGCCAGCAACGCAAGCTGGAGTTGCAGCGGCAGGAGCTGGAGGAGAAGAATCGCCAGTTGGAGTACCTGGCCGGTCACGACCCCCTGACCGGCCTGTTCAATCGTCGCGAGTTCGACCAGTTGGTGCTCATGGAGCTCGCGCGCATCGCTCGCCAACCGCAGCCGCTGAGCCTGCTGATGGTCGACCTGGATCACTTCAAGTACATCAACGACCGCTATGGGCACCCCTTCGGCGACGAGGTCATCCGCCATGCAGCCAACCTGCTGCGCGGCAATACCCGTAGCAGCGACAGCGTGGCGCGCCTGGGCGGGGAAGAATTCCTCCTGCTCCTGCCCGACACCGCCGAGCAGCAGGCTCGCAGCCTTGCGGAAAAACTCCGCGAACGCCTCGAAGGTACCCCGCTGGCGACGCAGGACGGCGTGCTCTGCCTGACCGCCAGCTTCGGCGTGGCCAGCCTCGACGGAGGCGGCCAGGCCAGCTACGAGCAGCTCTACAGCGCCGCCGACCAGGCTCTCTACCGGGCCAAGAGCAGCGGTCGCAACCGGGTGGAAGTGATTCGCCTGGCCAGCCTCGCGGAAAGCCTGCGGTAACAATTGATCGGCCGGCCCTGACGAGCGGTCGGTCAGCCGCCCGAACCTTGGTTAAGATGGTCCGTGGCGCTCTAGCTCGCCGCTCTTCCTGCCCTTCCGACCTGCCCGACCTCGCCCGGCCCCATGCCGCGGCCTTGCCGTTGGCGTCGTGCGGGAAGACCGGCGCAGCGCCGTTGTCCGCATTACCAGGGGAGAACCATGCTCAAGCACCTGCTCGTGCTCACCTGTGCCCTGCTCGCCAGTTCCTCGGCCCTGGCCCAGGTGATGGCCCGCGACCTGGGCGATTTCGAACTCAAGCTGGCCACCAGTCCGACCCGCAGCATGGCCCAGGGCCTGGTCACCCCGGGCAGCTCCGGCAGTTTCCACGGCGGCCTCGACCTAAGCCACGAAAGTGGCTGGTACATCGGCAACTGGACCTCCAACCTCGACCCCGGCAAGCCCACCGAGATCGACTCCTACGCCGGCTTCAAGCGCCCGCTGAACAACCGCCTGGGCTACGAAATGGGCCTGATCCGCTACAGCCGCCCGGAGCAGCCGGCCAACGACGCAGCCGAACTCTACGGCGGCCTGTCGATCTTCGGCAGCCGGCTCGGCGCGGCCCTGAGCAGCGACCCGGGGCGCAACGACACCACCCTGTTCGCCGACCTCGGGGTCAACCCGCCGTTCGGTTTCGACGTCACCCTGAAGTACGGCAACCATCGCCTGGACAACCCGGCGAGCCTCAGCGGCGGGGGCTACGTGAGCGTCTTCAACGACTGGTCGGTGAACCTCTCGCGGCCCTGGCTGGGCATCGACCTGAACCTGTCCTACAGCGGCACCAGCCTGACCGGCAGCGATTGCAGCGCCTACTCGGGACACAACAGCTACTGCGACACCACATTCATGCTGAAGGCGTCGCGTCCGTTCTTCTGAGTCGTCAGTCGTCCTGGCGGCGGGTACGCTGGGCGAGTTCGTCGAGCTGTTTCTGCTCGCGCTTGTCCTCGGCCTGGCGCGCCTCTTCCAGGTAGCGCTCGACCAGCTTGCGCAGCCCTTCCAGGCGGGCGTATCTCTCCTGCCAGTTGAGCCGCGCCTTGTCCACCGCCTCGCGGTGCCAGGTCACGCTGTTGGCCTGCTGGGCGACGGCGGTCTCCAGTTGCGAGAGGAAGCGCTGGTAGTTCATCAGCCACTGGCCGCTGACGCCCTTCTGGCCCTGGCTGATCCATTGCTGCTGGTAGTCGTTGCGGTAGCGTTCCAGCTCCGCCAGCTTCTGCTGTGCCGCGAGCAATTGCTGCTGGCACCTGCCCAGCTGGGTCGCGGCATCCCGCTCGGCCTTGCTGGCCATGTCCACCACCGGCGCCAGCCGCGCCGCGCGCTTCTCCATGCCTCAGCGCGCCTCAGGCCTGCCCGCCGGCGAGCAGGCTCGCCAGCCGCGCACGGCTTTCCGCCAGGCTTTCGCTTTCGTCGAGGCCCTGGCGCAGGAACTGGCGCATGACCGGGAAGCGAGCGATGGCCAGGTCGGTCTCGGGATCGCCGCCGGCCACGTAGGCACCGACGCTGATCAGATCGCGACTCTGCTGGTAGCGCGACCAGAGCTGCTTGAAGCGCTGTGCGTCGCGCAGGTGCTCGGCCTCGACCACCTGCGGCATCACCCGGCTGATCGAAGCTTCGATATCGATGGCCGGATAGTGGCCTTCCTCGGCCAACCGCCGGGACAATACGAAGTGCCCGTCGAGCACGCCGCGAGCGGCGTCGGCGATCGGGTCCTGCTGGTCGTCGCCCTCGGAGAGCACGGTGTAGAACGCGGTGATCGAGCCGCCACCGGCTTCGGCATTGCCGGCGCGTTCCACCAGCTTCGGCAGCTTGGCGAACACCGATGGCGGATACCCCTTGGTCGCCGGTGGCTCGCCGATGGCCAAGGCGATCTCGCGCTGGGCCTGGGCGTAGCGGGTCAGCGAGTCCATCAGCAGCAATACGTTCTTGCCCTTGTCGCGGAAGTACTCGGCGATCCGCGTGCAGTACTGCGCGGCACGCAGGCGCATCAGCGGCGCGTCGTCGGCCGGCGAGGCGACCACCACGGAGCGCTTGAGGCCTTCCTCGCCGAGGATCTCGTCGATGAACTCCTTCACCTCGCGGCCCCGCTCGCCGATCAGACCGACGACGATGATGTCGGCCCTGGTGAAGCGGGTCATCATCCCCAGCAGCACCGACTTGCCCACCCCGGTACCGGCGAACAGGCCGAGGCGCTGGCCGCGGCCGACCGTGAGCAGGCCATTGATCGAGCGGATGCCGACGTCGAGAGGTTCGCTGATCGGGTGGCGCTTGAGCGGGTTGATCGTCGGGCCGTCCATCGGCACCCAGTCTTCGGCGCGCATTCCGCCCTTGCCGTCGAGGGCGCGGCCGGCGCCATCGAGCACCCGGCCGAGCATCGACATGCCCATCGGCAGGCGCCCGGTGTCCGGCAGCGGCACGACCCGCGCGCCAGGCGCGATGCCGGCGAGGCTGCCGACCGGCATCAGGTACACCTTGCTACCGGAAAAGCCCATCACTTCGGCCTCCACCTGCACCGGGTGGTAGCCGCTTTCGTTGATCACGTTGCAGCGGCTGCCGACCGCGGCCTGCAAGCCTTCGGCTTCGAGGGTCAGGCCGACCATGCGCAGCAGGCGGCCCTCGACCACCGGCTGCGCCGGCAGCGAGACAGCCTCGGTGTAGCCCTCCAGGCGCCTGGCGAAACTGGTTCGCTCAAGGCGCATCGACGTCTCCGGGGGCGTCGAGGTCGATCCGGATGTCGCTGGCCAGCGGATGGGTCGCCTGTTCGCGCTGTTGCTCGAACAGTTGCTTCACTGCCTGCGCCAGGCGCGTCTCGATGGTCGCGTCGATGCGACTGTGCTCGGTCTCGATGCGGCAGCCGCCGGGCAGCAACGAATCGTCCTCGAGAATCCGCCAGCTCTCTTCGTGGCGCTCGCGCAGCGCCTTGACCCGCTCGAAGTCCTGCGGGTTGACATGGATACGGATGTTCGCCGCGCCCATCGGCAGCAGCTTCAGAGCCTCGCGCAGGACCTGGCGGACATGGCTGGAGTCCATGTGCAGTTCGCGCTGGATCACTTGGCGGGCAACGTGGTTGACCAGGTTGACCATGCCCTGCTCGATCAGGGCGTCCTGCTCGGCGATGGGTTCCAGAAGCTGCGTCATCAGACGCTCGAGACTTTGCAGACGCTCCTTCAGCGCCTCCTCGGCTTCCTGCCGCGCCTTCAACTGGCCGGCGTGGAAACCGTCGCGCTCGCCGGTGGCGAAGCCTTCGTTGTAGGCGTCCTGGCGGATCGCCTCGATCTCCTCCAGCGTCGGCGGCTTGACGGTCTCCAGCTCGACCTCTTCCACCGCCGGCGGCGCCGGCGCGGGTTCGGCGACCGCGGGCACCTGCGGCGCGGCAACGGCCGGCTCGTCGCGCGGCTCGTCGAAGCTCGGCAACGACCAGAGGCCGAAGGCCGCCACGTCCTTGCCGCGGATCAGTTCGCTGGGATTGTCTTTGTCCTTGTCGTGGGGGACCACCTCAGATCATCTCCTCGCCACCCTTGCCGCCCAGCACGATATCGCCGGACTCGGCCATGCGCCGGGCAATGGTGAGGATTTCCTTCTGCGCACCTTCCACTTCGCTGACCCGTACCGGCCCCTTGGCCTCCAGGTCGTCGCGCAGCAGCTCGGCGGCACGCTTGGACATGTTCTTGAAGACCTTCTCGCGGATCGCCTCGTCGGAGCCCTTGAGCGCCAGCACCAGTACGTCCGAGGAGACTTCCCGGAGCAGCGCCTGGATGCCACGGTCGTCGACGTCGGCGAGGTTGTCGAAGACGAACATCAGGTCCTCGATCTGTCCGGACAGGTCTTCGTCGACCTCGCGGATCGAATCCATCAGCTGGCCTTCGATGGAGCTGTCGAGGTAGTTCATGATGTCCGCCGCGCGCTTGACCCCGCCCATGGTGGTGCGGGTGGCGTTGGAATTGCCGGCGAACTGCTTCTCCAGGATCAGGTTGAGTTCCTTCAGCGCCGAGGGCTGCACGGTGTTCAGCGAGGAGACGCGCAGGACGATATCCAGGCGCACCTTGTGGTCGAAATGGCTGAGCACCTCGGCGGCCTGGTCGGGATCGAGGTAGGCGACCACGATGGCCTGGATCTGCGGGTGTTCGTAACGGATCACGTCGGCCACGGCACGCGGCTCCATCCACTTCAGGCTGTCCAGGCCGCTGGTGCTGCCGCCGAGGAGGATGCGGTCGATCAGGTTGTTGGCCTTGTCCTCGCCGAGGGCCTGGGTGAGCATCTTGCGGATGTAGCCGTCGGCACCGACGCCGAGGCTGGTCTGGTCGCCGACCACTTCGACGAACTCGCCCATCACCTGCTCGACCTGTTCGCGATGCACGTTGCGCATCGACGCCATGGCCACGCCGACCCGCTGCACCTCTTTCGGTCCCATGTGCCGCAGCACCTGCGCCGCGTCGGTCTCGCCGAGCGACAGGAGCAGGATGGCGGCCTTGTCGACCTTGGTCAGTTTGGCGGCGAGACGATTCTCACTCATGGCGCTTACTCATCGGCGTTGATCCACTCTTTCACGACCTGGGCGACGCGGCCCGGGTCCTGTGCGACCAGGTTCTTGATCGCGTTCAATTGCGCATCATACCCCTCCGTGGGGCTCGGCAGGAGGATGCTCGACGGCCCGCCGATGCTCACCCGGTCGTCGGCCAGCGAGCCTTCCAGGCCACTCTCGCCCAGCGCCAGGTCGCCGTCGCGACCGCCGCCGCCGGCCAGCGACTTGCCCTTGCCGCCGCCGGTGATGTTGCTCAGCACCGGACGCAGCACACCGAACACCAGGACCAGGATGAACAGCACGCCGAGCACCTGCTTGACGATGTCCCAGAACCACGGCTGCGAGTAGAACGGAATGCTGTCGATCTCTTCGGCCTGGGCCGGGGCGAACGGCGCGTTGATCACGCTGACGCTGTCGCCGCGGCTGGCGTCGTAGCCCACCGAATCCTGTACCAGGCGGGTGAAGCGCGCCAGTTCGTCGGCGCTCCAGGGCTGGTGGCTGACCTCGCCGGTCTTCGCGTCGACCTTCATCTGGTCGTCCAGCACCACCGCCACCGACAGTCGGCGCAAGCGCCCCTGCTGCTGCTTGGTGTAGCTGATCGAGCGGTCCAGTTCGTAGTTGCGGGTGGTCTGGTCGCGCTTGTCGGTCGGGTACGGCGCCAGCTCCGGCTTGCCGGTCTTCGGATCGATGATGGTCTGGCCGTTGGCGTCCTTCAGCGGCTGGCCCGGCGCGACGTAGTCGGCCGGCGCGCTGGCGGTGGCCTGCTGCGGCGCGCTGGCCGGGCCCGGCGGCTGGTTCGACAGCGCCCCCGGCACGCCCTGCGGGCCGGACGAATTCTGCCGTTCCTCGTTGTTGCGTTGCTCGCTGCGCAGGGCCGGCTGGTCCGGGTTGTACATCTCCGAGGTCGACTCGACCGCGCTGAAGTCAACGTCGGCGGACACCTCGGCCTTGTAGCGACCGTTGCCCAGCACCGGTTGCAGGATATTGTGCACGCGCTGGGTGAGCAGGCCTTCCATGCGCCGGGTGAAGTCGAACTGCTTGCCGGCCATGGTCAGCTCGGAGAGTTCCTGCTGGTCGGAGAGCAGGTTGCCCTTCTGGTCGACCACGGTGACCTGCGACTTGTCCAGCTCCGGCACACTGGTGGCGACCAGGTTGACGATCGCCATCACCTGGCTCGGCTCCAGGCTGCGACCCGGATACAGCTCGACCAGCACCGAGGCGCTGGGCTTGCGGTCGTCGCGGACGAACACCGAACTCTTCGGGATCGCCAGGTGCACGCGGGCGGCCTTGACGTTGTTCAGGCTCGACACGGTGCGCGCCAGCTCGCCTTCCAGGCCGCGGCGGTAGTTGGTGGCTTCCATGAACTGGCTGGTGCCCAGCGCCTGTTCCTTGTCGAGGATCTCGAAACCGACGTTGTTGTCGGTCGGCGCCACGCCGGCGGAGGCCACCTTCATGCGTGCCCGGCCGAGGTCGTCGGCCTTGACCAGCAGCGCGCCGGAGTTGGGTTCGACCTTGTAGGGAATGTCCGCCGCGGTCAGCGCTTCCACCACACGGTTCGCGTCGACCCCGTTGAGGCTGCCATAGAGCGGCTTGTAGTCCGGCTGCTGGGACCAGAGCACGACGGCGAAGCCGATCGCCACGCTGGCGGCGAGACCGACCAGCAGGCCGATCTGGCGCAGCATGGTCATCTCGGAAAGGTTGTCGAGGAACGACAGTCCCGGGAAGGATTTCTTCAGCATCCCGGCACCGCCGCTCTTGGCGGGAACCTGGCTGTCGATCAGTGCATCGGCCATGAACTAGTTATCCTCGCGCCGCTCAGACCGGCATCTGCATGATGTCTTGGTAGGCCTGGACCAGTTTGTTGCGCACCTGGGTCATGGCCTGGAACGACACGCTGGCCTTCTGGCTGGCGATCATCACGTCGGTCAGGTCGACGCCGCTCTGGCCGACCTCGAAGGCGTTGGCCATCGCGGTGGAGGCCTGCTGGGTCTCGTTCACCTTGTCCACGGCCTGGGAGAGCATTTCCGAAAAGCTCGGCGCCCCCGCTTCGGCCGGCGCCTGAACCGGTTTGGCCTTGGCCATGGCTTCCATTTGCATGGAGCGCATTTCCAGCATCAGACGATTGAACTCGACACCCTGACTCATGACTCTTCCTCCAACAGCCGCGGCTTTTTTGACGCCGCCCGGCACTTTGCAGAGGAGTTAGCAACAAGGGTGCCAAGTCGACCCCAAGGCCCGGCATCGGCGTTCGCCGCCAATGCCCGCGACCGCTGCAGGGTCCGTCCCTGCTCCGGTTATCGGCAGGCGCGCACGCTCGAACAGCCCCGGGCGACGACCGGCGGCGGACGCAAAAGGCCCGCACGAGGCGGGCCTGGGGAACATGGCGAGCCCTCAGATGGCGTAGAGATAGGCCTCCACGTCCATCCCCGCGTCGCGCATCTGGGCGAGCTTGTAGCGCAGGGTCCGCGGGCTGATGCCAAGGCGCTCGGCGGCCTCCTTGCGGCGGCCGCGCTCGGTGCGCAGGGTATCGATGATCACCTGGAATTCGCGGCGGCGCAGGTCGTCGCCCAGCGCGCCGCTAGCGTCCTGGCCTGCGGCCGGCGACGGAATCTCGACGCTCGGCGGGGTGGCCGGTGGCATTGCCGGCATGGGCACCGGCACCGGGGCCGCGAGCGGCATACCGATCGGCGCGGTGAGGCACAGGTCGGCGGGCTGGATCAGGCCGCCCTGTTGCAGGATCAACGCACGCTGGATGGCGTTGTCGAGTTCCCGTACGTTGCCCGGCCAGGCATGCCGGACCAGGCACTGGGCGGCCTCGGGGCCGAGCGCCACCGCGCCGAGGTTCATCTTGCGGCTGTGCTTGCGCAGCAGACGCTCGGCCAGCGGCAGGATGTCCGCAGGGCGTTCGCGCAGCGGCCGCCAGGCCAGCGGGAAGACCGACAGGCGATAGTAGAGGTCCTCGCGGAAACGCCCCGCCGCG
The DNA here is from genome assembly GCF_016463925.1 of Pseudomonas sp. P20. Lineage (NCBI taxonomy): Bacteria > Pseudomonadati > Pseudomonadota > Gammaproteobacteria > Pseudomonadales > Pseudomonadaceae > Pseudomonas > Pseudomonas sp. P20. Next base: position 129,765 of record NZ_JAEMVM010000011.1, on the reverse strand, counting down.
ACTTCCGCCGCGAGGTCGCGGTTGGTCGTGGCAAGCACGCGGATATCCAGGTTGATCGGTTTGCGCGCACCGACCCGCTCCACCTCGCGCTCCTGCAATACGCGCAACAGCTTGGCCTGCAGGCCGAGGGGCATTTCCGATATCTCGTCGAGAAGAATGGTGCCGCCGTCGGCCAGCTCGAACTTGCCGGGCTGGGCGGCAATGGCGCCGGTGAAGGAACCTTTCTCGTGGCCGAACAGGGTGGCCTCGAGCATGTTGTCCGGGATCGCCGCGCAGTTGATCGCGATGAACGGCTTGCCGGCACGCGGCGATTGCTGGTGGATATAGTTCGCCAGGACTTCCTTGCCGGTCCCGGACTCGCCGGAGATCAGCACGGTGGAATCGCTGCGCGCGACCCGCGCGGCCAGTTCCAGCAACTGCCGGCTGGCCGGCTCCAGGGCCACCGGACCATCCTCCTCGCTGCCCGGCAACTGGCCCAGCGCATGGCGTGCCACCAGGTCGAGCAGCGCCCGCGCCTCGAACGGCTTGACCAGGTAGTCGGCGGCGCCCTGGCGCATCGCCTCGACGGCGCGATCGACCGCGCCGTAGGCGGTCATCAGCAACACCGGCAGGTGCGGGTAGCGTGTACGGATCAGGCCGAGCAACTGGTGCCCGTCCATGCCCGGCATGTTCACGTCGCTGATCACCAGGCTGAAGGCTTCGCGGGCCAGGACCGGCAGCGCCGCCTCCGCCGAGTCCACGGCGACGAACTCGTGACCGCCCAGCAGCAGGGTGTCGCTGAGGGCTTCGCGTAGTGCGCGGTCGTCTTCGACCAGCAGGACTTTGGCTGCCATGGGGTTACTCCTGAATCGCAGAAAGAGGCGCCGCCGGAATCAGCGGCAGGATCAAGGTGGCGCAGGTGCCGCGCCCCGGCCGAGAGCGCAACTGCAATTGCCCCTGGTGGGCGCGCGCCACGGCCTTGACCACCGCCAGGCCGAGCCCGGTACCGGTGGTCTTGGTGGTGAAGAAGGGTTCGCCCAGGCGCGCCAGGGTCGCCGGGTCCATACCCGGTCCGTTGTCGCTGACGCTGAGGCGCAGGCTGTCGGCGCGGGCATAGAGATGCACCTTCAGGCGCAGTTCGGGCCCGCAGGCCTGGATCGCGTTCTCCACCAGGTTGAGCACGGTGCCCACCAGGGTGTCGCGATTGCACAGCAGCTCGCCGCCGCGCGCCTCGCACTGCCAACGCACCTGGAGCCCCTGGACATGGACTTCGGCCGCCGCGCGCAGGCTGTCGAACAGCGCCTTCGGCGCCACCCGGTCGGTCAGTGGCAGCTCGCCGCGGGCGAACACCAGCATGTCGCGTACCTGATGCTCCAGTTCGTGCAGGCGCTCCTTCAGGCGCCCGGCGAAGCGTTGCTGCTGGTCGGTCGGCAGCGCCTGCTCGCTGAGGTGCCCGGCATAGAGCAACGCCGCTGACAACGGCGTGCGGATCTGGTGGGCCAGCGAGGCGACCATCCGCCCCAGCGCCGACAGGCGCTCGTGGCGCGCCAGTTGCTCCTGGAGACGGCGGGTATCGGTAAGGTCGTTGAGCAGGATCAGTTGACCCGGTTCGCCGTTCAGCGAGCGGGTGGCGATGGACAGGCGTCGCCCGTCGCGCAGGGAAATCTCGTGACCGTCATCCTCGCGCGGAGCGAAGCAGCGGGCGATCACCTCACGCCAGAGCATGCCCACCAACGGCTCGCCAAGCAGGCCCAGGGCCGCCGGGTTGGCCTCGCGGACCACGCCATGGGCATCGATGACGATGACGCCGCCGGGAAGCAGGTCGAGCAGGCTCTGCAAGCGGTTCGCCAGGCGCTCCTTTTCCGCCAGCTCCTCCATGCGCTGCGCGCTGACCAGGGCCAGTTGCCCTTTCAGCTCGGTAACGCGCTCCTCCAGCAGGCTGTAGGACTCGCTGAGCTGGCTGGACATCTGGTTGAACAGCGCGAAGGCCTGCTCGAGGCCGGCGCGGCTGGTGGCCTCGGCCGTATCGGCTGGCTGCTCGGGGAAGGCGTTGAGGGCTGGTTGCATTGCGTTTCTCTCGGTCGGCGCGACGTCATGGTTCTGTCGGTCGACGGAGATATAGCAATACCCGTGCCTAAATTTTTTTCATTTGTAAATCAAAGCGTTGCGAAACGACCTGTCAATCATCCGACAGGTCGTCGTCGCGCCGGCTCATGCCGTACTTGCGCATCTTCTCCACCAGCGTGGTGCGACGGATGCGCAGGCGTTCGGCGGCCCGCGCGACCACTCCGCCGGCGTCGTCGAGGGCCTGCTGGATCAGGCCCTGCTCGAGGTTGGCCAGGTAGTCCTTAAGGTCCAGGCCTTCGGCCGGCAGCATCGCCGGCGCGTCCATTCCCGGCAGCCCGGCGTTGATCGCCGCGCGCTCTTCCAGCTCTTCGCGCAGGCTGCTGGCGAGTTGCTCGTCCTCGTCGTCGACATGGCGGAATTTCTTCGGCAGTTCGCCGACCCCGATCACCCCGTAGGGATGCATGATCGCCAGGCGCTCCACCAGGTTCGCCAGTTCGCGGACGTTGCCCGGCCAGTCGTGGCGGCAGAGCGACATGATCGCTGCCGAGTTGAAGCGGATCGACCCGCGCTTCTCATGCTCCATCCGCGAGATCAGTTCGTTGAGCAGCAGGGCGATGTCTTCCACCCGCTCGCGCAGCGGCGCCATCTCGATGGGGAATACGTTGAGGCGGTAGTAGAGGTCTTCGCGGAAAGTGCCGTCCTCGATCATCTTCTCGAGGTTCTTGTGGGTCGCGGCGATGATCCGCACGTCGACGTTCTGCGTCTTGTTGCTGCCGACCCTTTCGAAGGTGCGCTCCTGCAGCACGCGCAGCAGCTTGACCTGCATCGGCAGCGGCATGTCGCCGATCTCGTCGAGGAACAGGGTGCCGCCGTTGGCCAGCTCGAAACGTCCGGCACGACTGGTGATGGCACCGGTGAAGGCGCCCTTCTCGTGGCCGAACAATTCGCTTTCCAGCAGTTCCGCCGGGATCGCCCCGCAGTTCACCGGGACGAAGGGCCCCTCGCGGCGCTTGGAATGGTAATGCAGGTTGCGCGCCACCACTTCCTTGCCGGTGCCGGACTCGCCGAGGATCAGCACGCTGGCATCGGTATCGGCGACCTGCTGCATCATCTGCCGCACCTGCTGGATCGCCCGGCTGGTGCCGACCAGGCTGCGGAACAGGTTCGGCTCGCGGGAACGGCCGCGCTCGCGGGCCTGGTCGTACATCTCGCGGTAGACCTGGGCGCGATGCAGGGAGTCGAGCAGCTTGTTGTAGCTGGGCGGCATCTCCAGGCTGGCGAGCACCCGGCGGCGCAGCTCTTCCGGCCAGTCGGCCGGGGCCGGCTCGCCGATCAGCAGGATCGGCAGGTACTCGTCCCAACTGGCCAGCTGCTTCAGCAGCTCTACCGCCCCGCCCTTCGACTCGACGCTACCGAGCAGCACGCACAGGGCTTCGCGACTGTTGCTCAGGCCCGCCGCTACCTCTCGCCAATCCTCGCTGTTGCAGGTCAGCTGATCTTCGCCGAGGAAGTTGAGAATGACTGCCAGGTCGCGACTGCGATCGAGATTGTCGTCAATCAGCAAGAGTTTGGTTTCGCGCCACATTTTGATCAGCTGCCTTGCATCGAATGGGTCTCGCTCGACCCGAAAGAGGGCTGGGACTAATGCCTATTTCTAATAAGCAGCCAGCATTTGGCCACTAGTTAAGTCAAATGTGAACGATTAGTCAATTTTATGGCGTGTTTTTTTTGCTGTTTCCGACAGGGAGAGGCAATAAAAAACCCCTACAGACCGCATGGAAAGCAGTACTGGCAGGGGTTTTGGGGGATATGTAAATTTTTCCGAAAAGCCTTGCGCCAAAGTAACGGCACAAAGCCATGAAAAACTTATCCGAACATCTGGTAGACCTTGGCGCCTTTACTCGCACGCTGCAGACCGGTCAGCTCCGCACCGATCGCTTCGCGCTGCTGCCGGCAAGCGCTGAGCATATCGTTGTACAAGCTGAGCAACTGCTCCAGGCTCACGCGCAAGGCCTGCTCGTCGCGCTCGTCATCATGCATGGCCTGGTCGATCTTGACCTGACAGACCTGATCCAGCTCACCGATGGCATCCCAGTTGCCGGCCTGCAACGCATCGGCCAGGGCGAGTCGGGTTTCATCCAGTTGTTGCGTGGCTTGGCTCATAACCGATCCCTTTACATCTCTTTCAGTGCGAAATACCGTCCCAACCGGACTTCACTTCCAACAACAGGGCGCTGACTTCGTCTAGCAGGCTGGTATCGTTGCTGGTATTGGCCTCGACCAGACGAGCGATCATGTACTCGTAGAGACGATCCAGATTGCCGGCCAGCTCGCCACCACGCTCGCTGTCCAGCGCTTCGCGAAGGCCGCCGATGATGCCGATGGCCTTGCCGATCAGGATCCCCTTTTCCGGGATCTGCTCCCGCTCCATCGCACCACGCGCCTGGGCCAGACGCTCCAGACCACCCTGCATGAGCAGTTGGATCAGACGGTGCGGGTTGGCATCGGAAACCTGAGCCTCGATGCTGACCTGCTGGTATTGCTTCATCGCTTTCATCGCGTACATGGACCGCTCCCAGTGGGCTTCGCTATGACCAAGTTATCGGCAAGGAGCGCGGGAGCTTTACGGTGGGCGGGAGGTTTTTTTGCCGGCGATACGGCCTTGGGCCGCACCGCCAGCCAGCGGATCAGGTCTTCTTGCCGCTGCCGTAAGGCAGGCTGGCGAGGTTGTCCGTGATGCTCTTCTGACGCTTGGTCATTTCATCCTGCATCGCGGAAAGCAGGTTGAACTGAGTGGTCAGTTTCTCCTGCAGCGCCGCCAGCCGCTTGGCCAGATCAGCCTTCTGCGTGTCGACGTTGCTGAGGGTCTTCTGCAAGGTCGTGGTGCGCTGGTCGAGAATCCCCTGGGCGTCGGTGTAGGGCTTCATCTTATCGCCCAGGCGCTTGGCCAGGCCGGTATCGCCGGTGAAGTAGCTGGCAACGCCTTCGAAGTCGGCGCTGATCGCCTTGTCGAGCTTCTTCTCGTCGATCTCCAGCGTACCGTCCTTGGTCGTGGTGATTCCGAGGGCGGCAAGGTTGCGTACGCTGCCGTTCTCGTTGGAGGCGATCAGTTCGCTGCGCATGGTGTTGACCAGCGCACGGACGGAGGCATCGCCGAGCAGAGCACCAGTGACCGGATTCTTGTCTTCGCCGACCTTGGTCACCACGGTCTGTTCGTTGATGAACTTGGTGAGGGTGTTGTAGGCCTCGACGAACTTCTTGACGTTGTCCTTCACCCCGGCATCGTCCCGGGAAACAGTCAGGGTGATCGGCTTGCCGGCTTCGGTGACGGCTTTCACGTCGAAGCTGACGCCGTCAATGACGTCGCTCACGCTGTTGGAGGCGATGCTGCGCTTGAGGCCGTCGACGGTGATTTCACCGTTTGCCGCCTTGGTCACGTAGCCGGCAGCGGCGCCGTCGCTGAGCTTGGGAGCCGTCGCGGGATCGAAGGCCAGTTGACTGAGCGACGTATTGCCGCCGCTGCCGTCATCGCTGACCTCGACCTTGATGTCCTTGCCGTCGCCGGTCTTGGTGCTGCTCAGCACCAGACGCGAGCCGGAGTTGTCGGTAATGATGGTGGCGCTGACGCCCGCTTCCTTGCCGGCCTGATTGATGGCGTCACGCATGCCGGCCAGCGTGTTGTTGCTGGAGTCGACGGTGATCGCCGGCAGCTTGGTGTCGCCGACGGAGATGTTCAGCGTACCGCTGTTGAACTTGGCATTGGCCGGGTCGGCGATGGCCTGGAGGGCAATCTTGCTGCTGGTGGCAAGGCTGTTGACCTGGATCTGGTAGGTGCCAGCCACCGCGCTCTGGGTGGCGCTCGCCTTGAGAATGTCTTCGTTGGAAGACTTGGCGGTGCGCGCCATGAACACAGCATTGCTGTTCAGCGCCGTGAGCGCCGTCTGGAACGCGCTGATCGCACTCTTGAACTGGCCCAGGGCAGTGAGACGAGTAGTGGTGGTCTTCTCCAGGGTGGCGAGCTGGTTGGTCTTAGCCGCGCCCTCCAGGTTCACCATCTTGTTCACCAGATCGGTGTAATCGGTCGAGCCTACTCCTATCGAGATACCGGCCATAATCCATCTCCGTCAAAAAACCGTGCATGTACTGCCCTATCCCTTCGATAGGGCAAGCACCATGCCAAGTCGTTCAACCCGCGCGTCAGGCGCGGGTTTCGAACAGGACACTGCGTACGTCGTCGAGCCGGGCGGCAAGTTTTAGTACTTCTTCGGAAGGGATTTGCCGCACGACTTCGCCCGAGTCACCGTCGATCACCTTGACCACGACCTGGCCAGAGGAGTCGTCGATGCTGAAGTTCAAGTTGCGCTTGACGCTCTGCACGAAAGACTGGATGTCGCTGACGGCGAGCCCCAGGTCATCGCGAGATTCGCTGGCCTCCCGGGAAGCCGTCACTTCCGGCAACGGTTTGCCGCTGCCATCCGCTGCGCTGCGCGGCGCAAAGATATCGCCGCTGGCCTCCGGGGCCCTGCCGGTCTTGAACGTAGAAAGGGAAGTGATATTTCCGACGTCCATTTCTCATGCCTCGCAAAGGGAAAAGGGAGGAAGGGTCACCCCTTCCTCCCAGTACCGCGTGAGTGACCGTTCCCGGGCTTAGCGCAGCAGGCTCAGGACCGCCTGCGGCAGCTGGTTGGCCTGGGCCAGGATCGCGGTACCGGCCTGTTGCAGCACCTGATTCTTCGACAGCGCCGCGGTTTCGGCAGCGAAGTCGGTGTCCTTGATGCGGCTACGAGCGTTGGTAGCGTTTTCCGAGATGTTGGTCAGGTTGTCGATAGTGTTCTTGAAGCGGTTCTGAACAGCACCGAGGTCAGCACGCTGGGCGTCGATCGCAGCCAGGGCGTTATCGACTACCGCGATGGCGTTCTGGGCGCCGTCGGCAGTGGAGATGTCGACGCTGGCAACGCTGCTCTTCTGCGCGGCGCTGGCGTTGCCGAAGACCTGCGAAGCCTGGGTGCCGGTACCGCTGACCGAGTAGGCGGTCGGCGAGTTCAGTTGCACGTAGCCGGTCACGATGGTGGTGGTAGCGGCAGTACCGGCAGCTACCACGTTCTTGGCGGCCGCTTCGAACTTGCCGTCGGAACCCTGGACCTTCACTGCGACCTGACCGGCAGTAGCGGTACCGGTCTGCGCACCGAACTTGACGTTCTCGCCGGTAGCGGAGGTGATGGTCAGTACACCCTTGTCGTTGATGCTGGCAGTGATGCCCAGCTTCGACGAGTTGGAGTTCAGTTGGTCGGCCAGATCCTGAGTGGAGGTCACGCCTGCCAGGCTCACGGTGTTGCTGCCAACGGTTACGTCGAAGTTCAGCGAACCACCGGTCACGCCGCTGACATCAGCGGTGAACACGGTACGGGCACGAGCCGACAGGTTCGGGATCGCACCGTCCATCTTCTCGGCGATGGCCTTGGCGCTATCGCCGGCGGCGATGGCGATGTTCTTCACCTGACCGCCACCGACCAGGTTGACGGTGCCCGAGGCGATGCCCGAAGCGGTCGCGGTGCCCGCTACGCTGGCGACGGTACCCGCGCCGTTGCTGCCGACCTGGTAAGAACCGATGGCGCTGGCAGAGGCATTCTGCAGGCTGATGTCAATGGTCTCGTAGGCGTTGGAACCGACCTGGAAGCTGGTGGTGCCGAAGGAGCCGTCGAGCAGCTTGCGGCCACCGAAGGTGGTGGTATCGGAGATACGGGTCAGTTCGGCCTGTTGCGCAGCGACTTCTTTCTGCAGGGCGGCACGGTCGGCGTCGCTGTTGGAGCCGTTGGCGGATTGCAGGGCCAGGTCGCGGATACGCTGCAGGATATTGGTGGACTGCTGCAGGGCACCTTCAGCGGTCTGCGCCAGGGAGATGCCGTCGTTGGCGTTGCGGGTGGCAACGTTCAGACCGCTGATCTGGTTGGACAGGCGGTTGGAGATCTGCAGGCCGGCAGCATCGTCCTTGGCACTGTTGATGCGGTAGCCGGTGGTCAGACGCTGCAACGAGGTGTTGAGGTCGTTGGAAGAAGCATTCAGGTTGCGCTGAGTGTTCAGGGAAGCAATGTTCGTGTTGACTGTAAGGGCCATGGTGATTTCCTCCAAAGGACCTATTTCGGTTACCTGAGCTTGCGATCTCTCGGCCTGCTTGCTCAGGTGCCCCAAGAATTCGCGTTCATGGTGTTTATCGGCGTTTCCCGGCGGAGCTTTAGAGAAAAAATCAACATTTTCTTTTTCTCTTCCTCTTCAGTGGGTTACATGCTTCGAAGAGGACTCGCCAATATCGGTCCTGAACCGCCCCCGGTTGGTCCGGCAGAGGGTGGAAGTTCCGACACCCATTGCATCGACCCCCCGGCGATTTTCTTTAGCCCTCCCGTGCAACAGGGCACGCCGGGCATGAAAAAAGGCCGATGGCTTGCGCCACCGGCCTCGTTCGAGAAAACCCCGGATTCAGTCCGGCAGCCAGGCTGCCGCCCATGCCTCGAGATGCGCGCCTTCGAGCATCCAGTCGCGGCGCACCGCCTCGCGCAACTGCGCGCCGGCCGCGGCGTTGGCGTCTGCATCGGCCAGGTGCGCGCGGATCGCCTCCAGCCAGTCCCTGGAACGGTTCTTCACCCGCATGACCGGGAGACTGTCGCGATAGCAAAGCACGTCGCTGCAGATCACCGGGAAGCCGAGCACGCCGTACTCCAGGAGGCGCAGGTTGCTCTTGCACTCGTTGAAGCGGTTCTGCTCCAACGGCGCCAGGGCGAGATCAAGGTCGAGGCTGGCCAGGTAGGCGGGATAGCGTTCGATCTCCACCCCCGGATGGTATTCGCGCACATAGGGACGCAAGGCATCCGGGCAGAATCCGAAGAACACCCAGTCCACCTCGTCCGCCAGCTCGCGCACGACCTCGGCGATCACCTCGAGATCGCCGCCATGGCCGATCCCGCCGGCCCATCCGACCCGTGGCCGCTCTGCGTCCCGGCGCCGACTGGAAAGGTCGCGCCACCAGGGCAACGGAAGGCGGTTCGGCACGACCCGGATGTCCCCGTGCATGCGCCGGAATGCCTCCGCCAACGGTTCGGTCGAGACCACGAAACGGTCCGCCAGGCCCAGGGCACGACCGAGGATCTGGCGAATGTCGCCGGGCATCTCGGCCCGATGCAGGCTCTTCAGCGGCAGCTCGGGCAGATAGTCGTCCAGTTCGTAGACCCGGAAGGCGCGGTTGAACGACCGCATCCGGGAAATGGCCCGCAACTGCTCTTCGCTGATCTGCCGCTGGAGAATCACGCTGTCGACCTCCAGGCGCTCCAACGCCACCGGCTGCAGGAGCGACTCGCTGAGCATGCCGTCCAGCAGGCCGGCGTCGTGCAGCGCGCGGAACGGCTGACGCACGCGATAGTGGCCACAACCGTAGGGATCGGCAGGATGCGCCAGGACCCGCGGCAGCGGCGACCGTCCGAACAGCGGTTGGCAGGCCGGTACCTCGGGGCGCTCCAGGGCGAACCCGGCCCCCTCCAGGCTGAGATTGCGGTTGTACGCGGGATCCCGCGCCAATGCCGGTAGCCAGCGCCGGTAGAGCGACTCATCGGCCTCCACGGAAGGCAGCTCGACGTTTCCGTTCTGGGCCAGGACTGCATAGGGCGTCCACACCGACAGGTAGCCGAGCTGGCGGGCACGCAGGCTGAAATCGACGTCGGCGTGGCCATGAGCGAAGTCGTTCTCGTCGAAGCCGCCGAGTTCGTCGTGCAGCGAGCGCTTGAACAACAGGCAGGAAGCCGACAGAGCCGTGTGATTCTGGACGACCAGCAGGCGATGCATGTAGCCGGCGCTGTCTCCCGCCTCGCCGGCGAACGCGCGGCCCGCCGTGCCGCCCAGGCCAAGCACCAGGCCCGCCTCGCGAATCGTTCCGTCCAGGCCCAGGAGCTTGCCGCCGACCGCCCCGACCTCCGGGCGGCGGCCGTGGTTGAGCAACTCGCGCAACCAGTCCGGACGAAGGGCCACGACCCCCGCCCCCAACGACAGGAGGAATTCGCCTCGGGCCTCGGCCACGCAGAGGTTGAGGCACCCGGCCAGGCTCGAAGCCTGCGGGCTGAGCACCCGGATCTGCTCGCTCCCCAGTCCCTGGACCGCCTCCAGCCAGGCGGCCATGTCGGGCGCCAGCGGGCCGGAGGCGACCAGCAGCAATTCGTAGGACGGGTAGTCGGTGTTCTCCAGGAAGCTTTCCACGCTGCGCTGGAGAGCGCTCAGGCTGTCTCCCACGGGAAGCAGCAGGGACACTGCCGGCGTCCCCGGATAGTCGTAGGCGATGCGGTTGATCACCGCCAGCCGGCCCGGCTCGATCCGGTGCGGAACCCCGAGGCGGTTCAGGTGCTCGTCGACCACGCTCGCGATGAACGGGCGCACGGCGGCGCTCGCCAGCCATTCTCCGAAGGCGCGAGCGCTGTGGTAGAGGACCTCGGCGAGATGGCCGATACGATCCAGGCCCTCCCGCTCCGCCAGGCGGAACATGAAGTCCTGCAACGCCAGATCGCCGAAGCCTTCCTGCAAGCCGCCCTGCGCCAGCAAGGCGGCACGCTGGAAGGCCAGGGAACGACCGCAGTAGGGGTAGCTGCGCAGAAGGTCGAGGTTGAAGTCGGGCTTCAGCAACGGTGCCTCGTAGCGTCCGTCGCACACATGGTCTTCATCGCTGTAGCAGCACAGCAGCGCGGTTTCCGTACGGATCTTTTCCGCCAGCAGGAGCAACGCGGAACGCGCCAGTTCGTCTCCGGCATGGATGACGATCAGCCAGTCGGCGTCGCTGGCGGCCGCCGCCAGGTTGATCCGCTCGGCGGCGGAACCACCCTCGGCCAGCCACGCCAGGCCCTTGCGCGCAAACGCCGGGGCTCTGCCCAGTATCCGCGTGCGCCAGGCCGGCAAGGCCTGGCCGTCGATGCTCGCCAGGCTGCGCTGGAGGTCTGCGTCCTCGGCCTCCTCGGCAAGCACCAGGACTTCGATCCGCGAGTCGCGTCGCAAAGCGTCGATGAAGGGACGGTAGCGGGCCGGCTCCACTTCGCGCCCGTGCAGCCAGGTCTCGTATTCGCTGCGGAAGTCCTCCCCCGCCACCGGGCTCGCTGCGCCGGCCGCGAGGGCCGCGCAATAGTCTCCCGGCGCCGGCTGGAACGCGGTCTGGAGCAGCAGGGAGACCGGCGTGGAAACGCCTTCGAAAGCCGGATAGCTGCCGTCGCACTCCAGTTCGATCGTCATGCCACCGCGTTCGTCACCCCGGAACGGCAGGACCAGCGACTTCGCTCGCGCGTCCTCGACGCTCACGCGGCTGAAGAGCTGGCCGTTGAGGCACACGCGCAACTGGAACGGGAAGCGGTCGTAAAGCTGGCTGGCGAAGGGCGTGACCTGCAGGACGACCTGGCGCTGGCGCAGCGGCAGGCCCGACACGCAAGGAACCGCGCGCAGCCGAGCGCGCGCGCAGAGCATATGCACGTCGCCCTGGCGCAACAGTCCCTCTTCGGCGAACAGGTTCAACTGCCCGACGGGCCATTCGACCGGCGCCTCGGCTGCCGCCACGGCGCGCAGCCACAACGGCTGCTCCGCTTCGTCCGGCAGGTCGGCCAGTTCCTCGCGCAACAGCGCGGGCGCCAGCAGACGCCAGGCCGGCTTCGGCTGCAGGCGCGCGAGCAACCTGTGCAGGCGGCGAGCGCTCCAGTCGGTTTCGCCAGCGGGCCCGGCCTCGCGCTCTTCCAACGCCAGCCGGGCATGCCGCAACTGGCCCATGGCGATGGCCGGCAGGAGCGCGCTTACCTGATGCGCGCTGCCCGGCAGCAACTGGCCGCCGTCTTCCACCAGAAGCACCGCCGAAGCCCTGCGTTCGAGCGTGGCAGCCTCCGCGTCGCACCAGGCCCGCCACGAATCGAAGCGCCGCACGTCGGCCGGCAATGCCGCGCCGGACGGAGCGATCAGGTCGATACGGCGATGGGCGAAGCAGGCCGCATAATGTTCGGCCAGTCGCTGCCCGCCATCCGCAGCGGCCCGCGCGTCGAGCACGATCTGCAAGCGCGGCGCCTCGGCGATCGCTGCGGCGACCCTCTGGACGCTGCGTCCGTCGCGAAACCGGCCGTACAGCTGCTGCGTGCGGTTCTCCTGGGTATCGCGACTCTCCGCGTGCCGGGTAAAGGCATTGGCCAGCAGGTCGAGCAGTTGCTCGTCGTCGGCGAACTCCAGTCCGATATCGCGCCAGGCGTTCCCTGGAGCCTCCGGGTTGTAGGCCCAGCGGGCGATCCGCTGTTCGCGGGAGAACAGCAGGATCGGTCGGTCGAGCGTCATGAACTCGAAGATCAGCGAAGAACGGTCCGCCAGCAGAATGTCGGCTTCGGCGAAGCTGGCCGCGATGCTCGCCTCGGGGTCGTCCACCAGAGTGACCAGCGGGTCCGTGCGTGACTGTTCGCGCCAGAGCTTCATGAGGTCGCGGAACAGATCCTTGTCGCTGACGAACGCATGTTCGTGCTGGACGATGGCGGGATGCGGCTTGATGATGATCCGCGACGCGGGATAGACCTTGCGGATCAACGCCACCACACGCTCGCCGAGGTGGACGGCGGCGCTGATCTCGGGGTTGTAGGTGGGGGCGAAGAGGATAGTCGGCGCGTTCTCCGCCGGGGTTCTCGCGGGCAGCCGGAACACCTCGTCGCACCAGGCGTTGCCGGTCAGCAGGAAACCGTTGCGCGGCATCACCGAGGAAGCCAGGGTGTCGTCGATGTCCCAGGCGCTGCCGCACAGATAGTCGGCGTAGCGGTAGGTGCCCTCGGCGAATCCGTAGCGGGTGACCGAGCCATGGCGCATGCCGACCAGCAATACGTTGTGCGCATCGCAGTAGTCGCGCCAGAACTCCACCGACCAGCCGTCGGCCACCGCTATCACGTCCGGTTTCCAGGCCATGACTTCATCGATGTCGAGGCTCAGGAGGCTGTCCTCGAAACACTCGGCCAAAGGACGCAACGAGCGGTAGTGGAAAGGCATGTTGCCGTAACAGGCGACCCTCAGGCCCGAGTAGCGCTGCATGCGCGCAACCGCCAGGTCCTGCCGGAACAGTTGCAGCACCCGCTGGCGTCCGCCGTCGTCCGGCGCGCCCAGGTGCAGTTCCGCGACCTGCCGCAAGCCCAGGGAAAGCGCCAGGCGGGCCTGCGCCTGGGGACTCCGGCAAGCGCCTGCGGCGGATACCGAGAGAACCTCCTCCAGCAGCAGCCAGCCGCGATCCTCCAGGCTCTCCACCGCTCGCAGGAGCAGGCGCATGGCCTGCCAGTCGTCCGCCACGCCTCCCACCGCCCCGCCCAGGCAAGCCAGGCGGAAACGCTCGTTGCCAGGCAGCTCGCCAGCGACGGAAGCCTCGACGACCTTGTGTGCGCCCCCGGCGAACGGCGCGCCGTCCAGCCCGGAAACCCAGACCGCGTCCCCCTCCTCCAGCACCGGCAAGACCTGCCGCTGCAGCCAGGCCAATCGTTTCCCGGCATCCCCACCGTCGCGCCGGCCGGGTTCGCTCACGCTGTCCTCAATCATTCAGGTTCCAGTTATTCAGGTGCACGCGCCGCGCCATATCCAGGTCGCTGGCGGTATCGATGTCGAAGGCGTCGAGTTCCTGCGCGGGCAGCGGCAGGTACGGTTCGAGCGCCTGGTACACGTATATCGGCCGGTCCACCACCATGTCCGGCCGGAGAATCGCGATACCCGTCCATTCGTAGGCGTGCTGCGGCTCGCGGGTGAAAGCGGTGACCGCCTCGCCACCCGCATCCAGCAGAACGCGCACGCCATCGCTGGTGGTGTAGCGCGAGACGCCGATCAGGCCCGCCTGCCCGGCGGCGGCGCGGAGAAAGCGTTCGAACGAGCGATTCTCGATGAAGGTGTCGCCATCCACGGCGAGGAAGCGCCGGTCGAGATAACGCGAAACCCGGTGGATACTCTGCAAGGTATTGGTTCGGTCGAAATCGGGGTTGCGCACGATGATCGCGTCCCTGCGCAGGTTGCGCACCTGCTCGATGACCAGTTCCTCCTGAAACCCCACCACGACCCAGACGTTCGGGATCTCCGCCAGGCGCTCGAGGTGCTGGGCCAGCAGCGTCTTGCCACCAACCTCGACCAGGCACTTGGGTTTGTTCAGTCCCAGACGAGAGCCGATGCCCGCCGCGCTGATCACAGCATGTTCAATAGGCGACACAGGGCTTCTCCTTCATGGACCACGAAATCGCTCAGGCCGGTCAGCACCCGGTTCGGCACATGCACTCCGCCGTAGGCCACGCGCAGATCGGCGGCCTCGAACATCGGCACGTCGTTCATCCCTTCGCCGACGGCGACGATGCGCTCGAACTCGCCGCGCAGGGAGGTCACCGCATCGCCCTTGTGGAGGATCTCCTCGACTCCCTCCAGACGTCCGTCGCGCATCCGCGCCCGCGAGGTGAAGCTGCGCACTCCGAGGCGTTCGAGTACCGGCTCGACCCAGAGGTCCAGGTTGCCGGTCACGACGAAGCATTGCCGAGGGCGCGCGGAAATGAACGCCTGGATATGCGGGTCCAGCTCCACCTGCTGACGCAGGGCGGTGTGGATCCACTCCAGGTTCGCGTCGCGCAGCAAGCGGACACGCAGCTTGAAGGATTTGTCGAACGGCAGGAAACCGTCGATGGTGGCCTGGGTCAGCACCTCGATCTCGTCTTCGAGACCGACGGACGACGCGATCAGCGGCAACAGTTCCTGACGGGTCAGGGTTCCATCCAGGTCGAAGCAGTAGGCAGTGCGCACAGAGTCATCCCCGTCGCTGCAGGATCATGAAGTACTGGCGGGTCTCCGCACGCTTTTCCAGCGCTTCGGCGAACAGGCAGTCCTCTTCGAGAATCGCAGGCCCTTCCCCTCCGCCGGCCTGTACGAGCATGTCCTTGAGTTCGGCGACGGTGCGATAGACCGCCGAATACTCGTGTTCCAGTTCCTTCGAAAAGAAGCGATCCAGGGTGAGGCGCTGTTCCACGGCTACCGGTTCGCGCAGGTAGATCCGCCCGCCCGGTGCGCACAGCTGCAGCGCCTGGCGCAACAGTTCCTGGCAGTCGCTGTCGTTGAGATAGATGAGTAGTCCCGAGACCAGCAGCAGGTCGTAGGGAGGACTGAGCGCCAGCTCGGCGGGACGGATGTCGGTCGCCGACATCCGCTGGAAAAGCAGCCGCTCGTAGCCGCGCTGCCGTGCCTCGTCGCGGGCTTTCTCCACCAGCGCGGCGGAGAAGTCGATGCCCAGGTAATCGGCCTGCGGCGCTTCCTCGGCCAGCAGCCAGCCCCAGCGCCCGATACCGCAGCCGATGTCGAGGACCCGCCGGGCCATACCGAGGGCGAGTCCCGGAGCGACGCGCAGTTTCTCGCGCCGATCGCGCTCCTCGACCAGTTCCGGCTGCTGGTCCTGATACATCGTCGAACTCAGGGCATTGCGATATTCGCGGGCGGCCCGACCTTCGAAGAAAGCCAGCGTGCTTTCGTAGTCGATAGCGACGGGCCTGCCCTTTATCCGTTGTTTGTCGGTCATTCCGTAGCCTGCTGTCGACTCCGCGCCCCTGCTGGGCTATCGCTTGTCATCCGCTTAACTCAGGTAGTTGAACAGGCTCAAGTCGCGAATCTTGACGAAACTCTGCTGCGCCGCATCCATGATGGTGGATTGCAGGGTCAGCCGTGACAGCGCTTCAGGGTAGTCCAGATCCTGGATCTGTGAGATCACGGCGGTATTCACCAGGGTCACGTCGTCGATGAAGGTTTCCGTCGATTCGGCGACGTTCATCCGCGCGCCGATGCGTCCCTGGCCCGTGAGGATTTGCGAGTTCGACGAGTCCAGGTTGGAGATCGCCACCCCCACCGCGTCGCGGATAGCCAGGTTTCCAGCCGGCGTGTCCTCGGCGCTGAGCAGGGCCTTGCGCAAGTCCGACACGGTATTGAGCAAGCTGCGCTTTTCCTGGTCCGGCTGGCGCTTGATACTGAAGGTGTCGCCGCCCTGCGGCTCGCCGTCGATCTGTACCTTGACGCCGCCGAAGGTGATGAAGTCGCTGGTCTGGGCGTTGTCGTCGATCTTGCCGCTGGCGAGCGTGGCGAAGCTCGGCGGGTTGGGGTCGCTGGTGCTCCAGTCGTAGCCCGGCGGGATCGTCTTGAGGTCGTAGACCACGTAGTTCTTCGCGTCGGTGAAGTGGATACCGACGCCATCGCTGGCCAGCGGTGGCGTGCTCGACGGGAACACCGTGTCGTAGGCTTCCTTGTCCGTCACCAGGCCCAGGGAGATGCTGCTGTCGCTGGGGTTGCCGCTGGCGTCCAGGCCTGCGGCGCCCTTGCCGGTGGAGACCCGGTTGGCGTTGCTGCCGCTTTCGAAAAGGATCTTGCCGTTGTCGCTGATGGCAATGAAGGTGCTGCTGGCGATCTGTACCTCACGCTGGCCTTCGTCGCCGTTGTAGGAGTAGGTACCGTCCGGGTTGCGAACGAACGGCTGGGTATCGCCCTGGCTGCCGGAGAACAAGTACTTGCCGCTGGCATCGCGGCTGTTGAGCAGGTTCAGCAGTTCGTCCTCGCGCTGCGCCAGTTCGGTGGCCAGCGCGTTCTTGTCCGAGGCGTCGAGGCCGCCGTTGCCGGCCTGCACGGCGATCTCGCGGATACGATGGATGACCGTGCCGACCGAATTGAGGATGGTCTCCTCCTGCTGCAGGCTGTTCTTCGCTGCCGTGATGCCCGATTTGTACTGACTGTTGAGCGCCTGCTCCTGGTTCAGCTGAAGCAGCCGGACGGCGCCGACCGGGTCGTCAGCCGGGGTCAGCAGGCGCTTGCCGGCACTGATTTCGGCCTGGGTGCGCGTCAGGTCGGCATAGTTGCGGGAGATGCCACTGACCGAGTTGTTGAAAGCCTGGATCGTTGAAATGCGCATGACGACGGTCTCTCGGTTAAGGCGCTCAGCGGAACGCGCCTATCAGGGTATCGAACAGCGAGCGGGCAACTTGAATGACCTGGGCCGACGCGCTGTAGTACTGCTGGAACTGGATCAGGTTGGCCGCCTCTTCGTCGAGGCTCACCCCGGACAGCGAGTCGCGGCTGTCCTGCGCCTGCTTGAGCACGGTCTGCGAGGCGTCGGCGCTGGCGCGCGCCTGGGCGGTCAGGGTGCCGACCCGCTCCACCAGCCCACCGTAGGCGTCGTTGTAGGTAGACCCCGTGCTGCCGGTACCACCCACCGTCGGCTTGGTCTGCAAGGCATTCAGGTTGAGGGCGTTGCGGTTGTCCGAAATGCCGTCCTTGTTGAAGCTCAGGGTGAAACTGTCGCCAGTCTGCGGCACGTTGGACAGGTTGAACTCGTAGGTATAGGTCTGGCCGCTGCCCGGATCGGTATAGGCCATGCGCACGCTGTTGCTGGTACCGCTGTTCAGCGTCGGACTGCCGGGCAGCGCGTTGCCGTCCTTGTCGACATAACTCCAACCGGCCGGCAGCGGCGAGGTCATGGTGTAGGTCTTGCCATCCGCGCTGACCGTCGCGCTCAGCGGCAGACCATTGGCGCCGAAGGCGTTCTGCAGAACCGCCGGATCGATCGGCGACGGTCCGCCGACCAGGTTCGGCTGGCCGATGGCGCCGCTGCCGCGGTTGTTGGTGGTCGCCTCGGCGCGAGCGGACCCGGCGAAAGCCAGTTGCGAAGCGTTCTTCAGGGTTGTCTCGATATCGCTGGCGCCGCGCCGGGTCGGCTGCAGGGTGAAGCGGTCGCCCGCGGCCGGCAGTTGGTCGAGGGTCACGCTGAAGCCCTGGTCGACGCCGTTGGCATCCTTGAACGAGAGGGTGTAGGGACCGGTACCGCTGACCGTGACCTGCATGCTTGCGTCGTCGCCCAGGCGCCGCGCGGTGAAATTGGTGCCGTCGAAGTCCAGGCGGAAATCGCTGGAATTCAGCTTGCTGGTATCGGTGATGTTCAGGTTGGCGTGGACATTGCCGGTGTTGCCGTTCTTCGCCAAGACCCGGAGCGCCGTGATGTCCGGATCGTTGATGTCGCCGAACAGGTTGGCGCCGGCCTTGCCCGCCAGGTCTAGGCCCTGCCCCAGTTGCTTGTTGACAGTATCGGCGAAGGTTAGCGCAAGTTGGCCGAGCTTGTTGTAGGAGCTATCCAGGACGGTATCGCGATACGCCAGCAGGCCGCCCATCTGCCCGCCGGAGACCAACCGGGTCACGTTTTGCGTGGAGTCGCCAAGCGTGAGCTGCACCTGGTAGCGGGTCGGGTCGTCCAGCCCCGGCACCACGCTCAGCGTCGAAACGGTATTGCCCACCACCAACGGCTGGCCGCTGCCGATGAACAGGCTGACGCTGTTGTCGTCCTGGGTGACCGCGGTCACGCCGACCATCTCGGAGAGCTTGCGCACCGCTTCGTCGCGCGCGTCCAGCAGATCGTTGGGCACGGCCCCGGCGGATTTCGCCTTGGCGATGGCATCGTTGTACTCGGCCACGCTCTGGCTGAGATTGTTCACCTGCGAGGTCAAGGCACCCAACTGCTGGTTGATCAGGCTGTTCTGCTTGTCCAGTTGGTCGTAGAGGGTATTGAAGGTCTTGCTCAGGCCCTGCGCCTGGGCCAGCACCGCCTCGCGCGCCTCGGTCGAGGACGGGTTCTGCGCAGCGGTCTGCAAGGCGGAAAAGAAACGCTGCATCGCCGGGCTGACCCCGGTGGTGTTATCCGCCAGCAGCGAGTTGAGCTGGTCGATCTGGCCCAGGAAAGCGTTCAGCTCGCTGTTCTGGCTGGTGGCGTTGCGCAACTGGCCGGTGAGGAAGTCGCTGGCCAGGCGGCGCACGTCGACGATCTGGCTGCCCGAGCCCATGTAGCCGGCACCGCTGAACTGCGGGATCCGGGTCTGCTGGATGGCATCCTGGCGGCTGTAGCCCGGCGTCTTGACGTTGGTGATGTTGTGCCCGGTGACAGTCAGCCAGGTCTGGCTGGTGCCGAGGCCGGACAGGCCTATCGAGAGTAGGTCGGACATGGGTCAGTTCCTCCTTGCTCAACCCAGAGGCGGCGTGCCGGCGGCGGCGACGGCCTGGTAGGTCTGCATCTGTCTGGCGATCTGCGCCACCTTGCGGGCGTACTGCGGATCGGTGGCGTAGCCGGCGCGCTGCAGTTCCTGCATGAAGCGCTCGGGGTTGGCGGCGCTGTCCAGGGCGTTCTGGTAGCGGTCGTTGCCCTGGAGGAAGCTGACGTAGTCGTGGAAGCTCTGCTCGAACGACGAGTAGGAGCGGAACGCCGCGACTTCCTTGACCGCCTTGCCGCCTTCGTATTCGGTGGTGAGAGCGCGCGCCGAGGCACCATCCCAGCGGCTGCCGGTCTTGATGCCGAACAGGTTGTGGCTGCTGCCGCCATCCTGCTGGCGGATGATCGATTTGCCCCAGCCGGTCTCCAGCGCGGCCTGGGCCACCAGGTAGCGGGCATCGACGCCGATCCGCTCGGCGGCCTTCTGGGCCATCGGCAGCATGGTGGCGATGAACTCGTCGGCCGAGGCGAACATCGACTTGCCCCTGGCCAGCGGCGGCTGGGCGATGCGCCGGCTGCCCTGGCTGTCGACGCCATCGGTGGAGAAACCGCGGCGGCTCGCCGCCGGGTAGCTCTGCGCCGGCAGGTAGCTGTCCTGGCCCAGGCTCTGCATCTGGCTGGCGGCCGGCGAGGCGGAGGGAACGATGCCGGCGAGCATGCGCTCGGTCAGCTTGCCCGGCAGCGCCAGGCGCCTCTGGTTGAGCAGCTTCGAGTCGTCGCGGCCGGCTTCCGGCATCGGCAGGGCCTTGCCGGCCTGCGCGCTGGGGTTGCTCGGCCAGCGACCGGCGCCGTTCTCGGCGACCCGGGCGAACGGGTTTTCGCCGTTGCCCCTGGAGCCTTGCTTCATCTTCGACAACTGGCGCACCAGCACGTCGGCCAGGCCGATGCCGCCGGCATTCTTCGACAGGCTCACCGACAGTTGCTGGTCGTACATGTCCTGGTACTGCTTGGTGGTCTGGCTGTTCATGAAATTGCCGTCGCCCAGCGCTTCGTTGGCCGAACGCATGGATTTGAGCATCTCGTTGAGGAACAGCGATTCGAATTCCTGGGCGACCTTGCGGATGTTCGCCTCGCCGTCGCGGTCCTTGCCGACCTTGAGCTGGTTGAGGCGGTTGAGATCGGTATAGGAGCCGCTGTCGGGGCCTGCGCCGATACCGCTGAGCAAACGGGAATCCATGGCGTCGTCCTCAGATCACGATCAAGTCGGCCTGCAACGCGCCGGCCTGCTTCAGGGCTTCGAGGATCGCCATCAGGTCGCTCGGCGCGGCGCCGACCTGGTTCACCGCGCGGACGATGTCGTCCAGGGTGGTGCCGGGACCGAACTTGAACATCGGCTTGGTCTCCTCCTCGGCGTTCACCCGCGAGCGTGGCACCACCGCAGTCTGGCCGTTGGAGAAGGCACCGGGCTGGCTGACGATCGGGTCCTCGGTGATGCTCACGGTCAGGCTGCCGTGGGTGACGGCGGCCGGCGATACCTTGACGTTCTGGCCGATGACGATGGTGCCGGTGCGCGAATTGATGATGACCTTGGCCACCGCCTCGCCCGGCTGCACGTCGAGGTTCTCCAGGATCGACAGGTAGTCGACCCGCTGGTTCGGATCGAGCGGCGCGCTGACCCGCACCGAGCCGCCGTCCACCGCATGGGCGACGCCCGGACCGAGCAGTTCGTTGATGCGGTCGACGATGCGCTTGGCAGTGGTGAAGTCCGGGCGGTTGAGGTTCAGCGTCAGGCTGTTGCCCTGGTCGAAGCCGCTCGGCACCGCGCGTTCGACGGTGGCGCCGGCCGGGATACGTCCGGCGGACGGTACGTTGACGGTGATCTTCGAGCCGTCGCGGCCTTCGGCGTCGAAGCCGCCGACCACCAGGTTGCCCTGGGCGACCGCGTAGACCTGGCCGTCGATACCTTTCAGCGGAGTCATCAGCAGGCTGCCGCCGCGCAGGCTCTTGGCGTTGCCGATGGACGACACGGTGACGTCGATCGGCTGGCCCGGCTTGGCGAACGGCGGCAGGTCGGCATGCACCGATACCGCGGCGACGTTCTTCAACTGCACGTTGCCGACGTTGGCCGGCACCTTGATGCCGAACTGCGCCAGCATGTTGTTGAAGGTCTGCAGGGTGAACGGCGTCTGCGTGGTCTGGTCGCCGCTGCCGCTCAGGCCGACCACCAGGCCATAGCCGATCAACTGGTTGGTCCGCACGCCCTGGATGCTGGCGATATCCTTCAACCGCTCGGCCTGGGCCGCGCCGGCGGCCAGGAGCAGCGCGGCGAGGGCCAGCAGGTGCTTGAACTTGGTCATCGCGAGCGTCCTCAGAACGGCCACAGCGGGCTGAGGAAGAAGCGGTCCAGCCAGCCCGGCTGACTGGCATCGGCGAAGGCGCCGGTGCCGGAATAGGTGATCCGGGCGTCGGCCACGCGGGTCGAGGACACGGTGTTGTCGGTGGCGATATCGTCGGCGCGGACCAGGCCGGCGATGCGCACCAGCTCGTTGCCGGTGTTCAGGGTCATCCACTTCTCGCCGCGCACGGAGAGGATGCCGTTGGGCAGCACCTCGGCCACGGTCACGGTGATCGAGCCGGTCAGGCTGTTGCTCTGCCCCGCCTGGCTATCGCCCTTGGCGTCGCGCGAGCCGCCGTATTCGGCGCTGAGGCTGAGGTCGCCGCCGCCGATCGGGTTGTTGGTGGTCATGCCGCTGCCGAACAGCGAGGTCAGCCCCATCTTGGTCTTGCTGTCCTTCTGGATATCGGAGTTGGCTTTCTTGCTCGCCTGGGTCTTCTCGTTGAGGGTGATGGTAATGATGTCGCCCACGCGGAAGGCCTTGCGGTCGTCGTAGAGGTTCTGCTCGAAGCCGGCCTGGTAGATCGCGCCGTTGTTCTGCGCGGCGGGCAGCGGGGTGCGCGGCAGCACCGGCGCGTAGTACGGATCGTTCGGCTTCGGCGGTGGATTGACGCAACCGCTCAGGGCGGTGGCGATGCCAAGCAGGGAGACGATCATCAGCCGGTTCATATCAAGCTACCTCGCGGCGTACAGCCAGGGCCCGGTCAGGGCCCGTCAAAGATTCTGGGTGACGAAGGACAACATCTGGTCGGCGGTGGAGATGACCTTGGAGTTCATCTCGTAGGCGCGCTGGGTGGTGATCATGTTCACCAGTTCCTCGACCACGTTGACGTTGGAGTTTTCCAGGGTGTTCTGGGCAACCGTGCCGAGGCCGTTGAGACCCGGCGTACCGACCTGCGGCGCGCCGCTGGAGCCGGTTTCCAGGAACAGGTTGTTGCCGATGGCCTGCAGGCCGGCCGGGTTGATGAAGTCGGCGGTCTGGATGTTGCCGATCACCTGCGGCTGGGCGTTGCCGGTGGTGGTCACCGAGACGGTGCCGTCCTGGCCGACGGTGAAGGTCTGGGTCTCGTTGGGCACCACGATCGCTGGCTCCAGGGCGAAGCCGTTGGAGGTGACGATCTGCCCGTCGGAGTTCAGGTGAAAGCTGCCGTCGCGGGTGTAGGACACGGTGCCGTCCGGCAGCAGGACCTGGAAGAAGCCGCGCCCGTTGACCGCCATGTCCAGCGGCTGCTCGGTGGTCTGCAGGCTGCCCGGGGTGAAGATCTTCTGGGTGCCGACGACGCGCACACCGGTACCCAGTTGCAGGCCCGAAGGCAGCTCGCTGTCCTGGGTCGACTGGCCGCCCGGCTGGCGCCGGATCTGGTACAGCAGGTCCTGGAACTCCGCGCGGTCGCGCTTGAAGCCGGTGGTGGATACGTTGGCCAGGTTGTTGGAAATGGTGGTCAGGTTCATGTCCTGGGCGGACAGACCGGTCTTGCTGACCCACAGTGCCGATAACATCGTCGTGCTCCTCGGGTGCCGGTTTTATGGCACCACGCTCAAGTGATTAGCTGATTTGCAAAACCCGCGCCATGGCCGCCGAATCGTCCTCGGCGGTGCGCATCATCTTCACGTGCAGCTCGAATTGACGGGACAGCGAGAGGATCGCGGTCATCTCTTCCACCGCGTTCACGTTGCTGCTTTCCAGGAAACCGGAGACCACCTTCACGTTGGCGTCGGCCAGCGGCGCCTGCTCGCCCGGCTGCGGCTTGTAGTGCAGCAGGCCGTCGGTACCCTTCTCCATCTGCTTCAGGTTCGGGTTGACCAGCTTGATCCGGTCCACCACGGCGACCACGTTGGGGTTCTCGCCAAGGGCGCGGATGCTGATGGTGCCGTCCTGGCCGATCTCCACCTTTTCCTCCGGCGGCACGGCGATCGGCCCACCGTTGCCGAGCACCGGCAAGCCGTCGCCGGTGCGCAGCATGCCGAGGGCGTCGATATGCATGCCGGCGGTACGCACGTAGGCCTCGCTGCCATCCGGCGCCTGGACCGCGACGAAGCCGTCGCCGTCGATGGCGATGTCCAGCTCGTTGCCGGTTTCCTGGAGGCTGCCATGGCTGAAATCGGTACCGGGCCGCTCGCTCATGGCGAATACCCGCGCCGGGAAGCTGTCGCCGAACACCTGCATCGAACGCGCCTGCTCGAAGTCGCGACGAAAGCCGCTGGTCGAGATGTTCGCCAGGTTGTTGGCATGAGCACGCATCGCCAGGGTGTTCTGGCTGGCCCCGCTCATGGAGACGTACAGCATCTTGTCCATCGAATCCTCCAGGCACCGGCACAATCCGCCGGGCTTTCTTGCAGGTTATCCAGCAAGCGCCGTGCCAGAATTCGAAAAAACAATTAATACATTGATTTAAAAGGATTTTATAAAACAGAAAGCCTCCTTTCGGAGGCTTCGGGGGCAACCCCTGGCCATGGGTTGCCGCTGGCGGCAAGGGCCTTGCCGGTGCCCGGACGGCACCGGCACGCCGTCATCAGCGCAGGTTGATGATGGTCTGGGTCACCGCATCCTCGGTCTGGATGGTCTTGGCATTGGCCTGGTAGTTGCGCTGGTGGACGATGAGGTTCACCAGTTCGTTGGAGATGTCCACGTTGGACGCTTCCAGCGCGCCGGATTGCAACGCCCCCAGGGTGCCCGAGCGCGGCGCGCCGACCGCCGGCTCGCCGGACTCCGAGGACTGCACCCAGGAGGTCTTGCCGATCGGCGTCAGGCCCTGGATGTTGGCGAAGTTGGCCAGCACCACCTGGCCCTGCACCTTGGACTGGCCGTTGGTGTAGCGGGCGAAGATCACCCCGGTGTCGTCGATTTCCAGGCCTGCCAGCTGACCGGTGGTGTAGCCGTCCTGGATCGGGTTGCTCTGGGCGAACGCGGTGGAGTACTGGGTGGTCTTGCGCATGTCGAAGGAGATGCCGCTGGCGGCACCGGTCGCGCCGTTCCAGGCGTAGGTCGGCGGGGTCTTGCCGTCCGAGGCCGCCGGAATCCAGCCGGTGCCGGGAGTCGGCGGATTGCCGGTGGCCGGGCTGAACTGGATCACGTTGGTGGTCGCGTCGATGCTGAAGCCCGGCCCGCTGGTGCTGCCGTCCGGCGCCCGAACCGAGGTCATCTGGCCGCTGGCGTCGAAGGTGACGTTGAAGCTCATCGGCGTCTTGTTCGACGGATCGAGCGGATTGACGCCGTCGATCAGCACTTTCATGGTCCAGCTGTTCTCCGGAATCGGCGGGGTCGCATTCGGGTCCGGCTCGTTCTTGATGAAGAACTGGCTCATGGTGTGGGAGTTGCCCTGGCTGTCATAGATGCCCAGCGAAGAGGACGAGTTGTAGGTAGCGGCGTCGGACGGATCGAACGGCGTCACGGTCGGCGGCTTCAGCGTCGAGTTGAGGTTGTACGACTGCTGGATGCTCGAGGTGGCCTGCGGCGCCTGATTGGCGCGCTCGACCTTGAGGTCGGTGACCACGCCGTTCTGCAACTGGCCGTTCGGCCCGACGGCATAGCCCTGCAGGCGGTAGCCGTTGTTGTCGACGATGAAATCCTGCTTGTCGGTATTGAAGTAGCCGGCGCGGGTGTAGCTGATCGCCCCGTTGTTGCTGGTGACGAAGAAGCCGTTGCCGTTGATGGCCAGGTCCAGCACGCTGTTGGTCGAGTCGATGTTGCCCTGCTTGAACATCTGCGAGACGTCCGAGAGCAGCACGCCGCTGCCCTGCGGGTTGCTGCCCGAACCCAGCACCGAGGCGGCGTAGACGTCGGCGAACTCCGCGCGGGATTGCTTGAAGCCTACGGTGCCGGCGTTGGCGATGTTGTTGCCGGTGACGTTCAGGCCGCTGGAGGCCGCCTGGATACCGCTCAGGCCGATGTTGAAACTCATGGATAGCTCCTTGCCGGAAACGCCGGCTTACTGGCCGATGATCTGTACTTTGGACAGCGCGATGCTGCCCAGGCCTGCGAGGTTGAGCATCAGCTCGCCGCCGTTCTGCCCCAGGGTGACGCTGTCGACGTTGGCCGGCAGGTAGGTCTGGAGCCCGTAGGTCTTGCCGTCGATCGAGGTCTGCGCCTCGAACTTGTAGGTGCCCGGCGGCATGATGTTGCCGCTGCTGTCCTTGCCGTCCCACATGAAGCTGACGCTGCCGGCAGCCTGCTGGCCAAGGTTGATGCGATTGACCACGGTGCCCTTGTCGTCGTAGACGTTGACCCATACGTTGCTGCTGGAGACCGGCAGGTTGAGGGACGCCTTGAAGGTGTCCTTGGTGTCCACCACCGACTTGTCGGTCGCCACGATGACCTTGCGCCCCACCAGCGACGAGGCTTGCAGGGCCTGCGACGACTGGTAGTTGGAGAGAATGCTCTCCATGCTCTTGTTCAGCGACTGCACGCCTTCCACGGTGCTGAACTGGGCCAGTTGGGCGATGAACTCGCCGTTCTGCTGCGGCGACATCGGGTCCTGGTTCTTCAACTGGGCCACCAGCAGCTTGAGGAATTCGTCCTTGCCAAGGTTGCTGCTGCCCTTGACGCTCTGCCCGGTCTCGGTGGCGCCGCTGCCGGCGGCGCGCTTGCTGCCGTTGACGTTGCCGGTGTTGCTGCTGGTGCCGCTGACGTTATCGATGCTCATGCTCTACTCCGCTCACTGACCCAGGGTCAGGACCTTCTGCATCATCTGTTTGGCGGTATTCATCATTTCCGCGTTGGTCTGGAAGGCACGGCTGGCGGAAATCATGTCGGCCATTTCCTCGACCACGTTCACATTGGGGTAATACACGTAGCCGTTGGCATCCGCGGCCGGATGGTTCGGCTCGTAGCGCGGCATCAGCGAACTCTGGTCCTCGACGATGCCCAGCACCTGCACGCCGGCGCCGGAGCTGTCCTGGTCGGCGAACAGCGAGCCGCTGTCGCCCTGGGCCTGCTGGAACATGGTGGAGAACACCGGATGGCGGGCGCGGTAGGTCTTGTCGACGCTGGAGGAAACCGTCTCGGCGTTGGCGATGTTGCTGGCCACGGTGTTCAGGCGGGTGCTCTGGGCGCTCATGCCGCTACCGGCAATGTTGAAGACACTGGCGAGGGACATGGCGGTTACTCTCCACGCAGGGCGCTGACCAGCCCTTTGAATTTGCTGTTGAGGAAGGTGAAGGACGCCTGGAAGTGCATGGCGTTCTCGGCGTAGTTGGCCTGCTCGATCTGGGCGTCGACAGTGTTCTGGTCGATCGACGGCTGGACCGGGATGCGGTACTGCAGGCTGCCCTCGCCCATGCCGAAACCTTCGGCGGCGATATGCCGCTCGTTGGTGGTGCGGGTGGCGAAGGTACCCTTGGCGGCCTTGTCCTTCTGCTCGGCGAGAACCGCGGCGAAGTCCAGGTCGCGAGCCTTGTAGTTCGGGGTATCGGCGTTGGCCAGGTTGTTGGCCAGCACTTCGGCGCGCTGGGCGCGGAAGCTGAGGGCCTGCTGGTGGATACCGAGTGCTCTGTCGAAACTGATGCTCATGGCTGCGAACCTGTTTGCCGGTGTGGCTTTCGTCGCCAACACTTCAGCAAGGCCCGTGCCAGATTATTAAAATCCTTTATATTCAAGAACTTGAGTTTATTTCAGGACAACCCGGAAGCGGCAAGCGGCAAGCCGTTTCCGCTTGCCGGCAAGGGTGGCAAGCCCCTGAACGGCCTCTCCGGCAAACGAAAAAAGGCCCGATATCGTCGATATCGGGCCTTTCCCATGCTTCCGGCCGCCGGGGACACGGCTCACTCGTGGCGAATGATCCGCTCGAGATCCACCGGTTCGCCGGGATGGGCATGCAGCTTGGCGCGAATGTCCTCGAACATCGCATCGTATTCCTTGTGCACCCGGGTGATCGCGCCGAACTTCGGGTGCAGGCCGTGCTTCTGGGCGACCCGCGTGGCATCGCTGGCGAAGTTGAAGGCGGTATCGCGCGGCAGCTCGAAGGAGTCGCTGAACGGCTTGCCGTCGATCTCGCCGTCCATGTCGAAGTGCACATAGGCGCCGGATTCGGCGTTCTGCCGCACCTCGTAGCGGATATGGATATTGATGTCCTGCTGGTCGAGGCCGGGCAGGCTGACCAGATGGAGGTGGCCTGGTTCGAACATGACGAATCTCCTGGTGGGAATCGGAATCAGTCTAGCCAGGGTCGAGCGAAAGAAAACCGCCCTGGATCAGTGCAACGTCGCTTTTTCCGCGCGTTCCTGAATGACCACCCAGGGCGCCACCACCACCGCCCAGAGGGTCGGGTCGCGTTCGAGGAAGTCCTTGGCCGCATCCTCCCCGACCTTGCTCAGGCCGCCGCCGGAAAGCCAGGCGGCGACCTTCTCGCGGTCGTCCCCGGCCAGGGCCTCGGCGACTTCCACCAGGTCCAACGCGGCATCGACCTGGAGCAAGGCGCCACGGGCGAAGAACGGTTGCAGCTCGGCCCAGGAAATGACCGCGGTCTCGCCGAGCAGCTTGGCATAGAGGGTGCTAGTTTGTTCTGTCATGGGATCTACCTGGATTGCATGGGCGCCATGATAACGCCCGCCGGTAGCCCACGACAGCCGAAGGGAAACCGGGCCCAGGGAGGTGAGGCAGGTCCGCGCCGTTTTTCTATACGTTTATGTCAACCAGGCGACACGACTCACGGGAGCTCGCCGTGCCGTGCTTTTCAAGCGACGAAGCGCCGCTCTACACTGTACCGGTACAGTTCCCGGGGTCCGTCCATGACGATCACCCGGTCTCCTCCGGCCCCCGCGGCCGCGAGACTACAACAATGACAACACACAAGAAGAGTGGAGCACTATGAAGAAGGGTACTCAGCGTCTATCCCGCCTGTTCGCCGCGATGGCCATTGCCGGGTTCGCCAGCTACTCCATGGCCGCCGACACCATCAAGATCGCCCTGGCTGGCCCGGTCACCGGTCCGGTAGCCCAGTACGGCGACATGCAGCGCGCCGGTGCGCTGATGGCAATCGAACAGATCAACAAGGCAGGCGGCGTGAACGGCGCGCAACTCGAAGGCGTGATCTACGACGACGCCTGCGATCCCAAGCAGGCCGTGGCGGTCGCCAACAAGGTGGTCAACGACGGCGTCAAGTTCGTGGTCGGCCATGTCTGCTCCAGCTCCACCCAACCCGCCACCGACATCTACGAAGACGAAGGCGTGCTGATGATCACCCCGTCGGCCACCGCCCCGGAAATCACCTCGCGCGGCTACAAGCTGATCTTCCGCACGATCGGCCTGGACAACATGCAGGGCCCGGTGGCCGGCAAGTTCATCGCCGAACGCTACAAGGACAAGACCATCGCGGTACTGCACGACAAGCAGCAGTACGGCGAAGGCATCGCCACCGAGGTGAAGAAGACCGTGGAAGACGCCGGCATCAAGGTTGCCGTCTTCGAAGGCCTGAACGCCGGCGACAAGGACTTCAACGCGCTGATCAGCAAGCTGAAGAAAGCCGGCGTGCAGTTCGTCTACTTCGGCGGCTACCACCCAGAAATGGGCCTGCTGCTGCGCCAGGCCAAGCAGGCCGGGCTGGACGCGCGCTTCATGGGCCCGGAAGGGGTCGGCAACAGCGAAATCACCGCGATCGCCGGCGACGCTTCGGAAGGCATGCTGGCGACCCTGCCGCGCGCCTTCGAGCAGGATCCGAAGAACAAGGCCCTGATCGACGCCTTCAAGGCGAAGAACCAGGATCCGAGCGGCATCTTCGTCCTGCCCGCCTACTCCGCGGTCACCGTGATCGCCAAGGGCATCGAGAAAGCCGGCGAGGCCGATCCGGAGAAGGTCGCCGAGGCCCTGCGCGCCAACACCTTCGAGACTCCCACCGGGAACCTCGGGTTCGACGAGAAGGGCGACCTGAAGAACTTCGACTTCACCGTCTACGAGTGGCACAAGGATGCCACCCGGACCGAGGTCAAGTAAGCATCGTTGCAGTACGGAGCCCACGTCACCCACCGTGGGCTTTGTTTTAGTACCCGCATGATTCCGCGAGCGGCGGCCCGGCAAGGGCAGGCGAAGACCGGCAGCGTTCACTCCTGGTGGACGGGAGCGCGGCTTTCCCCTGCCTCCCGCCGGCCCGCCGCGCGCCGGATCGTGACGGGTCTCAGCAGCGTTCCGGCCCCACACCCGCGAGCCGAACGTCTACCTGCCGTACAACGGCGGGCGTTTAGCGAGAGAGTCCCATGCCCGAGATTTATCATTACCTACAACAATTGGTTAACGGCCTGACCGTCGGCAGCACCTATGCGCTGATCGCGATCGGCTACACCATGGTCTACGGCATCATCGGCATGATCAACTTCGCCCACGGCGAGGTGTACATGATCGGCTCGTACATCGCCTTCATCGCCATCACCCTGCTGGCGATGATGGGGCTGGACAGCGTTCCGCTGATGATGCTCGCCGCATTCGCCGCCAGCATCATCGTCACCAGTGCTTTCGGCTACAGCATCGAGCGGGTCGCCTACCGCCCGTTGCGCGGCGGCAACCGCCTGATCCCGCTGATCTCCGCGATCGGCATGTCGATCTTCCTGCAGAACGCCGTGATGCTCTCGCAGGACTCCAAGGAAAAGGCCATCCCGACCCTGCTGCCCGGCAACTTCGTGTTCGGCGAAAGCAGCATGAACGGCGTGGTGATCTCCTATATGCAGATCCTGATCTTCGTCGTCACCTTCCTGGTGATGTTCGGCCTCACCCTGTTCATCTCCCGCTCCCGCCTGGGCCGCGCCTGCCGCGCCTGCGCCGAGGACCTGAAGATGACCAACCTGCTGGGTATCAACAGCAACAACATCATCGCCCTCACCTTCGTCATCGGCGCCGCCCTGGCCGCCGTCGCCGCGGTGCTGCTGGGCATGCAGTACGGCGTGATCAACCCCGGGATCGGCTTCCTCGCCGGGATCAAGGCGTTCACCGCCGCGGTGCTCGGCGGCATCGGTAGCATCCCCGGCGCCATGCTCGGCGGCCTGCTGCTGGGCGTCGCCGAAGCCTTCGGCGCCGACGTGTTCGGCGACCAGTACAAGGACGTGGTGGCCTTCGGCCTGCTGATCCTGGTGCTGCTGTTCCGACCTACCGGCATCCTCGGTCGTCCGGAGGTGGAAAAAGTATGAGCCAGTCCCTCAAGCGCGCGCTGTTCAGCGCCCTCCTCGTGATCCTGGTGTCCTATCCGATCCTAGGCCTGAAGCTGCGCACCGTCGGCATCAAGCTCGAGGTCCTCGGCGCCGATGCGCAGACCCTCTGGACCATCGCCGCGGCCGCCCTGGCCATGTTCGTCTGGCAGCTGTTCCGCGACCGCATCCCGCTCAAGCTGGGTCGCGGCGTCGGCTACAAGGTCAACGGCAGCGGCCTGAAGAACTTCCTCAGCCTGCCATCGACCCAGCGCTGGGCGGTCCTCGCCCTGGTCGTGGTGGCTTTCGTCTGGCCGTTCTTCGCCTCGCGCGGGGCGGTGGACATCGCCACCCTGATCCTGATCTACGTGATGCTCGGCATCGGCCTGAACATCGTGGTCGGCCTGGCCGGCCTGCTCGATCTCGGCTACGTCGGCTTCTACGCGGTAGGTGCCTACACCTACGCGCTGCTCGCCGAGTACGCCGGGTTCGGCTTCTGGACCGCCCTGCCGATCGCCGGGATGATGGCCGCGCTGTTCGGCTTCCTCCTCGGCTTCCCGGTGCTGCGCCTGCGCGGCGACTACCTGGCGATCGTGACCCTCGGCTTCGGCGAGATCATCCGCATCCTGCTGCGCAACATGACCGAGATCACCGGCGGTCCCAACGGCATCGGCTCGATCCCCAAGCCGACCCTGTTCGGCCTGACCTTCGAACGCCGCGCGCCGGAAGGCATGCAGACCTTCCACGAGTTCTTCGGCATCGCCTACAACACCAACTACAAGGTCATCCTGCTCTACGTGGTGGCCCTGCTGCTGGTGCTGCTGGCCCTGTTCGTGATCAACCGGCTGATGCGCATGCCGATCGGTCGCGCCTGGGAAGCGCTGCGCGAGGACGAAGTGGCCTGCCGCGCTCTCGGTCTCAACCCGACCATCGTCAAGCTCTCCGCCTTCACCATCGGCGCCAGCTTCGCCGGTTTCGCCGGCAGCTTCTTCGCCGCCCGCCAGGGCCTGGTGACGCCTGAGTCCTTCACCTTCATCGAGTCGGCGATGATCCTTGCGATCGTCGTGCTCGGCGGCATGGGTTCGCAGCTCGGCGTGATACTCGCCGCGGTGGTGATGGTGCTGCTCCAGGAAATGCGCGGGTTCAACGAATACCGCATGCTGATCTTCGGCCTGACCATGATCGTGATGATGATCTGGCGTCCCCAGGGACTGCTGCCGATGCAACGCCCGCACCTGGAGCTGAAGCCATGAGCCGACCGATTCTCGAAGTGAGCGGCCTGACCATGCGCTTCGGCGGCCTGCTGGCCGTCAACGGCGTCAACCTGAAGGTCGAGGAAAAGCAGGTGGTCTCGATGATCGGCCCGAACGGCGCCGGCAAGACCACCGTGTTCAACTGCCTGACCGGCTTCTACCAGCCCACCGGCGGCCTGATCCGCCTCGACGGCGAGGAGATCCAGGGCCTGCCCGGTCACAAGATCGCTCGCAAGGGCGTGGTGCGGACCTTCCAGAACGTCCGCCTGTTCAAGGAAATGACCGCGGTGGAGAACCTGCTGGTCGCCCAGCACCGCCACCTCAACACCAACTTCCTCGCCGGCCTGTTCAAGACCCCGGCATTCCGCCGCAGCGAGCGCGAGGCCATGGAGTACGCCGCGCACTGGCTGGAGGAAGTCAACCTTACCGAGTTCGCCAACCGCAGCGCCGGCACCCTCGCCTACGGCCAGCAGCGACGCCTGGAGATCGCCCGCTGCATGATGACCCGCCCGCGGATCCTCATGCTCGACGAGCCGGCCGCCGGCCTCAACCCGAAGGAGACCGACGACCTCAAGGCGCTGATCGCCAAGCTGCGCAGCGAGCACAACGTGACGGTATTGCTGATCGAGCACGACATGAAGCTGGTGATGAGCATTTCCGACCATATCGTGGTGATCAACCAGGGCGCCCCCCTGGCCGACGGGACGCCGGAGCAGATCCGCGACAACCCGGACGTGATCAAGGCTTATCTGGGGGAAGCGTGAGCATGCTGAGTTTCGACAAGGTTTCCACCTACTACGGCAAGATCCAGGCGCTGCACGACGTCAGCGTGGAAGTGAAGAAGGGCGAGATCGTCACCCTGATCGGCGCCAACGGCGCCGGCAAGTCGACCCTGCTGATGACGCTCTGCGGCTCGCCGCAGGCGGCCAGCGGCAGCATCCGCTACGAAGGCGAGGAACTGGTCGGCCTGCCCTCCTCCACCATCATGCGCAAGAGCATCGCGGTGGTCCCGGAAGGCCGCCGGGTCTTCTCCCGCCTGACGGTGGAAGAAAACCTGGCGATGGGCGGCTTCTTCACCGACAAGGACGACTACCAGGTGCAGATGGACAAGGTGCTGGAACTCTTCCCGCGCCTGAAGGAACGCTACGAACAGCGCGCCGGGACCATGTCCGGCGGCGAACAGCAGATGCTCGCCATCGGCCGCGCGCTGATGAGCAAGCCAAAGCTGTTGCTGTTGGACGAACCTTCGCTCGGCCTGGCGCCGATCATCATCCAGCAGATCTTCGAGATCATCGAGCAGCTGCGTCGCGAAGGCGTCACCGTGTTCCTCGTCGAGCAGAACGCCAACCAGGCGTTGAAGCTCGCCGATCGCGCCTACGTGCTGGAGAACGGCCGGATCGTCATGCACGACACCGGCGCCGCCCTGCTGACCAACCCGAAGGTGCGCGACGCCTACCTCGGCGGCTGAGCACCGTCCCGCCGGAGACTTCAGCGCATACGAAAACGGCCCTCACGGGCCGTTTTTTATGCCGAGGCGTACCGGCTACAGGCCGTAGCGCTCGATAGCGTCCAGGTGCGGCTGGGTGTCGACCTCCGCCGCTTCCGCCAGGCGCAGCCAGCACATGCGGTGCGGCCATTGCCCGGTGGCCTCCTGCAACGCCTGGTGCAGGTCTCGCGGCGCCTGCTGCGCGGGTGTCGCGACGGTGAAGTAGATCGCCCGCAGTTCCTCGCCGCTGCTGGCATCGGTGACCTGGTAGTCGCGGTTGCTGTGCACCCAGACCTTCCAGCCGCGCGCGTCGAGCGTTTCGCGGAAGGCGTCGAAGGCCTCGTCGCCCGGATAGACGCCGTCCACCAGCCAGCTCGGCGAGTAACCACCGCTCTCGAGGACGTGCACCACCGCATAGGTGGGAACGAAACGCTTGCGTTCCTCCTCGTCTTCCGGAGCCGGATAGATCAGGCCGGCGTCGAACACCACCCAGTCACCGACCCGCTGGCTGCGGTTGCCCGGCGCGTTCTCGAGGACCCGCGCGGTCACCGGGCCGGTGCGCCGGGCGTAGTAGTCGAGCGCTTCGCCATCCTCGATGTAGCGGACGATCACCCAGCCCCAGTCTTCCTCGATCGGTCCGTCGCCGGCGGCGAACTCCATGCCCATGCCGGCAGCGACCTCGCGCAGCATCTTCCAGTCGCGCGCGGCGCTGGCGGCGGTCATCTGGTCCCACTGCACCGACTGCGGCTCCTCCAGCTTGCCGGCCAGACGCTGGTAGGCCAGCGCCGCCTCGGCGAAGCGATCCTGCTCCATCAGCGCCTTACCCAGCAGGCTGTGGGCTCCCAGCGAGCCGGGAGAAATTTCCAGCACCGATTGGCTGGCGCGCTCCAGCTCCGGCCAGTCGTTGAGTTTCTCGGCCAGCTTGACTTCGCTCCACAGCGCGATCAGCGGCACGCTGTCGGCGTAGAGCCGGCCGAGGCGCTTGACCTGGTCGTACTCGCCGCGGGCCAGCAAGGCATTGAGCAGGTAGTAGGCCAGTTGCTGCTCCTCGTCGGTGTGGCGCTCGACGTACTCCCAGAGCAGGTCGATGGCCTCGTCGTCGGCGGAGCAGGCCTGTAGCGCCGAGGCGGCCACTTCGCGCAAGGCGGTGTCGTCGGGCCGCTCGGCCAGCGCCTGGAGCAGCCACTGCACTTCTTTCTCCGGGTTGCGCGGCGCGTCTTCGCTGCCCTGCGCAGCCAGCCAGTCGAGCAACTCCGCAGCCGGCACCGGCAGCTCCTGCTGCTGCGGCGCGGCATCGATCTCCTCCCTCAACCCGGCGAGCAACTGGCTGGCGCCCCGATCGCGCTGCAACTGTTGAGCATGCTGTTCGGCCAGCGCCAGGTGGCGCCTGGCGCTCCATACCGAACCGCGTTGCAACGCGAGGCGGATGGCCTGGCTGGCAACATCGATGACCACCCGGTGCGCGCCCTTCTGCGAGTAGTGTTCGAGCATCTGCTGCAGGCGCCCGCCGAAGTCCCAGGTGTTGCGCTCAGGGGTCCGTTGCAGCAGCAGGTAGACGGCGCGCAGCCAGATCGTACGATAGCGCGGGGCAATCTCGGAGAACGGCAGCAGCGCCTCCAGGGCCTCCTCGTCGCGCCCCAGCAACGCCAGGCCGTGGGCCTTGTACAGACGCCGCGGCTGGCTGATGTTGTTCCACTCCGCGCCCTCGACCTTCTCCTCCATCTCGCCGATCAGGGCCAGCGCCTGTTCCGCGCGCCCCAGGTTCAGCAGGATCGCCACGCGCATCTCCAGGAGGCTGTCGAATACCTCCTCGCCGGCGGCGAGGATCTTCTTCTCCTGTTCGGCCAGGAAGGCCAGGGCATCTTCGCCGCGCCCGTCGTCGAGCAGCGCCTCGGCCTTCTCGTTGCTCAGACAGTGGAAGCAGGCCCAGGTCGGGTCGATCCGCGCCAGGGTCTCGTCGCACACCTCGATGCGTTCCTCCACCCAGCCCGGGCCGTCGACGTTGGCGTAGCACGACGCCAGGTCCTGGGTCACGCAGACCGACTGCGGGCAGGCCTGGGTGTCGTCGCGGTTGGCCAGTTCGAACAGGGAAACGGCGTCGGCCAGGGCGGTCTCACCCTCCAGTTGGTTGCCGACCCGGTTACGCATTTCCCAGTGGCGGACGAAGATTTCCAGCCACGGGTTGTTCAACGTCCGGCTCAGCGCCTTGACCTCCGGCAACAGCGCCTCGGCGCGCTCCACCTCGAGGTCGCAGACGTACGCGGTGAGTTCGTCGATCAGCCGCGCACTCTGCTCCTGGCCGGCCTCACGCAGGTCGGCGCGGAGCTTCTCCACCCAGTTCCAGATATCCATATGCTTCAGTCTCCATCAGGCGTGTTGCGAATTTTCTTATTGCCCCAGCAGGCGCTTCACCGAATCGGCGAGTCCGGCCAGGGCCTGGTTCAGCGAGGTCGCGGGCTGGCCGCGTCCCTGTCCGGCGATGATCACTTTGAACGAGCGCAGCAGCAACGCCGCATGGGCCGCTTCGTCGCGTTCCTCGCCGACGGCCGCGAGCAGCGCCTGCACCGCCGGATTGTCGAGGTTGACGTAGAGCCGGCTCGGCTGGCAATTGTCGAGCTTGCGGGTGAACTGCCGGGCCAGGCGCAACGCCGCGGTGGAAATACGCTTGTCGGCCTCGTCGTCCTCCAGTCGCCGCTTGAGTTCGGCGTCGCGGTCAGGCACCACCACAAGCGGCAATTCCTCGGGGCTGAAGCGGGCGATCACCAGCTGCTCCTCGGCGCCGCCCAGGTGTTCGGCCAGCCAGCCGGTCTCGCGCTCGGGCAGTCGGTCGAGGCGGAACAACTGGCGGTTGCCCTGCTCGGTGCCCAGCTCCACCAGGCGCATCCCCTTGGCCTGCGCCCAGCGACGGAGGAAGGGTACCACCGCATAGCGATTGCCATGGGCCACCGGTACGCCCATGGCACGGAACAGCATTTCCTCGAAGCCGCTGTCGTTGTCCAGCAGCACATGCACCGCTCCGCGCGAAAGGAGTTCGGAAGCCGGGAGGTCGCCCTGGGAGGTGGGTACGCGCAGGCTGTCCATCATCAGCGCGAACAGACGCTCGTCGCACAACGCCGCTCCCAGCAGGGCCTCGTTGTGCCGCAGCAGGACCCGCCGCCAGGCCTCCGGCTGCTGCCGCGCCACCTCGCCGAGCCCGGCGATCAGCGCCTCGGCCAGCGCATGCTGGATCGCCGCGTAATGGTCGTCACGCTGCAGGTCCTCGCGGCTGGCGGTGGGCGTCAGGCGGTTCGATTCGATCACCCCGCCGACGAACCCGGCCCAGGACGGCAGCAGGTCGCGGGCGTCATCGTCGAGCAGCATGCCGCGAAGGAATACCGAGAGATTGCGGTTGTCGCTGGTGCCATAGGTGCCGCCGTCCTGAATCCACAGCAGGCCCTGCACGTCGACCCGCTCGTCCGGGCGCACCGGCAGGCAGCAGATCGGCTCGAAGTCGTGCTCGAAGCGTGCGGCGAACTCCAGGTCGCGGCGCTGCCGTTGCAGCGGGTGCAGCGCGGCGTCGGCGGCCAGCCGCCACGGCGGCGGCTCCGGGTTGATCGACTGGGCGTCGCCGCCGACGTGGATCGGCTCGCGCAGCAGCACGCAGTAGCGTTCGAGGATCTCGCGCAGGCGCGCGGCCTGGGTCAGCGCACTGTATTCGTCCTGCAGTTCGAGGGTGATCTCGGTACCCACCGGGCGCGCCGGCATCGGCGTCACGCTGTATTGCTCGGCGTTGCTGGAGACGTAGCAGAAGCCCAGTTCCGGCTGCTGGTAGGACGTGGTCCGCACGCTGACCCGGCGGGCCAGGACGAAAGCGGAGAGGAAGCCCAGGCCGAACATGCCGATCAGCCCGCTGTCCTCGTGGCCGGACTGGCGCAGTCCGCGGGTGTAGCCGACGCCGACGGTGGCCAGGTAGGCGTGGATTTCGTGCTCGGTGAGCCCGGCGCCGGTGTCGACGATGCGCACGGTGTTGCTGGCACTGTCGCCGATCACCTCGATTCGCGACGGCCCTTGCCAGTCGGGCTGCTCCAGGCGGCGACGGAGGATCGAGTCGTGGGCGTTCTGCACCAGCTCGCGCAACGCCACGGTGGGCGTGGAATAGAGGTGCTTGCTGAGCACCGACATCACGCCGTTGAGGTCGACTCCGGCGCGACGGATCTGGGGAGTGTTCGATTGCGGAAAGCTGCTTTGCATGTCCCTATCCAAGCGTTCGATGAATGGCGTCCGCTCGCACGCGAGCGGTCCGGTGCGGGATTCTGCCACGTTCCGTCACGTTCCTTGTGCAACGACGTGCCCGCGATGAGCCTCAGGCCGCATGGAAGCGGCCCGGAGTGCAATAGAGCCGCGTCGCGGCGAAATGTTCAACCCTCCAGGCCGATCAATTGTCGCCGGCTGCGCTCGAACCAGTCGAGCAGGTAATCGGCGAGTACCTGGGTGCGCCGCGGCAGGCCGCCCTGGAACGGATGGACGAGGAACATCGGCGTGCTGCGCGTCTGGTAGTCGCGCAGCAACCAGGCCAGGCGGCCGTCGCCCAGTTCGTCGTGGACCATGTATGACGGCAGCCGGGCGATGCCGGTGCCGGCCAGCGCGGCTTTCTTCAACAGGCTGTAGTGGTTGCTGGCGAGAAAGCCGGCAACCCGTACCCGCTCCAGCCGATGGTGGCGGTGATAGAGCCACTCCTCGTGGCCGCTGTAGTGCGAGTTCAGCAGGCACTCGCGCTCGGCCAGCTCGGCCGGGCGTTGCGGCTCGCCGTGTCGCGCCAGGTAGGCGGGACTGGCGCAGGTGATTTCCTGCAGGACGAACAGCGGCCGCGCCACCAGCCGGGCGTCCTGCTCGACCCCAGAGCGAATCGCCAGGTCGAATCCCTCGCCAACCAGGTCGCGCAGGCCGTTGTACAGGTCCAGCTCGACGCGCAGCAGCGGATGGCGTTCCTGGAAGTCCTCCAGCAGTGCATCGAACAGGGTCTCGCCCAGCGAGACCGGGAGGGTCACCCGCACCCGTCCTTCCGCTCGCTCCTGCAAGCGCGCCACCGCCTGCCGCGCGCGCTCGGCCGGCACCAGCAAGGCCTG
Source organism: Pseudomonas sp. P20 (assembly GCF_016463925.1). Lineage (NCBI taxonomy): Bacteria > Pseudomonadati > Pseudomonadota > Gammaproteobacteria > Pseudomonadales > Pseudomonadaceae > Pseudomonas > Pseudomonas sp. P20. Next base: position 91,379 of record NZ_JAEMVM010000011.1, on the reverse strand, counting down.
CGCCTCGGGCAGCAGCGCGGCGCCGGCGGCGGTCAGCGAAAGACGGCGGGTGGTGCGGTGCAAGAGGGTCACGCCGAGCTTCTGCTCGAGGACGCCAATGCGCTTCGACAGTTGGCCCTTGCTGCAACCGAGACGCTCGGCGGCGCGGGTGAAACTGCCCAGGTCGTGGAGTACGGCGAAGGCGGCGAGATCGTCCAGGTCCTTCACGATTGTTTCCCTATGAAAACGGTAGGTTGTCGATTGACAGGATTATCCATGGCAAAAGCGACTCTACACTGGAAACCACTCACCTTCACTCAACGAGAGGCCTGTATGAAAATCATCCTGATCGGCGCCAGCGGCACCCTTGGCAAGGGTATCGACAAAGAACTCTGCGAGCGCCACGAGATCGTCCGGGTAGGCCACAGCAGCGGCGATTTCCAGGTCGACATCAGCGACTCAGACTCCATTCGCGCCCTGTTCGAGAAAACCGGTCGCTTCGACGCGCTGGTCGCCGCGGTCGGCAAGGTGCACTTCGGCGCCCTGGAGGAAATGGGCGAGGCGCAATACCAGCTCGGCCTGCGCGACAAGCTGATGGGCCAGGTCAACCTGGTACTGCTCGGCCGCGAGTACGCCAACGACGGGGGCTCCTTCACCCTCACCAGCGGCGTGCTCGCCGAGCAGCCGATCCGCTTCGGCAGTTCGGCGAGCATGGTCAACTGCGCCGTCGAGGGCTTCGTCCGCGGCGCAGCCCTGGAGTTGCCGCGCGGCCTGCGCATCAACGCCGTCAGCCCGACCGTGGTCAGCGAGGCGCTGCCCGGCTACGCGCCCTACTTCCGTGGCTTCAAGCCGGTTCCGGCGGCGGACGCCGCGCTGGGTTACGCACGCAGCGTGGAAGGCGCGCAGACCGGCCAGGTGTACCGCATCTGGTAAGCGATATTTCTCAGGAGAAGCGGTCGGCGTAGCAGGTCGGCGAACTGCCCGGCTGCTGGCGGTCCAGCTCCTCCTCGAGGAACTCGGCCAGCACCACGGCATTGTTGTGCTGCTGGTCGTGGGCGCCGTAGAGCAGCGTCAGGGTGCCCTCCCGAGCGCTGTCGAGCAGGCCCCACCAATGTTCCGGGTGCGCCTGCAACTCGGCGCGGTAGTGTTCGCGGAAGCTGTCGAAGAGTGCCGGATCGTGGCAGAACTGCTTGCGCACCTCGTTGGAGGGCGCCACGTCCTTCAGCCAGTCGTCCATGGCCAGGGCCTCCCTGCGGATGCCGCGCGGCCACAGCCGGTCCACCAGTACGCGCCGGCCATCGGCGGGCGACGCCGGTTCGTATACACGCTTGCATTGGATCATCGATCGACTCCCTGGTTGCGATGAAGTCCGATCCGGACTTGAGCTAGGCCCGGACGCTCGGTAACGTGGGCGCATTTTCGATGGAGTCTTCCCTATGCGCCCTGCCCGTCTGCTGGTCTACAGCCTGCTCCCCTTGTTCGCCGCCTGCCAGGTGTGGAAGCCCGAATCGCCGAGCACCAGTGTAGACACCCGCTTCCAGGGCGAACTGGTGAAGATCAACGGCGCGCTGCAATTCCGCCCCTGTACCGAGAAGCGCCTGTTCAGCATCGAGGACGTGGCCAATACCGGCCTGCGCCGCGAAGCCGACAGCCTGTTCGACGACGGCGCCCAGGGCCTGTTCGTCGACCTGCGCGGCACCATGGGACCGGCCAAGGTCCGCGGTACCGACGGCAAGCTGGAGGTCAGCCGACTGTACCGCGTGCAGAACGAGGGCCCCGGCTGCGACGACCCGAACTTCAAGCTGCTGACCTTCGCCGCCAACGGCAACGAACCCTTCTGGAGCGCCAGGGTGAACAACCAGGGCCTGCGCCTGGACCGCCCGGAACACGAGACCCTGGCCTTGCCTTACGTCGCCGAGGAACTGCCGAACGGCAGCACCAGCTATTCCAGCGAGGCGAACGGCAAGAAGGTCGAATTGTGGATCGCCCCGTCGTCCTGCACCGACAGCATGAGCGGCGCCTTCAGCAGCTACTCCGCCGAACTGCGCATCGATGGCGAGACGCTGCGCGGCTGCGCCTATCCGGGCGCACTGGGCAAGTGAAGCGAGGGGCCGCGCAGCGGCGGCCCTTCCCTACAAGAGCAGTCCGGCCTGCTCCAGGCGCCGCCGCAGCGCCGTCAGGCCGCCCTCGTATTCCCAGTAGGCGACGCGCCCGTGGGAGGCGCTGACCAGCAGGTATTTCTCGCTGATCGACTGGATCCGTTCGATGCGCAGCAGTTTCTCGACGAAGCGTTCCTCGCCGATCTGCTCGACGATTTCCCGGTTGTCCGCGTCGTAGCCGTGGACCATGAAGGCGGCGCGCACCTTGAGGCGGATGAAACTCATCGCACGGCTCTGCGCTGGAGGGAAAGATTGCGATGGCACACTGTCGAGCGCCCCGAGCCGTTCGGTCGCCGCGCCGGATCGGCGTAGGTTTCCAGCTCGACGAAGCCGGCCTTGCGCATCATTCCCGCCGACGCCAGGTTCTCTTCGTGACGATCAATATAGACGTCCTCGATGCCTTCGTCGGCCAGTTGGGCCAGCACCGCCTCCAGCAACGCGCTGCCGAGCCCCTGGCCGGCCGCCGCCGGATGCACTACCGCCTCGCAGATGTAGGCCCGCGGCGCATCGGCACGCTGCGGCTGGTAATGGGCGAAATCCTCGGTGCGGCGGAAGCTGGCGAACCCCAGCAGCCGATCGTCGCGCTCGGCCAGGACGGCCCGCACCTCGCCGTCGGCGATGGCTCGCAGATGCGCACGCACCCCCTCCTCCGGCAAATGGTTCCAGGGATTCGGCCCGTGGCTCAGCAGCAGGTCGGTCATGACCTCGATATCGCCGGTTTCGGCAGCTCGCAAACGGTGCATATCCACTCCTTCAAAGTCCAACCACCAGCAGCCCGTCGGGCAACGCCACGCCGCGCTCGACGCAGGCAGCCAGCGCCTCGACCAGGGGTTCCAGCGCATAGCCCTGCCTGGCCAGCCAGACCGGATCGTAATAGGTGGTCGCATAGCGTTCGCCGCCATCGCAGAGAATCGCCACCAGCGACCCCTTCTCGCCGGCCGCGACCATTTGCCGTGCGGCCACCAGGGCGCCGATCAGGTTGGTTCCGCTGGAGCCGCCGACCCGCCGCCCCAGGCGCCGGGCCAGGTAATGCATGGCCGCCAGCGACCAGGCGTCCGGCACCTTGACCATCGCGTCGATCACTTCCGACAGGAAGGACGCCTCGACCCGCGGCCGGCCGATGCCCTCGATCCGCGAACCGCAATCCAGGGTTAGGCCACGGTCGCCGCTGACATAGGCGTCGAAGAACACCGAACGCTCGGCGTCGGCGCAGAGTACCCGGGTGCAGTGCTGGCGATAGCGCACGTAGCGGCCGAGGGTCGCCAGGGTGCCGCCGGTACCGGGGCTGGAGATCAGCCAGGTCGGGGTCGGGTACGGCTCGTGGCGCATCTGCTGGAAGATCGATTCGGCGATGTTGTTGTTCGCCCGCCAGTCGGTGGCGCGCTCGGCATAGGTGAACTGGTCCATGAAATGGCCACCGCTCTCCCGCGCCAGGCGTTCGGACTCGGCGTAGATCTGGGTGGGGTCCTCCACCAGGTGGCTCTGGCCGCCGTAGAAGGCGATCTGGGCGATCTTTTCCTTCGAGGTGCTGGCCGGCATCACGGCGATGAAGGGCAGGCCCAGCAGGCGTGCGAAATAGGCTTCGGAAATCGCCGTGGAACCGCTCGATGCCTCGATCACCGGCGCGGCCGGCCTGAGCCAGCCGTTGCACAGCGCATAGAGGAACAGCGAGCGCGCCAGGCGATGCTTGAGGCTGCCGGTGGGGTGGCTGGACTCGTCCTTGAAGTACAGTTCGACGCCAGGCAGGCCGGGAGTCTCCAGGGGGATCAAATGGGTATCGGCGCTGCGCTGGAAATCCGCTTCGATGATGCGGATCGCCTCGCGGGCCCATTGGCGGTGGTCGACGGTCATGGAAACTCCTTCAGTTCAGGACGCCGGCCGGAGGCGGCGGCGGAGCGCTGCGCCACTGGCTGATGGCGACGCCGATGAAGACCAGGCCGGCAGCGAGCATCTGCGGGCCGTTGAGGGTTTCGCCGAGGAACAGCGCGGCGAATACCAGGGTGAAGACCGGGATCAGGTTGATGAAGCCCGATGCCTGGCTGGCCGGCAGTCGACCGACGCCGAAGTTGTACAGGCCGTAGGCGCCCACCGTGACCACCACGCCGAGATACACCACCGCCTGGATCCCCAGCGCGCTGGGCTGGCTCGGCAGGTCGGCGCTGGCCAGCGCCAGCGGCAGGAAGAACAGCGTGCCGACGAAGGCCTGCATGGCGGTCAGGGCGAATGCCGAGTAGCGCGCCGAAAGGTGCTTCAGCAACAGGGTATAGCCGGTGGCGCAGAGCATCGCGAGAAGTTCGAAGAAATTGCCCAGCAGCGGCTGCGGCGCGTGCAGGTCGGGCTCGCCGGCGAGGCTCAGCCAGATCGAACCGAGCACCGCCAGGCCAAAGCCGATCCAGGTCATCCGGCCGATCCGTTCGTGCAGCAGCAACCAGGCCCCCACCGCCACCAGCAACGGCAGCAGCGCGGTGATCATCCCGGCCTGGGCCGCGCTGGTGTATTGCAGAGCGAAGGATTCGCAGAGGAAGTACAGGCAGGGTTCGCAGACGGCCAGGCCGAGCAGGTACTTCCAGTCGCCCGGGCGGTAGTCGATGCGTCCGCGCCAGCGCCAGGCAACGAGGAACACCAGGCTGCCGAGGGCCATGCGACCGAAGATCACCCAGAGCGGCGGCAGTTCGCGGAAAGCGACCTTCAGCACCACGTACGAACTGCCCCACAGCGCCATCGCCAGGATCAGGCAGGCCAGGGCGAACCAGCGCGTCCGAGTCAAGGGAATCTCCACCACGGGCGCCGCGCGGCGCCGGAAAAAGGACTCCCAGTATAGGCAGCCGGCTAGCTGCGCCGACAGGCACAGAAAGCGGGCAAAACTGTTGCGCCGGGCCTCACTGCTCCCAGGGCTTGCCGCGAGTCTTCTTCTCCAGCGGCAACTGCTGCAGCACAGCGGCCTTGGCCAGCATGTAGGCACTGACCGGGGCGCTGATGAAGAGGAACAGGCTGATCAGCAATTCGTGCAGGCTGATGCCCGCCTGGCGGTTGGAGAAATAGATCAGCGAGGCGACGATCACCCCGCCGACCCCCAGGGTGGTGGCCTTGGTCGGCCCGTGCAGGCGCATGAAGAAGTCCCGCAGGCGGTACAGGCCGATCGCGCCGATCAGGACGAAGGCGCTGCCCAGCAGGAGGAACGCCGAGACGATGATTTCCAGCCACAGGCTCAGGGGTTCGCCAGTCATTCGATGATGTCTCCGCGCAGCATGTATTTGGCCACCGCCACCGTACCGACGAAGCCGAGCACCGCGATCAGCAGCGCCGCCTCGAAGAACAGGTCGCTGTCGCGCCAGATGCCGTACAGCACCAGCAGGGCGATGGCGTTCACGTAGAGGGTGTCCAGCGCCAGCGCCCGGTCCGGCAGGCACGGCCCCTTGACCAGGCGCGCCAGGGTCAGCAACAGGGCCAGGCCGAGCAGCGCCAGGCACAGCGGGATCACGTAAGCGAGCATGGGAAGATCTCCTTCAGCGGCGCTTCGTAGCGTTGCTTGATCTCGGCGATCAGCGCCGCCTTGTCCGGCACGTCGAGGCCGTGCACCAGCAAGGTCTTGCGGTCGTCGCTGAGGTCCGACGACACCGACCCCGGGGTCAGCGAGACGATGCTCACCAGCACGCTGATGGCGAGGTCGTTCTCCAGCTCGATCGGCACCTCGACGAAGGCCGGACGCAAGCGCTCGATCGGTCCGAGGGTCAGGCGGGCGACCTGGATGTTGGCGACGAGGATGTCCCACATCACCAGCACCAGCAGCTTCAACAGCAGCAACGGATGCCACTCCTGGCTGCGCCCGACCAGCAGGCGGTTGGTCAGCAGCGGAATGCACACGCCGAGGAAGGCGCCGAGCAGCCAGTGGCCGATGGCGAAGGAATCCACCAGCAGCAACCAGACCAGCAACAGCAGGACACTAAGCACGGGATGAGGCAGTACGCGAAGAAGCGGACGCGGCAACGAACGGCTGATCATGCGGCACCTCCGCGGGTGATGATCTGGCGATACAGGTCGAGGTCGTGCAACTGCGCCGCGGTGGCCTGGACGTAGGCCAGCAGCGGCTTCGCGGCGAACACCAGCAACGGGCCGGCGGAGAGCAACAGGATGCAGGCGAACAAGCGGCCGTGGTCCAGTTCGGCGCTACCGAGCACGGTATGCCCGGTGCGCCAGAACAGCGTGCTGCCGGCCCGGCTCAACGCCACCAGCGCCACCAAGCCGCTGCCCAGTACCACGCTCCACAGGGCCAGCGCCTGGCTGCCGGGAGCGACCGACTGCAAAAGCATGACCTTGCCGAAGAACCCCGACAATGGCGGCAGACCGGCAACGGCGATGGCGCCGATGAAGAAAGCCCCGCCGAGCAACCGAGGATTCTGCAACGCCGGGCCCTGGACCAGGTCGCCGGCCTTGTCGCCGCGCTGGCGGGCGACCAGGTCGGCGAGCAGGAACAGGCCACCGGCGATCCAGGTACTGTGCAGCAGGTAGTACAGCGACGCCGCCAGCGCCCGCTCGCTGCCCAACGCCACGCCAGCCAGGAGGGTTCCGGCGGAGACCACCACCAGGTAGGCCAGCAGGCTTTGCAGGGTCCGCGCCGCCAAGGCACCGATCGCGCCCAGGCCGAGGGTCGCCAGGGCCAGCGGCCAGAGCCAGGCCTGCGCCAGGTTGGCCAGCTCGCCGGCGGCATCGCCGAAGACCAGCGTGTAGACCCGCAGGATCGAGTAGATGCCGACCTTGGTCATGATCGCGAACAGCGCCGCCACCGGCGCGCTGGCCGCGGCATAGGCGCGCGGCAGCCAGAAGTACAGCGGCAACAGCGCCGCCTTCAGGGCGAACACCACCAGCAGCAGGAGCCCGGCTGCCGCCAGCAGCGGCGCGCGCTCGGCATCTGCCATGGCGATCTTCTGCGCCATGTCGGCCATGTTCAGGGTGCCGGTGAGGCCATACAGGGTACCCACGGCGATCAGGAAGAACGCCGAGCCGACCAGGTTTAGGATCACGTAGTGCAAGCCCGAGCGCACCCGCTCCGCGCCGCCGCCATGCAGGAGCAACGCGTAGGAGGCGATCAGGAGTATCTCGAAGAACACGAACAGGTTGAACAGGTCGCCGGTCAGGAAGGCGCCGTTGATACCGAGCAGCTGGAACTGGAACAACGCGTGGAAATGCTTGCCCAGGCGGTCGTCGCCACGCAGCGCGTAGATCAGCGCGGCGCTGCCGAGCACCGCGGTGGCCAGCAGCATCAGGGCGGCGAGACGATCGAGCATGAGCACGATGCCGAACGGCGCGGCCCAGTTGCCCAAGGCATAGACGCTCAGGTCGCCGCTGGCGGCCGTACGTATCAGCAGCAGGCTCAGGGGGATCAGTGCCAGCGCCGCGAGCAACGACAGGCCGCGCTGCCAGCGCTCGGCCAGCGGCAACAGCAGCAGGCTGCCGGCAAACAGGGGGAGCAGGATCGGCAGGATCAGCCAATGGCTCATGGGCGCGGCTCCTCCTCGTCCGGGCGTCCATCTACGTGGTCGCTGCCGAGGTCACCGAGGCCACGCAGGGCCAGGACAACGACAAAGGCGGTCATGGCGAAGCCGATGACGATGGCGGTCAGCACCAGCGCCTGCGGCAACGGATCACCATACTCCCCGGGAGTGCCGATCACCGCGACGCTGCCGCCGAGTCGGCCCATGGCGAACAGGAACAGGTTGACCGCGTAGGAGATCAGCGTGAGACCGAGCACCACCGGGAAAGTCCTCGCCCGCAGCAGCAGGTAGACGCCGCTGGCGGTGAGCAGGCCGAGGGTGATGGCGAACAGGGCTTCCATCAGAGCGCCTCCTCTTGTGCGACGGGTTCAGGCATCAGGCTGAGCTTGCCGAGGTAGGACAGGATCAGCAGCGCGGCACCGACCACGGTGAGGTACACGCCGAGGTCGAACAGCATCGCCGTGGCCAGCTCGATCTCGCCGATCAGCGGCAACTCGAAGTGGCCGAACGCGGAAGTCAGGAACGGATAGCCGAACAGCCAGCTGCCGAGCCCGGTGAGCCCGGCGATCAGCACTCCGGCGCCAGCCATGGCCGCATAGTTCAGCGGTAGGCGCTGCTCGACCCACTGCGAGCCGCTGGCGATGTACTGCAGCACCAGGGCGATGGCAGTCACCAGGCCGGCGATGAAACCTCCGCCCGGCAGGTTGTGGCCGCGCAGGAAGATGAACACCGAGATCAGCAACGCCAGCGGCAGCAGCACCCGCGACAGGGTTTCCAGGATCAGCGGGTGCTTGGCGTGGGCCCAGTTGCGACCCTGCGGGTCGCAGGTCGGCTTGTGCAGGGCGAAACCGGCGAGCATCGCGTAGATGCCGACGCCGGCGATCGCCAGCACGCTGATCTCGCCGAGGGTATCGAAACCACGGAAGTCCACCAGGATGACGTTGACCACGTTGTAGCCGCCGCCCCCGGAGACGCTGTTCTCGACGAAGAATCCGGCGATGCTCTCGTAGGGCCGGGTCAGCACCGCGTAGGCCAGCAGCGCCACCAGCATGCCGACCCCGCCGGCCAGCGCCACGTCGCGCAAGCCGCGCAGGCTGGAGGACTCCGCCGGAGTGCGCGAGGGCAGGAAATACAGCGCCAGCATCAGCAGGACCATGGTCACCACTTCCACCGACAACTGGGTCAGCGCCAGGTCCGGGGCCGAGAAGCGAGCGAAGGCCAGGGCCACCAGCAGGCCGGCGACGCTGAGGATCAATAGCGCGACCAGGCGCATACGATGGAACAGCGCCGTGGCCAGGCCGCTGAAGGCCAGCACCAGCATGCCCAGGGCGGTGATACCGTCCAGCGGGGTCAGGCCGCGCGAGCCGGTCAGCCTCGCCAGCGGTGCCAGCTCGACCGCCACCACGACCAGCGCCGCGCCCAGCAGCCAGGCCAGGTAGCGCTGCAGTGACCCGTTCTCCAGCCAGGCGGTCAGGCGCGCGGCCAGGGCCACCACACGTTGCACCTGCTGCTCGAAGACCAGCTTGGCGTCCACCTCCGGTAACCCGGCGTACCAGTTGAACAGCGGCTTGCGCAGGACATAGACCAGCACACCGCCAACCAGCGCCACCACGCTCATCAGCAATGGCAGGTTGAAACCGTGCCAGATCGCCAGGCTGTATTCCGGCAGTTGCCCGCCAAGGCTGGCACTGGCGGCGGCGGCCAGCAGCGGCGCCACGGTGTAGGCCGGCAGCATGCCGACCAACAGGCAGAGGAACACCAGGATCTCCACCGGTACCTTCATGTAGCGCGGCGGCTCGTGGGGCGGGAACTTCGGCAACCGGGCCGGCTCGCCGTTGAAGAACACGTCGTGGATGAAACGCAGCGAATAGGCCACCGAGAACACGCCGGCCAGGGTCGCCACCGCCGGCACCAGCCAGTTGAAGCTGCCCAGCAGGTTCTGGCTGAGGGTTTCGCCGAAGAACATCTCCTTGCTGAGGAAGCCGTTCAGCAGCGGCACCCCGGCCATCGCCAGGGAGGCGACGATGGCCAGCACCGCGGTATGCGGCAGGTACTTCCACATCCCGTTGATCAGGCGCATGTCGCGGCTGCCGGTCTCGTGGTCGATGATCCCGGCGGCCATGAACAGCGAGGCCTTGAAGGTCGCGTGGTTGATGATGTGGAACACCGCGGCGACGTTCGACAGCGGGGAGTCGAGGCCGAACAGCAGGGTGATCAGGCCCAGGTGGCTGATCGTCGAGTAGGCCAGCAGCCCCTTCAGGTCATGCTGGAACAGTGCCATACCGGCCCCCAGCAACAGCGTCACCAGGCCGCTCAGGCTGACCAGGTAGAAGAACCACTCGGTGCCGGCCAGCGCCGGATACAGCCGGGCCAGCAGGAATACGCCGGCCTTGACCATGGTCGCCGAGTGCAGGTACGCGGAAACCGGGGTCGGCGCCGCCATCGCGTGGGGCAGCCAGAAATGGAAGGGAAACTGCGCCGACTTGGTGAACACGCCGAGCAGGATCAGTATCAGCACCAGCGGATACAGAGCGTGGGCGCGGATCAGCTCGCCAGCCGCGAGGACCTCGGTGAGTTCGAAGCTGCCGGCGATGTGGCCGAGCAGCAGCACCCCGGCCAGCAGCGCCAGGCCGCCCCCTCCGGTAACGGTCAGGGCCATCCTCGCACCCTTGCGGGCGTCGGAACGGCTGCCCCAGAAGCCGATGAGCAGGAACGAGGACAGGCTGGTCAGCTCCCAGAAGAGCATCATCAGCAAGAGATTTTCCGCGAGCACCACGCCGAGCATGGAGCCCATGAACAGCAGCAGGAAAGCGAAGAAACGCCCCATCGGCTCCTGTTCGGAGAGGTAGTAGCGGGCGTAGAGGATCACCAGCAGGCCGATGCCGAGGATCAGCAGGGCGAAGAGGAAACCGAGGCCGTCCAGGCGCAAGCTGAGGTTGATGCCGATTTCCGGCAGCCAGGAATAGCTGGCGGTCAGGGTCTGCCCGGCGAACACCGTGCCGCGCTGTCCGAGCAACAGGATCAGGCCGATCAGCGGCGCCACGCCGGCGGACGCCGCGCACAAGGTGCGGCCGCCACGCTCGGCAAGCAGGGGCAACAACGCCCCCATGAACGGCAGCGCGATGATCAGCGCCAGAATCATGGGCTACTCCTCTTCGATGGCGGAGCCCCCGGCATGCCTGGCCGGCGGTGCTTCCCCGCGGTTGTCGGTGCGCGGCCGGATCGCCAGCAGCTCGAAGCCCCATCGGCCACCGGCAGGCGCGGCGCGACGGAACTACGATTATCGCAATCTATCGAACGAACGTCATGGATTGAATTATTACAAAATTCAGGCGTTCCGACTGCCGGAAAGCCGAAAAAAACTCTGCAACGGCAACGACTTGAAGCTTAGCAAGACAACGCCGGCAGTGGTTCGGCGCTACAACGAAAACGGCCGGCGAAATGCCGGCCGCGGGATAACGTGGGAAGAATCAGTGGGCGACGCGGCTGGTGCCGTTGACGGTCAGGATGCGCACGCGCTCGCCGACGCGGAAGATCTGGCCCTGGTCGACCTGCTGGACATAGGCGCGGGTGCTGCCGTCGTCTTCGCGCACGGTGATCTCGACGCCCTGGGTGCGCGTCAGGCCTTCTTCGGTAGCCGCGCCCAGCAGGCCGCCAGCGACCGCGCCGATGATGGCCGCGACGTAGCTGCCCTTGCCGCCGCCCACCGCGCTGCCGGCGACACCGCCGACGCCGGCACCGGCGATGGAACCGATCGGGGTCTTGGTGCCTTCGATCTTGACCGGGCGCAAGGCCTGGATGGTGCCCATGCGTACAGTCTGCACGGTACGGGCTTCCTCACGGCTGTAGGTATCGCCGGTGAGGCTGGATTGGCAGCCGCCAAGAGCCAGGGCCATGGCGGTGAAGGAAGCAACGATCAAGGCAGACTTGCGCATAACGGCATCTCCGAAAGGGATAACTGACGAATATTAGACTCTCCCGCAGCCGCTCCTGTCACCTGGCCGGCGCGAGATAATCGAATCGATTCAGCAATGGTACAGGTTCGTTCAGTTTCGACCGAACCCTCCCGCTTTCATCGGCGGGACCGATCGGCTAGGGTGAGCGCCCGCAGAAGGAACAGCCATGGACTATTTCATCATCGTCGTCACCACCGCCGCCGGCCTGTATTTCCACTGGTGGATCTACTGGCGCATCCGCCGCTGGATGGACCGCGACCTGGCGCTGTCATTCGCCGGCGACGACCCGCAAAAGCGTGACTATCTGTTACAGCGACTGGCCGAGGCCAAGGCCAGCAAGGTGAAGCGGCGCGACCTGCCGGCCTGGCTGGAGCGCGCCGCCGCCGACTACCCTTCCCGCGAAGCCTGAGCCAGGCGCCAGAGCCGGGCGATCTGCTCGGCGCGCGCCTCCAGTTCCGCCGCCGCTCCGGCACAGGCCTGCTCCAGGCTGATCGGTCCCGGCGCCAGGCTGAACGCCGCATCGATGCCGGCGTCGTGCAGGCGCTGGTAGCCGTCGCCCAGGCTGCCGGCCAGGGCTACCACGGGAACGCCGGCCTGGCGCGCGATCCGCGCCACGCCCACCGGGGTCTTGCCGTGCAGGCTCTGCGCATCCAGACGGCCCTCGCCGGTCAGCACCAGGTCGGCACCGACCAGCGCATCGGCCAGCCCGGCCAGCTCCGCCACCAGTTCGATGCCTGGGCGGAAACGCGCGCGGAGGAATGCCCTCGCGGCGAAACCCAGGCCGCCGGCGGCGCCGACGCCCGGCACCCGGCTGAAGTCCTCGCCAAGGGTCGCCGCGACCACCTTGGCGAAGTGCGCCAGGGCGGCATCCAGTTGCGCCACCTGTTCGGCGCTGGCGCCCTTCTGCGGACCGAACACCGCCGACGCGCCGCGCGGCCCGCATAGCGGGTTGTCGACGTCTGCGGCGACTTCCACCGCGACATCCACCAGGCGCGGATCCAGCCCGCCCAGGTCGAGACTGTGCAGGCCAGCCAGCGCGGCGCCGCCGGGCGCCAGTTCCTCGCCGTCGGCAGCCAGGAAACGCACGCCGAGCGCGCCCAGCAGGCCGGCGCCGGCATCGTTGGTAGCGCTGCCGCCGAGGCCGAGGATAATCTTCCGCGCCCCGGCGTCCAGCGCCGCACGGATCAGCTCGCCAGTGCCACGGCTGCTGCTGCGCGTGGCGTCGCGGCGGTCGCGCGGGACCAGGTGCAAGCCGCTGGCGGAAGCCATTTCGATCACTGCGGTGGCGTCGTCCAGCCAGCCCCAGTGCGCCAGGGTCGGCTCACCGAGCGGGCCTTCGACACGGCATTCGCGACGTTCGCCGGCGGTGGCGGCGAGTACCGCATCGACCGTGCCTTCGCCGCCGTCCGCCAGTGGCCGCAGCAACACCTCGGCCTGCGGGAAGACTCGCCGCCAGCCGCGGGCGATAGCCTCGGCGACGTCGGGCGCGGACAGGCTTTCCTTGAACGAATCAGGAGCAATCACGATTTTCATCAGTCACCTCGCAGGGCCGGGAGTCCCCGGCCCCGCTTCAATCAGAGCAGCACAAGGCTGAGCAGCCATACCGCGAGCATACCGGCGATACCCTGGACCAGGGTCGCCAGGGTCTGGGCGCGATAGGCAGTGGATACGGTCATGCGGCTGAACTGTGTGACCACCCAGAAGAAGCTGTCATTGGCGTGGGACACCGTCATCGCTCCGGCACCGATCGCCATGACCGTCAGCACCCGGCCCATCTCGCTGTCCAGGCCGAGCTGCGGCAGCAGCGGAGCGACCAGCGCCGAGGTGGTGACCAGCGCCACGGTGGTCGAGCCCTGTGCGGTCTTCAGCGCGGCCGCCACCACGAACGGCATGAACAGGCCGATGCCCAACGCTGACAGGGTGCTGCCCAGGTAGTCGCCGAGCGGAGTGATCTTCAGCATCGCACCGAAGGCGCCGCCGGCGCCGGTGATCAGCAGGATCGGCGCGGCCGACTGGATGCCTTCCACCACGCGCTCATGGAATTCCTCGCGCTTGCTCTGGCCCTTGAGCAGGGTGCAGGCCAGGGCCAGGCCGACCAGCAGGGCGATCACCGGTTGACCAAGGAAGTTCAGGCAGGCGAACAGTACGCCCTCGCCCAGCGGCTTGCTCGGGAATACCGCGACCGAGCCAAGGCAGATCAACAGGATCGGTACGAAGATCGGCGCGAACGCCTGGGTCGCGCTGGGCAGCTTGCCGTAGCGGGCACGCAGCTCGCTGAAATCCTCTTCGGTCTGGACGACCTGGCCGTCGTCGACCAGGGGAATGTCCTTGCCGACGAAGCGATTGGCCCACCACATGCCGGCCATCGCGGTGACGAAGGCGACCACCAGGCCGACCGCGATCACCAGGCCAAGGCTGGCGTCCAGGCCGAGGTTGCCGGCCGCGGCGATCGGTCCCGGGGTCGGCGGCACGAAGGTGTGGGTGGCGTAGAGACCGGTGGCCAGGGCCACGCTCATGGCGATGGTGGATATCTTCATCCGCGCCGCCAGGGCGTTCTTCAGCGAGTTGAGGATGACGAAGCCGGAATCGCAGAACACCGGGATCGACACCAGGTAGCCGATGATCGACATGGTCAGGGTCGGGAAGCGTTCGCCGAGCAGGCGGATCACGCTTTCCGCCATGGTGATCGCCGCACCGCTGCGCTCGAGGATCACCCCGATGATGGTGCCGAGCACGATGACGATGCCGATGTAGCCGAGGATGCTGCCGAAGCCGCCGGTAACGGTCTTGACGATTTCCGCCGTGGGTACCTGGTAGGCGAAGCCGGCGATCAGCGCGGCCGCCAGCAGGGCGAGGAACGGGTGCAGCTTGAGTCGCGTGGTGGACAGGACGATAAAGGCGATCAACGCCAGCAGGATCAGGACCAGGGTCATGAGCCGCCTCCTTGTTGTTATGGGTGTGGGATGGGCGCCCAGGGGCGGGTCATTTTCGCTCCGTCGGGACCGGACACGCCTTGTGCAACGGCCAGAGGAAGACGGCGCTGGAAGGGGAACATTTTGTGCGACTGCACAGTGAATCGATTGATCCGCCCGTTACCCGCGGCGCGGAACGAGCAATTGCAGCCCCAGCAACAATTGCTGGCGGTGCTCCAGGCGAGCGAGATCGAGCCCGCTGATCGAAGCGATGCGCTCCAGTCGGTAGCGCAGGCTGTTGCGATGGATTCCCAGCGCCTGGGCACAGGCCTGGGCGTGCCCGTCATGGGCGCACCAGGACTCCAGGGTAGCGGCCAGCGAACCTTGCGGATCGTGGTCGAGCAACCGCTGCAAGGGCGCCAGCAGCTGCCGCACCTGCCAACTGTCGCGCTGGCTGAACAGCAGGCTGGCGAGGCGGTGTCCGTCCAGGGTCACGACCCGCCGACCGGGCAACCGGCTGCGCGCATAGTCCAGCAGGTCGCGTGCGGCGCAGGCCGAGGCGCGCAGCTCGGCCAGGTCGTGCGCCGGGTCGCCGGCACACAGGCGCGCCACGCCCCAGCCGCGCGCGTCGGCGCGCTCCAGCCAGTGCTCGAGCGTATCTGCGTGGGCTACCGGCCGGCACCAGAACACCAGGCGCTCGCCCAGCGCCGCGCTCCAGTGCTCCGCCCGGCCGCCGAGTGCCGCCAGCAGGCGAGCCTGGCAAGGCAGCGGATCGGCATGCTCGGGCAGCTCCAGGAAGACCGCCTGGCGCGGCCAGTGCATGGCCAGCCCCAGGTGTTCGGCATCGGCCGCCAGCGCCCCGAGGCCGTGGCCGGGATCGAGCAACTGGCGCAGCCAGGCTTCGTGACGCTGGCGTTGCCAATGTCGCTCGTCCTGCATCTGGCGCTGTTCCATGAGCATTTCCGCTGCCATCCGCACCAGCTCGGCATAGGGCCGGACCACCTCCGGCGCGCCGGTGATGCCGAGCACGCCGACCAGCCGCTCGGCGTGCAGCAACGGCAGGTTCACCCCTGGCCGCACCCCGCGCAGGCAGGCGGCGGCCTGCTCGTCGATTTCCACCACCCGCCGGTTGGCCAGCACCAGTTGCGCCCCTTCGTGGCGGGTATGCAGGCGCGATGGATCGCCGCTGCCGATGATCATGCCCTGGGCATCCATCACATTGATGTTGTGCGGCAGGATCGCCATCGCCCGATCGACGATGTGCTGCGCCAGCGTCGAATCCAGTTCGAACATGGAGGATTCAGGGCGCCAGGCGTTCGCGCCGCCAGCCGCCGTCCTGGCGTCGATAGTCGAGACGGTCGTGCAGGCGGCTCGGCCGCCCCTGCCAGAACTCGATGCGCTGCGGCAGGAGACGGTAGCCGCCCCAGTGCTCGGGACAGCTCGGCGGCTGGTCGGCGAAACGCCGCTCGGTGTCCGCGAGCAGCCGTTCCAGCTCGGCGCGATCGGCGATGACCCGGCTCTGCGGCGAGGCCCAGGCGCCCAGGCGACTGCCCAGCGGACGCACCTGGTAGTAGGCGTCGGATTCCTCGGGAGTGACCTTCTCGACGCTGCCTTCGATGCGCACCTGGCGCTCCAGAGCCGGCCAGAAGAAGGTCATGGCCGCCCGCGGATTGGCCGCCAGTTGCCGGCCCTTGGCGCTTTCGTAGTTGGTGAAGAAGGTGAAGCCGCGCTCGTCGAGGCCCTTGAGCAGGAGGATACGGCAATGCGGATAGCCGTCGGCGTCGACGGTGGCCAGGGTCATGGCGTTGGGTTCGACCGGCAGGCGCTCGGTCTTCACCGCGTCGTCGAACCACTGGCGGAACAGGCTGAAGGGATCGCTAGGGGCGTTGGCCTCGCTGAGGCCATCGCGGGTGTACTCGCGGCGCATATCGGCCAGGGACTGGGTCATGGCGCATCTCCAGGGGGAAATGCGCCATAGCTTAACCGCAGACTCCGCCTCGCGCTTGATCCGGGACAATGGCGCCAAGCGCCCTGCCCCGGTTCGGCTCAGTTGCCCTGGGCCAGGGACAGCAGGCTGGCGCGCTGGGTATAGAGCACTTCGACGCGACGGTTCTGGGCGCGGCCGGCGGCGCTGGCGTTGTCCGCGCGCGGCATGTCGGAACCGACCCCCTTCAGGCGCAATTGGTCGCCTTTCAGGCCGCTGAGGCGGAAGATCGCCGCCACCGACTGGGCACGCTCGAAGCTCAGCTTGTCGTTGACCGCCTTGCTGCCGGTGCTGTCGGTATGGCCGAGTACCAGGATACCGCTCTGCGGATCGGCCTGGGCCATCTTGGCGACCTTGCCCAGCGGGTTGAGGGTGATCGGCATCAGCATGGTGTGGCGCTTGGGATTGAACGAGTAGTCGGCGGGGGCGATGACGATCAATGCGTTGTCGCGGCGTTCGAGGGTGAACTCGCTACCGGCGATCGCTTCGCGCAGGGCTTTCTCATGGGCATCCAGCCACTCCTTGGTGACCTTCTGCTGGACCAGTGCCGGCTTGCCCGACGCCTTGCTCGCCGAGCTGGCGCCGAACGGCCACCACCAGGGGTTGGCGGCCTTCGGCTCGGCTGCGGCGGCGACTTCTTTCTTCGCCGCGGCGATCTCGGCCTTCTGCTCCGCAGCCTTGGCGGCTACGTCCCGACCGCCTTCGTCCTTGCCGAACGGCCACCACCAGTGGCTGGAGCCGACATGCTCGGCTTCGGCCTTCTGTTCCGTGGCCTGCTTGGCGACGGTCTGTCCGTCGTCCTTGCCGAACGGCCACCATGAATGGCTGGAAGCCTGCTCGGCCGGAGCCTTGGCTGGCTGCGAGGAAGCGTCCTGGGTCTGGAAATAGCTGCAGCCGGAGGCGGTCATGCAGAGAAGAAGCGTCGAGGTCTTAAGCAGTTTCATACGTCGGGGTCCGTTGGAAGTGAAAGAAGGCGAGCCCGATGGAACATTCGGCTCAACCGCCGGTCACATCGCAGCGATGCCGGAGTCAATCCACTGCCCCGGCAACGCCCTATCTCATACGACGCTTTAGATTGTGTCGCTAAGCCATTATTTGGCAATGAAATTTAGCGTCGAGCCGACAAGCGGTTAAAAGTTAACCAACGGATTACAGACACTCCCCCGCGACACGCGCCAGCTGCTGCGCCCGCGGATCCATCAGCACATACGGCCCCAAGGCGTTGCTGACAAAGGAAAAAGCCAGGTCGCGCTCGGGATCGGCGAAGCCGATCGAGCCACCCGCCCCAGGGTGGCCGAAGGCCTTGGGGCCGAGTCCGTAGGTCGCATTGGCCACGCCCGGTTGGTCGAGCATGGTGCCGAGGCCGAAGCGGGTCCGGGTCAGCAAGGTCCGATCCTCGCCTACCGCGTGTTCGTGGGCCAACTGGCCCAGCAGTTCATCTTCCAGCAAACGTCCCTGCAACAGGCCGCTATAGAAGCCGGCGAGCGCGCGCGCGTTGCCATGGCCATTGGCGGCCGGCTGCTGCATGCGTCGCCATTCCGGCTTGTTGGTGCTGGTGAGGATCGACGGCGGATTGGTGAAGGCACGGGTGGTCAGCGCCAATGGCTCGCTCATCATGGTCTTCAGCATGCGCTGGGCGGCAGCGTCGCCGAGGCTGCCCTTGCTCCGTGCCATGTGGGCGACGCGGCCGAACTGGCTGTCGTCCAGGCCGACATGGAAATCCAGGCCCAGCGGTGCCGCGGTGCGCGCCACGATGGCCTCGCCCGGCTCGCGGCCGTCGACCCGGCGGATCACCTCGCCGAGCAGCCAGCCATAGGTAATCGGTGCATAGCCGTGCGCTTCGCCAGGCGTCCACCAGGGCTCCTCGGCGGCCAGTGCCGTGGTCATCGCCTGCCAGTCGTAGAGTGCCTCGGGCGGCATCTGCTCGCGCAGCGCCGGCAGGCCGGCGCGATGGCAGAGCAACTGGCGCACGCTGATCGCTGCCTTGCCGGCCGCGGCGAACTCGGGCCAGTAGTGTGCCACCGGCGCGTCCAGTTCGAGCTTGCCCTCGGCCACCAGTTGCAGCACGGCAACGGCGGTGAAGGTCTTGGTGCAGGAGAACAGATTGAGGATGGTGTCGCGCTGCCAGGGCTGCTCGCCGTCCTTGTCCGCGACGCCGCCCCAGAGGTCGACCACCGTCTCGCCACCGACCTCCAGGCACAACGCCGCGCCGCGCTCCTGCGGATTGTCGAAAAGCCGGGCGAAGGCCTCGGCAAGCGGGGCGAAACGGCTGTCACAGTGGCCTTGGGGCGTCATGGGCAAGTTCCGGTGGGAAAGTGGTCGGGGCATTCTTCCAGCCCTCGGCGGCCTTGTGAACCCTGACATAAGAGGGGTTCGCCGCAAGCGGGCGGCGGTGAATGCGCGCTCATGAACCGGCTGAATCCTCGCGCGGCGGCAGAGGCTCGACGGCAGGCATGGACCTGGCCATCGCCGACAGTCGCGACAGGGCGGCAAGGTTGCTTCGGCGCACCGTGTCGACGAAGCCGGCGAACGGCAAGCCCGTGATCCCGACCAGGCCGATATGGCCGTTCTCGCCGTCCAGCAGACGCCCGCTGGCCGGTTGGTCGAGGTACTGGAACCAGTGGGCGCCGACGATATACGGACTCTTCAGCGCCGCCTCCAGGAACGTTCGGTAGGAGTCGCCGCGCGCCCGCTCATTGGCCGCCTCGCTGACACCACCCCAGAACGGACCGCGATCCCGCGAGCCGAAGTGGAACTCGCTGATCAGCACCGGCTTGTCCAGCCGCGCCAGCAGGGAGTCGTCCAGGCCCTGCCCGGGCAACGGCGTATAGAGGTTGAAACTGAGGAGGTCGCAATACCGGGCGCAGGAGGTGATCGCCTCGGGAGTGCTGACGGCGAAGCGGCCGCCGAGCAGGAGGTGGTTCGGTGCGTGCCATTGCAGGGCGTCGCGCAGGGTCTTGAAGTAAGCGTCGGCATACAGCCGGAGGAAGGCGCTGTAGTCCTCGGCGATGGCCGGATGCCCCTCGCCCGGCAGCGGAGCCGCGTAGCCCGGCGCCTCCAGGGCCTCCCAGGCGGCCAGCTCGATGCCCCAGGCCTCGGCCAATGCCTCATGGCCCAGGTACTTGGCTTTCAATTGCTTGACGAAGGCGCGCTTCGCCGGACTGTCCATGGACAGCGTCAAGGCTCCGAAAGCGAGGCCGTAGCGCGCCTGGGCCGAGCCGTCGCGCCCGGCCCAGGCCAGTTCGTTGTCGGCGTAGTAGCCGAGCAGCCAGGGATCGTCGCGGTGGTCGCGAGCAGCGATGGCGATGACGCGCTCGGCGGCCATGGCGAAGCGCGGGTCGAAGGGATCGGGCATGGCTCCCCACCAGTCGAAACCGCTGCTGACCGTGGCGTAGTCGCCGGCGATCGACAGCGGCAGGCTGTAGGGCATCCGCGTCTGTGCGGCGAGCGCCGGATCGCTCCAGTTGCCGAGGCTGTTGAAACCCCATGCCGAGAGGCGCTCCAGGGTGCGCTGGCGCCATTCGCCGGCGAGCTGGTCAGCACTCGCCTGGGGAGCGATGCGCTGGCGATTGGCACCGAGGAAATCGAACCAGCGACCATGCCCGAAGCGCCGCCCGGCCTGCGCGGCGACGCCGCGGCGGTCGTCGCCCTCACCGAAGAATGCGGCCAGCGGCTCACCCTCCGCCGGCAGTTCGGCGAACATCGGCTCGCGTCCTTCGACGTAGGTCCGGCTGCCGTCGGCGGTCACCGCATTAACGCCCAGCGACCAGAACGGATGTCCTTCCGGAGTAACCAGCCACCAGCGCCCGCCACGTTTTTCCGTGCGGAAGAAACCGCTGGCTTCGAACACCGGCCCACCCAGCAGGCCGCCGAAACGGTCGCGCGCCGGTGTCTGCCGTTCCCAGTCGCGGAGCTGTGCGGCCTCGGCCGCATAGGCGCTGCGCAACTGTTCGTCGGAACGAATCTTTTCCGGCCAGTCGGCGCGGCTGTACTGGCCATAGCGATCGATCAGGCCGGTCAGGATGCTCCGCTCCACCGCCCTCCCTGTGCGTATGCCGAAACGTCCGAGCAGGATACTCTGGGGAGCTTGCGGCGAGCGCAGGGACAGGCTCAGCGCTCCGACCCTGGCGCGGTCCAGCGAGCCCTCCACGCGTGGCGCCAGCAGCACCCGCTGGCCTTCGACCATCTGTGGCATCGGCGGCCCCGCACGCATGCCCAGAGCCTCTGGCGAAACCGCCCGCAACGGCACCAGCAGGGTCTGCGGCGGGCCTGCCGGTAGCTCGATGGATGCCTGCAGCCCCGGCGCGCCCTGCTCGCCCTCGATCGCGACCTCCAGGGTCATGTCCCAGCTCATCGCGTTCTGGATGCGCAGGCTCACGTAGTCCGCTGCGGACCAGTCCCAACGGCCCAGCGCCGGACTCATGCGCAAGGTGGGCCGTTGCGCCGGGCTGAAGGTGACGCGACGGAGAATGTCGCCCTCCGGGGTGGCCTCCGCCGTCGCGCTGGGCAGGTCGGCATCCTCAAGGGTGATGCCGACCACGGCCATTGGCTTGACGAAGTTGAACAGTACCTGCTGGATGTCGCTCGCCGCCAGCGGCGTGGCCACCGCGAGCAGGCCGAGAAGCAGGGGAAGATGCCAACGCGAACGGATCATGAAGCCTGTTTTCCTTAACTCCATCCCGGCCTGGGCAAATGCCGGGAATTCCTGATGCGGCTCGGACGTGAAGGCTGGCGCCCTCCCGCGCAGGCCAGCGCGTCAGGCGATTTCCCGGCGGAACGGCGGCAATGCATTGAGGATAGCCTTGCCGTAGCGCTGGGTGACCACGCGGCGGTCCAGCAGGGTGATGGTGCCGCGGTCCTGCTCGGTGCGCAGCAGCCGCCCGCAGGCCTGGACCAACCGCAGCGAGGCGTCTGGCACGGCGATCTCCATGAACGGATTGCCGCCGCGCGCCTCGATCCACTCGGCCAGCGCCGCCTCCACCGGGTCGTCGGGTACCGCGAAGGGAATCTTGGCGATCACCACGTGTTCGCAATAGGCCCCCGGCAGGTCCACGCCTTCGGCGAAACTGGCGAGGCCGAAGAGCACGCTGTCCTCGCCGTCGTCGACTCGCGACTTGTGCTTGTTCAGGGTTTCCTGCTTGGACAGGTTGCCCTGGATGAACACCCGCTTGCGCCAGTCGCGGTCGAGACCGTCGAAGACTTCCTGCATCTGCTTGCGCGAGGAGAACAGCACCAGGCTGCCGCGCGCGCCCTTCACCAGTTCCGGCAGCTCGCGAATGATCGCCGCGGTGTGCTCGGCGGCGTTGCGCGGATCCGCCTTGAGGTCGGGGACCCGCAATACCCCGGCCTCGGCATGGTGGAAGGGGCTCGGCACCACCGCGGTGACCGCGTTGCGCGGCAGGCCCGCGCGCATGCGGTAGCGGTCGAAGGTGCCCAACGCGGTCAGGGTCGCCGAGGTCACCAGCACGCCATAGGCGACGTTCCACAGGTTGCGGCGCAGGGTCTCGGCGGCGAGGATCGGGCTGGCGTTGGCTTCGATGTCGTAGAAGCTGCCGCTCTCGGCGAGGGTCAGCCAGCGCGCCATCGGCGGGCTGTCCTGCGGGTCCTCGCAGGTGAAGGC
This sequence comes from Pseudomonas sp. P20, assembly GCF_016463925.1. Classification (NCBI taxonomy): domain Bacteria; kingdom Pseudomonadati; phylum Pseudomonadota; class Gammaproteobacteria; order Pseudomonadales; family Pseudomonadaceae; genus Pseudomonas; species Pseudomonas sp. P20. The sequence goes on along the minus strand of NZ_JAEMVM010000011.1, from coordinate 69,277 downwards.
GGTCCACAGTTCCCAGTTGCCCTGGGCGCGCGCCAAAAGACTACCGAACAGCGGGTACCACTCCTCCGCCTGGTGGCTGGCGATGCCGCCGGCGCCTTCGCCGTCCATCGCCTCCTTGAGGATATCGGTGAGGCGGGTGAACAGGTCGGTCAGCTTGGAGAAGCCTTTCTTCAGCTCGATGCCCATCTCGCGGATATGCTCGGGGACCACCCCGCCGACGAAACGGTGACGCGGCCGCTCGCGACCTTCCATGTCCTCGCCGGCGCGGAAATCGCCGATCTCTTCGCAGGCGGTGAACATGAACTGCTGCTGGGTCTTGATCTCCCGGGCCAGCTCCGGCACCTGTTCGATCAGGCGGCCGAGGTCGCCCGGCAGCGGGTGCTGGGCGAGCAGCTTGGTGAGGTTCTTGGCGACCTGCTCCAGCCAGTCGGCGGTAGCGCGCAGGCGGGTGAAATGGGCGAAATGGCCAATCGCCTTGTCCGGCAGGTGATGGCCCTCGTCGAACACGTAGAGGGTCTCGCGCGGATCGGGCAGGATGGCGCCGCCGCCCAGGGCCAGGTCAGCCAGGACCAGGTCGTGGTTGGTGACGATCACGTCGACCTTGGTCATCCCTTCGCGCGCCTTGTAGAAGGCGCACTGCTGGAAGTTCGGGCAATGTCGGTTGGTGCACTGGCTGTGATCGGTGGTGAGCTGCGCCCAATGCGCGTCGTCGATCGCCTCCGGCCAGCTGTCGCGGTCGCCGTCCCAGCGGTTGCCGGCCAGGCGTTCGATCATCTGGTTGAACAGCTTGCTGCTGGTCTCGTCGACATCGATGTTGAAACCGTCGTCGGCGAACAGTTGCGCCGTCGCGCTCTGCGCCTGGCCTTCCTGCAGCAGCACGTCGAGCTTGGACAGGCACAGGTAGCGCCCGCGGCCCTTGGCCAGGGCGAAGCTGAAGGCCAGCCCGCTGTTGCGCAGCAGGTCGGGAAGATCCTTGTGGACGATCTGCTCCTGCAGGGCGACGGTCGCGGTGGCTATCACAAGGCGCTTGCCACTGGCCTTGGCGCAGGCGATCGCCGCCAGGCTGTAGGCCACGGTCTTGCCGGTACCGGTTCCGGCCTCCACCGCGACCACCGCCGGCTCGCCCTCGCGGTGCCCCTCCTCGTCCTCCTTGATCGCGCCGAGGGCCTTGGCCACTTCGGCGATCATCAGGCGCTGGCCATAGCGAGGCTTCAGCTCCTTGGCTTCGAGAAAGCGGGTGTAGGCACCCTGGATCTGGGACTTGAGTTCGGCGCTGAGCATGGAATTCCTGGGCCCGGCGCGCAGCGGAAGACGAATCCGCCGGCGCGCCATAGCTGGATAAATTTTCAGTGGTTCGACAGGGCGGCTATGATAACGCGCTTCGTCACAACCGCCAGCGGAGATCGCCGAATGCCCCCCTACGCCCTCGTCTACGCCCTGCATGTCCTGGCCGCCCTGGTCTGGGTCGGAGGCATGTTCTTCGCCTGGACGATTCTTCGTCCGGCGGCCGTCGCCGCGCTGGAGGCCCCAGCCCGCCTGGGCCTGTGGCTGGAGGTGTTCCGCCGTTTCTTCCATTGGGTCTGGGCTGCGGTGATCCTGCTGCCGATCAGCGGCGTCGGCATGCTGCACCTGAGCTTCAACGGTTTCGCCGGCGCGCCGCGCTACGTACAGGTAATGATGGGGCTCTACGTCGCCATGCTGGCACTGTTCCTGCGGGTGCAGGCGCTGCAAGTGCCGGAACTGCGCCGCGCGGTGCAGGCCCAGGACTGGCCGGCAGGCGGGCAGGCGCTGGGGAAGATCCGCCGCACCGTCGGCTTCAACCTGCTCCTCGGCCTGTTGCTGATAGCCCTGGTAGCGGCACGCCCGAGCCTCTGAACCGGCGAGGCGCCGGAAGCCGTGCTGCCGGCCTCTCCTCAGAAGCGCACGACGTCCAGGCTGCCGTCGCTGCCGTTGGTGCCGTTCACGCCGTCCTCTCCGCTGCGCCCCGCACGACCGGCATCCACCGAGTAGATCCAGCAACCGGTGGCGTTATCCGCCGCACCCGGTTTGCCGGCCTTGCCTCCAGCGCCGCCGACGCCGCCTTGCAGACGGGTTTGCAAGCGCTCCAGAGGAAAATCGCCCGGCACTTCCAGACGAATCCGACCGCCCGCCCCGCCCGGACCGCCGTCGCTTCCGGATTGGCCGTCGCCACCTTTCAGCGCGCTGCCCCAGAGGCAGCCGGAGGCCTTGCCGGAAGCCCCGTCCAGGCCATCGTAGCCTGGAGCGCCGACGCCACCGCGGGCGTCCAGCAGCAGGCTTTCCACCTCCACCGCCTGCAGGCGCAAGGTCAGGTCGCGGCCGTTACCGGCGCTTTGCCGGAAGGTGCCGGTCGCGCCGGGCGCGGAAATGATGCTGCCATCGGCCAGGCGGCCGCTGACGACTTCGATGCTGATTCGCTCCTCGCCTGGCGCCACGCCGATCCGGGCGTTCTTCGCCATGTGCAGTTCCTCGATGCGCAGGACGCTGACCTCCAGCGGAATCAGCAGGGCGGCATCCTCGCCGATCTCCACTCTGCGCAGGCGCAGCTCCTGGGCCCGCTTGGGCAGGCGCATCACCGAGTTCGCCTGCACCTTCACGGTTCCGCCGATACCCTGCTGGCGTGCCGGCGGCGCCTCGGCCGAAAACGCGGCGCCAGCCCAGGCCAGGGGAACGACCAGGAACAATCCGAGCATGGCCTTACGCATGATCGTCCTCCTTGTCCTGCGGTAACTCGCTGGCCGGGCTCAACGCCGGCAACGCAAGCATGTGGAAGACCCCGAACAGCAAGACCTGGAGACGGTCCAGCCAGGGATGCGCACGCGCTTTCAGGCGTCCTCCGAGGACGAGAATCTCGATCAGGTGGATCAACAGGATCAGGCCGCCGGCTATCGACAACAGCCAGTTCAGCGGATAGGCGAACGGATGCAGCAGATTGACCAGCACCGCGCCCCAGAACACCAGGGTCACGAGCTTGCCCAGCCCGAGAAACGCTTTCATGGAACTCCCCCCAAGACATCGTGTGCGGGGGAACATACTCGCCAGCCCGCCGCGGCGCCAGCCATGAACGAAAACGGGGGCTTCGACGCCCCCGTTCTGCTCCGCGCCGCCTGCGTCATTCGCGCTTGATGAGGATTTCCACCCGGCGATTCTCGGCCCGCCCTTCGCGAGTCTTGTTGTCGGCGACCGGCTGGCTTTCGCCCAATCCCTGCACGCCGACGATGATGCTCGAAGGCACCCCGGCATCAATCAGATAGTTCGCAACGGCATTCGCGCGCCGTTCCGACAGCTTCTGGTTGTAGGCATCGGAACCGACGCTGTCGGTATGCCCGGTGATACTCAGGCGCGTACTGGCCGCCTCGCCTTTCAGGCGTTCGGCGATGCCGTTGAGCTTCTCGCTGTCGGCGGCGTCCACCTTCGACGAATCGAAGGCGAAGTGCAGGTCGCGCACGACAATGGTTTCTTCCTTGACGACGGGAGGCGGCGGCGCGACTTCCTCGACCGGCTGCGGAGGCGGCGGCGCGACCTGTTCGCCGGCACCGTGCACCCAGCAATAGGCGGCACCGACGCCACCGCCGATCAGGGCGCCCCAGCCGGCCCAGCTGCTGCTTTCGATCGCGCCCAGGCCGGCGCCGGTAACACCACCGACCGCCGCACAGGTCGGCCAGTCGCTTTTCTGCAACCCTGCGCAACCGGTCAGCAAGCCGCTGACCAGAATCAGGGGTAAAGCGGTCCTCGTGATGCTCATTGGAACTCTCCTCGTGGATCGGTTGTAACCGACAAATAGGGAGTAAAGACCCCAGCCGAAAAAAGCGCCAGCACTAGGCCATGCAGGCGCTTCAGGCTAGTCTTGGCGAATCCCAGGAGAGTGTTTTCCCATGAGCGAACCGATTTCTCCCCGCACCCCGCAGCAGGCCCTGGCCGCGTTGCTCGCCCGCTACGCGCCGAAGCGCTTGCTGCTGGTCGGCGCCAGCCGGCTGCCGGCGGTGGAGGCCTTCATCCACAACCATCCCCAGTGCCAACTGGCGCACAGCCCGGCGGCGGCATTGCCCGCCGAACTGGCCGGCCAGCGCTTCGACCTGGCGCTGTTCGTCGATTGCCTGGAACACCTGCCGCAGCGCACCGGTCTGCAGTTGCTCGCGGGCGTGCGCAACCTGAACGCCAGCCGGGTCGCCGTACTGGTCGACCTCGAGGCCAGCGACTGGCAGGCAACCGACTTCTTCGCCCTCGCCATGCAGAACAGCGAACGCTTCCAGCGCGAAGGCCAGACGCTGACCCTGTACACCTACGACCTGTACGAATACAAGCAGGTCCCCGATTGGCTGAACGCCAAGTTCTGGGCCAACCCGGAAAACTTCGGCAAGTACTGGTGGTAACCATGACCCAACCCTCCTGCCCCTGCGGCAGCGGCGACCCGCTCGACGATTGCTGCGGCCGCTATCACCAGGGACATCCCGCGCCTACCGCGGAAGCCCTGATGCGCTCGCGCTACAGCGCCTATGCCCTCGGACTGGTGGACTACCTGCGCGACACCACGCTGCCGGCGCAACAGGCCGGCCTCGATCTCGACGGCATCCGCGCCTGGAGCCACGGCAGCACCTGGCTCGGCCTGGAGGTGGAAAACCACGAGGTGCTCGGCGGCCAGCCGGAGCATGCGCGAGTCACCTTCGTCGCGCGCTGGCACGACGCCGAGGGGGAACATGCCCATCGCGAATGTTCCGGCTTCGTCCAGCGCAACGGTCGCTGGTACTTCCTCGATCCGACCGTGGCCCTGAAACTCGGCCGCAACGACCCCTGCCCCTGCGGCGCCGGCGGCAAGCTGAAGAAATGCTGCGGTCCATGGATCACCTGATGCATTCGCTCGCCAGCTATATCCGCGCCATCCATGCCCTGCCCTCGCCAGTCTCGATAAGCGATGCGCAGGTCGAAGAGCAACAGCGCTGCGAGGACGGCGTCGAGATCCACAGCTGCGAAGCGCTCTACCGTTTCGACAACGGCGTGCGCCTGCGCCAGCACTGCGAGCGCGACCTCCTGCCAAGCAGCGGGGCCTGCGAGGAATGCTGGATCGGCTACGAAGTGCTGGATTCCGCCGGGCGGGAAATCAGCCCACGCTACAAGCACTTCGTCAACGCCTGCCAGGAACGCTTCTGGTTGCGCATGCACGCCTGAGATGCTGCGCCAGGCTGCGCGGTTTGGGCGTTGACGAGCGCTCGGGTAGAATGCGCAGCCTTTTCATCCGGGCCCCATCCCCATGCTGCTGACCGTGCTCTACATCATCGCCATCACCGCCGAAGCCATGACCGGCGCGCTGTCGGCCGGCCGGCGCAGCATGGACCTGTTCGGCGTGGTGCTGATCGCCTGCGTCACCGCCCTGGGCGGCGGCTCGGTACGCGACATGCTGCTGGGCCATTACCCGCTGACCTGGGTCCGTCACCCGGAATACCTGGCGCTGACCGCAGTCGCCGCGCTGGTGACAGTGTTCATCGCGCCGCTGATGCGCCACCTGCGCTCGCTGTTCCTGGTACTCGACGCGGTTGGCCTGGTGGCCTTCACCCTGATCGGCTGCCAGGTCAGCCTGGAAATGGGCCACAGCCTGCTGATCGCGGCGATCAGCGGGGTGATCACCGGGGTGTTCGGCGGCATTCTCCGCGACATCCTGTGCAACGACGTACCCTTGATATTCCGCCGCGAACTCTATGCCAGCGTGTCCTTCGCCAGCGCCTGGTGCTACCTGATCTGCGTGGAGCTGGAACTGCCCTCCGAGCAGGCGATGCTGATCACCCTGTTCAGCGGCTTCCTGTTCCGCCTGCTGGCCATCCGCTTCCACTGGGAAATGCCCAAGTTCGTCTACCAGGACGATTTCGACCACTGAGGCAAGCGCCTGCCCCTGGTCGACGCGTTCCTCCAACCCCGCGCCTGTCCCCGATGCCACGGCCCGCGACGCGGTTATCCGCCCCACGCCCACGCTTGTCGCAGGCCGCTGCCCGCCTCAGTCCTGCAGGCGCAGGTGGCTGGTGTCCGGAGCCGGAGCCGCTGGCTCGGGGCGTGCCTGGCCCATGTCGCTACCGACCGGGGCGACGCTGAAGCGGCTCAGGTCGAGCTTCGGCGCCTCGGCTTCGGCCTTGGCGTCCTGTAGGTCGGCGCCGACCGGAGCCAGGCCGAAATCCGGCGCATCGACCTCGGCGAACGCCGCCATGTAGCCGTCCCGCGGCGCTACCTGCAAACGCCCGGAGGGCGCGCTGTCCCGCGCAGCGACGCGGGCCTGTGGGGCTTCCACGGCGGCCTGCTGCGCAGGCGGCGGCGCCATGACCACCTCCTCGATCTCCATCTCGGCGACCACGGCGATCGCTCCCGCTCGCTCCAGCACGCTGCGGTATTTTTCCGCGGAGGCGGCATCGAGGTTGTTCTTGATCACCACCCGGCGGCCGGAGAACAGCAGCTCGATACGCTGCGCGTCGGCCTGGAACAGCTTGGCCAGGTTGGCCTTGACCACCTCGGGCCGGGCGCCGGCGACCAACTGGCCGGAAAAGGCGATTTCAAAGCGGCTCATTGGCATCTCTCCGAGTGAAGGGCCGCTCGGCATGGCGGCCCTGGCGTTTCGTCGAACGATTGTACCCATCGACAGCCACGCGTGGAGTGACTGGGTCCGGCAAATTGGCCGGCGGGTCCGTTCAGGTTAGCCGAGCCGGTCACGCCAGCCGACGGGAAGACTTGCACGGGCGTACGCGCTTCTCCATGCTCCCCCGACTGCGCTACGGGAAACATATGGACACAGGCCTGTACCTGAAACATCTTTCCTCTATACAACAATAAGTTGCAGCACAATCACTGCTTGTTAAACTGGGGCGTCTCGGGGTGAATAGCATGAATTACCAGGCGCAAATGATAAGAATTATCAGTCTAATAATGGCGTGGGGAGTTCTCTCCAATCTCTCGGGCTGCAGCTGGATGACCGGCAGCTTCGAAGACCCCGACGTCAAGCTGCTGAAGGTGGAAGTGGTCAAGGCACGCTTGCTGGAACAGGAGTTCGTGATGCGCTTCCGCATCGACAACCCCAACGATTTCAGCCTGCCGGTACGCGGCCTGCAGTACGCCGTGCAACTGAACGACATCCAGCTCGCAGAAGGCGAGTCCGGGCAGTGGTTCACGGTTCCCGCCCACGGCCACGAGGTATTCGACGTGCCGGTGCGAACCAATCTCTGGCGCCACATGAAATACATCGTCAAGCTCCTCGAGCGTCCCGAGGAGCCGATCCGCTACCGCCTGCAGGGCGAAGTGAAGACCGGACTGATGTTCGGCCGCAGCGTGCACCTGAGACGAAATGGCGAGATAATTCCCGGCGATTTCATCCCAGAATAGGTCCACCATGAGTCAGGAACCCCACGTACACGGCCCGAACTGCAACCACGACCACGATCATCATCACGATCATGGCCATGGTCATGTCCACGGTCCGCACTGCAACCACAGCCACGAGCCGGTGCGCAATCCGCTCAAGGCCGTAGGCCGCAACGATCCCTGCCCCTGCGGCAGCGAGAAGAAATTCAAGAAGTGCCACGGCGCCTGACCCTTCGCACGCGCCGGCATCCGAAGGCCCGCTGAGCAGCGGGCCTTTTCGTTGGCGCGCCACCAGCCCCGCCGGGGCGTCATGCGCGACAGCGGTTTGCATCGAACCTAGGTTCCTGGCGTAGAGTCTTCCGTTCGTAGCCCATCGACGAGCCGGAGACGCACCGATGATCGACCTGTACTACTGGACCACCCCGAACGGCCACAAGATTACTCTTTTCCTGGAAGAAACCGGCCTGCCCTACGCCATCCATCCGATCAATATCAGCCAGGGCGACCAGTTCCAGGCGGATTTCCTGAAGGTGTCGCCGAACAACAAGATTCCCGCCATCGTCGATCGCCAACCAGCCGACGGCGGCGCTCCCCTGTCGCTGTTCGAGTCCGGCGCCATCCTGCTCTATCTCGCGGAAAAGACCGGACGGTTCCTCGCCAAGGACCTGCGCGCGCGCCAGGAAACCCTGCAGTGGCTGTTCTGGCAGATGGGCGGGCTGGGGCCGATGGCCGGGCAGAACCACCATTTCAACCGCTTCGCCCCGGAGAAGATTCCCTACGCCATCGACCGGTACGTCAAGGAAACCGCGCGCCTGTACGGCGTTCTCGACCAGCGCCTGGCGGACCGCGCCTTCGTCGCCGGCGACGACTACAGCATCGCCGACATGGCCATCTATCCGTGGATCGTCCCACATCAGTGGCAGGAGCAGGATCTCGCCGACTTCCCACACCTGCAGCGCTGGTTCGAGAGCATTCGCCAGCGTCCGGCGACGCAACGCGCCTATGCTTTGGTGGAGCGCATCAATCCGCCGCAGTAGCGGGTCCCGAGCCGGCCTGCGGACGTCCTCGCGGACGATCGCAGGCGGAGCTTGCGCAGCCCTGCGCTCCTCACTAACGTAGCGCCTCTCGACGCGACCACTCCCGCAGGAGCCCCCACCCCATGGCCTCGCCAGCCTTCATGCGTTTTCTTCCCCGTTGCGGCGCCGCCGCGGCCTTCGGCACCCTCCTGGGCCTGGCCGGTTGCCAGTCCTGGCTCGACGATCGCTACGCCGACAGCCTGCCGCCGACCTCCGGCGTGCAACCGATCAAGGGCCTGGCGCAAAACGTATCGATCCGGCGCAACGCGCTGGGCATGCCACTGATCGAAACCGGCACCTTCCATGACGCGTTGTTCGCCCTGGGCTACGTACACGCCTCCGACCGCCTGAGCCAGATGGTCAGCCTGCGCCTGCTGGCCCAGGGACGGCTGGCCGAGATGGTCGGCCCCGGCGCGCTGGAGATCGACCGTTTCATGCGTACCGTGAACCTGCGCCAGGCCGCGGAGATCCAGTACAGGAACGCCTCGCCGCGCCTGCAACGCTTCTTCGAGGTCTACGCGCGCGGGGTCAACGCCTACCTGTATCGCTATCGCGACAAGCTGCCGATGGAGCTGGCCCAGTCCGGCTACCGTCCGGAATACTGGAAGCCCGAGGACTCGGCGCTGGTCTTCGCCCTGCTCAACTTCGGCCTGGCGGTGAACCTGCAGGAAGAAATCGCCTCGCTGACGCTCGCGCAGAAGGTCGGCAGCGACAAGCTGGCCTGGCTGACGCCGACCTATCCCGACGAAAACCTGCCGTTCGACGAGGCGGAAAAGCTCAAGGGCCTGCGCCTGGACGGGCAGGTTCCCGGCCTCGCGGGCGTCGAGGGCGCGGCGCGGCAGGTCGCAGCGCTGAGCATGCTCGGGGTCGCCGCCTCGAACAACTGGGCTATCGCGCCACAACGCAGCCGCAGCGGCAAGAGCCTGATGGCCAACGACACCCATCTGCCACTGAGCATGCCGTCGGTGTGGAACTACGTACAGATCCGCTCGCCCAAGTACCAGGCCGCGGGCGTTTCCATCGCCGGTCTGCCGGGCGTGGTGGCGGGCTTCAACGGCAAGCTGGCCTGGGGCATGACCATGGTCCTGGGCGACAACCAGGATCTCTACCTGGAACAGTTGCGACGCCAGGGCAACCGGCTCTATTACCTGGCCGACGGCAAGTGGCAGCCAACCCGCGAACGCCAGGAAACCTTCTTCATCAAGGGCCAGCGGCCGATCCGCGAGGTCATCCACGAAACCCGCCATGGCCCGCTGCTCAACAGCGCCCTGGGCGAGCGCAAGAACATCCTCCAGCCGCTGCCGCTGAAGAGCGGCTACGGACTGGCCTACCGGAGCATCCAGCAGGAAGCCGACAAGACCCTGGACGGATTCTTCGACCTGTCGCGGGCCAAGACCATCGAGCAGGCCTTCGACGCCACCCGCGAGATTCGCGCGATGCCGCTGAACATCGTGTTCGCCGACGAAAAGCACATCGGCTGGCAGGTCACCGGACGCTATCCGAACCGCAAGGAAGGTCGTGGCCTGCTGCCCTCCCCTGGCTGGGACGGCCGCTACGACTGGGATGGCTATGCCGACCCGATCCTCCACCCCTCCGACCAGGACCCGCAGCAGGGCTGGCTGGGTACCGCCAACCACCGCACCGTGCAACCCGGCTACGGCGCCCAGTTGTCCAACTCCTGGTACTACCCGGAGCGCGCCGAGCGCATCGCCCAGCTCGCCGGTGCCAGCAAGAGCCACGACACCCAGAGCATGATCCGCATGCAGTACGACCAGACCTCGCTGTTCGTCGCCAAGCTGCAAGCCATGTTCGACAATCCCGGCATGGCGCTGCCGCTGCGCCAGGCCATCGACGCCTTGCCGGAGGCGCAACGCAGCCGGGCGCGGGAGGCCTACGACCGGCTGATGGCGTTCGACGGCAAGCTGACAGCCAGCTCCAGCGACGCCGCGCTGTACGGCGCCTTCCTCCACGAGAGCGCCAGGCAGATATTCCTCGACGAGCTAGGACCGGAGGACGGCCCTGCCTGGAAAGCCTTCGTCGAGACCACCAACCTCTCCTACTCGGCGCAAGCCGACCACCTGCTCGGGCGCGACGAGAGTCCGTTCTGGGACGATACCCGCACTCCGCAGAAGGAGGACAAGCCGGCAATCCTCGCGCGCAGCCTCGCCGCCGCCGTGGAGTTCTGCGAACAGCGACTGGGGAGCGAGCGCAAGGCCTGGCAATGGGGCAAGCTGCACACCTACGAATGGCAGAGCGACAGCTCGAAAATGGCCCCCTACCTGGGGGCCGGCGAGCGCGCCGGACTCGGCGCGATCAAGGGCTATCTCGATCGCGGGCCCTATCCGGCCGGCGGCGACCACACCACGCTGGACGTATCGGCCTACGGCTGGGGCCAGGACTTCGACACTTGGCTGATCCCGGCGATGCGGCTGATCGTCGACTTCGGCCAGAGCGAACCGATGATCGGCGTGAACAGCAGCGGCCAATCCGGCAATCCGGCCAGCCCGCACTACGCCGACGGTATCGACGCCTGGCTCAAGGGGCGCTACGTCAGCTTCCCGTTCCAGCCACAGAACCTCGATCGCGTTTACGGCAACAAGCGGCTGACGCTCACTCCCGCTCGCTGAACGGACGGCGCGGAACTTTCCTCCGCGCCGTGGCTCTGAACAGCCGACTTACTCCATGATCATCTTCAGGGCGTCCTTCCGGACGCCCTTCTTTTATCCCCCTCCCGGAAAGCCTCCGTTTTCTCGAAAGCCCGGGCACGGGATCGAACCGATCTCACTCCTCTCCGGCCTCTTCCACGGGCGCCACCAGCGCCCGGTCCAGCCAGTCCGTCGGCAGGCTCTTGCTGGCGCGGGCACCGAGCAGCTTGAGTTGCTCGCTGCGACTGATCAGGTTGCCACGTCCCTCGGTGAGCTTGTTGCGCGCCGCGGCATAGGCCTTGTCCAGTTGCTGCAGGCGCGAACCGACCTCATCGAGGTCCTGGACGAAGAGCACGAACTTGTCATACAGCGAACCGGCACGTTCGGCGATTTCCCGCGCATTCTGGTTCTGCCGCTCCTGGCGCCAGAGGCTGTCGATTACCCGCAGGGTGGCCAGCAGGGTGGTCGGGCTGACGATCACGATATTCTGCGCGAAGGCGTCCTGGAACAGGTTCGGCTCGGCCTGCAGGGCCGTCGAGAAAGCCGCCTCGATCGGCATGAACAGCAGGACGAAGTCGAGGCTGTGCAATCCTTCCAGGCGTCGATAGTCCTTGCCGGAGAGGCCTTTCACATGGTTGCGCAACGACGTTACGTGCTGCTTCAGCGCCTGCTGGCGCAGCAGATCGTCGTCAGCGGCGATGTACTGCTGGTAGGCCGTGAGACTGACCTTGGCATCCACCACCACCTGCTTGTCGCCGGGCAGGCGGATCAGCACGTCCGGCTGGAAGCGTTCGCCCTCGGCACCCTTCAGGCTGACCTGGGTCTCGTATTCCCGGCCTTTTTCCAGGCCTGCATGCTCGAGCACCCGCTCCAGCACCAGTTCGCCCCAGTTGCCCTGGGTCTTCTGGCCCTTGAGCGCGCGGGTCAGGTTGGTCGCTTCCTCGCCCAGGCGCAGGTTGAGCTGCTGCAGACGCTCCAGTTCCTTGCTCAGGGAGAAACGCTCGCGCGCTTCCTGCTGGTAGCTTTCCTCCACCCGCTTCTCGAACGCCTGGATGCGCTCCTTCAGTGGATCGAGCATCTGCCCCAGGCGCTGTTGGCTGGTCTCGGCGAAACGCTGTTCGCGCTCGTCGAAGATCTTTCCCGCCAGTTCGGCGAACTGTGCCCGCAACTCGTCGCGGGCCGACTGCAGGTCGGTCAGGCGCTGCTGGTGGCTTTCCTGCTGCTCGCGCAGTTCCGCAGCCAGCGCAGCCCGTTCGGAAGCCAGGCGACGCAATTCCTCTTCCCGGCCCTGGCGCTCGCTGGCCCAACGTGCCTCCGCCTGGGACGCCCGTTGCCGCTCCTCCCCCATCAACTCGGCTTCCCGACGCAGCGCGGCGACCTCACCGGCGAGCCTGGCATGGCGCTCGCCGAGTTGCTGGTAAGCCTCCCTGCTGGTCTCCAACTGCGCATTCAGCCCGTCCTGGGCCAGTTGCGCGGTCGCCAGTCGCTCGCCGAGCAAGGCTATCTCGCGCTCCGCCAGGCTGGCCCTTCTCTGTAGCTGCCATGCCAGGCCGGCCAGGGGAATCGCGGCAGCCAGCAGGCCAAGCAACAGGTTCGGTAGATCGACGGGCATGGGGCACTCCAGCGGAAAACGACGCAACACCCGCCTGGCAGGCGCGCGTGCAGCGGATTCTAGGTTCTTGGGAAAAGACCGTCGAGCGAATAGCGCCGCGCCGAACGAGCACTCCGCTTCCGAGCTGTGCGTACCCCATGCGCAGGACATCTCAGATACTTCCGTAACGGAAGCCATCGCCCTGCGCCCTTCGCCGCCAGGACATTTCTGCTTCCACGGCATTTTTGTCGCGGCTACAGGGCTTGCCTTGGAGCGTGCGATGTGCTGTCGAGCAAGCGCTTGGGAAATCCACAGATCCTGTGGATAACCCAGTGGAAAAGCCCCTAAAAAACTGCCGAACCCCCGATGGAGTGGGGCTATGGGACAGATTGACGATTTTTTCACCAACTATTTTTATCGTTATTTTTCAATAAGTTACGTTTCAAACATGAAAAATCAAGCGTTTAGAGCCTAACGCTCTCAACCCTTGACAAGCTGCTTTCCATTTGTGCACAAATTTTCGCCGAAGCCTCTTGCCGCCCCATTGCAGGGCAATGCCGTTCGAAATCCTCAGCCACTCTTTCCCTCGGGGCATGCAGGCCAGCCCTGCCCAACAGGCAGGTGGCGGCCTTCAGACGGTGCCCCCGGATCGCTGGCAACCGAGCCCCCTCCACTCACGCCGGATGCGGCAACTTTCCGTCCACCAGGAACAGCTCCCAGGAGAAGATTTTCGGCGACCCCGGCACATGCGCCGGCTTGAAGGCCACGTAACCGGCCGTGGTTTCGCACAGCCAGGGCGTCAGGTTGCGAGGACGCTTTTCGGTGAAGGCCGCGGGCGTGAACAGGGCGACATTGCAGCCGCGCTCCGGGCAACGCGCCGAACGGTATTCGAATGCCTGCACCCCGGCGCTGCGCATGGCACTTCCCAGTTCCTGGGGAGCGCGGTAGTCGGCGATGTCGGTCAGCGCAGCCTCGTGATCGGAGAAAGGCGGCGCCTGCAGACGGATTCCCCGCTCCACCTTCCAGCCCGCCTCGAACGAAGCGTGCTCGGACAGAATCCTCCCGCTCGGTGGCGGCACCACCATGCCACTCCACAGGACGCAACGGTAATACGCGCTTTCGGCCATGGCCGTTTCCAGCTTCAGCGCGGCGTAGAACAGGCTTGGCTCGTGGCGACGGCCAAACCGCGACCCCCAGCGCAAGGGCGGATAACGGAACGGGGTCTTCAACAGGTAATGCAATGGCTCGGCATCCGCCGGCACCGGCGGCTTGCTCGACTCGAGCAGTTCCTCGAGCAACGCCTGTTCTTCCAGGGTGTCGACCAATTGCAGGGTCGCCACCTGCTCCTGGCTCTCCACCAACCGCACCAGGCGCCCCTGGAGCGGTCGGATATGCCGCTCACCCTTGCACTGTCGCCAGATCTCGCTCACCTTCCGCCCCTCGCTTCCTGTGGTGTCGGATGCCAGCGTAGCGGCACCGCAGTCTCCATTCAGCCAGGCTTGTCGCCTCTGGCTGCCAGCCTTTTCCGTGACAGGCGTAGGCCCCCGTACAGGCGCGCCGGGTATCAGACCTTGCCGCGGATCGCATCGAGGTATTCCAGCACATGAACCAGGCCCTGCACCTGTCCCATCAGTGCCAGCGGCTCGCCCGCCAGGTGATGGTTGGGAGTGCGCAGGAAGTGGCGCATGTCCTCCTGCTGCCCGCCGAACAGGGCATACAGTGCGCGATAGACTCGCACCAGCAGCAGAGCCAGCTCGCCGGTCTTGCTGTCCACCCGCAGGCCCTGGGTCTTCCAGCGGCTGATGGCGCTGCGATCGACGCCGACGATGCCGGCCAGTTCGAGCTGCGTCAGCCCCAATTGCTCGCGCGCGGCCAGGACGGCCTTGGCCAGGACGGCATCGGCGCTGGGACGTTCCTTGATGAGAGCGCTCATGACGACCTCCTCATGTGTGTTTACAACAAACTATCATTATTTTGCTGAAAACACACCTTGATTCGGTCGAGCCTAGAGAACCACGCGCAAGCATTGACCGGCGTGATAGAGAGAAAAACCCATCTCGTAGGCGCAACTGCGCAGCCTGGCCGCGGGGACGGGCTTCATGTCACTGAACGGCAACGGCAATGTCGCTCGCTCGCCGCTCAGCAAGTAGTCGGCGAACGCCTTGCCCACTACCGTACCGGTGGTCACGCCGCGTCCGTTGTAGCCGGTCACCGCCAGCAAGCCTTCCGCAGGCTCGAACAGGCGCATCAGATGATCGGGGGTGAAGGCGATGCAACCCGTCCAGCTGTACTCCCAGTTGACCTGGCCCAGGTCGGGAAAGTAATGGCTCTGGATTCGATCGGCCCATTGCCGCAGGAACCAGGCGGGCTTGTTCGCGCCATTGCCGAGGCTTCCCAGCAACAGGCGACCCTGGGCATCGCGACGGATGCTGCTGAGCACCGTCCTGGTATCCCAGGAACCCTGGCCGTGAGGCAGGATGCGCTCGGCCGCGGCGCCGTGCAGCGGCGCCGAAGCCACCTGGTAGTAGTAGCCGGGAAAGAAGTGCCGCCTCAGGTTGGTCCACTCGCCCTCGGTATAGGCGTTGGAGGCGATCACCACCTGTTCCGCCAGTACCGCCCCCGCGGCGCTGCGCACCGCCCACAGCGCGCCCTGCCGCTCCAGGGCGAGCACCGGCGAGCGCTGGTACAGTTGCCCACCCCGCTGTACGACGGCGGTAGCCAGTCCACGCGAATAGGCCATGGGATTGAGAGTGCCGGCGCGTCGGTCGAGCAACGCCGCGCTGATTCGCCGGGTGCCGCAGGCCTCGTGGCAAGCCGCGCCGGTCAGCAACTCCAGCGGAGCGCCGCGGCGCGTCCACTGCGCGTGACGGCGTTGCAGATCGGCCACGCCGCTGGCGTTGTGCGACATGTGCAGGGTGCCCTCGCGGCGCAACTGGCAATCGATGCCGAGGCGTTCGATGGTCTCCATCACCAGCGCCGGCGCCCGCCCCAGCACGGCGTTGAGCTTTTCTCCCTGCTCGGCGCCGAGGGTGGCGACCACCTCGTCCGGGGGAATCCAGGTGCCGGCGTTGATCAATCCGACATTACGTCCCGACCCGCCGTGGCCGACCTCGTACGCTTCCAGCACGCACACCGAACGGCCGGCCTCCAGCAGGTGGAGCGCCGCCGAAAGCCCGGTGAAACCGGCGCCGATCACACATACGTCGGCGCGCTGCTCGCCGTTCAGGCTCGCCGCTCCGGACAGGCGAGGCGTAACCACTTCCCACAGACACCGTTGCTGCAAACCGCCCATGCGCGACTCCGCTGCCAGCCTAATTGCCATGCGGCGGGAGCCCGCCGCGCCCCGTTCAATCGAAGGTGATGCCCTGTGCCAGCGGCAGCTCGCGGGAATAGTTGACGGTGTTGGTCTGCCGTCGCATGTAGGCCTTCCAGGCGTCCGAGCCGGACTCGCGACCGCCGCCGGTCTCTTTCTCGCCGCCGAACGCCCCGCCGATTTCCGCCCCGCTGGTGCCGATGTTGACGTTGGCGATCCCGCAGTCACTGCCCGCCGCGCCCTGGAACAGTTCCGCCTCGCGCAGGTCGGTGGTGAAGATGCACGACGACAGTCCCTGGGGAACCTCGTTGTTCAGGCGCAGGGCCTCGTCGAAATCGCGGTAGCCGACCACGTACAGGATCGGTGCGAAGGTCTCCGTGCGCACCACTTCGGTCTGTCCCGGCATCTCGACGATGGCCGGCGACACGTAGTAGGCATCCGGATAGCGCTCCTGCAATTGCCGCTCGCCGCCGAACACCCGCCCCCCCTGCTCGCGGGCTCGCGCCAGGGCGTCCTGCATGGCCAGGTAGCTGCGTTCGTCGATCAGCGGCCCGACCAGGTTGCCCTCCAGCGGATGACCGATACGGACCCTGGAATAGGCTGCCTTGAGACGCTCGACTATCTCGTCCTTCACCGACTCATGGGCAATCAACCGGCGCAAGGTGGTGCAGCGCTGCCCGGCGGTGCCCACCGCGCCGAACAGGATGCCGCGCACCGCCAGGTCGAGGTCGGCGCTTGGCGCCAGGATCATCGCGTTGTTGCCGCCCAGTTCGAGGATGCAGCGAGCGAAACGCGCCGCCACCCGCGGCGCCACTTCGCGCCCCATGCGAGTGCTGCCGGTGGCGCTGACCAGGGCGACGCGACGGTCGTCCACCAGCGCTTCGCCGGCCTCGCGGTCGCCGGTCAGCAATTGGCTCAGGTGCGCCGGCGCATCGCCGCCGAAGGCCCGCGCGGCACGCTCGAACAGTGCCTGGCAGGCCAGTGCGGTGAGGGGGGTCTTCTCCGAAGGCTTCCAGACCACGGAATTACCGCAGACCAGCGCCAGCGCGGTATTCCACGACCACACCGCGACTGGGAAGTTGAACGCGCTGATCACGCCTACCACGCCCAGCGGGTGCCAGGTCTCGCGCATGTGGTGGCCGGGACGCTCGGATGCGATGGTAAGACCGTATAACTGGCGCGAGAGGCCCACCGCGAAGTCGCAGATATCGATCATTTCCTGGACTTCGCCGAGGCCTTCCTGGGTGATCTTGCCCGCCTCCCAGGACACCAGTTCGCCGAGTTCGGCCTTGTGCCGACGCAATTCCTCGCCGAACAGCCGCACCAGTTCACCACGGCGCGGCGCCGGCACCTGGCGCCAGGCGCGGAACGCCTGTTCGGCGCGCTCGACCTTGGCGGCAACGGCGGCGCGCCCCTCCAGTCGCACCGCAGCCAGGCGACTGCCGTCGATGGGGGTATGCACGGCAAGCTCGCCATCGCGAAAGGCATTGGGGTCGAGGCCAAGACTGCGCAGCAATCCGTCGATCATGTGAGGTTCTCCTGGCTGTTCGTTTCCGCTCGTTTTAGTCGGTTTGCCCGGTAGCAACAAACGACCTTTATTCGCCACGTCATTCCGAGTTTTCATACTGGCTCCGAGCTGTCGCGATCCGCCGTGTTTCCCGTACCATGCACGCCTTCGCCGGCCAGCCCCCGCCTACCCGACATGGACAAGAAAAAGCTGTTGCGCCTGATCACGGAAAAGCTCGCCGCGGACCTGGAAGTCGCCGTCCGCGCCGCGCAGACCGCCCATGAGACGGCAACCCACGAAGAGAACGTCGCCGAGAACAAGTACGACACCCTCGGCCTGGAAGCGGCCTACCTGGCCGCCGGGCAGTCGCGCCGGGTCGAGGAGATCCGCCAGGCGCTGGGCCTGTACCGCAACCTGGTGCTGCGCGATTTCGACGAGGAACAGGGCATCCAGCTCACCGCGCTGGTCACCCTGCTGAACGCCGACGGCAGCCGGCGAACAGTGTTCCTCGGCCCCGAGGCGGCCGGGCTGAAGATCGATTGCGAAGGTCGCGAGGTGTTGGTCATCACGCCTCGCTCGCCACTGGGCCAGAGCCTGATCGGCAGGCACCCGGGCGACGAGACCGGGGCGAAGGACTCCCCCCTTGCGGTGGAAATCCTCGCCGTCGACTGAGGCTACTGCTGCGGCGCACCGCAGGCGCCGCAGAACTTCGCGCCCGCCGCGAGATCGGCGCTGCAGGCGATACAGCGCAGCGGCGCCAGGGCGCCGCCGCAGCCCTGGCAGAATCGTGCCGTCGCCGCATTCGCGGTGCGGCAGGCGGGACAGGCCATTCCCGCCGCGACTGGCGCCGGCGGATAGCCGCCCTGACCGCGGTGATGACCGCCGCCGTGATGACCACCGCCCTGTCCATGATGACGCCCACCCATCAACAACCGTTCGAAGAACCCCATGGCACAACCCTCTCGTCTGGATCTGACGGCTTCCAGTGAAAAGGCTGTAGCCACTACAGGGTCAATGGCGCGGAAACATCGGGAAACTCAAGTCCGCTTCACCACAGCGGCAACGCGTAGCTGACGATCAGCCGGGTCTCGTCGATGTCGTTGCCGAAATCGCTGCGGAAGGTGCCGTTGCGCAACTTGATCCCCAGGTTCTTCAGCGGCCCCGATTGCACCAGGTAGGCGATATCGGTGTCCCGCTCCCATTCCTTGCCGCGCCCACCGCCGTCCAGAAGGTCGATGTGTTCGCCACGCAGGTAGCGGCTCATGAATGTCAGGCCGGGCAGGCCGATGGCGGCGAAGTCGTAGTCGTAGCGCAACTGCCAGGAGCGCTCGTCCTTGTTGGCGAAATCGCCGATCTGCACGAAGTTGACCAGATACGGATCGGTCCCGGCCAGGTAGGCGAAGCCGCTGTCGCCGGACATGCGCTGGTAGCCGAGGCCGAAGGCGTGGCCACCCAGGCGATAGGTGAACAGCGCATTCAGCGCGCGATTGTCGACGCGGCTGCCGCCCTCGTCGGTGGAACGCGCCCAGCGGATGTCGGACTTCAGCGACTGGTCATCGGCGAGCGGCAAGAGGTGCTGCACGCCGAGATAATGCTGACGGTAGAAATCCTCCAGGTTGGCGTAGTGGTAGCTGCTGCTCAGGCGCTCGCTCCAGCGGTAGGTACCGCCGGCGAAGTCGAAGCGGTCGCTGCCGGGGTGCCGGCCCGCCAGTACGTTGCGCTTGTTGCCGCGGGTGATGCCGAGGTCTTCGGCGTTGGTCGAGTCGCGCTGCTTGACCTGGCGCAACTGGCCGAACTGCAGCGCCAGCCCGTCGATCTCGTTCACTTCCAGCAGTCCACCCTGGAAGGTTTGCGGGTGCAGGCGCGTGTCGTTGAACTGCACCACCGGCAGCCTGGGCATCAGGCTGCCGATCTTCAGCGTACTGTGCGAGACCCGTAGCTTGGCGGTCAGGCCCAGGCTGGAATAGTCGTGGGCGGCGCGCCGGTCGCTCGTCGAATACGGCAACAGACCACTACCGGATCGCTCTGGCGAGGAGTCCAGCCTGACGCCCAGCAGGCCCAGCGCATCGCCGCCCAGGCCGAAGAGCCCCTCGGTGTAGCCGGACTCGTAGCGCAACAGGAAACCCTGCGCCCACTCCTCCGAATAGGACTGGCTGGCGCCGGGCTGGCGATAGTCGCGATTGAAATAGAAATTGCGCAGTTCGAGGCCGGCCTTGCCGTCGGCGAAAAACTCCGCCTGGGCGAACGACGGCAGCAACGCCAGCCCCGCGGCCAGCATCGGAACGGGAAGAATTTTCATTGTTGTTGTCTCTTCGTCGTCAGTGGATAGACACGGCGCCGCGACCACTCCCTGCCGCGACCGCCGTGGCGGAGCGGATCAGACCCCGGCGAGCATGCCCTCCAGGCGTTGACGCACCAGTTGGCGCGCCTGCTCGACGATGTCCCTGAGCAACTCGGCGCAGGCCGGTTCGTCGTCGATCAGGCCCTGGACCATGCCGGCCGACCAGATCCCCAGGTCGGCATCGCCCTGCTGGTACACCTGGCGACCGCGCTGGCCGCTGACCAGCGCGGCGATATCGGCGTAGCCGGCGCCGCCGCGTGCCTCGATCGCCAGTACTTCCTGGCTGATCGCGTTGCGCGCCACCCGCGCGGTATTGCGCAGGGAACGCATGATCAGGTCGGTGGAACGCTCGTCGGCCGCACGGATCGCCGCCTTCACCGCAGGGTGTATCGGACATTCGCGAGTGGCCAGGAAGCGCGTGCCCATGTTGATCGCGTCGGCGCCCAGCGCCAGCGCCGCGACCAGGCCACGTCCATCGGCGAAACCGCCGGAGGCGATGATCGGCACGCGTAGCCGGTTGGCCGCGGCCGGCAGCAACACCAGGCCGGGGATGTCGTCCTCGCCCGGGTGGCCGGCACACTCGAAGCCGTCGATGGAGACGGCGTCCACGCCCAGTCGCTCGGCCTTGAGCGCATGGCGCACGGCGGTGCACTTGTGGATCACCTTGACGCCGTGTCGACGGAATTCGGCGATGTGCTCGCCGGGGTCGTTGCCGGCGGTTTCGACGACGGGGATTCCCGTCTCGATGATGGCTGCGCGATATTCGGCATAGGGCACCGGCTTCTGCGTCGGCAGCAAGGTCAGGTTGACCCCGAACGGCCGATCGGTCAGCTCGCGGCAGCGGGCAATCTCCGCAGCCAGTGCCTCCGGGCTCGGCTGGGTCAACGCCGACAGCGTCGCCAGGCCACCGGCGTTGGCCACCGCCGCAGCCATCTCGGCACGGCCGACCCACTGCATGCCGCCCTGCATGATCGGGTGTTCGACGCCGAAGGTCTCGGTGAAACGGGTCCTGAACACGCCCATGGATTGCCTCCTCGGTCAGATCGGGTCCCAGGAGAACACGTCCGGGCTGCGCGCCAGGTCCATGAAGCTGCCGCGCAACGCCGGCATGCCGTGCTCGGCGATGCTCTCCGGGGTCCAGCCGTGCTCGCTATGCACACTGCGCAGCGGCCGGCTCTGGCTCATCAGGAAGAGTTCGTGGTGACGCGCGGCGAACACCTGGCCGGTGACCTCGCGGGCGGCGTCGGACGCCAGGTAGACGGCCAGCGGCGCGTTCTTCTCGGGGGTCATGCGCTGCAGCTTGTCGACGCGGGCCTTCTGCTCCGGGGTTGCGGCCGGGATCGAGTCGGTCATCCGGCTCCAGGCGAACGGCGCGATGCAATTCGAACGCACGTTGTAGCGCTGCATATCGAGGGCGATGGATTTGCTCAAGGCGACGATGCCCAGCTTGGCCGCGGAATAATTGGCCTGGCCGAAGTTGCCGATCAGCCCGGAAGTGCTGGTCATGTGTACGAAGGCGCCGGCCTGCTGGGTACGGAAGCGTTCGGCGGCGGCCCGGCTGACGAAGAAGCTGCCGTTGAGATGGACATTGATCACCGACAGCCAGTCGTCGGCGCTCATCTTGTGGAAGATCGCATCGCGCAGGATGCCAGCGTTGTTCACCACGATATCCAGACGCCCGAAACCGTCCATGGCGCATTCGACGATACGCCGCGCGCTGTCCCAGTCGGCGACGCTGTCGGTGTTGATCAGACCTTCGCCGCCTCGCTGGCGGATCAGGCCAAGGGTCTCTTCGGCCGGCGAGGCCGACCCGCCCTCGCCCTGTAGCGATACGCCGATATCGTTGATCACCACCCGTGCCCCGGAATCGGCCAGGGCCAGGGCGATCTCGCGGCCGATGCCGCCGCCCGCGCCGGTAACGATCGCGACCTTGCCTTCATTGAGTCTGCTGCTCATGGGTAATCCTCTTCGTCCCGTGGATGTCGTTCGGTTGCGCTCAGCCCGACAGGCCGAGGACGCTCTTGGCCAGGATGTTGCGCTGGATTTCGTTGCTGCCGCCGTAGATGGTGGTCGGCCGCGACTGGATGAAGATCCCCGCCGGATGCAACTCGGGGTCTTCGGCGAAGGGCTGCAGCAGGGCCGAATCCTCCCCGGCGACCTCCAGGCCCAGCTCGCTGATGCGCTGGAACAGTTCGGACTGGAAGATCTTCAGCATGGATACCTCCGGGCCGAGGCTCTCCCCACGCCGCAGGCGTTCGGCGAAACGCTCGTAGAGCGCCTTGTGGCTGTCCAGGTCCATGCTCAGCGCGGCGAAGCGGCGCACGAACAGAGGGTCGTGCCACAGTCCCAGGTGCCGGGCCAGGCGCTCCAGGCGCTGGAGAGCGAAGGTGGACTGCTTGGGCGAACCGAGGAAGATCCGCTCGAAACCAAGCAGCGCCTTGGCCATGCTCCAACCCTGGTTGATTCCGCCGACCAGGCTGTCGTAGGGCACCCGCACGTCGTTGAAAAACACTTCGCAGAACTCGCCGTGCAGCTCCAGGTTGAGGATCGGCCGCACCTCGATGCCCGGGCTGTCCATCGGCACCAGCAGGAAGCTGATGCCGTGCTGCGCCTTGGCGCTGCGCTCGGTGCGGACCAGCAGGAAGATCCAGTTGGCCTCCGAGCCCATGGTGGTCCAGGTCTTCTGTCCGTTGATCACCCACTCGCCGTTTTCCAGGCGCGCCTCGGTGCGCAGGCTGGCCAGGTCGGAGCCGGCGTTAGGCTCGCTGTAGCCCTGGCACCAGATGTCTTCGCCGCTGAGAATGCGCGGCAGGAAGCGCGCCCGTTGCGCCTCGTCGCCATAGCGGATCAACAATGGGCCGAGCATGGTCACGCCGCTGTCGGGCAGGCGCGCGCAGCCGTACTCCTCCATTTCCTCCATCATGATCAGTTGCTTGCCGGCGCTCAGCCCCATGCCGCCGTACTCCCTGGGCCAGCCGGGACACAGCCAGCCCTGGCGCGACAACAGCAGGTACCACTCGCGGGTTTCCTCGCGCCCCAGGCGACGGGGCGGATTGCGGATGCGCTGCGGATAGTTGGCGGCGATCCACTCACGGACCATCAGGCGAAAGGCGTTGTCATCGAGACTGTCGTAGTCGCTCATCTCAGTTTCCTCTGAATACGGGGGGACGCTTGGCGAGAAAGGCCGCCTTGCCCTCGGCGTGGTCGGCGCTGAGAAACAACTGGCTCTGCAACTCGCCCTCCCGCTCCAGCAATAGGTCAAGGCCCTCGGCGAGCAACGCCTTGGTCATCGCCAGGGGCAGCGGCGCCTGCTGCTCCACCCGCCCGGCCAGCTCCAGCGCCATCGCCAAGGCGCCGCCAGCGGCGCAGAGGCGGTCGGCCAGGCCGATGCGCAGTGCCTCCTCGGCCTCTACCACCTGGCCGAACATCAGGATCTGCCGTGCCCGCCCCCAACCGATGCGCGCCGGCAAGGTATGCAACTGGCCGAGGTCGGCGAGCAGCCCGACCTTGCCGAAGCCGGCGGCGAAGCGGGCGCCGGCGCCGCAAACGATGCTGTCGCAGGCCAGCGCCACGGACAGCCCGGCCCCCACCGCCCAGCCCTCGACCGCGGCGATCAGCGGCTTGCCCATGCGCACCATCTGCCGCACCAGCCGCGCGTTGTCCTGCATTCGCGCCCTGCCGGCGGCCAACTCGGTCACCCGCATGTCGCCCAGGTCGCCGCCGGCGCAGAACACCTCTTCGCCACCGGTCAGCAGCACGCTGCGGATCGATGGGTCGCATTCGGCCGCCTCCAGGGCCCGCAGCAATTCCATGCGCAGCGCCGGCGACAGTGCGTTGCGCCGGGCCGGGTTGTCGAAGCGCAGCAGGCGCACCGTGCCGCGCGTTTCCTGCAACAAACCGCTCATCAAGCCACCTCCCGCTGTAGCAGCGCGGCGTAGCGCGCCTTGTGGAACGCCAGCGAGCCGTGGGCATTGAGCAGTACCATGGCGCGGCGCAGGAACAGGCCGATGTCCGCCTCGTCGGTGTAGCCGATGCCGCCGTGCAACTGGATGGCCTGGCGGGTCACCAGCAGAGCCGCTTCCGAGGCCCGTACCCGTGCGCTGGAAATCTGCCGCTGGCGCTCGCTTTCCGACGCCCCGGCGTCGATCGCGGCGGCGGCCTGCTCGACCATGGCGCGCGACAGTTCGATCTGGATCCTCAGGTCGACCATGCGGTGCTGCAGCGCCTGGAAACTGCCGATCTCGCGGCCGAACTGGCGACGTACCTTGAGGTACTCCAGGGTTCGCTCGAAGGCGCCATCCATCAGTCCGACCAGATAGGCCGCGCAGGCCAGCGCTGCCTCGTCCAGAACCTGTTCCGCCACCTCGCCGGACAACCACCGTGCCGGCGCATCGCGGAAACGCAGGCGAGCCAGGTGAGCGCCATCCTGGGTCGCCTCGCAGAGCAGTTCCACGCCATCGGCATCGCGCTCGACCAGCGCCAGGCCCTGCTCGCAGGCCACCAGCCAGGCATCGGCGGCGCCAGCCAGATGTACGTGAGCGACTTCGCCGTGCAACCGCCCTTGCTGCATACGAGGGCGTCGCCGCCCATCGCGGTAGGCGATGCCCACCGGCAGGACCAGCCGCTCAGCGGCCAGCAACGCAACGCGCTCGTCTTCCGGCAGCAGCGGCGCCACCAGCCCGGCCTCGATCAGCGGCTCGGGCAGCAGGCCGCGCCCCAGCGCCTCCAGCAACGCCGCGTATTCGCTCATGCCCAGGCCGCTGCCGCCCAACGCTTCATCCAGGCGCAGCGCCGGCCAGCCCATGGCGCAGACCTCGCGCCAGGCCTGGCGGTCCACCCCGCTACCGGTGAAACGACCGCGGCGCACGCGGGTCAGGTCGCCGTCGCGCGGCACCAGCGAAGCCGCGCTGTCGCGGATCATCCGCAGACGCTGCTCGCGCTCGCCGGCCCACTCGTCTTGCTCACTCATCTGTTCGCCCTCCTGTCGATACGCCGTCCGCCCGTCCGTCATCTGCACGGGCGGCGCCGGCTTGTCCGCGCGGAGCGACCGCGCAGGCCGTGGTCCGGACGCGCGACGGATGGCTCCGCTGCCGCGCCGCCGGAACTCCGCTACGGCTTAGCCGCGCGGTACCTGAAGCTGCCCGAGGCCATGGCGATGACCTCGCCGTCCTCGTTGCAGATTTCCGCCGTGCAGAAGCAGATCGTGCGGGTCCGTCGCACCACCCTGCCAACCGCACGAAGCTCGCCGCGGGCGCTCCCCATGAAGTGGGTAGCCATGTCGATGGTCACCATCGAGCAGTCCGGCAGGCAGGCACGGATCGCCTGGGCCATGGCGGCGTCCAGCACCGACATCAACACCCCGCCATGGAACTGTTGCAGGTAGTTCATCAGTTCCGGGCGATGCCCCAGGCGCACCCGCGCCACCCCGCCGGCATCGGTCCAGCGCTCGAGGCCGATGAACTCCTGGAAGCTGGCGGGCCGTTGCTCCGCCGCTGGCTGTCGTGGAAAAGAACTCATGGATGTGCACTCCTTCCGCAGGATCAGGCCTTGGCCGCGCGCCGCTCGGCGGTATCCCCGGCACTGCCCGGCGCTTGCCGTCGGGAAGCGCTCTCGGCATCGCGGGACTCGCGGTTCGGGTCGTAGAGCCGGTCCGCAATGAACAGCGCCGGGATCAGTCCGGTGAGCACGTAGGTGATGCCCATCACCAGGAAACCCGCGCCGATCGACACGTGGGTGGCCAGCAGGCCGATGCCGGCGGGCGCCACCGCCGCGCCGATACGCCCCAGGTTGTAGGCGGTGCCCACCGCCGAGCCGCGGACGCGGGTGGAGAAGCTCTCGGTCATGTAGGTGGCCAGCACCCCGACCGGAACGCCGTAGATGAAGCCGAAGGTGATGAGGATCCAGAGGATGTTGGAGGGCGAGTGGTAGAACACGATCAACGGCATGAAGGCGGCGCTGCCGATGGCCCCGGCGGCGAAGGTCAGGCGCCGGCCGAAGAGATCGGCGCAGACGCCGGCGGCGACCTTGCCGAGGATCATCGCACTGTAGGTGCCGACCATGTAGCCGGTCATCGACTTGAAGTTCATCCCCAACTCGCTCTCCAGGTAGGACGGCATCCAGTTGTTGGTGCCGTAGTAGCCGAACAGCAGGAAGCAGGAGGTGAGGCTCCAGAGCAGGAACATGCCGCGCGTTTCCGGATCGCCCAGCATCCGTCCCAGCGGGCCGGCGCCGCCAGCCTCGGCGTGGCTCTGCGGAGCCGCGCCGGGACGCTGGCGCCCGGCCTGGGCCGCGAGCCAGGACGGCGACTCCGGCACCCAGGGCCGCAGGGCCAGGCAGACCAGCGCCGGCGCCACGGCGGTGAAGAACAAGACGCGCCAGCCGAACTCGGGGATGATCTGCCCCGCCAGCAGGGTCGCCACCAGGTAGCCCACGGTCCAGCCGGCCTGCATGGCGGCGAGGATGGTGGTGCGGTACCTGGTTCCGACGCACTCGGACATCAGGATGTTGCAGGCGACGAACAGCGAGCCGAGGCCGAGCGAGGCGACGAAGCGGATCAGCGCGAACTGCCAGTAGTTCTGGGTCAGCCCCAGCAACGCGGTACCGATGGAGAACAGCACGATGGTCCAGGTCACCACTCGCACCCGGCCGAAGCGGTCGCAGCACCAGCCGCCATAGATGCCGCCGACGGCCATGCCGGCGAGAGTCAGGCTGCCGAGGGAGCCGGCTTCGAAGTTGCTCAGGCCGAATTCGGCCTTCAGGCTGTTGAGGCTGTAGGCCAGGAACATCAGGTCGACGCCGTCGGCGAGCAGGCCGAGGAAGCAGAAGACGAAGGCGATCAGCATGGTGCGCCGGGAAATGGCCGGCGCCGGGTTCGGGGAAAGCGCGGTTGCATTCATTATTCTTGTTCTCGCAAGCAGGATTTCGGTTGATCTTCACGGCAGCCCGACGGTCGTTCCCTCGCGCCGCCGCCCTTCGCTTCAGTCCGGCCGCTCTGGCGGCGGACCTACCCGGCCGTTGTCCAGCACCACCACATCGCGCTCGACGACGCGAGTGCGGAACGAGCCGTCGCTCCACATCTCGGTACGCAAGGTCTCGCCGGGAAACACCGGAGCCGAGAAACGCACCTGCAGATGTCCCAGTTGCCCCGCGCGGTAGTCGGCGAGCCCGCGCAACACCGCGTGGAATGCCACGCCGAGGGTGCACAGGCCATGCAGGATCGGCCGCG
Source organism: Pseudomonas sp. P20 (assembly GCF_016463925.1). Lineage (NCBI taxonomy): Bacteria > Pseudomonadati > Pseudomonadota > Gammaproteobacteria > Pseudomonadales > Pseudomonadaceae > Pseudomonas > Pseudomonas sp. P20. The sequence continues at coordinate 42,226 of NZ_JAEMVM010000011.1, read as the reverse complement.
GGAAGCCGGCCCGCAGCGCTGCCGCGGGCTCCGCGTGGAGCGGGTTGTCGTCGCCGTTGAGGCGGTAGTACAGGGCCTGCTCCGGACGGGTCGGCAGGTCGAGTCGCAGGTCGGGTGTCCGTTCAGGCAAGCGATGCGGCGTTTCCGGCACCTGCCGGGAACCACCGAAGCCGCCGTCGCCGCGAAGGAAGGTGGTGCTGCGGGCGACAGCCAGCACCTCGCCGCTGAGCGCGTCGCTGAGCACCTTCTCGCTGTAGAGCAGCGCGCCCTTGTCGGCGCCCTTGTCTACCAGACCGGTGACCCGGGTCCGGCCGATCACCTCGCCTTCCGCCGGCAACGGCCGCCGCCACTCCAGGCGCTGCTCGCCGTGAACCAGGCGCAGCGCGTCCACGCCAGTCGCCGGATTGCCCAGCCAGAAGCCCGGATGACCGAGCACCAGGGCCATGCACGGCAATGCCTGGAGATCGCGGCACGGATCGACGTAGGCCAGTTGGCGCTCGTCCAGCGGGTCGCCGCCCAGACCGAGGCTCAATGCGTAGAAGGCGCTGTCGCGCCGGCTGTAGCGCTGGCGTACTTCGGGGATCGGGTAGTTCAGGAGCACCTCAGGATCGAGCGCCATCGGCCACCTCCTCGACTTCCAACACCGCATCCACCGCCCAGGCGCCCTGGCCCTCCGGCAAGGCGATGACCGGGTTGAGGTCCACCGAGCGCAAGCGCTCTCCCGCCTCCCAGGCGAACCGCGAGAGATTCGACAGCAGCCGTGCCAGCGCCGCGACGTCGGCCCGCGGCCGGCCACGCGCGCCGAGCAGGAGCGGCGCGCCTCTGATGCTACGGATCATCGCCTCGGCTTCGTCGACCTCGAACGGGCAGCGGCGGAACACCACGTCCTGCAGCACCTCGACGAAGATCCCGCCCAGGCCGAACAGCGCCACCGGGCCGAACAGCGGATCGCGCTGGATCCCCATGAAGCACTCCACCCCACCCTGCAGCTGACGCGCCACCAGGACGCCATCGAGACGCGCCTGCGGCGCCTTCTCGGCGGCCCGGCGCAGGAGCAGTTGGAAACCGGCGCGTACCGCGTCCGCATCGCTTACGCCAAGCAGCACGCCGCCGATTTCCGACTTGTGCTGGATGTCCGCCGAGGCGAGCTTCAGCACCACCGGGTATCCGATGCCCTCGGCGAAGGCAACCGCCTCTTCGGCACTGCCCAGCACCGCCTCGGCGGCGGACTCGATACCGGCGCGCGCCAGCAGGCGCTTGGCCTCGGCTTCGCCGGGCGTGGAGGCGGGCAACTGTAGCCCGCCGGCAGGCCGGCGCAGGCGCAACGGCCGAGCGAAGGCTTCGCCGAGCCGCCCCATGGCCTGGATCGCCACTACCGCCCGGGTGGGGTCTTCGAACAGTGCGAAGCCGGCCTCCTCGTAGGGTGCCAGCTCCTCCCCCTCGCCCATCACCGAGACCACGAACAGACGCTCGGGATGAGCCTCCTTGATCCGCCGGAACTGCTCGGCCAGACGCGCGCCGATGGAGGCGGCGGTGCCGGCCTGGGTGAAGAAGGCGAGCAGCGAACGGTAGCCACCGTCGACCACCATCGACTCGGTAAAGTCGCGCACCAGCGTCAGGTCGTTCAGGGCCTGCGCGGTGCAGTCCACCGGGTTGATCGGCGAAGCGAAGGACAGCCGTGCCTTCAGCCGCTCCTGGGCCATGTCCGGCATCGGCGGCATCGGCAGGCCGACTTCCTCGGCGACATCGCTGACGATGATCCCGGCGCCGCCGCTGACGGTGATCATGCCGAGGCTGTTGCCCACCGGATAGATACGCCGGGTGGCGAGGTAGGCGATGTCCATCAGTTCCTCGGTGGTCCTGGCGCGGATCACCGCATAGTCGCCCAGCACGGCGTCCAGCACCTTGTCGTCGCCGGCCAGCGAAGCGGTGTGGGACAGCGCCGCGCGGCTACCCAGGGCGCTGCGCCCGACCTTGTGCAGGATCACCGGCTTGCCGGCGCGATGCGCGGCCTCCAGGGCGGCGAGGAAGCTGTCGACGTTGCGGATGGATTCGGCGTAGGCCATCACCACGTCGATCTCCGGCGACTCCACCAGCCAACCGATGCTGTCGCCCAGGGTGACGTCGGCCTCGTTACCGGTGGCCACGCAGATAGGGGTTCCCAGGCGCCGCTGGCGCGCCATGCCGAGCAGGTGCGCGCCGTAGGCACCGGACTGGGTGGCGATGCCTACCCGGCCGGGCAGCGGTACGCCACGTTCCAGGCTGGTGGAGAAGAACGCGTAATAACCCAGGTTACTGTTGAACGCACCGAGCGCATTCGGACCGAGCAGGCGCATACCGTGCTCGCGGGCAGCGGCTACCACCGCATCCTGCATCGCCGCGCCGGCCTCGCCGACCTCGCTGAATCCGGAAGAGAACACGATGGCACTGCGCGCCCCCTGGCGGCCCAGCGCCCGGACGGTCTCCAGCACCTGAGGCGCAGGCACCGCGACAATGGCCACGTCCGGTGCCTGCGGCAGCTCCGCAACGCTGGCGAAGGCCGGCAGCCCCTGGATTTCAGCACGATTCGGATTGACCGGGAGGATTTGCCCGGCATAGCCATGGCGCAGCATGTAGGCGATGGGACGGCCACCGATGCGGGTCGGGTCGCTGGAAGCGCCGATCACCGCGACCGAGCGTGGTTCGATCAATGGAGTAAGACTGGCGAAACGGGGAGCGTCGATGAGCTGTTGCGAGTGGTTCGCTGACATGGGTTCACCTCATCCGTTTGTCTGTGGCCGGCACGACAACCTTCTCGCGGGCGAGCGCGCCCGCGGGACGCCGCCACGGCAGCGCCCGGAAGACCTGTCGGCCAGGGGTCTAGAGCGTGTCGCCGGTGCCGAGCAACGCGGTTACCTGGCTGGACAGCGTGCCGCCGTTGCCGTGCAGCAACGCCACGTCGGCCTTGGCCAACTGCCGCTCGCCGGCCTGGCGGCGGAGCTGGGTCACCGCCTCGATGATCAGGAACATCCCGTACATCCCCGGATGCACGCAGGACAGCCCGCCACCGTTGGTGTTCACCGCCAGCTCGCCGCCGGGCGCGATGCGTCCGCCCTGGACGAATGGGCCGCCCTCGCCCTTGGCGCAGAAACCCAGGTCCTCGAGGAACAGCAGGGTGTTGATGGTAAAGGCGTCGTAGAGCATCACCAGGTCGATGTCGGCGTGCCGCACACCGGCCATCTGCATGGCTCGCGGAGCGCTTTCCGAGGCCGCCGTCACGGTGAGGTCGGGCATCGACACGATCGAGCGATGCCACTGCGCTCCGGCCGCGCCAAGGAAGTACACCGGCGCATTGGGCAAGTCGCGGGCGCGCTCGGCGCGCACTACCACGCAGGCGCCACCGCCGTCGGTGACCAGGCAGCAGTCGGCGGCACTCAGCGGGTCGCTGACCATCCGCGCGGCAAGGACGTCATCGACGCTCAACGGTCCGCGGGCGAACGCCTCGGGATTCAGGTTGGCCCATTGCCGGGCAGAGACCGCCACCTCGGCGAGCTGCTCGCGTGTGGTGCCGTACTGGTGCATGTGCCGGCTGGCCGCCAGGGCATAGGCGGTGATCGGGTGGCGCGGCTTGTAGGGCGTCTCGTGCCATTGTGGCTCGCTCATCGATACCAGGCGGCCGCCGGCGGTTCGCTGGTTGGAGCCGTAGCAGATCAGCGCAGCGTCGCAGAGACCGGCCTCCAGTGCCAAAGTGGCCTGCAGCAGGTGCAGCTCGAAACTGGAGCCGCCGATATTGGTGCCATCCACGAATTTCGGGCGGATGCCGAGGTATTCGGCGACCGACAAGGTGGGAAAGGCATGGGAGCTGGTGGCGGCGAAGATCGCGTCGATGTCGGAAAGCTTCAGGCCGGCATCGGCAATGGCCTTGAGCGACGCCTGGCCGAGCAGTTCGATGGCGCTGTAGCCCGGCGCCTCGCCGACGCCGGCGCTACCGATGCCGACGATGGCGGTCTTGCCACGGATGGCCGCGCTCATGGTCGTCCCTCCTGGTGGGGAACGAACACCACGACATTGGCACCGTCCTGCTCGACGATGCGCGCCTGCACACGGGTGCCGATCGGCAGGCTCTCGTGCCCGTCGATCCGCGACATCATGCGCACGCCCTCGTCCAGGTCGACCAGCGCGACATTGTGATTGCCGCCGCGGGAGCGATTGACAGTGATCGCGTAGAGCGTACCCAGGCCGCTGGCGGGAACCCACTCGAGATCAGTCTCGCCGCTACCCGGCACCAACTGGCGCGGGTAGAACACATGGCGACCGCTGGAACGGCTGCGCTGCAACATGAAACGGCCCTGGGCGAGAAACGCAAGGTACTGCGCCTCAGGTCCCGGAGTACTGCCATCGGGAAGATCTGCCACGAGGTTTCTCCTTTGTTCTTGTCGACCTTTGCTGCAAAGTGCATCGCGCTGGACGCCGAACCGGATACTGCTTCCGTCCCCGGTTGTACGTTCCGGAAGGCCAGAATATATTCACTATCGTGAATGTCAATCACAATACTGAATGAAAAGAGGAAAAATGACCAAGGACGCCACAACCAAAGGCACCAGCAGCAAAGATGTCGGCGCGGTAGTGAACGCCATTCAGATACTTCGCCACCTGGCCCACGCCGACGGACCGCAAGGCGTGGCCGCCATAGCTCGCGCCACCGGCATCAGTCCGAGCAGCGCCTTCAATATCCTGCGCACCCTGAGCAACGAACGGCTGACCTCCTTCGACGATGCGGGCAAGACCTACCAACTGGGCCTTGGCCTGTCGGAACTGGCCGTAGGATTCGTCGGACGCAGCTATGCCGACCTGATCCAGCCAGAGCTGGAGCGACTGAGCCTTGCCCACCACATCCTCATCGCCCTGTGGCAAGTCACCGACGATGCGCACATCCGCGTCATCGCCCTTGCCGCACCGCCCGTCGCCCACGTCAACGTCGCCGTCGGCACGCGCCTGCCGGAACTGGTCGGCGCCGCCGGGCGTTGCATTGCCGGCCTGCGCGAACTGCCGGAGGACGAACTGCGCCGCCGACTGACCCGCGTGCGCTGGGAAAATCCGCCGAGCTTCGAGCGCTACCAGGCCGAAGCGACCGAGGCCGTCGAGCGCGGCTGGGCTATCGACCAGGAACACCTCTACCGCGGCGTGAGCATGGTCGCCAGCGCCATCACCGACCGCGACGGACAACCGCGCTTCGCCATCTCCGCGATCGGCATCAGCGCCCAGCACCAGCCCGACGACCTGGAACGGATCGGCACCAGCCTGCGGGATACCGCGCGCTTCGTGAGCCGCGCGCTATTTCCCCAGGGCGAGGCACTGAAGGAGAAATCCTGAAATGGCATTCAACCCATTGAAAGATTAGCCGGCCAGCCGTCATCGACCCTCGACGCCGGTACCACCTTTCAACCCGAGGACCGGCAGATAACGGAGAAAGCGCCAGAATCGCTTCAGCGTCACCCGGTCCCACGCCCTCAGCGGCACCGAGCGGAACAACTGCCAGGCATATCGCCCATCCTGGACAACAGCCTTCTTCAGCGCCTTGTTCAGGATCAGTTGCCGGGCCCGGCGATAATTCGGGTGAGCCCGATAAGGCTCGATGGCTTGCATATCCGCCTCGTAATTGAGCTTGTACCTGCCGGACAGACCGCTTCCATGCCGGCGATAACGCCCCATGTAGGCCGGCAGTCGATGAATTTCATAGCCCTGCGCCGCGATCCTTAGGGTGATCTGGAAATCCTGCACGCGAATCGACGGGTCGAAGAAATCCGCCCGCTTCATCGCTTCCATGCGGTAGAGCGCCGTCAGCGGCATGACCACCAGGGTCTCGGCCAATGCTGCATCGAACCCCCAACGCTCCACACACCCCTCGCTGAAACCGTCTCGCGCCACTTCGTTACCGGCACTGTCGATACAGATATTGAAACCGCCCACGCACCCGACCTCGGGGTGCGCAAGCAAGTAGTCGACGCGCGTGTCGAGCGCTCCAGGCAGGAGAATGTCGTCCAGGTCGGGAGTCATCACGAACTCGCCCCGCGCATGACGCAAACCGTGATTGAGCGCGTCGCTCACCCCTCGGTTAGCCTGGCGGTAGAGCTGGAAGCCGTGACGCTCGCGGAGCATGGCGAGACGCTCATAGGTGTCGTCCGTGGATCCGTCATCCACCACGATCAACTCGAGATTGGGATAGCCCTGCGCGTAGATGCTGGCAATCGCCTCGTCCAGATACTTCGAGATATTGAAACAGGCGCAAACGACGGAAACGAGCGGTCGCATTTCTTCCTCCCCAGCCCCAGCTCCGGGACTCGGCACAAACCGATAACCTGGCTGTCCGCTGGAAGGAAACCGTGCCATGCAGCTCGGCCACACATCCGCGGCGCCTTCAAGCGCCGGGATACTAAGAAGAACCGCCCCGACCATCGAAACCGGCAGGTCGCCCGACCCGGCGCTCGAAGGACAGAAAATCGGAAGCAATGGAGAAATGCGCGCTCAGCGCACCCACGAAACCCAGACAGAGCGGGACGACCACCCAGAGGAGAAGGAAGGACAGAACGAAGGAAGGGCCCGCAGCATTCCTAGGAGAACTGCACGACCTGGCCAATACCCGAAACCATGGCACGGCTTTCTCGCCCGCCCCGCAGAGGGGACGCCCGAACGCTCGCCAGAAAAGACAAAGCCCCTGGAACGCCAGGCATTCCAGGGGCTTTGCTCATATGTAATGGCGGAGAGATAGGGATTTGAACCCTAGGAGCCATTGCTGACTCAACGGATTTCGAATCCGTCCCGTTCGACCACTCCGGCATCTCTCCGTGCGGCGCGCATGATACCAGCTTGTACGAAGAACGCGAAGCTTTCTTGAAGATTTTTTCGCGTTCTTTCAGATGGTTGCGCGCATTTTGAGGTTAAAGCGGCACGCCCAGGCGCTTGGCTACCTCTTCGTAGGCTTCGATCACATCGCCGAGGCCCTGGCGGAAGCGGTCCTTGTCCATCTTCTTGCGGGTTTCCTTGTCCCACAGACGGCAGCCGTCCGGGCTGAACTCGTCGCCGAGGACGATCTGGCCATGGAACAGGCCGAACTCCAGCTTGAAGTCCACCAGCAGCAGACCGGCATCGTCGAACAGCTTGTTCAGCACTTCATTGACCTTGAAGGAATAGGTCTTCATCTGCGCCAGCTGCTCGGGAGTGGCCCAGCCGAAGGCCTGGACGTGGGATTCGTTGATGAACGGATCGCCCAGGGCGTCGTTCTTCAGGAACAACTCGAAGGTGGGAGGAGTCAGGGCGATGCCCTCTTCCACGCCGAGGCGACGCACCAGGCTGCCGGCGGCGAAATTGCGCACCACGCACTCGACCGGGATCATGTTGAGCTTCTTCACCAGGCACTCGGTATCCGACAGCAGCTTGTCGAACTGGGTCGGAATGCCGGCAGCTTCCAGCTTCTGCATGATGAAGGCGTTGAACTTGTTGTTCACCGCGCCCTTGCGATCGAGCTGTTCGATGCGCTTGCCGTCGAAGGCGGAGGTGTCGTTGCGGAACAGCAGGATGAGACGATCGGCATCGTCGGTCTGGTAAACCGACTTGGCTTTGCCGCGGTAGAGTTCTTCGCGTTTTTCCATGATGGGCTCCGCTTACGGGTAATAGGGCCTAGGCGATCTCGCGCCAATCCAGGCCTGAATGCTGATCGGCCACCTGCAGCCAGCCCGGATCGCACCCGAGGGTGTCGACGAAGGTTTGCCGGGCCAGCTGCGGCGAGTTGTTCTTTTCGCTGAGATGGGCCAGCACCAGGTGCTGCATGCGACCCCAATCCAGCTGCTTCACCAGTTCTGCGGACTGATGGTTGTTCAAGTGCCCTCGCGAACCGCCTACGCGGGCCTTGAGAAAATAGGGATACGGGCCACCGGCAAGCATCGTGCTGTCGTGGTTGGCCTCGACCACCAGAGCATCCACCGCACGATAGCACTCCAGCACCTCGGCCGTGGCCATTCCCAGATCGGTGAGCATGCCGAAGCGCCGCTGCCCATCGGACAGCACGAACTGGGTAGGCTCGCGGGCGTCGTGCGAGACGCCAACCACCTGCACTTCCAGCCCGCGGATCGCCAGGCGCTGGCCGGCCCTCAACAGCTCGGCGGGGTGCACCGGGCGGCGCATGCCGCTCAGGGTACCCGCACTGAGATAGACCGGGATTTGGTAATGCCGCGCCAGCAGTTCGACGCCATGGATGTGATCGGCGTGTTCGTGCGTGACCAGGATCGCGTCCAGCTGCGCGGGGCTCAGCCCCAGGCGCGCCAGACGCTTGATGATTTCACGCAGCGGGAAGCCGCAATCGATCAGTATCCGGGTGTCAGAACTGCTCACCAAGGCCGAATTGCCCCGGCTTCCGCTGCCCAGAACCGCGAACCGCATTGCGCATGCTCTCCTGGAGTTTTTCCAGTACGTTTTGCGCGACATCGGCCGGCGCAGAGGTGTTGATGTCCTTGTCGACGGTGACCTGCACGGCGTCGCTGACGGTGGTCAGGCGGACCTGGTAGCGCTGCGCCTTGGCGTCTTCCTCTTCCTTGGTCTTCTCGCCGCCGCCGAACAGGCGACTGAAGAACCCGGGCTTGTCTTCGTCGGGCTTCTTCGCCCCTTCGGCGATGTTCACGTAGTACACGCCAAGGCTGCGGTTGAGGTCGTCGACGCGGATATCGGCGTTATCCAGGGCACGCCCGACACTGACCCAGGAGCGGTCGAAGTCGGATTGCAAGGTCAGCACCGGGTTGCCGCTGCCGTCCTTGCTCAACTCGAAGGTGCCGGGCGTGTCGTAGATCGAGTTGGCTGCCAGCAGGGAGACCGAGCCGCCCTGCTCGGCGCTGCGCGCCATGCTCGCGACCATCTCGTCGAGCAGCGCCGCGTCGAGGCTCGGCGCCACCGACTTGCTCGGCCAGCTCGGGCTGCTGGTGTCACCGGCGGCGCGGGTCTGGCTGAGCACGTAGACCTCGCTGGTATTGCTTTGCACGCCGGGCTCGATACGCACCCGAACCCGTGCCTGGCCGTCCGGCTCGACACCGCTCACGCGGCTGCTAAGGCGGCGTGCCAGCGGCGCGGAAAGCTGCGACAGCGATTGCCAGTCGGAACTGAACTCGCCGGTCTGCGGGCGCTCGTCGGCGATGCGGAAACCGTTCTCCTCGAAGAACTGCCGGGCCACCGGCCAGACTTCCGCCGGCGGACGCTGGGCCACGACCCAGCGGCTATCACCGCTGCGCTGCAGGCTGTAGTCGCTGATGTCGCCGGCGTTGGCCAGCGGCTGCGGACGCGGAACCTCGTACTCACCCTCTTTTTCGTGGGTGGTGGCGACGTTCAGCGGAATCGGCAGCAGCGGATCGAGCGGCTTGCTGTGCACCCCTTCGGGCAATTGCATGGGAGGCGTTTCGCGGGCGCCGAGGTAGTCGTCACCGCGGTCGCGGAAATAGCCCTCCGGCCCCCACAGCCAGCCGCAGCCGGAAGTGTTGCCGATAACCAGGGCGAGGGCGGTCAGTCCAGCCAGTCGCTTCATTGCGTGGAGCTCCTTGATCAAGCCAATACGCCGGTCTGGCGCATGGCCTGACGCAGCGGCTCGTGGCAACGCGGGCTGAGCCAGGTCAGGGGCAGGCGGATGCCCTCGGGGATCAGACCCATCTCATGCAGGGCCCACTTCACCGGAATGGGGTTGGATTCGATGAACAGCGCCTTGTGCAGCGGCATCAGGCGATCGTTGATGGCGCGCGCGGCTGCGGCGTCGCCGCGCATGGCGGCGGCGCACAGGTCGCTCATGGCGCGCGGCGCGACGTTGGCGGTCACGGAGATGTTGCCCTTGCCACCCAGCAGCATCAGCTCGACGGCCGTGGCGTCGTCGCCGGAATAGACGAGGAAGTCCTTGCCGACGCGCTCGATGACTTCCTTGGCGCGTTGCAGGTCGCCGGTGGCCTCCTTGATGCCGATGATGTTCGGCACCTTGGACAGGCGCTCGACGGTCTCCGGAAGCATGTCGCAGGAGGTGCGGCCCGGTACGTTGTAGAGGATCTGCGGGATCGCAACGGCTTCGGCGATATGGCGGAAGTGCTGGTACATGCCTTCCTGGGTCGGCTTGTTGTAGTACGGCGTCACCAGCAGGCAGGCGTCGGCGCCGCCGCTTTTCGCGGCCTCGGTCAGCGCCACCGCCTCGCGGGTGGAGTTGGCGCCGGTGCCGGCGATCACCGGGATGCGGCCCTTGACCTGGTCGACCACGCGACGGATCACCTGGATGTGCTCTTCCACGTCCAGCGTGGCCGATTCACCGGTGGTGCCGACGGCGACGATGGCGTTGGTGCCTTCCTGCAAGTGGAAGTCCACCAGCTTGGCGAGGCTGTCCCAGTCCAGTCGACCCTGAGCATCGAAGGGGGTGACCAGTGCCACCATACTGCCCGCAATCATGCAACCGCTCCTGCCGCGAAATTAAAGCGGTAATGGTACTGTCGGCGGCAGGCCTTGCACAAGACGAGCGCCACCTCGTCGGAAGCCGCTGACAGGCGGCAGACGTTTCCCTCGGCGGCGCTTTTCGCTACCCTTCCCGCTTTAGGTACGGCCCGTGCCGCCAGCGTATTCCAGGAAAGTTGAATGTCCACCAGCCAACCCCGCGAACAATTCCTTCTGATCAGCGCCCTCGGCCCCAATCCGATGGAGCTGACCACCCTGCTCTGCCGCGCCTGCGTCGAGAGCCGCTGCGCCGTGGTCAGCAGCCGCCTGACCCGCCACGGAGAGTTCAGCGCCCTGGTGCTGCAGATCTCCGGAAGCTGGGATGCCCTCGCCCGCCTCGAGGGCAGCCTGCCGGCCCTCACCAAGCGCGGCGACATCACCCTCAGCATGACCCGCAGCAACGCTCACGTGACCCGCGCCCAGGCGTTGCCTTACGTGGCCTATGTCAGCGCGGTGTATCGCCCGGACATCCTCAACGAACTCTGCCAGTTCTTCATCGACCACAACATCGAGCTGGAGAACCTGACCTGCGACACCTACCAGGCGCCGCACACCAACACCACCATGCTCAACGCCACGATTACCGTGACGCTGCCCGCCGGCACCCAGATCAGTTGGCTGCGCGACCAGTTCCTGGACTTCGCCGACGCCCTGAACCTGGATGCCCTGATCGAACCCTGGCGCCCCCAACACCCCTGAGGAGCCGAGCCATGCCGGTCGCAATCGACAAACCCGTACCCGACTTCACCGCCCCCGCAACCAGCGGCAAGGAGGTGACCCTGTCCGCGCTGAAGGGCAAGCAGGTCGTCCTGTACTTCTACCCGAAGGACAGCACCCCCGGTTGCACCACCGAGGGCCAGGGCTTCCGCGACCAGTACGCGGCGTTCCAGAAGGCCAATACCGAGGTCTTCGGCATCTCCCGCGACGGCCTGAAGTCCCACGAGAACTTCAAGTGCAAACAGGAATTCCCCTTCGAGCTGATCAGCGACAAGGATGAAGCGGTCTGCCAACTGTTCGACGTGATCAAGCTGAAGAAGCTCTACGGCAAGGAATACATGGGCGTCGACCGCAGCACCTTCCTGATCGACAGGGACGGCGTACTGCGCCAGGAGTGGCGCGGCGTGAAGGTGCCCGGGCATGTCGACGCGGTTCTCGCCGCCGCCCAAGCGCTCAGCGGCACCTGAGCCCCGCCCCGAAAAAAAGGCCGCATCCGCGGCCTTTTGCATTTTTCATGCGGCCGATGCTATCGCGTGGCTGCCGGAGTCTCGGGAAGGTCCTTGGGCCAGGCATCCAGCACCGCTTTCACCAGGGTCGCCAGGGGGATCGCGAAGAACACGCCCCAGAAGCCCCAGAGCCCGCCGAACAGCAACACCGCGCAGATGATCGCCACCGGGTGCAGGTTCACCGCCTCGGAGAACAGCAGCGGCACCAGCACGTTGCCATCCAGCGCCTGGATGATCGCGTGGGCCACCATCAGGTAGATGAACTGGTCGCTCCAGCCCCACTGGAAGAAGGCGATCATCGCCACCGGTACGCTCACCACCACCGCGCCGATGTACGGCACCACCACCGACAGGCCGACCAGCAGGGCCAGCAGCGCTGCGTAGTTGAGCCCCAGGTAGGCGAAGGCGATGTAGGTCACCGCGCCGGTAATGACGATCTCGATGACCTTGCCGCGAATGTAATTGGCGATCTGCTGGTTCATCTCGGCCCAGACCTGTTTCATCAGCCCGCGCTCGCGCGGCAGGTAGCGGTGGAACCAGGTATGGAAGCGCTTCTTGTCCTTGAGGAAGAAGAACACCAGGATCGGCACCAGCACCAGGTAGATCATGACGTTCACCACCACCGGCAGGCTGGCCAGCGACGAGGTCAGCGCCCACTGGCCGATCTGGCCGAATTCGCCGCGCGCGGTCTCGATGGCCTTGAGCACCTGCTCCTCGCTGATCAGGCTGGGATAGCGCTCGGGCAGCATCAGCAGCACGCTCTGCCATTCGCCGAGCATCCGCGGCAGTTCGTTGAACAGGGTGAACAATTGCTGCCAGAGCAGCGGCAGCAGGACCACCAGGAACAGCGCCAGCAAGCCGAGGAACAGGCTGTAGACCAGCCACACGGCGAACAGGTGCGGCACCCGGAAGCGTTCCAGCATGCCGACCACGCCCTGGATCAGGAAGGCGATCACCATCGCCGCCAGTACCGGCGCGAGCATCCCGCCGAAGGCGAGGATGACGCTGAAGCCGAGCACCAGCATGATCGCCAGCACCACTGCCTCCTCGTCGGAGAAGTAGCGCTGCATCCAGTCGCGTAACACCTTGATCATCGGAAATCCTGAATCGGAACGGCGAAGGCTCCGCTAACGCTTGCGCAGCCAGTATCGATAGACGCCTTCGGCGGCCTCTTCGCGCAGCAGTTCATGGCCGGCGAGCTGGGCGAAGGCCCGGAAGTCTCGCTGCGACCCGGCATCGGTGGCGATCACCTTGAGCACCCCGCCGCTGGGCAGGCGGTTCAGCTCCAGCTTGGCCTTTAGCAGGGGCAGCGGACAATTGAGACCACTGGCATCCAGCTCCGCGTCACATACCAGGGGGGATGAATCGTTATCCGTCATGACAGCCTCTCCCGAAGGGCCGACAAGCATACCCAAGCCTATCCGCCGCTGGCCAGTTGAAACGGCGCTCGAAGTCCAACAGCTTCGGGTCTCGGGCAGATACCTAGGCAGTGCCGATAACCAACGGCTAAAGTAAGGCCTTTGCCAACCTGAGCCTCCTGCATGAATGTACTGCGCCCTGCCCTGTTGACGCTCGCCTGCATGCTCGCTTCGCCGGTCATGTCGGACGATCTGCCCTCCCTGGGCGACGCATCTTCCTCGATCGTTTCGCCGGAGCAGGAGTTCCAGCTGGGCCGCGCCTGGCTGAGCATGCTGCGCAACCAGGTCGATGCGATCTCCGACCCGCAGCTCAAGGACTTCGTCGAAAGCAGCGTCTACCGGCTGGCCGAAACCAGCGACCTGCAGGACCACCGGCTGGCCTTCATCCTCATCCGCGACGCACAGATCAACGCCTTCGCCGCGCCCGGCGGCGTGATCGGGGTCAACGGCGGGCTACTGCTCAACGCCCAGACCGAAGGCGAGTATGCCGCGGTGCTGGCCCACGAACTCGGCCACCTGATCCAGCGCCACTTCGCCCGCGGCATCGAGGCACAGCAGCGCATGCAACTGCCGGTGATGGCAGCGATGCTCGCCGGCATCGTCGCCGCGGCCGCCGGCGCAGGGGATGCGGGTATCGCGGCGATCGCCGGGACCCAGGCGGCGGCGATCCAGAACCAGTTGCGCTTTTCCCGGCAGAACGAGCAGGAAGCCGACCGCGTCGGCGTCACCAACATGGTTCGCGCCGGTTACGATCCGCGCTCGATGCCGAACATGTTCGAGCGCCTGGCGCGGCAGTACCGCTACGACGGCAAGCCGCCGGAGTTCCTCCTCACCCACCCGGTCACCGAATCGCGTATCGCCGACACCCGCAACCGCGCCGAACAGTATCCCCAGGGCGGCAAGGAAGACAGCCTGCGCTACCAGCAGATGCGCGCGCGCACCCAGTTGCTCTTCGAGGAAACCCCGGGGATGGCCGGCAAGCGCTTCCGCGCCATGCTCAACGACAATCCCAAGCTGGATGCCGCGCGCTACGGACTGGCCATCTCGCAGACGCGCATCGGCCAGCTCAACGATGCCCGTGACAACCTCAGGCAATTGCTGGCGAAGGCACCCAACGACGTGGCCTACAACCTGGCCCAGGTCGAGCTGGACATCACCGCCAACCGCCTTCCGGATGCCGATCAGCGGTTGAAGAAGATGCTCGCCCAGTTCCCCAGCAGCTACCCGCTGAAACAGGTGCGCGCCGACCTGATGCTGAAGATGGGCAAGCCGCAGGAATCGGAGAAGATCCTCGACGACCTGAGCAAGGCGCGGCCGCTGGACCCGGATGTCTGGAACCGCCTGGCCGAGGTGCGCAGCCTGACCAACAACGCCATCGGCGTGCACCAGGCCCGTGCCGAGTACCTGTCTCTGACCGGCGACTACCAGGCCGCCATCGAGCAGCTCGATTTCGCCAAGCGCCGCGCTGGCGGCAACTTCCAACTGGCTGCGCGACTCGACGCTCGCCAGCAGGAAATTCGCCAACAGGAAAAGATGGTCAAGGAAATGTTCCGCTGAGCGGCATATCCGAGGAAAAACACCCGGCGAAGCTCATCGAAACAGGGGGTTGGGCGAACAACCGCACCGCGCTTACTCGCCCTACGCAGCGGCACGCCCTCGCCAGGATCAGGCGTTCCCGGCCTGGCGCAGGCGCGCGGCCTGGGTGAAGTCGAGCATGCGCTTGAGCGGACGGACCGCCCTCGGGATCAACGCCGGGTCGACGAAGATTTCCCCGCTGCCTTCGCGCAGGCAGGCCAGGGTCCGCTCGAGCGTGTTCATCGCCATCCACGGGCAGTGCGCGCAGCTGCGGCAGGCGGCGCCGTTGCCGGCGGTGGGGGCCTCGATGAAATCCTTGTCCGGGCACAACTGCTGCATCTTGTAGAAGATGCCGCGATCGGTGGCGACGATGAAGGTCTTGTTCGGCAGGGTCTGCGCGGCCTTGATCAACTGGCTGGTCGAGCCCACGGCATCGGCCAGCGCGACCACGCTTTCCGGCGATTCGGGGTGGACCAGGATGGCGGCGTCCGGGTAGAGCGCCTTCATGTCTTCCAGCTGCTTGGCCTTGAACTCCTCGTGGACGATGCAGGCGCCATCCCAGAGCAGCATGTCGGCCCCCGTCTCGCGCTGGATGTAGCGTCCCAGGTGCTGGTCCGGCGCCCAGAGGATGGGCTCGCCGTTGTCCATCAGGTGTTCGACGATCTCCACCGCGCAACTGGAGGTCACGACCCAGTCGGCGCGTGCCTTCACCGCCGCGGAGGTGTTCGCATAGACCACCACGGTCCGTTCCGGGTGCTGGTCGCAGAATGCCGAGAATTCATCCACCGGGCAGCCCAGGTCGAGCGAGCAGGTCGCTTCGAGGGTCGGCATCAGCACACGCTTCTCAGGGTTGAGGATCTTCGCCGTCTCGCCCATGAAGCGCACCCCGGCCACGACCACCGTCTGCGCCGGATGCTGGTTGCCGAAACGGGCCATCTCCAGCGAATCGGATACGCAACCGCCGGTCTCCTCGGCCAACGCCTGGATCACCGGGTCGCAGTAGTAATGCGCCACCAGTACAGCATTTTGCGCCTTCAGTTCGGCCGCGATCGCCGCGCGATGCTCGGCGCTCTCCTGCTCGCTCAACACACGGGGTTGCTTGGCGGCCAGGTGGGCCTGTACCAGGAGTCGTTCGGAAATGTGCGTCATAGTCGCTACACCTGAAGGCGCAACAGCGCGTCTCTCGATTTTATACCCGGCGGCAGGCTGGACCGCAGGGAACTGACGATTGCAGGTTTCGGGCACGGCACCCGTGTCCCCTTGAGCAAACCCCGGGGATCCGCCTGCAAGGCCGCGGATTCTAACCGCATAGGTCGCGCCAGGGCCATCCCGGCATCCGTACCGGCCTGGCCGGTGGCTACGCTAACAAAAGACATAGGTTTCGGTCGTTAGACCTACGCGACATAATTTTTTCGTTTCTTAGAACCGTCCCTGGCTCGGCTCGCTCCACGACCGAACACGACATGCCGGCATGCCAGCATGCCAGCGTTAATACTTTGGTATTAGGCCCTTGGTATTAACGTTAAATAACCGGTAAATATCCGGATTTTCTTTTCGTCGAATTTACGAGCAATATGAAACATATTTCGTTGAAATAAGCTCTTCTTTCACATAATTATAAAAATATCCTGAAACAGAGCCGTCATCCCTCACCTCCAAAACGACGACTCCCCGTGCCGTGCGCCCGCCGCGCAGAAAGCGAGCCGGCGGCCGATTCCACCCTCGCACGCCAGCCCTTGCGCTTCACTGACCGACGGGAGGTTTCCCCGATGAAAACGTCATCCAGAAGACAAGTTGAAACACTCGGGCGCTATCTATCGAGTCCTCGACGCTTCTTCCACAGTAGCGGCAACCTGACCCGATCAAGGGAAGCGGCACGCGCCACCCAATAAAAGGAATAAGGGATGCCTATTCATAACCTGAATCACGTGAACATGTTCCTCCAGGTCATCGCCTCCGGTTCGATTTCCTCCGCTGCGCGGATCCTGCGCAAGTCGCACACCGCGGTCAGCTCGGCGGTCAGCAACCTGGAAATCGACCTGTGCGTGGAGCTGGTCCGTCGGGACGGCTACAAGGTCGAACCCACCGAGCAGGCGCTTCGCCTGATCCCTTACATGCGCAGCCTGCTGAACTACCAGCAGCTGATCGGCGACATCGCCTTCAATCTCAACAAGGGTCCGCGCAATCTCCGGGTGTTGCTGGACACCGCCATCCCGCCGTCGTTCTGCGATACGGTGAGCAGCGTACTGCTCGACGATTTCAACATGGTCAGCCTGATACGCACCTCGCCCGCCGATAGCCTGGCGACGATCAAGCAGGACAACGCGGAAATCGATATCGCCATCACCATCGACGAGGAACTGAAGATCTCCCGCTTCAACCAGTGCGTGCTCGGCTACACCAAGGCGTTCGTCGTCGCCCATCCGCAGCACCCGTTGTGCAATGCCTCCCTGCACAGCATCGCGAGCCTGGCCAATTACCGGCAGATCAGCCTCGGCAGCCGCTCCGGGCAGCATTCGAACCTGCTGCGGCCGGTCAGCGACAAGGTGCTCTTCGTGGAAAACTTCGACGACATGCTGCGTCTGGTGGAAGCCGGCGTCGGATGGGGCATCGCGCCGCATTATTTCGTCGAGGAACGCCTGCGCAACGGTACCCTGGCAGTCCTCAGCGAACTCTACGAACCGGGCGGCATCGACACCAAGGTGTATTGCTACTACAACACCGCGCTGGAATCCGAGCGCAGCTTCCTGCGCTTTCTCGAAAGCGCCCGCCAGCGCCTGCGCGAACTCGGCCGCCAGCGTTTCGACGATGCGCCGGCCTGGCAACCGAGCATCGTCGAAACGGCGCAGCGCCGCTCAGGCCCGAAGGCGCTCGCGTACCGCCAGCGCGCCGCACCAGAGTAGAGCGTTCTCCAGCAGACGCTGGCCGTGGGTGGTGAGAATCGACTCGGGATGGAACTGCAAGCCCAGCTGTCGATTGCGCGGATCGGCCATCGCCATGATCTCGCCATCGGCATCGGCCAGGCAGTCGAAACCTTCCGGCAGGCGACTGACCACCAGCGAGTGGTAGCGCGCGACGCGCAGGTCAGCGATGCCGTCGAACAGCGGGTGACGCTGATCGAAACGCAGGGACGTGCTCTTGCCGTGCAGCGGCTTCCTCGCCTCGCCCACCGCGCCACCGGCGGCCAGCGCCAGCGCCTGGTGGCCGAGGCAGACGCCGAGCACCGGCAAGCGCCCGCGGGCCCAGGCGAGCAATTCCAGCATGCAGCCGGCGTCTTCCGGCCGACCGGGCCCCGGCGACAGCACCAGCAGTTCGCAACCGTCGGCCAGCAATGCCGCCTGGATCGTCGGCAACGGCGTATCGTTGCGCATCACCCGGACCTCCGCGCCGAGCAGGCAGAACTGCTCGACCAGGTTGTAGGTGAAGGAATCGAAGTTATCCAACAGCGTGATGCGCATCGCGCTCTCCCCTTTCGCGTTCGGCAGCGGCCACGGCGGTCAGCACCGCCAGCGCCTTGTTGCGGGTTTCCTCGGCCTCCAGCCGTGGATCCGAATCCAGCACCACGCCGGCGCCTGCCCGGACCCGGGCGATACCTTCGCGGACCTCGGCGGAGCGGATGACGATGCTGGTATCGAGGTTGCCGGCGCTGTCGAGAATGCCGATCGCGCCACCGTAGCTGCCGCGATAGCCATCCTCGTACTGCCGCAGCAACTGCATGGCACGGACCTTCGGCGCACCGACCAGGGTGCCCATGTTCAGGCAGGCACGGTAGGCATGCAGCGCATCCAGTTCGCCATGCAGTTCGCCAGCCACGCGCGAGACCAGGTGCATCACGTGGCTGTAGCGATCGACCTTGAGCATGTCGCGCACCTGCCGCGTACCGCTGCGGCAGACCCGCGCCAGATCGTTGCGCGCCAGGTCGACCAGCATCATGTGCTCGGCGATCTCCTTGGCGTCCAGGCGCAACTCCGCTTCCAGGCGATTGTCCAGTTCCGCATCGATGGCGCCCCGGGCATCGCGTCCGCGCGGGCGGGTGCCGGCGATGGGATAGAGTTCCACCTCGCGACTCTCCGCGTCGTACTTCAATGCCGACTCCGGCGAAGCGCCGAACAGGCAGAAGTCCCCCGCATCGAGGAAGAAGCGGTACGGGCTGGGGTTGCGCAGGCACAACTGGCGATAGGCCCGCCAGGGGTCCGCACACGGCATGCTGAAGCTGCGCGACGGTACGATCTGGAACACGTCGCCGGCCCTCACGTGGGCCTGCAGGCGCTCTACCTGGCGGGCAAAGCTCGCATCGTCCAGGTCGACCTGGTAGTTGCCGGCCCGTACGCCTGCCACCGGCGACTCGGAAGCCTCCTCCACGGCGCCATGGAATTCGTCGGCACACTGGCGCAGGCTGGCGGCCAACCGGTCGTGCCCGGCCGGATCGTGGACGAACGCCTGCAGCGAAGTCCGGCGCGCCAGGTGATCGATGTCCAGCAGCAACTCCGGCACCAGGAACAGGTAGTCCGGGCAATGCCGCGCAGGTTCGGCCGGCGCCGGCAAGGGTTCGAACTGCTCGGCCAGGTCGAAGCTGAACAGGCCGCCCAGCAGCGCGGGCCCCTCCGCGTCGCCCAGCGTTCCGAGCACGCGGCGCAGCGCCTCCAGGCTGGACAGGCCATGCAGGCGTCGCCACTCGTCCGCATGCGACTCTTCCTGGGGGAAGCGCCAGTGCAGGGTGTCGCCGTCACGCAAGCAGGTGACCTGGGCCGGACAGGCCTCGCTCAACGGCGCCAGCAAGGCGCGTCCGTTGGAGTTCAACGCCCGCAGCACCACATCGCGCCCCCAGCACTCGATGCGCAGGCAGCTGGAAAGGATCGCCACGCTACGCCGCGCAGCCTTGCTGTCCACGTCGAAGCAGTCGAACAGCATCCGGTTGGCGCCGGCCATGCGCCAGATCGACAGCGCCTCCGGCACCAGCGTGCGGTACTCCAGACTTTCTTCCAGTCGATAGCCAACCCCGCTCACGAGCCACCTCCTCGCGCCCATGGGCGACTGGCCTGCGCGACGCTAGCGCGCAACGGCATGTTCATCATCGGTAACCCCCCTTTTCCCCCAATTGCGACCGCTGCCGTCGGCGGCGATCGCCGCAATGGATGTCCCGTCTCAGTCCAGAGGCAGCGCCTGGCGGGAGAGAATCTCCAGCATCCGGCGCATGCTCCCCAGGTGCAGTTCGCCGGGCAGGAAGTCGACGCTCTGCCCACCCCAGGCGCGGTGCAGCTCCTCGCTCAGTTCGTCGAGGGATTCGCCCATGGACTGGCGCCAGAGCAACCGCCGGCACAGGCGCAGACACTCGGTATAGGCCGACTCGGCCCCATCCGCGGCCAGCCGCCCCCGCAGCAGGCCGCCGTGTCCCGGGATCAGTTGCAGCAGGGTCGGCAGACGCTGCAGACGTTCCAGGGACTCCAGGTAAGCCTCCATGTCGTCGAACACCAGCGGCCGCCACACCCCCTCTGCCTCGTCGAACTCGCCCAGGGCATCGCCGCAGAACAGGCGTCGGCGTCGCACGTCGTAGAAAACCACGTGATCGTCGCTGTGGCCGTGGGCCTCTATGACCTGCAGGCGATGCCGCGGTCCCAGCTCCAGCCACTCGCCGTCGGCCACCGCGCGAACCGGCAGAGCGTCCCAGGCACAGGCCTCGGGCAACCGCTGCTCCGCACGCAACAGTTGCCGGTTCAAGCGCTCGACCACCCGCACCGCGCTTTCCGACTTCCAGGCCTGGCAGGTCCGCTCGGACGCCAGGACCTGTACGTTCGGCAGCCGCGGACACAGGTAGGGCAGCAGGCCGCAGTGGTCGTAGTGCTTGTGGGTGATCAGCCAGTAGTGCACCTGGGACGGGTCGGCGACCCAGCGGCACAGGTCCGCCCAAACCAATTCGGCATCCCGGCTGATCCCTCCTTCAACCAGCGCCCAGCTCGCCTCACCGAGACGCAGCAGGAACACCGGCACCTGGACGTCCCCCAACAGGCACAGGTCATCATCCAGTTGACCGGGAGCCGAAAGCCTCAACATGGCCGGTTCACCTCCTCAGGTTTGCGGTACAGCGCCGCGCCCCAGGTCGCGCCGGAGCCGTAGGTCAGGACCAGCACCCGCTGTCCCGGCTGGATGTCCGGCCAGAACATCGCCAGCGTGACCGGGGTCGAGGCCGAAGCCATGTTGCCCAGACGATCCACGGTCACCGCGAACTTGTGCTGGGGAATGCCCAGTTGCTCCTGCACCGCATCGAGGATGCGCAGGTTCGGTTGATGGCAGATCACATGGTCGATGTCGTCCAGGGTCAGCTCATGGGCCGCGAGCATTTCGCCGGCGATCCGTACCAGGGTCTGGCTGGCATGCTCGAACATCGGCCGGCCGCGCATGAGGAACTCGCCCCCGCCCTCGCGCAGGACATTCTCGTCGAGGAAGGTCGGCGAGGCACTGCCCGGCGCCGCAGTCATCAGCAGGTCGAAGTAGTTGCCGTCGGCGCCCAGGCGCAGGTCCAGCAGGCCGTCGTCGAGGCTCTCGCCGGCGCTCACCACCACTGCGCCGGCACCGTCGCCGAGCAGGATCGACAGGTTGCGGCCGCGGTCCGAACAGTCCATGCGCTTGGACAGCACCTCGCCGCAGACCACCAGGACATGCCGTGCCAGCCCGGCGAGGATCTGCCCGCGAGCCATCTGCAAGCCGTACAGCAACCCGCTGCACTGTGCCCGGATATCCAGTACCGGGATGTGCCGCAGGCCCAGCAGCGGCTGGATCAGGCAGGCCTGGGACGGGTCGTGGTGGTCCGGCGACAGGGTGTTCACCAGCAACAGGTCGATGTCCTCCGGCAGCAGCCCGGCAGCCTCGATGGCCTGGCGCGCCGCCGGCACCATCAGCGCGCTGACCGCCTGTTCCGGCTCGACGTGATAGCGGGTGCGCACGCCGGTACGTTCGACGATGAACTCGTCCGACGTATTGATGCGCCCTACCAGGTCATGATTGCTGACCTGGCGTTTCGGCAGGCTGAAACCCAGCCCGGCCAGGATCGGATTACCCATGTGCAGCCCTCCTCGGACACCGTGGTTCAACATGGCGATGCCTCAGCACACCAGCACCTCGCCCAATTGCCAGACCTGGGCGGCGAACCCCCAGCCAGTGGCTGCGCCGGCCATGACGATACGATCGCCGGGGCGGATCTTGCCCTCGCGCAGGCCGGTCATCAGGGTGTACGGGATGGAAACGGAGATCATCACGCCGGTATCGCCCATCGTCAGTTGGTACTGCTCAGGACGGGCACCGATGCCCTCGGCCCAGGCCTTGACCAGGAACGGCGCTGGCTGGTGGAAGACGAAATAATCGATGTCATCGCTGCCCAGGCCGGCCTTTTCCAACGCCCGGCGCATCGCGATCGGCACGTTGGTCGGAACGAAGCTGGCCATCTTGTTCTGGCCGTCGCTGAACAACGAGAAATACAGCCGCGGCTTGGCCTCGCCGGTCGGGTTTTCCGGCAGGCGCCAGCGACCGGTGGCCACTTCATAGAACGTAGCGTCGCTGTGTTCGGCCGAAGCCAGCAGGTCGCAGCTGTCATCGTCGCCGCGGGTCAGCAGGGCCACCGCGCAGCCATCGGCGAACAGGGTCGAGGTACGCGAGGTGAAGTCGAGCAGGTTGGAGATGTACTCGCTGCACACCACCAGCACTTTCTCGGCCTTACCCTGGCGGATCATGCTCGCTGCCAGGCGCAGGTTGAGCAGGAAGCTGGCGCACTCCATCTGCGAATCCAATGGCAGCGCCCGACTCAGGCCGAGCTGCTTGGACAGCACGTTGGCCATGCGCGGGTAGAGACGTCCGCGCAGGTCCGGCAGGACATCGCCGGCGTCGGTCATGATCGGCGAGGAAGCCGAACAGATCAGCATGTCCACGCTATCCGGCGCGGTATCGCTGCTGCGCAGCAGGCGCTCGGCGGCCCGGACCACCAGGCTGAACTCGTTCTCGCCGTTCCGCGGGTCGAAATAGCCCCGCCGATTGACGCCCCAGAATTGCCACCAGGACTCGCTGAGGTCCGGTACCGCAGCGAACACCGGATCGTCGTTTTCGTAGCTGCGAGCCGGAAGTTCACAGGTGATCGCTGCCAGTTTGACCTTATGCATGAGCTTCTCCCGCCAGTTCCAGGGTCACGCCCTCCACCACCATGCCGAACGGATCGAAGCTGATCAGCAGCAGTTCATCCAGACGGTCGCGCTGTGCCGCGCGCAGTTGCGACGCCAGTTCGAACGGCCCCAGGCAACGACCATCGGGCCGTCCCTGGCCGAACCATTCCTCGCGCACCCAGTTCAGTTGCGGAAAGTCCCCGGCCAGACGGGTGAATCCGGCGCGTACCGCTTCGGGCAATCCAGGTTGGGCCGGCAGGTTGAGGTGTCCCTTGACGTCGCCTACCTGGCGAATATCGGTATTCAGCGGAATGCTCAGCGGCAGCCATTCCTGCGCCGGATCACCGCCCAGCGCACCGCGACGGAACGCGGCCTTGCCGGTCGGCCGGCAGAGCAGCGCCAGGGCGCCGTCGGCAAGGGCGAAGCCGGACTCGCTGTCCACTTCCAATCCCTGGCTGGATTCGCCGCGCACGACCAGGACGTTGCGATAGCCCTGGTCGCTGGCGAGGGTATCGACCACGTAGAGGGCGCGGGCCAGGCTCGAGTCGGTGAGGTCGAAGACATGCGCGCGATTCGCGCCGAGGACCTTCTGCAACGGATGGCCGATCTTCGGCGCCATGATGTCGCGGTTCTCGATCAGATGGTCGGGAGACAGGGCGAGGCCGACGATCAGGTCGATCTCCTCGGGCTTGACCGCCGCCTCGTCCAGGGCTTCGCGAACCGCCGGCAGCAAGCGCTGCATCAGCATCTCGTCGCCCTGGGCGCGAGGGCGTTCGCCTCCCAGCGGCCCCTCCAGACACACATAGGATGGGGGCAGGTTCACCCCCACAGCCTGAATCAACATGCCCGTTCCTCCGGAAGGTTGTCGTGATAAAGGGTGTCGGCCAGGTGGCGCAGCTCGGCGCGCGCCAACTTGCCGTTGTCGTTGCGCGGCAAGGCCGGCAGCACATGCAATTGGCTGGGCAGCATGTGCGAGGGAATCTGTTCGGCGAGATGCTGGTCGATGCGCTGCGCCAGCAGGATCTGGTTGTCGTCCAGCGGAGTGGCCAGGGTGACGAACAGGGTCGGACGCAAGCCGTCGTGCAGCCGGCAGGTAGGAACCAGAACCGCCTCGCTCACTTCCGGCAGATGACGGCAGATCGCCTGCTCGACCTGGGTCGGCACCACCCAGCGGCCATTCACCTTGAACAGATCGTCTTCCCGCCCACAGTGACGGTAGGCACCCGACTCGTCGCGCTCGAACAGGTCGCCGGTGCGGTACCAGCCACCTGCGAAGCGCGCCTGCTGCTCTTCGCTGGCCCGCCAGTAACCCGGACTCAGCCCAGGGCCACGCACCAACAGCACGCCTTGCCGGCCCGCTTCCTCGATAGTGTGTCCTTCGCGGTCCACCAGCCGGCACTCATAGCCAGGCAACGGCAGCCCGGTGCTGTCGGCACGCGCCTGGCCCGGGCGGTTGGCGAGGAACACATGGCCGACCTCGGTAGCCCCGATGCCGTCGCAGATCTCCAGCCCGTGCGCGGCCCAGAATTCGAACTCGCCGCGCGGCAGCGGCGAGCCGGCGGAAAACGCCAGGCGCACGCTGCTCAACAGCTCCCTGGCCTGCGGACGCAGCGAGGCATAGATGGCCGGCACCCCAAACAGGACCCGGGGGCGGAAGGCGACCAGGTTCTCCAGAACCCGCTCCGGGCTCGGCCAGGTATCGTCGAGCAGCGCCGAGGCTCCGCTGAACCAGGGAAAGAACAGGCTGTTGCCCATGCCATAGCCGAAGAACATCTTGGGAATCGAATACAGCCGGTCTCCCGCCTGCAATGCCAGCAACTCCGTAGCGAACGCCCGGCAGAAACCGAGCGTGTTGCGCAGGCTGTGCATCACCCCCTTGGGCGCCCCGGTGGAACCCGAGGTGTATTGCAGGAAACAGGCTGCCGCCGGGTCCTGGCGATGGAAGGCACTCCAATCGAGGTCCGCAGGACCGACCAGCGCGTCCAGCGAGAAATCGTCGAGCAAAGGGCGTCCGGCGGCCGCACGCAGGGTCAACGGCGCCAAAGGACCGCTCAGCGACGGTGCATCGGCTTCACGCACCACCAGGCTGGCCTGGCAGTCGGCAGCGATATCGGCCAGGGCCTGCTCGCGGGACTTGGGATTGATCACGGCGGGAATGGCGCCGACCGCGATGCAGGCCAGGAACAGGCAGGCCAGCGAAGGCGAGTCGTTCAACGCCAGCACCACGCGATCGCCGGGCTTGAGCAGGCGGGCCAGTTGGCTGGCCTGGGAGAGAATGTAGGTCCGGCATTGCAGCCGGCTGAGAGTCTGGCCCCGATAGTGATAAACGGCGGTATCGGGATCGAAATCGAGGCGGAACAGAACCTCGGTCAGGTTGGCCAATGTGGACATGACAGAACGTTCCCTCTTCAGCGATATGCATCCGGATCAGGAGATACCTGAGCCAGAGCGCTTGCTTTGTCAGGAACGGGAAACTAGCGGCGCTGGGCGAAGCGCGATATTCGGAGTCCGAACGAAAAAGTTTCGGGGAGAAGAACCACGGGCTTCGTAGGCCGCGGCAATCGGCGCGATCCAAACCGCGAGAAATTTGGCACACCCACCGGGCTGCGCGGGATCCGAGAACGGCAACCAAGCAAGAAGGGCGGCAGCCTTTTTACGCAAGAGCCCATTGGACAGACAAAAACCGTTACAACCCTTGCTCGAGGCCTCGTCCGAACCCATGAGATGGCAAACCAATGACAACCCACTTTGCTCGGCAAATCGCCTCCCAGATCTCACAGTTCGAGGCGCTCGGCCTGGGCTCCAAGGGGGCGACGGCATGCCTGGAAGCAGGCGGCCATCCATCGGGCCGATAGCGCTCCGCCCCGCCTCGCCTGCCATTTGCAGGCTTCCCTGTTGAAATCCCATTGCGTAGTACACTGGGCGAACCTGCCGAAGAGGACACCTACATGCCCCATAGCTACAGGAAAATGGAATCGCCGGTCGGGACACTGACCCTGGTAGCCAGGGACGATGCCTTTCTGGTCGCGATTCTTTGGCAGCATGAGCGTCCCAACCGAGTACCGCTGGACGAGATGCGGCTCTCCGAGGACAGCTCCCTCCTGGCGGAAACCGAACGCCAGTTGCGGGAATATTTTTCCGGCAAACGTTCCCGGTTCGAACTCCCGCTCGACTTCCAAGGTACCGAATTTCAGAAAAAGGTCTGGTCCGCCCTGCTCACCATTCCATTCGGCGAGACCCGCAGCTATACGGAAATAGCCGTGCAGATCGGCAGCCCCAACGCAGTACGGGCGGTTGGAGCCGCCAACGGACGGAACCCACTGTCCATTGTTGCACCTTGCCATAGGGTGATCGGAGCCTCTGGCGGCCTCACCGGTTTCGCCGGTGGGTTGGCCGCCAAGCAGTGGTTGCTGCGTTTGGAAACCCGAGGCAGGACACCAGACCTGTTGAGCATGATCGAGGACGAGTGAGCTGCCGCTTGCCCTCGCGCCCGGTGTTCACCGGAAAAATCCTCGCCTTTTGACTTGACCCGACTGCAGCGGTGACATTTCAGATCGAGGACCGACGGCAACTGAGCGCAACTCGTTCGTAAGTCAGGTCCTTGTTCCTGGGCGGCAACTGATAGTCGACGGAACAGGAGCCATCGCTCCAGCGAATGGACAGGCGCCCCTGGTCCTCGATACCGAACACCAGCAAACGGGACAGGTTGTCGACCATTCCCACGACCCGCTCTTCCTTGTCGTATGCCTGTGCACCGAAGGGAATCTTTCCTCCAGAGTCCATGCTCAGGTCGAACTGCACCCGCCGACCGGACTCCGCGGAGAAACGCTTGGCGATCACGGCGCCCCGGGTCGGCACGGCCATTTGCGTGCTGTCGCTGATCTCGGTATCGCTTCCAAGGGTATTGGTATCCAGGTTCACCCAGTTGTAACGATAGGGTTGCATGTAGGGGAGCACGGCATAGCCACGGCCGTCGGTGCGAACCGAAGAGTAGCCGTCGAGGCCGACGCCGCCGACCTCCGGAACCTCCACCAGGCCGAACGTTTCCCCCACCGGCTGGCCGAAGGTCACTCCCCCCGAATGCACCACTACCGAACCGCTTGCTCCCAGGTTGATCTGCTTGTTGTCGCGCCCCTGGCTGTAATTGGCGGACAACTTGGCCTTGGACGTGTCCCAACCCAGGCCGACGCTGCCGGAGTTGCCGCCGTCCTTGCTGTAGTTGGCCTGTGCGCTGTAGTTGAACGCATTGGCTTCATCCAGGTATCCGGAGATACCGGTGTTCAGACTCGAATCACCATGCTGTGAACTCACGGCATTGGCATATACCTGACTGGAGCGTGCGCTACCGCCCAAGGGGATGCTGACGGAGGCCGTGAACTGGGTATCGGAGCGCCCGAACGAACCCGTCTCCTGGGTACGGGAAACCGCCAGGCTATAGCTCGCGCGCTTGATGCCGCTGCTGAAGCCGAACTGCACGCGACGGCTGCTGCCGGGGCGATTCCAATATGTGGTTTCGCCCGCCGTGAGATAGAGCGAACTGCGTCGGAACAGCGTCTGGTTCACCGTCAGGTCTATGCGGCTCTTCTGCCGACTGGAACTTGAGCCATAGAGGTAGCTCTCTTCGGACATGTCGTCGATATGCTGGCTGAGAGTACGGTAGCCTTCCGTGGAATAGCGATAGCCCACCACGGTAAAGCTGGTTTCGGTGGCGTTGATGGTCTTGGAATAGAGAAGCCGCAGACTCTGTCCCTGGTTGCGCCCACCCCGCCGCGTGCGGGACTGGCTATGGGTCACGTCCGCAGAAAAACCGCCCAGGGGCGTGTTGAAGCCGAGGCCCAGGTTGGTGGCATTGTACTTCTCCGCAGCGAGCAGGCCGCCAAAGCCGGTAACCCTGTCGGACAAGCCATACACAGCCGACCCCTGGAGCAGGTTGACCGACGGCTGGCCATCATTATGGTACTCACCGGCGGCCAGGCCATAGCGCAGGTTCCCCTTGCGGGTCATGACCGGCAGGTAGGAATAGGACTGCTTGAAGGACCGCTGGCGTCCGTCCGCCTCGATGATCTTGACCTCCAGGTCGCCATTGGAGCCGCTGGGATAGATGTCGGTGATCTCGAACGCACCGGGCGGTACGTTGGTGGAATAGATCACGAAGCCATTCTGGCTCACCTCGACCGTCGCATTGGTTTCAGCGATACCGCGCACCACCGGGGTATAGCTGATCTCGTTGTCGGGCAGCATGCCGATATCGGATTGCAGTTGCACGCCGCGCATACGCACGCTCTCGAAAGCATCCCCCTGAGCGGAGGTATACAACTCGCCGAGGGACAAGGTCCCCTTCAGGGCACGAATGTCACGTTCCACATAGGTACGGCTGCTACTGAACTTGTTGCGCATGCCGGTACCTCCGCTCAGGGAGGAGTCGTTGCGCAGACGCCAGCCAAACAGGTTGAAGCCGTTGCGCAGGCCCAGGTAGCGATAATCGCTGTTCTGGCCAAAGTTGGTGTTGCGCGTGAAGTTGGCCTGGTAGTTGGAAAACAACGCGGTGACACCGTCATCCCAAAGAGAGGGATCCACATAGCCACGCGAGTGCCGCTGTACATACAGCTGTGGAATGCTGACCAGCAGGGAAAGGCTGTTGACGTCGAACTCGATGGATGCACCGGGGATGAGTTCGGCGACATTCAGGGGCGTATTGTTTTCCAGATTATCCGGAATGAGTTTGTCTCGCGTCAGCCGGGCTATATCGACCCCGATCTCCTTGAGCAGCCCTACCCGGACGACCGGACGAACGCTTCCGGTTTCGGGATCGGCACTGAACACGACATCTTCGCGCCGGATCATGATCTGGTTCAAATGAATGTCGACGCTGTAAGTGCCGGGCGACACCGAGTTGCCGTTCTCGAAATACTTCAGTTCAACGGGCGCCCCGCCCTCGTTGTTCAGGAACTCGGCGTTGAATTCCACCGCGAAAGTTACGGCAGGCAAAGCCAATCCCAAGGCCATGAGACAGGAAGACCTGGAATAGACGGACAACTCGAAGTCGAACTTTTTCCTAAATATGGCCACGCGAATATTCCTTGGACTAATTTCCGACAAAACGGAAACACCCATCCATAGGGGAAGTTAAGAGCAGTTCTTCTGCTCTTCTACTCTGCTCTTCTGAGCTTCAGTCGGATAAGGAGCTGGAATGTTTATCGAGTCCGCCATAGTCATTTACGCTCTGGAACTCGACATTTCCAGAAACGCCGGATGGAGTTCCCTTGATTTCGAATCGGCGACTCGACTTCGGCGCGACCATGTCGGCATCAACAACATAGTAGGCATTGCCAGCTTTTAATTTCACGCTGGCCAAAGAGACATGAAACGCAGTATCGTTGGAAACTTCGACAACCGACTTTCCACCCTGACGGACAAGACGCCAGTTCAACTTTCCAGGCGCTTCGGCGGAAGTTCCCGACAAGTTATCGGGGCGGTAGAAGACCTTGATACGCTGGCGCAAAGCTATCTGCAACGTATTAGCCGAGGCAGATTTTTGCGGAATTTCCTGGACGTTCAGGCGGAATACGGATTCCCTGTCGCTCGGCAAGCCTTCCCCTTGAAACAGGATACGCAGGGTTTGCTGCTTGTTGCCTCCCAAACGACTGAGGGCAGGCGTGATGACAAACGGAACCTCACGTTTATCTGCCCCATTATCAGCCTCTACCCAGGATTGAATCATCACGTCCTTGGAAGCCTGGTTCCTGACCAGGATCGCAGCCTCCTTGGCAGGCGCCTGCAGAACGACCCGGGTTCCTCCCAGTGTGATTCCCGCATTGGCCAGGGTGGAAAAAAGCAAAAGGATGCCACCCCAGATAACTCTGGAAGAAAATGGATATTTCATGATGAACTCGCACCTCATGGAACGGGGTATATACATACCCCGCCCACGTAGCAGAACTTAGTTGTATTCCAGGGTGAACGGCAGGGAGCCGTTGGCACTACCAGCCGTAGGAGCTACGGAGCCGGATTTGACATAAGCGGCACGCAGATTCAGCTTGGCACTGTAGACAGTGATGTCATTGCCTTCGCCATCTTTTTGTACCTTGGAATCCAGGGGAGCATCGATGGTCTCGTTCGCCGACAGGTTCAGCAGCTTGCCATCGGATCCATAGATACCGATGCCGACACCGGTGGCGGTGCCGACGGTTTTCAGCAGGCTCTCATTGTTCGGGTCAATAGTGCTCCCAGACATCGGGTTGAACTTCAGCTTGACGGTGGTCAGGCCGGTACCGGTCTTGCCACAGTCCAGGTTCAGGTTCAGGCTGGTACCACCGGCGATGCTGCCGCCCGCGGTGCCGCCCAGCGAGTCGATGCTGATCTTGCCAAGGTTTACGTCGATGGTCTGGTTGCCCGCAGCACCGCCAACGGTGGTGCCGGCACCACCAGTGATGCTGCAAGCGGCCGCGGTGATTTCACCTTTGAAATTGATGGTGCCGTCTGCCGCCATGGCATTGCCGACGACCAGGCTGGCTACTGCGGCAGCCAGAATGCTTTTCATGGAAATGGACACGATTGAGCTTCCTTTTGACAGTGAAAGTGTTGCGATTTTTGAACTCTATAAGAGCCAGCAACATTCTCCGAAAAGCCGAATAGAACGACAACGAAGCACTTCCCAGGCAATCGTGTGAAATCTCCCCAGTGCTTGTATGAAGTTTCCTACAAGCGGAAAAAACCTCGTAGTTAAAAACTCTCCGACACCATAAGCCCGCTACCACTAATAGCCAAACAAAATGAACGATCCGAAAGAAGCGCATCAGCTTCGATAGCGCCTCTTATATAGAAAAATGAAAAACCAAGACAAACCAAAGCAAACCCAGCAGGCTCCCAATTATCCCATTACCCCAGCAGCAGGCGCGGAGCTTACGGGAACGGGAAATCCATGCTGGTGAATAGATGCGATTCAGGTTATGGAGAAACCTGAACAGCTTCTGAAACCTCTACCTGGTCCGATCTCTAGAGCTTTGCCAATTCGGTTGAGATACTGATTTCGAACGCACTTAGTCTGCCTTCCAATGAAGAGGCCAGATTGGCTATCCGCTCGGAAGACTCCGATGGGTTCTGGCAAGCCTTTTCAAGGCAGGAACAAGACTCGACCAATAGGCTGCTGCCCACCACCCTCGCAGCCCCTTTTATCCTGTGCGCAAGTTCGGCCACTCCTTGCAGGTCTGCGAGTTCAAGCAATTCCGCCAACCGAGTACGATCATCCCGACTGCTGGCCAATAAAGTTTCCAGCAACCGCTGCAATGCAGCCGGCTCGCCGCCGGTAATGGCCTCCAGCGAACGAATGTCGAAAAGACTTTCCATCGGCGATTCCGAACCAAGCTCTTTCATACAGACTCCATCGATATGCTTAAAGGAAGGTCACTGCGCGTTGCGCTGTCCCGCCTGCGGGACTCCAGGCATCCGTAGAACGACAAGGCCGTACATGCCGTCCGGGCCAGTTATCCGCAAGCAGCATAAGGGAATTGCCTCCGCCTCTGCCGTCCAAACAGGGGAGCATCGCTTGTTGCGTCTCCTCGAACGGACCCAAACGGCCCTGGAAACGCTCATGGCCGGCACGGAGTCTACCTTTGCCAGCCGACCGCAGCCGGCCCGACCGCTCGTTTCGGGGAGGGAAACTCCTACGGTAAGTCTGTGCGAAGAGGCGTCATCGGTTGCGACCGCCTGACGGTTCGAAGCGAACCTGGCAGTGGAGCCATCGCTGCGACACGCGAACCTGGGTTACGCGCATGTGTTGGAAAGCGACGGTCGCAACCAGGGTTTGATGGACCACTATTGGCGTGCACAGGCATACGAGGAAGACGCAGGGAACACCTGGTTGAAAACCAGTTCTACAGATCATCGAGCAGCGAGGGGTCTATCTATGGCACAACCATTGGACGGCTCGCACGACGCGGACCACCCGAAGGCCGAAAAAACGGAAGGAAAGGTGCCATCGGTCAGCGATCCCAGGGCGCTTGCCCATCTTCTGGAATTGATACTGTCCACCGCCCAGGCCGGTCTCGCCTTCTCCAAGGACCGCTTCGACATCGGACGCTTTCGCGCGCTCCAGCATGCCGTCGCCGAATTCATCGCCAGCGACCAGGGGGTAGCGTACGAACGGGTCGAGAACTGGATCGCCCTGGACAGCCACTACCCGACCCCGAAACTGGACGTCCGTGCGTTGATCCTCGACTCGCAACAGCGGGTCCTGCTGGTCCGCGAGGCCTCGGATGGTTGCCGGACCCTACCAGGCGGCTGGTGCGACGTAAACGAGTCGCCGGCAGATGCGGTAGTTCGCGAAACCCAGGAAGAAAGCGGACTGGAAGTTCGAGCGATACGCCTGTTGGCATTGCTGGACAAGCACAAGCATCCCCACCCTCCCCAACTGCCGCATGCGTTGAAAGCCTTCTTCTTCTGCCACGTCACCGGTGGCAGGCTTCAGCAACAAACGGACGAAACGTCGGCGGCCGAGTACTTCCCGGTGGACGCCTTGCCGCCGCTTTCCGAGCACCGGGTACTGGCCTCGCAGATCCAGATGTTATGGCAGCGAATCCGCGCAGGAACACCAGAGGCGCTTTTCGACTAGGCCACAGACCTCATGGAATCATCGCGCGGCAGACGGCCTTCCCCCAACGGCGTCCAGCAGGCGCACCCGGCAGATCGACCGACCAGCCGATGAGCGCCTGCCGCCCTCCCCCATCGCCGGCAGCTTGACGCCGCCAACAGCGGTGCAGCGTGCCTTCCGAGCAGTAAAGCCAGCCCGTCGTTCTCGCTCGAATGCGTGCCGGAGCGCACCCGAGGCGTCAGCCGCCCGACCATCCCGAACGTGCCGATAGAGCAAGCTCCGAGCGAGTTTCCCCCGCTTCGTCCATAGCTCATCCGTGCTAGTCGACCCTCACCTTGGGATGCACCTATGATTCGTCCCTTGGATGACCCTCCGCGGTCGGGAACAAGACATTCAAGGACGAACTCATGGGCAAACCATTCCTTCATGCTCGGCGCTGGCTGCTGCCGCTCGCCTTCATCTGCACGGCAACGACTGCGGTCGCCGAAAGCACCGGCGACTACTGGATCGTCTACGGCAAGGGCGAACGCTACAACAACGAGGTATTCGTCGCCAACGCCACCGGCATCTTGCAGCAACCCAAAGGTATCCAGTCGGCGCAGATCATCCAGCTATTCGAAGACCGGTCGATGCCGACGCTGACGGCCTACGAGGTCCAGTTCAAGTGCAAGGAGCGCAGGGTTCGCTTCGACAACGCGCGCGCCATGCGCCGCATCGACAACGTCATCACCAACGTGAAAACCGTCGACGGCTGGATCGACCCGGAGAAATACGATTATTGGCTGCAACGCTCGTTCGCCTTCGTCTGCGCCCCGGCCATCCGCGACAACAACCAGATGTTGCCGCTGGGCAAGATGCCCATTGCGCGCATGGTGCAGACCGTCCAGGCAATGTTCGTCGAACTGCAGGGCGTCCAGGCCAAGAAACAGACCATGCGCGATCTGGATGCGATGCTCGGCAACGAGTAGAAATGAAGGAAGGCGGCTTGCCGCCCTCCTCCGGAGCGCCACGGAGCAGGTCAGCGGCATGCCGCTCGCAGCGTCCTGCCGGCCGTAGCCAGCGCCGCGACGAATAGCCAGAATGTGTCTCTATGCGAGGAGCGCGCGGAGCTGCGCGGGGACTTCCATGACTTCGCGGGTATCCGGGGAGACACAGACCTGCGTCAGACTCGCAGTGAACGCCACCACGTCCGGCGAAAGACGTCCTTCGACTGAAAACGAGAAAGAATGCGTCCCCACGTTCGACACACCCACTCGCAGCGTGAGTTCGTCGTCCCAGGTGACCGGATGCAGGAATTCCAGGGAGAACGCTCTCGCCGGGGGAAGAATCCTGAAACCCAGGAGGGTTCTGAGCCCCGGGCCTCCCAGCCAGACCCCGAGCGCCTCCTGCACCGCTTCCAGCACGAAGTATGAAAAACGTGGCGTATAGACGATCCCTTCGGGATCACAGTCGCCAAACAGTACCGTTCTTTTTATGAAAACCGGGGTCGGCATCGCGTCACTAATCCAGTCGCGAGGAAAGGAGCTTCACTCTATGAAAGTCCAGGCCCACTGACAAATCCTCGGATAGCCATGCACCTGTTCACCAGGCTGCATGGAAACAGACTGGCAGGCACACGAATGTGGGCCAGTGCCGATATAACTGGCGAAAGCACGAAACCAGCCGCTCGTTCTGGCGCGCTGTGGATCAGATATCCGGACTCCAGAAACAGAAAAGCCCACCTCGAGGGCCTCGGCTCGTTGAACCAGGATGGGGCTCGGTAGAAATGGTGTTGGCACGACAACTCATTGCAGCATGAACAGATAGGCCACCTTCGGGTGGCCCATCTATTAGAGAAATTACCAACTGCGGATTTTATTGGCAGTATCGCTCCTTCCCCTTGCGTTCAAACGAACACTAACGCGCTGGTTTGTATCTGAGCTGGAACCAACTCACCCGTGGGCTCTAGCAATGGCACTAATCGTGAATGTCCTTCCCGCAGCCTATCGTGCAAGCGGTTCAGTGCATCCACATCGTCAAAGCCATCACGTGCCTCAGCCCAGAGCACAAGTCTACCGGCATCGTCCGCCGCAAGTTTCACCGGTGCCAAGGATGAGAATGGAGAGTTCACTTGTAACAATTGCAAGATCACACCCAGCGGTAACCCTGAAGGCACAAGTCCCAACTCGACGACGAAAAGCCAACCGCCCTCGAGGCGCTCCATAACCAGTTCCGGTCCCTCTGCCGGTTGCAGCCGCAACGTGGCATCGTTGCTCGAGGGAAGTCTCAAGCCCCACTGTGCCAGCCATGTATCAATCATGTGAACTCCTTATTCCGCCAAGCCTTAGCCATCTCAACGGTAGTCGAACTCAAGGGTTTGCCGAAACGCAGGAAGCCTCGTGCCGAGTAGTTGTCGACGATATCGTTCAGCGCTTGATTGATTTCCGCCGGACTGGTGGCATGCCGTAGCTGCTCCTCCGCCCGACGTAACAGAGCTACGTTGGAATCCGGCTGGCCAGGGCGATACAGAGAGGGGAAGATAACTTCCTTACGAATGTTCTCGGCAATAACCGCCACTTTGCGGCGCTGCGCCTCTGCTAACGCAGCGGCGAGCACCGGCGACTGCACCGTCTGCCCGCGCATGGCATCGAGTAACTGCTGATGATCAACGTTATCAGCATGGTTCAACTCAGCTGCCAACCATGCTAGGCGTTCCGGAGTATCTGCCAGCGCATCGAGTCGCTGAAGAGCGGAGCGCATAGCCTCGTCCAACTTGAGCCTACCCGCCAAGCCATTGGCGCTAACGATAGCGACAGTCAGCTCGGTGAACGCATCCCGCGCCTTCTGGCGAAAAGCCACCGCCCCGTCTGTGATCTCCGGGTTCTGTTGAGCAACACTGGTGAGCATACTGTCATCAAGTGCCAGCAGCGCCTCGTCGAGAGAAGCGAAGGTATGACGCTCTGAAGCCTGAAGACGTTTCTCCAGATGTTCACCGACTCGCTCCTGGAGGCGCTCCTGAAGATGCGCCTTGATCTCGTCCGGCATGGTGAAGTTCAAGGTGCCACCGAGCATGCCACTGAAATCACCGCGCTCGCTCTTCAACGGCACCACAACGGTTTGCTCGCGCAATTCCTCCAGGCCCTCGAGCTGCAGCATTTCGCGCGCCTGCAGGGCAGGCACCCCGACGACCCAGCCCTTGAGCGCGCCGCCCCTAGTACCTCGGTCGGGCGCTACCTCCCCAGCTTCGCCCTCGAACTCAAGGATCAGGTTGTCGTTGCGCCGCAGTGGCCCGCTGTCAAAATTCTTGTCGATCATCTCAGGGACCGGCACGTTAATCATCACCCCGCCATCCTGGAATTCTGTCCACTCTACGCCGGCCTGGTACGGCTGATCACTCAAGCTGACCTTCTGGAACACTCCTGGGAAGGAACCGGAGATATGTGCCGCCTGGGCGACCTCCAGATCCGGTGTGTGGCTGGCATTGAACACCACTAATTGCGGACGCCCCTCGAACATGGCCGTACCTGTGATGTTCAGCGTCTTAATCTGGGGAATGTAAGCACTCAACCGATCTAGATCGCCAAAGGTGACTCCGGAGCCGGACTGCAATCTGCTGGCGATGGCGGCAACGGTCGGCTGGCGTGCAACCTCTGGATGCGTAGCGATCTGTCCGAGCACGGCCTTGCGTGTCTCGTCGCGCAATAGGCGTTCTAGGGGCTCAGCCCGCGAATCTATGCGTGGGAGTACATTGAGCAGCAACTCAGAGAAGCCGCCGATCTTGTTGCCCAAGCCCTTTTTCAGCGAT
Source organism: Pseudomonas sp. P20 (assembly GCF_016463925.1). Lineage (NCBI taxonomy): Bacteria > Pseudomonadati > Pseudomonadota > Gammaproteobacteria > Pseudomonadales > Pseudomonadaceae > Pseudomonas > Pseudomonas sp. P20. The sequence continues at coordinate 6,008 of NZ_JAEMVM010000011.1, read as the reverse complement.
GCGCCGATCTCGCTGCTAATGTGTTGGAACAGCTTCAGCTTCTTGTTCGAGCTGTCGAGCAGCGAAATAAGATCCATCTTGTCGGAAAGGGTCTTGAACGCCGCCGGGCTCATACCTGAGGCCAAAAGGGCGGCGGTGATGCCGCCAGCGGACGAACCGGACATGCTGCGGATGCCATCGAGCATGCCTTTCTCTTCTAGCGCCAGCATTGCTCCCGGGTATGCCGCACCTTTGGCACCACCGCCGCTTAGGACCAGACTGGTCAATGGTGGCCGACTGAGCTGTAGCTCGGTGACTCCGTTCTCAAACTGGCGCAGAGTGATCTGCCGCGGCCCTGCCGAGTCAGTCAGAGTACGGGACTCCCCTTGCCCTTGGGGACTGCTGAAACGCACGTCGCTAACGCTTTCCGGCAACTTCCCGGAAAGTATTCCCGGCGTGCTCTTTAGGGCAACCCCGAGACCTTGCCCTGAAGGTTCCTGACGCAAGCTGGCGGACTTATGCGCTGCCTGCGACGGGGTTTCGACAGGCTCCTGATTCAGCGAGGAGGCAGTAGCCCCCAACGATTGGATATGCATGTTCGCTCCTTGAAATACCGAGGGTTCGGAGCAAATATTAGGAAAACCGGCCATAAGGTTTTGCCAGTTTCGGACGTTTTTTTATCAGTTCGGACTGGCCTGCCCCCAGTTTTAGTACCGCTGCCTAGTTAGTAGGCTATGGGGTTGATATCAACTTTTCCCGCTTCAGCTGCTGCTGGTTGGTTCGCCACTTCGCAGCAAGCTCTGCCGGGGAGAGATTGCCAATGGCGCTGTGTGGTCGGTGCTCGTTGTAATCCCGCCAAGCCGCGATACGGATTCTGGCTTCGACCAGCGAGCAGTGCTCATTGAGGCATTCGCCCCGGAACTTGCCGTTGAATGACTCGATGAAGGCGCTCTGCGTGGGCTGGCCAGGCTGAATCAGCTTCAACTTGATGTCACGCTGACAGGCCCACTGATCAAGCGCCTTGCCGGTGAACTCGGGGCCCTGGTCGGTGCGGATCGCCTGCGGGTAGCCACGAAACCGCGCCATCTCGTCCAGCGCCCGCGTGACACGAAAACCGCTGATACCGTACTCCACCAAGATGTCGACCGACACCTTGGTGAAGTCATCGACCACCGTCAGGCATTTGATCCGTCGCCCAGTGCTGAGCGCGTCGAAGACGAAATCCATCGACAAGACCTGGTTCGGTGCGCTCGACAGGCTCAGGCGTTCGCGCGCCACCGCGACCCTCCGCCGCCTCACCATCAAGCCGGCGGCTCGGTACAGCCGGTAAATCCGCTTGTGGTTGACCTGCACGCCACAGCAGGATGTGCAGGCGGCGTTAGCTACAGCGTCGATACTCCTGGGCCAGTTCCACCAGTTGGGCGTGCAGCTCGGTCGGTACACTAGCCTCGACCCGCTTGAGGAAGTCGAGAAGAACGCTTCTGCACTGCCGTCTCCTGCTTGGAAAACGGACTCTACTAAGTTCAGCGTGGTACTGAAATCGGGGGGCAGGTCAATCGACAAAGGTATCCCGACCGCAGGTTTGTTGGCCCACGTGATGGTGGCCAAGTTTGCCGATCACTTGCCGCTGTACCGGCAGGAGAAAATCTTTGGCCGCGCCGGGCTGGCAATTGCTCGCTCGACCCTGGCGCAGTGGGTCGGACAAACCGGCGTGCGGCTTCAGCCACTGGTCGATGCACTGCGTGAAGCCGTGCTGAACCAGGGCGTGATCCACGCTGATGAAACACCGGTGCAAATGCTTGCGCCAGGCGAGAAGAAAACCCACCGGGCCTATGTCTGGGCGTACAGCACGACGCCGTTTTCAGGGCTCAAAGCGGTGGTTTACGACTTCAGCCCAAGCCGTGCTGGCGAACATGCGCGCAACTTCCTGGGTGACTGGAACGGCAAGCTGGTCTGCGACGACTTCGCTGGCTACAAAGCCGGTTTCGAACAAGGCATCACTGAAATCGGCTGCATGGCCCACGCCCGGCGCAAGTTCTTTGATTTGCACGTGGCGAACAAAAGTCAGCTGGCTGAACAGGCCCTGCACTCGATCAGCGGCTTGTACGAGGTCGAACGTCAGGCGCGGGACATGAGTGATGAAGAGCGCTGGCGAATACGACAAGAATTGGCGGTGCCGATCCTCAAAAAACTGCATGACTGGATGTTGGCTCAGCGAGACCTGGTGCCCAATGGATCAGCCACGGCCAAAGCCCTCGATTACAGCCTGAAACGCTGGGTAGCGCTGACGCGCTACCTGGACGATGGGGCTGTGCCCATCGATAACAATCAGGTCGAGAACCAAATACGGCCATGGGCGCTCGGGCGTTCGAACTGGCTGTTTGCCGGGTCGCTGCGCAGTGGTAAACGGGCGGCTGCAATCATGAGCCTGATCCAGTCGGCGCGTATGAATGGGCATGATCCGTATGCCTATCTCAAAGATGTGCTGACGCGGCTGCCCACGCAGCGGGCCAGTGAGATCACTGATTTGTTGCCGCATAAGTGGGTAAATAGTCTGGAATAATCCTACAGCCGCTTCTCCATAACGATGGTGCGCTCCGCCCCATGAAACTCGTCGCGGATTTTCTGATAACCCAATGCGGTATAAAACCTTTCAGCTGTAATCGACGATGGCACACGTACAGCTCCAACTCCTGCGCTGGCAGCAGTTGTATGAATGACATCCATCAAATGCCGCCCGATACCGCCTTTCTGGTGAGCTGGGTCAACGAAAACACTTCTGACGACGTCACCGTCGAGACCGGCAGTGCCAATAATTGTTTTCGCCCAATAAGGCTACGAAGACCCTACGCTTCGTAAGCTGTGTGGTGATGGCTTCAGGAGAAAAGCTCTGCTCAACCTGAGCGATCACATCAGGCGGATAGTCCTGTGAATTTGACTCACGCAGGGCGGCTATAACTACGCGGCTTATCGCTGCTGCATCTCTGCTCGTGGCGGGACGAACGTGGCATTCCATGCTGAGACCTCAATCCTAAAGGATTACAGCTTAGCGCATCGCAATGTGCCTTCCCCGGACGCTTACGAACATCGACACCGCACAGTCGAAGGGCATTACAGCGACCCCGACCCTCGTCACCCGGGACAACCAGACGGGACGAAGCGTGAAGCTTGAAGGCATGGCCGACGAGACCACGTTGCTGTCGGCGATAGACTGGCTAGCCAAGGATCTCTAGCGTCGCGCCAAGAGACTCTTGGCTAAGAAATCGGCGAGGATTCCAACATCCCTCTTTTGGGCCTCCAGGATGCCCTGCACTTCACCTGGCAGAACCTCGACCTCCTCCCCATCCACAATCTTTACCATTCTCTTGCGGCCGGAGCTGGTGAGGCTAAACCTCAACTCCATCGCCGGCCGGGCATTGATGTAAATGCTCTCGAGCAAGCGTTCCATGACTTCGACCACTCCTTAATATCAGTTAGCCATCTCCATACAGGGATTATGCCCTCTAGGGCATGAGGGAGTCACCCCTAACGCTGCAAGCAGCAGTTCTGGATACGGCCGGGCTGATGGTTTCCTGCTGCCCCATCGCAAGCGATCCTGTCTGCTGTCTATTCCTTCCTCGAACCGGTACAAGCCCGCACCTCTTCATCACTTCCCCAAATGGGCCACCACGCCCCCTGGCTATCGGCTTACTCTTAGTACTACTCACTAGCGTGTGCCTGACCTAACCAAGACTACAAAACGATAGGCGGTTCATCTTTCCTCATAACTTGAGGTTACTATTGAGTCTCATCCAACCCTCAGGGTTAAGGAGATTGGAATGCTTATTAAAATTCTTCGAATTATATTCTTGTTGCCTATAGTTGGTTTGGCACAGCAGGCTGCTGCCTCCCCGCCCGCAGAGTCACACTCGGATGAACAATCTGAATCTTCGTGTATCGATGTCCAAGTCAATGGAGCACGTAGCCTGTCTTATAACTGCATGGCTCAGCAAATGACTCCACCCAAAGAGGATCCTCGGCGTCGGAACCCTACCTTGAACTCCACATTAGCGTCTGAACGCGCCACTCGCCTGCCACCCACACAGACAGGACTTTTTACCAGCCTTCATCAACGTGCCATATCGAACTCGAAAGACTAGCCCTCAGCCAAACGACTTCCAGCCTATGCAGGGCACTCTATAGAGTGCCCTGCAGCACATTCACAAGCTGAACACCTTGAAATAAAATCCTACTAAGGCGCACCCTTAGTTCAAAACCACATTTATTATTCCTGACACATTCTGGACCTCGCCATACACTGCCCGCCCATCACGATAACTGTAGCTCATTATCACTGGAATCGTTGTTTTGAATGCAGTGCAACTGTAGTTTACAACAACAGATCCGCCATATGGCTCAACACCCAATTGAATGTCGGTCGGGCCGACCCATGACACATTACACCCTTGAGATGAATTCCCGGGGGTATTGTAACCAACACATCGTAGATCTGATGTTCCCCTGCTAACACCGTCTGGATAGAAATTGGCATAACGTGGAGCATAAAGATTTGCCCGGCAAGATGTTGTAAACTTCCTATCTCCGCTGGCGGAAACAGTGACCGCTCCTGGTGAAGGCATTGCCGAAATGATCATCCTTTGCAGAGGAGGGAGTGTAGGCGCTCTTTGACTCGACTTCATATTACTTGGAAGAATCGAACAAACTACAACATCTTCAACATCCACACCCTTTGAGACTTCCCCTAGACTTGTTATTTCAACTCCACCCTGCGCCCGACATATCTCACTTCCATCATTTGAGCCCTCATCAGCACACGCGAAATTGCTAGCCACCAAAAGCACAATCGACATAACAAGTGATTTTTTCATTTTCAAAAAGACCTCTCCAGGCTAAAAATTATTCATTCAGTGAATACCCAGCTCATTGGGCGGCTTTCGTATCAGCTTCTCTGATTCAAGAACACGACCTTCAATTGGATCGCAGTTCAGCCGATTCAACCTCACACTCCCCTCTTCATTATCATTAACTCCGGAAAGCTTTTGCTCTCTCTCAAAGCAGTGCTGCCCAATCTCATCCGATCCACCTCCACCACCGACACACCCATAGATAAGAGCAATTAAAGAAAATAGAGAGAAGTACCTATATCCGACCCAACCACCCATCTTCATACCGCAAGAAAAATACAACATTTGCGTCACACCTTTGTAATTCTAAATAGTTACCCTTCACCTAGAAAAACCCTACCCCCAATTTCGCTTCAATTCTGTTTCAGAAGACAACAACTATCTAATTTACTAGCAGGAATCTCAGCGCAGCCTTCCTGCCTCTTAGCAACAAAAATAACTGTTTCGGCAGCGACTGCTCAGTCCGCGCAAACACCTGAGTGTAGTGGTCTACTGATCCCGGACACCGATTTAGGCGAGAATCCTCGCCCTGAGAGAGGTGTCTGATGAGCAAGCAACGACGTACATTTTCCGCCGAGTTCAAGCGAGAGGCCGCCGCCCTGGTGCTGGACCAGGGCTACAGCCATATCGAGGCCTGCCGTTCGCTGGGGGTGGTGGATTCGGCCTTGCGCCGTTGGGTGAAACAGCTCCAGGCGGAACGCCAAGGCGTGACCCCGAAGAGCAAGGCGCTGACGCCCGAACAGCAGAAGATCCAGGAACTGGAAGCCCGGATCAACCGGCTGGAGCGGGAGAAAGCGATCCTAAAAAAGGCTACCGCTCTCTTGATGTCGGACGAACTCGATCGTACGCGCTGATAGACCAGTTGAGTGAGCAGGAATCGGTGGAAGTGGTCTGTTCAGCTTTCGATGTGGCGCGGTCTTGCTACTACGTCCACCGTCTTCGACGTCGTCGGGTCGATGCTCGTCGCATTGTGCTACGCAGCCAGGTCAACCAGTTGTTCAGCCAGAGTCGGGGCTCGGCCGGCAGCCGCAGCATTCTGGGCATGCTGCGCGAAGAGGGCGTGACCATCGGCCGTTTCCGAGTGCGTAGGTTGATGCGTGAGCTGGGCCTGGTCAGCAAGCAACC
>NZ_JAEMVM010000107.1:0-300 GCF_016463925.1 Pseudomonas sp. P20 | reverse complement strand
TCCGGTCCCAGCCAACGTTCTGCAGCTGCTGCTTCAGGTGCTCAGCTGCGGCCTTGTCGATCCGGCGGTCGCCGCCGGCATCGACCTGCCATTCCTTGCTGACGACGGCCAGCTGCCGCTGGCCCCAGGTCGCCTTGACCTGGGCGTCGCGCAGCACTTCCTCGTAGATGCGCAGGTCGTTGCCGCCCCGGCGCTGCAGGATGTAGTCGCTCGGTTGCTGCAGGCCGGAGAGGAATGGACGGGTAATATCGCGGCCGTCGCCCGTGGTGGCGATCTCCTGGCCGAGCTTGGGCGGGTGCA
>NZ_JAEMVM010000106.1:0-300 GCF_016463925.1 Pseudomonas sp. P20 | reverse complement strand
TCCGGTCCCAGCCAACGTTCTGTAGCTGCTGCTTCAGGTGCTCAGCTGCGGCCTTGTCGATCCGGCGGTCGCCGCCGGCATCGACCTGCCATTCCTTGCTGACGACGGCCAACTGCCGCTGGCCCCAGGTCGCCTTGACCTGGGCGTCGCGCAGCACTTCCTCATAGATGCGCAGGTCGTTGCCGCCCCGGCGCTGCAGGATGTAGTCGCTCGGTTGCTGCAGGCCGGAGAGGAATGGACGGGTGATATCGCGGCCGTCGCCCGTGGTGGCGATCTCTTGGCCGAGCTTGGGCGGGTGCA
>NZ_JAEMVM010000105.1:711-1696 GCF_016463925.1 Pseudomonas sp. P20 | reverse complement strand
CCTTGGCCAACTGGTCCGTCATCGCCGCGGCCGGATCGCTTCCCCCGGCACGTTCGGCAAACTCGGCGGCAGGTGAGGGGCCAGTTGGCTGACCTTGCTCCTGTTTCTGATCCTGCTCCTGGACCTCAATTCCATAGGTCTCCTGGACGTAACCCAAGGTGGGCTTGAAGCCGGAGAACCGCACTACCTTCTCGTCTCGGCTGGCCTTGGCGTCCATGTCCTCGGGTTCTTCGACGACCCGGTAAACGCATGGCGGCTCAGCGCCGGGGAAGTTCCACTCGGTCAGCCAACGCGCGGGGCCCTGGTTGAAGCTCTCACAGATCAGGTCGGCGTCGGCTTTCACCAGGTCGAGGCGCACGTCGGCCTGCAGATCGTCGTTACCCAGGCGGCCGGGAGTGCCCTGGCTCGACGCCACCTGGCCCAGCGTAACCTTGGCGATGGTCTCATCCATGGTGTCGTGCAGGATCTTGTAGTCGGCCGTGCCAGAGCGCGAGGCCTCCAGCAGTTCCACCAACATGTCCTCCGGCATGATGACACCGGTATCGGTCTGAATCGCCTGGGTGGCGGCCAGCAGCTTGGCCTTCTCCTCTGGCGTGGCGTTCTTCCCGAATTTGCCGACGGCCGTGGGCATACCGAACTTGTCCAGGAACGTGAGCCAGAACTTCAGTCCGTTGCGCTTGAAATACACCGGCCAGTACAGCCAATGGGCCAGTCCGAGGCCATAGGGCTCGTCGTCGTTGTCGGCGCCGGTCGAGAAGTGCCAGAAGTACGGCGAAGGGCACGGCTCACCCTCGAACATGTTGCTCGGCGTCAGCAAGCGCAGGCCACCCTGCAGGTCGTAACGGAAGCGGCGGCGGTTGCGCACCTTGACCGCCTGCAGGGTGATGTAGCGGTCGTCGCGGCCGTAGATGAGTTCGGACACGGCGTGGCCGTAGTACACCCCATAGAGCATGCCGTTGGTGATCCGGTCCCAGCCAACGTTCTG
>NZ_JAEMVM010000105.1:0-568 GCF_016463925.1 Pseudomonas sp. P20 | reverse complement strand
TGGCCGAGCTTGGGCGGGTGCATCAGTAGCCTCCGAGGTCGGTGCGGCCGGCGACGGTGCCCCAGCCGCGGTTGGTGGTGTTACGGGTACCGGCAAGGTCTTGTTGTGCGGAGGCCCGGCGCCCAGCCGACTGGCACTCGATAGGCTGCTTGCGGCCAGCCATGTAGCTTGCTCGCACGGCCATGACCAGGCTCACGGCGCTGTCGCCATGACGCTTTGCCTTACCGCCCGCCGACTCCAGATCAGCCTTGCGGCCTTTGTCGATCACTGGAATGCCGTTCTCGACCTTGATCGAGAGAAGATCGTCCAGCGTGCTTTGGTGCCTGGACAGCTCGATGTTGAAGGCCTCGAACTCCCCTTTGAGCTTGGGCATCCACTCGGCGTACCAGGCAAGGTTGAGGCTGACCTGCTCGACCACCGCAGGGCCATACCGCAGCGCCGCCTGTTCCGCGAGGTATCCGCCGTTGCCGGTGGCATCGAAGGCCATGCCCACGACACGCGGCAGGCGATCGCAGATGAAGAACATGATGTCGCGCTGCGCTTCGTAGGTCAGGTTGCGCAGCTCGAC
>NZ_JAEMVM010000104.1:0-1953 GCF_016463925.1 Pseudomonas sp. P20 | reverse complement strand
TGGATATCGCCCGCGACGATGCCGGCAACCGTGCCGCCAGCCTGCGCAACCTTTCCGGGGTGATCGAGAGCGGCAAGGACTTCAGCCTGCGTGCCAGCCTGATCGAGAACCGTCGCGCCGTGCTGGAAAGCAAGTCGGGCCTGTACACCGCGAAGATGGAGCAGACCGCCTGCATCGAAGGCGTCAACGCGGGCGACTGCAGCGGCAAGCGCAACGCCATCTGGACCATCACCCAGCGCGACAAGACCGAGGTCACCGCCAGCAGCGCCATGGGGCAACTGCTGGCCGGAGGCGACTTCGCCATCGACGGCGGCACCCTGAACAACCTTTCCAGTCTGATCGGCAGCGGCGGCAACCTCACCGCCAACCTCGAAGTCCTCGACAACCAGGGCCTGGAAACCGGCGAGCTGGAAACCATCCGCGTGCTGCGTACCGCTCGCGGCGGCGATATCGGCGGCATCGACCAGAAGTCGCGCAACTTCACCAACCTCTACTGGTACCAGAGCGCCAACTTCGACCCGGCGCGCGCGGGCGAGATCCCCGCCGCGCTCAACGCGATCCTCAGCGACTGGTCCTTCGAGTACGAATTCCCGAGCAAGGGGCCGACCCCGATCAGCAGTGGCGACCAGTCCTACGCAGCGGTGATCCAGGCCGCCGGCGACGTCACGGTCAATGCCAGCACGCGCATCGACAACGGCGTCACCCGCCCCGGCTACACCTTCGTCGGCAGCGGCCGCCAGGTGGGCGACAGCGCGGTGGGCGGCAGCGGGGTTTCGGTGGTCGTGCCGCTGACCTCGCAACTGCCGCCCGACCTGGCGCGGCGCCAGGTCAACCCGGTCACCCTGCCCGGCTTCAGCCTGCCCCAGGGCGACAACGGCCTGTTCCGTCTCAGCTCGCGCTTCGCCGAGGACGGCAATGGCAGCGCCGCGCTCGGCGCCGGCGCCGACCGCACCCAGGGCGGCAGCGGCGTCTCGGTCGGCCAGCAAGGCGCCGGCAACGTCGCCGGTACCTGGCAGGGCCAGGGCGTGCGAGTCGACGGCCTGGCTGGCGCGGCCAACGTCCAGGGTCAGGGCGGCAGCACGCTCGGCGGTAGCCTGCCGGGCGTCGCCCGGGTCCAGGGCGTGCCCGGCAACGCCACGCCGAGCGCCAGCCACAAGTACCTGATCGAGACCAACCCGGCGCTCACCGAGCTGAAGCAGTTCCTCAACTCGGACTACTTGCTCAGCGGCCTGGGCATGAACCCGGACGATAGCAAGAAGCGTCTCGGCGACGGTCTCTACGAGCAGCGGCTGATCCGCGACGCGGTGGTGGCGCGCACCGGCCAGCGCTACATCGACGGGCTGAGCAGCGACGAGGCACTGTTCCGCTACCTGATGGACAACGCCATCGCTTACAAGGACAAGCTCCAGCTGCAACTGGGCGTAGGTTTGAGCGCGGAGCAGATGGCGGCGCTGACCCACGACATCGTCTGGCTGGAAGAGGTCGAGGTGAACGGCGAGAAGGTCCTCGCGCCGGTGGTCTACCTGGCCCAGGCGGAGGGTCGGCTGGCACCCAACGGTGCGCTGATCCAGGGCCGCGACGTGAAGCTGGTGAGCGGCGGCGACCTGCATAATGTCGGCACCCTGCGCGCGCGGAACGACCTCAGCGCGACAGCCGACAACCTCGACAACAGCGGCCTGATCGAGGCCGGCAAGCGCCTCGACCTGCTCGCCGGCGACTCGATCCGCAACCGCCAGGGCGGGGTCATCGCTGGGCGCGACGTGAGCCTCACCGCGCTGACCGGCGACGTGATCAACGAACGCAGCGTGACCCGCTATGACAGCGCGCTCGACGGCCGCACCTGGGAGCGCAGCTTCGCCGACAGCGCCGCGCGGGTGGAGGCGGCGAACAGCCTGAACGTCCAGGCCGGACGCGACATCGCCAACCTCGGTGGGGTGCTGCAGAGCCGCGGCG
>NZ_JAEMVM010000103.1:0-4262 GCF_016463925.1 Pseudomonas sp. P20 | reverse complement strand
TTTCAACACCTGCAGGCCACGCCCCACTTCAAGGCACGCCTCTACGCTGCGGCGCATGTTGGCGGCGATGTCGCGCTGGATCAGGTCTGGGTCCGTGCAATCGGCCGGTAGTTGATAGCCCAGTTGTGCAGCCACAGCGCGGACCTGGTTGTCGTGTTCGGTGTTGAGCGCGGCCATTTGGTGCTGCTTGGCTAGCAGGGCCTGACCTTGCTCGATGTCATCTTCGAGCAGTTCAACAGCGGCTTGTGATTTGCGAGCCATCAGGCAACCCTCCGATCACCAGCCGATTTCCGATAGTTCATGGGTGTTGCTCCTTGTTTAGTGGGCGCTGATGCGCGCCTGGATCTCGTTGATGCGTGCGGCGCCGCGCTGCAGCTCCTCGGCGGTGGCCATCGCGTATTGCAGAAAGCCGATGCTCGGGGCGAAGCGTCCGCTGTCGAGGCGAGTGGCGAAGCCGGCCTCGATCAGGCTGTCCATGTAGCGGGTGATGTTCGCCGGGCTCTCGCCCAGCGCCTTGGCCAGCTCGGCGTTACTCAGCCCATTGAGGGTGTGGCCGCGCAGGGCCTTGAGTACTCGCAGGGCGCGGCTGACGCTGTCGTGGGTGCGTTTGGTGCTCATGCGCAGCGCTCCATCGGAATGACGACCAGGGCGCCGGACTGGGTGATAGCGGCCTGGCCAGCGGTGGCTTCCGCCAGTTGCTGGTGGAGATGCTGGGCCTCGTTGCACCATCCTTCGGCACATTCCTCCATGCGGGTCAGCTCGGTGCGCAGGTACTCGTTCTCTTCGGCAAGACGCGCAGCTTCGGCGCAGAGCTGCTCATAGGCTTGCTCGTCCAGGCGCCGCAGCAGGGCCTGCAGGTCGATGGCCTTACTCATCGTCAGCCACTCCAAAGTCCAGTTGAGGGGTCTCTGCCTGGGCGACGTTGCCGTGGTGCCAGGCGAGGGATTCGAGGCCGGCGCGAATGGCGTCCAGGGTCTGCTCGGCGGTTTGTTTGCCGTCGTAGAAGGCCATAAGCGCGCCGGTGGCGTTGTGCAGCACACCCTGCAACTGCTGCAGGTCGCTGGCGTTACAGGTCTTGCCGACCGGGATGTCGACCAGGAGCTTGCCGTGAGCGGCGGCCAGGTAGCGAGTGATCAGCGGCAGGCCGCAGGCGTGCTCCAGCGGCAGGATCAGGCTCAGCGGCAGGCGGCCGTTGCCGATCCACTTATAGAGAGAACTGTGGTTGTTCTGGCCCAGGTGATCACAGGCCAAACGTTCGATTCCTCGGTTGTAGCGCTGCATGGCCAGCTGCGCGCAGCCGTCCAGTGCGTCGGCTGGCGAGCGCGGCACCCAGTGTTTCCAATTTCGGCGCTTCATTGGATGGGGCTCCTTTGGGCCGTCTGAGGCGGCTTCCAATCAAAAACTCTGTTTTGCCCTTGGCAATGTCGTTACCAAATGGCCACTCTGTTGGGGTACATTCACCAACGAGGAACGGGTTATGGCTGATTTGGATGTTGAGGTTCTGCAGGCGCGGCTTGATGGCCTACAGGAGTCGTTTCTGATACTGGGCGCTCTGCTGAATCAAAGCGGGGTTGTGAGTGGCCAGGTCTTGCAAGCGAATATCCGCTCGCGGATTGACGACCTGCAGGAGCCTCACCCGGTTTTGATGGAGCAGATGCACCATCTGGCAGATCAGTTGCTGCGGAATTTTTTCCACAGCAAAGGACTTGGCCGAGCCGAGATTGATGAGCGCCTGCGTGAGGTATTGGCAGATCGAAGCCCCACTCCCGATTGAGTACCGGCGGCATGTTGTTGGGATCGACGCGGATCATGTCGCCCACCATCACGCCGGGCATGGCGGATACGTCGTAGTCCGTGCCGTTGACCACTACGGTCATGCGGGCGGTTACGCGGCGGTTTAGGGAGGCAACGGTTGCTGGAGCGGCTTGTGACTGCAGGCGATCACCCACGATACGGCCAGCGCCGATCAGCATCAGACGGTCGACCAACTTGCGGGTGCCCTTGGTGGCAGCAGTGCGATCGACGAACACCAGGGCCTGCTGGCGGGCTTCGGCCAGGTGTACGGCGATGGCTGCACTGTCACCAGGGGCGCAGGCGATCAGCGCGTTGAGTGCGGCGCGCCAGGCGTCCATGGGATGAGGGATCAATTCGATCTCTTCGGTCATGAGTTGCGGTTGGTCGGTCATGGCGGTGACCCTCGGTAGGAGGACGGATGGAAGAACAGGAAACGGGCCGGGACTGGGCTCTGGAAGGCATCGAGGGACTGATGCAACTGCTTCAGGCGTTAGTGCTGGCACTGGGCAAGACGGGGCAGTTGGATACAGCGGAGTACGCCCGTCTACTTGCGGACTGGCACAACCAGCAGATAGAGCCGGACTCGCTTCAGGACGTGCTGTTTCAGCGAATGCTTGGGATGCTGGTTGATGAACCCGAGGTGCTGCTGCGGCGTTCAAGGTTTCAACTGATGCCGGCACCAAGCCTTGCTGGCGAGCCCAAGCAGCCAGGCGCTGGCCAGAAGCCTGAAAACGATTGATGGACATGGCGGTGTCCCTCACTGCTGTTGTTGGAGGTGAAAGAATTAGGCGGCGACGGGGTCGCAGGCCTTGAGGCCGAGGGCTACGGCGATGTCGTGGGCCTGGCCGTAGTTGGCTTTGTCGAAGCCGTTGAGCACGCGGTACACAGCGTTGCGCTTGTAACCATGCTCTGCGGCCCACTGGGTAATGGTGATTCCGCGCTGGCGGAAACGCTGTTTGACCTGGTCAGGGGTCAGTGCCTTCTGGGTAGCCATGGCGGTGGCTCCTTGACTGGTTGCTGAATGATGTTTGTGTTTTGTTGAGTTGATGATGGTAGAGAATTTTCTACTCGTCAAGCGAATGGTAGATATTTATGAACCTTGGCGAGCGACTTAAGGCTGAACGAGAACGCCTGGGCTACAACCAAACGGACTTCGCCGCTTTGGCTGGGGCTTCCAAGCACTCACAGATCAATTGGGAAAAAGGCGCTGCAGCGCCTAATGCCACGGTGCTTGCGGCATGGGCTGAGCACGGACTGGACGTGTTGTATGTCGTGACTGGAGCTCGGGGTCAGGCTATGACTTACGGGTCAAATGTGCCGTTGACGGCACATTTGACCCAAAAGGCCAATCCAGTCACGCACTCAGTCGTCGCTGACCCGCTTGGCGAGTACAGGCTCAATCAGCGAGAAAAGGCCCTGATCGAGAACTATCGGGGATCAGATGAAGAAGGACGGAGAGCCATGGAGAGCACAGCGAGTGCTCTGGCGCACAAGGACCGTGCGAAAGAGAAACGCCAAGGCGGCGAATGATGATTACGGAGATGCTGTGATGAATGATTTCAGTGAAGAAACCAGGCGAGAAGTCATGAAGTTGGCTGTGCAGTTGGTGACGAATTATGTCACTAGCCAAAACCAGATGCTGGACTCCCGAGAGCAGTACTGGTTCGGCATCGAGGAAAGAGAGAGCACTCCACCCTTGCCCGACCTTATCGAGGGAGTCTACCGTCAGCTCTTGGGTATGCTGGGTAAGTGAGGACACGCTGTGGAAGAAGGCCAAGGACGTCATTCTGAAGCCCTCGGCCTCTTGGTCATTCGGGCTTTTGCGCGAGTACCTGAAAACCGAGATGGCCCGGAAGCTCCCCGGTCTGGAGCAGATTCTGTAATTCCGCCGCGCAGTTGTAGTGCGCCATGTACCTCATCTCCAGCCCGCGCTTCCGGTCCGGGTTGGGGGTCGCCTCAGCCTCGCGCTTCGACACTGCAGCGATCCTGAGCCAGTACTGCGCCAGTTGGTCCAGCAACACACGCTGCGGCCCCGAAAACCCGATGTATTGCAGGAGCCCCGGTTTGGCTGGCTCTTCGGCCTCTAGTGCCTGAGCAGGAGGCGAAAACTGAGCCTTCATCCGCTCTGTTTCAGCCGCCCACTCCTGCGTGTTTAAGGGGGCGAGCTTTGCAAACCGCTTGGCCCGTGCTACTTGCATGATTGCTGCTATCACGTTGGGGTCTGCCATTGCTACCAAGAGGTGCTCATCGATCCCTTTGCTCGCTCTGTGCGCTGCAGAGTGCTGATCGTCACAACCAGTTGCGCCCTTGCTTAACGCGGGTGCGAAACCTCCCGGCAGCGGCTCCACCGGCAGATCCAGTCGGTTCTCTTCGGCCGGCGCAGGTTCGCCTGCGGAGCGCCATTCACAGGCGGTGAACAGAGACTTCTCCCGTACCGTGGTGATGTAGCTGAAGCGCAGCCAGCCCAG
>NZ_JAEMVM010000102.1:0-15389 GCF_016463925.1 Pseudomonas sp. P20 | reverse complement strand
TGGTGCCGACGTTGACGTGCGGTTTGTTACGTTCGAATTTTTCCTTAGCCACGACAGTAAACCTCTTACTTAAAGGGCTGAATCAACCTTGTTTTTTAACCAGCGCTTCGACGATGTTCGACGGAGCTTCGGCGTATTTGGAGAATTCCATGGAGTAGCTCGCGCGACCCTGGGACATGGAACGCACGTCGGTCGCATAACCGAACATCTCACCCAGCGGAACCTCGGCACGAATAACCTTACCGGAAACCGTGTCCTCCATCCCCTGAATCAGACCACGACGACGGTTCAGGTCGCCCATCACGTCACCCATGTAGTCCTCAGGAGTCACCACCTCTACCTTCATGATCGGCTCGAGCACCTTGCCGCCGCCCTTCTGGGCCAGCTGCTTGGTCGCCATGGAAGCAGCGATCTTGAACGCCATCTCGTTGGAGTCGACGTCATGGTAGGAACCATCGAAAACGGTAGCCTTCAGGCCGATGAGCGGATAGCCGGCAACGACGCCGTTCTTCATCTGCTCTTCGATACCCTTCTGGATCGCCGGGATGTATTCCTTCGGAACCACACCGCCCACGACTTCGTTCTCGAACACCAGGCCTTCGGTGATGTTGCCCTTCTCGTCCACGTCCGCGGCCGAGAAACGGATCCAGCAATGACCGAACTGACCGCGACCACCGGACTGGCGAACGAACTTGCCTTCGATCTCCACGTTGTCCTTGGTGATGGTCTCACGGTAGGCAACCTGCGGCTTGCCGATGTTGGCCTCGACGCCGAACTCGCGCTTCATGCGGTCGACGATGATGTCCAGGTGCAGCTCGCCCATACCGGAGATGATGGTCTGACCGGACTCTTCGTCGGTCTTGACACGGAACGACGGGTCTTCCTGGGCCAGCTTGCCGAGGGCGATACCCATCTTCTCCTGGTCAGCCTTGGTCTTCGGCTCTACAGCGACCGAGATTACCGGCTCGGGGAAGTCCATGCGCTCGAGGATGATCGGCTTCTCGATCGAGCACAGGGTGTCACCGGTGGTGACGTCCTTCATGCCGATCAGGGCAGCGATGTCGCCTGCGCGCACTTCCTTGATCTCTTCACGCTGGTTGGCGTGCATCTGCACCATCCGACCGACGCGCTCTTTCTTGCCTTTCACCGAGTTCAGGACGGAGTCGCCGGAACTCAGGACGCCGGAGTAAACGCGGGCGAAGGTCAGGGTACCGACGAACGGGTCGGTAGCGATCTTGAACGCCAGGGACGAGAACGGTTCGTTGTCGTCGGCATGACGCTCGTCTTCGACGGTCTCGTCGTCCGGGCTGACGCCCTTGATCGCAGGGATCTCGGTCGGAGCCGGGAGGTAGTCGATGACGGCATCGAGAACCAGCGGAACGCCCTTGTTCTTGAACGAGGAACCGCAGACGGCCGGAACGATCTCGCACGCCAGGGTGCGCAGACGCAGGCCTTCCTTGATCTCGGCTTCGGAGAGCTCACCCTCTTCGAGGTACTTGTTCATCAGCTCTTCGTTGGCTTCGGCCGCAGCCTCGACCATGCTGGAACGCCACTCTTCGGCCAGGTCCTTGAGCTCCGCAGGAATTTCTTCCTCGCGGTAGGTCATGCCCTTGTCGTCATCGTTCCAGTAGATGGCCTTCATCTTGATCAGGTCGACCTGACCGACGAAGTTCTCTTCAGCGCCGATGGCGAGCTGGACCGGAACCGGGGTATGACCCAGGCGCTTCTTGATCTGCTCGACGACGCGCAGGAAGTTCGCGCCCTGGCGGTCCATCTTGTTGACGTAGACGATGCGCGGTACGCCGTACTTGTTGGCCTGACGCCATACGGTTTCCGACTGCGGCTCTACGCCGGAGGTGCCACAGAACACCACGACAGCGCCGTCCAGTACACGCAGGGAACGCTCCACCTCGATGGTGAAGTCTACGTGGCCGGGGGTGTCGATGACGTTTACGCGATAGTTGTCGTACTGACCGCGCGAGCCCTTCCAGAAGGTGGTAACGGCAGCGGAGGTAATGGTGATACCGCGCTCCTGCTCCTGCACCATCCAGTCGGTGGTCGCAGCGCCGTCATGCACTTCGCCCAGCTTGTGGTTGACGCCGGTATAGAACAGAACCCGCTCCGTGGTGGTGGTCTTGCCCGCGTCAACGTGGGCACAGATACCGATATTACGGTAGCGGTTGATGGGTGTAGTACGGGCCACAATAAGGTCCTCGGGGGTTGGGCAGCGCGATTAGAACCGGTAGTGCGAGAAGGCCTTGTTGGCCTCTGCCATACGGTGCACGTCTTCACGCTTCTTGACTGCTGCGCCCTTGCCTTCAGCGGCATCCAGCAGCTCGCCAGCCAGGCGCAGAGCCATGGACTTCTCGCCACGCTTGCGGGCGAAGTCCACCAGCCAACGCATGGCCAGGGCATTACGACGGGACGGACGGACTTCGACCGGAACCTGGTAAGTCGCACCACCTACGCGGCGGGACTTCACTTCGACCAGCGGAGCGATGGCATCGAGAGCTTTTTCGAAGGTTTCCAGGGGATCGGCCTTGCCGCGTTCCTTCACCTTGTCCAGCGCACCGTAAACGATACGCTCGGCAACGGCTTTCTTGCCGCTTTCCATCACGTGGTTCATGAACTTGGCCAGGATCTGGCTTCCGTATTTCGGATCAGCCAGCACTTCACGCTTGGCCGCTACACGACGTCTTGGCATTGATAAGCCCTCAAACGGTCTTCAGGTTAGCCCGGGACCATAACAGTCAAGTTACGCCCGACCTTACTCTTATCGACTCAGATAAATATAAAAACGCTATTACTTCGGACGCTTGGCGCCGTACTTCGAACGACCCTGCTTACGGTCTTTGACACCCGAGGTGTCCAGCGAACCGCGCACGGTGTGGTAACGCACACCCGGAAGGTCCTTTACACGACCGCCACGGATCAGCACTACGCTGTGCTCTTGCAGGTTGTGACCTTCACCACCGATGTACGAGGAAACCTCGAAACCGTTGGTCAGACGTACACGGCATACCTTACGCAGTGCCGAGTTCGGCTTTTTCGGCGTGGTGGTGTATACGCGGGTGCATACGCCACGACGTTGCGGGCAGTTCTGCAGCGCAGGCACGTCGCTCTTGTCGACCATGCGCTTGCGCGGCTTACGCACCAGCTGGTTGATAGTTGCCATCTATAGCTCCACTGATTGTCTTACGACACACAAACGAAATGACAGAGCATGCGCCCTGCCAATTTTCGGGGTACAAAATAGTAAAGAGGTTCTTGTACACCGTCAAGACAAAGCCCCGGCTATCGGGATAGCCGGGGCTTGTCGTTGATGCTTAGTTACCGCTCGAGTTCAGCGCTTCGGTCAGTGCGGCTTCCGCCTCGCTGGCACTCACACGCTGCGGCTTGCCGAGGTCGCGCTGACGCTTGCGCTCGCTGTGGTAAGCCAGACCGGTACCGGCCGGGATCAGGCGACCCACGACCACGTTCTCTTTCAGACCACGCAGGAAGTCGCGCTTGCCGGTGACCGCCGCCTCGGTGAGGACGCGGGTGGTCTCCTGGAACGAGGCCGCGGAAATGAACGACTCGGTCGACAGGGAGGCCTTGGTGATACCCAGCAGAACCCGCTCGTACTTGGCCGGGAACTTGTCCTCGGTACCGAGCTGTTCGTTCTCTTCCAGCACCTGGGTGAGTTCCACCTGGTCGCCTTTGATGAAGCTGGAGTCGCCGGACTCGCTGACTTCGACCTTGCGCAGCATCTGACGCAGGATGGTCTCGATGTGCTTGTCGTTGATCTTCACGCCCTGCAGACGGTAGACGTCCTGAATCTCGTTGACGATGTACTTCGCCAGCGAGCTCACGCCCAGGAGGCGCAGGATGTCGTGCGGGTTGCTCGGACCGTCGGAGATGACTTCGCCGCGGTTCACCTGTTCGCCTTCGAACACGTTCAGGTGACGCCACTTCGGAATCAGCTCCTCGTACGGATCGCTGCCATCGTTCGGCGTGATGACCAGGCGGCGCTTGCCCTTGGTCTCCTTGCCGAAGGAGATGGTGCCGCTGATTTCCGCCAGGATCGAAGGCTCTTTCGGACGACGAGCCTCGAACAGGTCGGCAACGCGCGGCAGACCACCGGTGATGTCACGGGTCTTCGAGGTTTCCTGCGGGATACGCGCGACAACGTCACCGATGCTCACCTTGGCGCCGTCGGTCAGGTTGACCAGGGCGTTGGCCGGCAGGAAGTACTGCGCCGGTACGTCGGTACCCGGCAGCAGCAGGTCCTTGCCCGCGGCATCAATCAGCTTCACGGCCGGACGGATGTCCTTGCCGGCAGCCGGACGGTCCTTCGGATCCATCACTTCGATGTTGGTCAGGCCGGTCAGTTCGTCGGTCTGACGCTTGACGGTGATGCCCTCTTCCATGCCCACGAAGGCCACGGTACCGTCCACCTCGGTGACGATCGGGTGGGTGTGCGGGTCCCACTTGGCGACGATAGCGCCCGGGTCGACCTTGTCACCTTCCTTGACCGAGATCACCGCACCGTACGGCAGCTTGTAGCGCTCGCGCTCGCGACCGAAGTCGTCGGCAACCGCCAGTTCGCCGGAACGGGAAACCGCGACCAGCGCGCCGTCGGCACGAACCACATGCTTCAGGTTGTGCAGGCGGATGGTGCCGCCGTTCTTCACCTGGACGTTGTCGGCCGCGGAGGTCCGGCTGGCCGCACCACCGATGTGGAAGGTACGCATGGTCAGCTGGGTGCCCGGCTCACCGATGGACTGGGCAGCGATGACACCGACCGCCTCGCCGATGTTGACGCGATGGCCACGGGCCAGGTCGCGGCCGTAGCACATGGCGCAGATGCCATGACGGGTTTCGCAGGTGATCGGGGAACGCACCACCACTTCGTCGACGCTCATCACTTCGAGGAAGTCCACCCACTTCTCGTCGATCAGGGTGCCGGCCGGCACGATGACCTCGTCGCTGCCCGGCTTGAACACGTCGCGCGCGATCACACGGCCGAGCACGCGCTCGCCGAGCGGTTCGACCACGTCGCCGCCTTCGATGTGCGGCGACATCAGCAGGCCGTGCTCGGTACCGCAATCGATCTCGGTCACTACCAGATCCTGGGCCACGTCGACCAGACGACGGGTCAGGTAACCGGAGTTCGCGGTCTTCAGCGCGGTATCCGCCAGACCCTTACGAGCACCGTGGGTGGAGATGAAGTACTGGAGTACGTTCAGGCCTTCACGGAAGTTCGCGGTGATCGGGGTCTCGATGATCGAGCCGTCCGGCTTGGCCATCAGGCCACGCATACCTGCCAGCTGACGGATCTGGGCCGCGGAGCCCCGCGCACCCGAGTCAGCCATCATGTACATGGAGTTGAAGGACTCCTGGTCGACTTCCTTGCCCTCGCGATCGACGACCTTCTCTTTCGAGAGGTTGGCCATCATCGCCTTGGACACTTCGTCGTTGGCCTTCGACCACAGGTCGATCACCTTGTTGTACTTCTCGCCCTGGGTTACCAGGCCGGAGGCGTACTGGCTCTCGATCTCCTTCACTTCGTCGGTGGCGGCGTTGATGATCCGCGCCTTCTCGTCCGGGATGACGAAGTCGTTGACGCCGATGGACACGCCGGAAATGGTCGAGTAGGCGAAACCGGTGTACATCAGCTGGTCGGCGAAGATGACGGTGTCCTTCAGACCCACCACGCGATAGCAGTGGTTGATCAGCTTGGAGATCGCCTTCTTCTTCATCGACTGGTTGACCACGTCGAACGGCAGGCCGGCCGGAACGACCTGGAACAGCAGCGCGCGGCCGACGGTGGTGTCGACGATACGGGTATTGGCGGTCAGTTGGCCGTCTTCACCCTTGATCTTTTCGTTGATGCGCACTTTCACGCGAGCGTGCAGGGACGCCTGGCCGCTGCGGTAGGCGCGGTCGACTTCCTGCAGGTCGGCGAAGGCCATGCCCTCGCCCTTCGCGTTGATCGCTTCACGGGTCATGTAGTACAGACCCATTACCACGTCCTGCGACGGAACGATGATCGGCTCGCCGTTGGCGGGCGACAGGATGTTGTTGGTGGACATCATCAGCGCGCGCGCTTCCAGCTGGGCCTCGAGGGTCAGCGGAACGTGGACGGCCATCTGGTCACCGTCGAAGTCGGCGTTGTACGCGGCGCAGACCAGCGGGTGCAGCTGGATCGCCTTGCCTTCGATGAGGACCGGCTCGAACGCCTGGATGCCCAGACGGTGCAGGGTCGGCGCACGGTTCAGGAGAACCGGATGCTCGCGGATGACTTCGGCGAGAACGTCCCAGACCTCGGGCAGCTCGCGCTCGACCATTTTCTTGGCGGCCTTGATGGTGGTGGCCATACCACGACCTTCCAGCTTGCCGAAGATGAACGGCTTGAACAGCTCCAGGGCCATCTTCTTCGGCAGACCGCACTGGTGCAGGCGCAGGGTCGGGCCCACGGTGATCACGGAACGACCGGAGTAGTCCACGCGCTTGCCGAGCAGGTTCTGACGGAAGCGACCTTGCTTGCCCTTGATCATGTCGGCCAGCGACTTCAGCGGACGCTTGTTCGAGCCGGTGATGGCGCGACCGCGACGGCCGTTGTCGAGCAGGGCGTCGACGGCTTCCTGCAGCATGCGCTTTTCGTTGCGCACGATGATGTCCGGAGCGGCCAGGTCGAGCAGGCGCTTCAGACGGTTGTTACGGTTGATCACCCGACGATACAGGTCGTTCAGGTCGGAAGTCGCGAAGCGACCGCCATCCAGCGGAACCAGCGGACGCAGGTCCGGCGGCAGCACCGGCAGGACGGTCAGGACCATCCACTCAGGCTTGTTGCCGGAGCCCTGGAAGGCTTCCATCAGCTTCAGGCGCTTGGACAGCTTCTTGATCTTGGTTTCCGAGTTGGTCTGCGGAATCTCTTCGCGCAGGCGGCCGATCTCGTGCTCCAGATCGATGGCGTTGAGCAGTTCGTGAACGGCTTCGGCGCCCATGCGAGCATCGAAATCGTCACCGAACTCTTCGAGGGCCTCGAAGTATTGCTCGTCGTTCAGCAGCTGGCCCTTTTCCAGGGTGGTCATGCCCGGATCGATCACCACGTAGCTCTCGAAATAGAGCACGCGCTCGATATCGCGCAGGGTCATGTCCAGCAGCAGGCCGATACGGGACGGCAGCGACTTCAGGAACCAGATGTGGGCAACCGGCGAAGCCAGCTCGATGTGGCCCATGCGCTCGCGGCGCACCTTGGCCAGGGCGACTTCCACGCCGCACTTCTCGCAGATCACACCGCGGTGCTTGAGGCGCTTGTACTTGCCGCACAGGCACTCGTAGTCCTTCACCGGGCCGAAGATCTTGGCGCAGAACAGGCCGTCGCGCTCCGGCTTGAAGGTACGGTAGTTGATGGTTTCCGGCTTTTTAACTTCGCCGAAAGACCAGGAACGAATCATCTCGGGCGAAGCCAGGCCAATACGGATGGCATCGAACTCTTCGATTTGACCCTGGTTTTTCAACAGATTAAGCAAGTCTTTCAAGGCCTTTCCTCCTCACGGACCCGGTGCGACCGGCCTTGACCAGCCGCACCGTCTAGCGTCACGTGTTATTCGGTTTCCAGTTCGATGTCGATGCCGAGCGAACGGATCTCTTTGATCAGAACGTTGAAGGACTCGGGCATGCCGGCCTCCATGCGGTGATCGCCGTCCACGATGTTCTTGTACATCTTGGTCCGGCCGTTCACGTCGTCCGACTTGACCGTCAGCATTTCCTGCAGGGTGTACGCCGCGCCATAGGCTTCCAGCGCCCACACCTCCATCTCACCGAAGCGCTGACCACCGAACTGTGCCTTACCACCCAGCGGCTGCTGGGTAACCAGGCTGTACGAGCCGGTGGAACGGGCGTGCATCTTGTCGTCCACCAGGTGGTTCAGCTTGAGCATGTACATGTAGCCGACGGTGGTCGGACGCTCGAACTGGTTGCCGGTACGGCCGTCGAACAGACGCATCTGGCCGCTTTCCGGCAGGTCGGCCAGCTTCAGCATGGCCTTGATCTCGCGTTCCTTGGCGCCATCGAACACCGGGGTCGCCATCGGTACGCCACCGCGCAGGTTCTTGGCCAGCGCGAGGATCTCGTTGTCGCCCAGCTCGTCGAGGTTTTCCTCGCGACCGCCGATCTCGTTGTAGATCTCGTGCAGGAACTTACGCAGTTCGGCGACCTTGCGCTGCTCTTCGAGCATGCGGTTGATCTTCTCGCCCAGCCCCTTGGCCGCGAGGCCCAGGTGGGTTTCGAGGATCTGACCGACGTTCATACGCGACGGTACGCCCAGCGGGTTGAGGACGATGTCGACCGGGGTGCCGTTGGCATCGTGCGGCATGTCTTCCACCGGCATGATCACCGAGACCACACCCTTGTTACCGTGACGGCCGGCCATCTTGTCGCCCGGCTGGATGCGACGCTTGATCGCCAGGTAGACCTTGACGATCTTCAGCACGCCCGGAGCCAGGTCGTCGCCCTGCTGCAGCTTGCGCTTCTTGTCCTCGAACTTGTCGTCCAGGAGCTGGCGACGATCGCTGATGTAGGCCTGGGCCTTCTCCAGCTGTTCGTTCAGGGCGTCGTCGGCCATGCGCAGCTTGAACCACTGGCCGCGCTCGAGACCGTCGAGGTAGTCGTCGGTGATCTCCGTGCCCTTCTTCAGCGCCGGGCCACCTTCAGCCTTGGCACCGACCAGGGCGGCACGCAGACGCTCGAAGGTCGCGCCTTCGACGATGCGGAACTCTTCGTTCAGGTCCTTGCGGATCTGGTCGAGTTGCATCTTCTCGATGGACAGCGCGCGGGAATCGCGCTCGACGCCGTCGCGGGTGAAGACCTGAACGTCGATGACGGTACCCTTGGTGCCGGTCGGCACACGCAGGGAGGTGTCCTTCACGTCGGACGCCTTCTCACCGAAGATCGCGCGCAGCAGCTTCTCTTCCGGAGTCAACTGGGTCTCGCCTTTCGGAGTGACCTTGCCGACCAGGATGTCGCCGGCCTGCACTTCGGCGCCGACGTAGACGATACCGGCTTCGTCCAGCTTGTTCAGCGCGGCCTCGCCCACGTTCGGGATGTCCGCGGTGATTTCCTCTGGGCCGAGCTTGGTGTCACGAGCGACGCAGGTCAGTTCCTGGATGTGGATCGTGGTGAAACGATCTTCCTGGACCACGCGCTCGGACAGGCAGATGGAGTCTTCGAAGTTGAAGCCGTTCCAGGGCATGAACGCTACGCGCATGTTCTGGCCCAGGGCCAGTTCGCCCATGTCGGTGGACGGACCGTCGGCCAGGATGTCGCCGCGCGCGACCACGTCACCCTTGCTCACCAGCGGACGCTGGTTGATGCAGGTGTTCTGGTTGGAACGGGTGTACTTGGTCAGGTTGTAGATGTCGACACCCGCTTCGCCGGTCTCGACTTCGTCATCCGCCACGCGAACCACGACACGGCTGGCATCGACCGAGTCGATCACACCGCCACGGCGAGCCACGACGCAGACGCCGGAGTCGCGCGCCACGTTGCGCTCCATGCCGGTACCCACCAGCGGCTTGTCGGCACGCAGGGTCGGCACGGCCTGACGCTGCATGTTCGAGCCCATGAGTGCGCGGTTGGCGTCATCGTGCTCGAGGAACGGAATCAGCGAGGCAGCGACGGAAACGACCTGCTTCGGCGACACGTCCATCAGGGTCACGTCTTCCGGCGCCTTCACGGTGAATTCGTTCAGGTGACGCACGGCCACCAGCTCGTCCACCAGTTGACCCTTCTCGTTGAGGGTCGCCGAAGCCTGGGCGATGACGTGGTCGGCTTCTTCGATCGCCGACAGGAACACGATCTCGTCGGTTACCAGGCTGTCCTTGACCACGCGGTACGGGCTCTCGAGGAAGCCGTACTTGTTGGTGCGGGCGTAGGTCGCCAGGGAGTTGATCAGACCGATGTTCGGACCTTCAGGGGTTTCGATCGGGCACACGCGGCCGTAGTGGGTCGGGTGTACGTCACGAACCTCGAAGCCCGCACGCTCACGGGTCAGACCGCCCGGGCCGAGCGCGGAGACGCGGCGCTTGTGGGTGATCTCGGAAAGCGGGTTGTTCTGGTCCATGAACTGCGACAGCTGGCTCGAACCGAAGAACTCCTTGATCGCGGCAGCCACCGGCTTGGCGTTGATCAGGTCCTGCGGCATCAGGCCTTCGCTTTCGGCCATGGACAGGCGTTCCTTGACCGCGCGCTCGACACGCACCAGGCCCACGCGGAACTGGTTCTCGGCCATTTCGCCGACGCAACGGACGCGACGGTTGCCCAGGTGGTCGATGTCATCGACGATGCCCTTGCCGTTACGGATGTCGACGAGGGTCTTGAGCACATCGATGATGTCTTCCTTGCTCAGGACGCCCGGACCTTCGATCTCGGTACGACCGATACGGCGGTTGAACTTCATCCGGCCTACGGCCGACAGGTCGTAACGCTCGGCGCTGAAGAACAGGTTGCCGAACAGGGTCTCGGCAGCTTCCTTGGTCGGCGGCTCGCCCGGACGCATCATCCGGTAGATCTCGACCAGGGCTTCCAGCTGGTTGCTGGTGTTGTCGATCTTCAGGGTGTCGGAGATGAACGGACCGCAGTCGATGTCGTTGGTGTACAGGGTCTCGATGCGCACGACCTGGGCCTTGGCCACCTTGGCCAGGAGGTCGAGGGTCAGCTCGGTGTTGCACTCGGCGATGATCTCGCCGGTAGCCGGATGCACGATCGCCTTGGCGATGGTACGGCCGATCAGGTAGTCGAACGGCACTTCCAGCTGGCTCACGCCAGCCTTTTCCAGCTGGTTGATGTGGCGGGCAGTGATACGACGCCCCTGCTCCACGATCACCTTGCCGCTGCCATCCTTGATGTCGATGCTCGCGACTTCACCGCGCAGGCGCTGCGGGACCAGCTCCAGGTTCAGGGTTTCGCCCTTGATGTGGAAGACGTTGGTCGCGTAGAAGGCGTTGAGGATCTCTTCGGTGCTGTAGCCGAGCGCGCGCAGCAGTACCGATGCCGGCAGCTTGCGGCGACGGTCGATACGGACGAACACACAGTCCTTCGGATCGAACTCGAAGTCCAGCCAGGAACCGCGGTAAGGAATGATCCGCGCGGAGTACAGCAGCTTGCCGGAGCTGTGGGTCTTGCCACGGTCGTGGTCGAAGAACACGCCCGGGGAACGGTGCAGCTGGGAGACGATGACACGCTCGGTACCGTTGATGATGAAGGTACCGTTCTCGGTCATCAGGGGGATTTCCCCCATGTAGACTTCTTGTTCCTTGATGTCCTTGATCGCCTTGTTCGACGATTCGCGGTCGAAGATGATCAGGCGAACTTTCACGCGCAGCGGTACGGCGAAGGTCACGCCGCGCAGCACGCACTCCTTGACATCGAATGCCGGCTCACCCAGACGGTAGCCGACGTATTCCAGGGCAGCATTGCCGGAATAGCTGATAATCGGGAAAACGGACTTGAAGGCCGCGTGCAGACCGATATCGCGGAACTGCTCCTTGGTTGCGCCAGCCTGCAGGAATTCGCGATAGGAATCCAGCTGGATGGCCAGCAAATACGGCACATCCATGACGTCCGGCAACTTGCTAAAGTCCTTGCGGATACGTTTTTTCTCAGTGTATGAGTAAGCCATCAGCGTTCCCCAGCTTGGTCACCTGCTTGTTTGGCGTCTCCGACGGGAGCAGCCGGAAAATCTTGCAGACCCCTTGGCCTGCATTGCCCACTCGGGGCACTTTCACGTCTTGGGTGGAACGCCCGAGGCGAGTCCACCCAGAACGGAAAAAGGCCGGTGGCAAAAGCCACCAGCCATCAGCCTTTCGCTTGACGCTCGGGCTGTAGACGCAAGGTCGTCGCTTACTTGAGCTCGACTTTGGCGCCTGCTTCTTCCAGGGCTTTCTTGGCGGCTTCGGCTTCTTCTTTCGAAGCGCCTTCCTTCACCACGCCCGGAGCGCCGTCTACGACGGCCTTGGCTTCTTTCAGACCCAGACCGGTCAGTTCGCGAACGACCTTGATCACGTTCACTTTCTTGTCGCCAGCTTCGGCCAGGACGATGGTGAACTCGGTCTGCTCTTCGGCAGCGGCAGCAGCCGGGCCAGCAGCGGCAACGGTAGCGGCAGCAGCGGTAACGCCGAACTTCTCTTCCATCGCCTTGATCAGTTCGACCACTTGCATGACGGACATTTCGGATACGGCGTTGATGATGTCTTCGTTGGTCAGAGCCATGACTCTAATTCCTGTATTGGGGGACGGCCTGCGGCCATCGTATTAAACAAATAAGATTGAAAGCGCTTGCGAGCCGACTTAGGCGGCAGCAGCTTCTTTCTGGTCGCGAATGGCCGCCAGAGTACGAGCCAGCTTGCTGGTAGCGCCCTGAATCACGCTCATCAGCTGCGATACGGCTTCGTCGTAGGTCGGCAGGCTTGCCAGTACGTCGATCTGATTGGCTGCGAGGAACTGACCCTCGAAGGCAGCCGCCTTGATCTCGAACTTGTCCTGACCCTTGGCGAACTCACGGAAGATACGAGCGGCAGCGCCCGGATGTTCGTTGGAGAAAGCGATCAGGGTCGGGCCTTTGAACACGTCGTTGAGCACGTCGAACTGGGTGCCTTCAACGGCGCGCTTGAGCAGGGTGTTACGTACGACTTTCACGTACACACCAGCTTCGCGGGCCTCTTTACGGAGTCCGGTCATGGCGCCTACGGTCACGCCACGGGCATCGGCCACGACAGCGGACAGGGCAGCTTTGGCAGCCTCGTTGACTTCAGCGACGATGGCCTTCTTGTCTTCGAGTTTAATTGCCACGGGTTTACTCCTGGATGTTACCGTTTCGTCCAGCCGGGGCCGGACGTCGTTTTGGTGTCTGATTCGGTAACCGAATCGGGAGCACCATCTGCGTAGGCTTGTGGTTTAAGGCTTGCGCCACCTACGGTCTTGGATAGCCCCCGCCAGGCAGGGACCCCAATACCTGTGCAGCGGGCAGAACCCGCTGCACGATTTCACTTAGGCTTCCAGGGAAGCCAGGTCGATCTGCAGGCCCGGACCCATGGTGGTGCTCAGGGTCACGCGCTTGACGTACACGCCTTTCGACGAGGACGGCTTCAGGCGCTTCAGGTCAGCCAGCAGCGCTTCAACGTTCTGCTGCAGCTTGGCCGGCTCGAAATCGACCTTACCGACGGAGCTGTGGATGATGCCGTTCTTGTCGGTACGGAAACGTACCTGACCAGCCTTGGCATTCTTCACGGCGGTAGCGACGTCCGGAGTCACGGTGCCGACTTTCGGGTTCGGCATCAGACCACGCGGGCCGAGGATCTGGCCCAGCTGGCCGACGACACGCATGGCATCCGGGGAAGCGATGACGACGTCGTAGTTCAGGTCGCCGCCTTTCATTTCGGCAGCCAGTTCGTCCATGCCCACCTTGTCGGCGCCGGCAGCCAGAGCGGCTTCGGCAGCCGGACCCTGGGTGAAGACGGCAACGCGGACGCTCTTGCCGGTGCCGTTCGGCAGGACGGTGGCGCCACGAACGACCTGGTCGGATTTACGCGGATCGACGCCAAGGTTCACGGCAACGTCCACGGACTCCTTGAACTTGATGGTGGACAGCTCGGCCAGCAGCTTGGCGGCCTCTTCGAAGCTGTACTGCTTGCCGGCAACTACTTTCTCGGCAATCGCCTTCTGGCGCTTGGTCAGCTTAGCCATTACACACCCTCCACGTTCAGGCCCATGCTGCGCGCGGAGCCAGCGATGGTACGTACAGCAGCGTCCAGATCAGCAGCGGTCAGGTCAGCCTGCTTGGTCTTGGCGATCTCTTCCAGCTGGGCACGGGTAACGGTGCCGACTTTCTGGGAGTTCGGACGAGCGGAGCCGCTGGTGATGCCAGCTGCTTTTTTCAGCAGGACGGCAGCCGGGGTGCTCTTGGTTTCGAAGGTGAAGCTACGGTCACTGTAAACGGTGATGATCACAGGAGTCGGCAGGCCCGGCTCTTGGCCTTGGGTCTTGGCGTTGAACGCCTTGCAGAATTCCATGATGTTCACGCCGTGCTGACCCAGGGCAGGGCCGACCGGCGGCGACGGGTTGGCCTGACCGGCCTTTACTTGCAGCTTGATATAAGCCTGGATTTTCTTAGCCATTTGCTACTCCAAATTCGGGTACAAGCGCCTGAAGGCTCCCCGGTTGCTTTCGCGTTTATCCCAGTGACGACAAAACCCCGCAGCCTTGGACTGCGGGGTGAGGGATGCGTTTTCAGCTAGACCTTTTCGACCTGACTGAACTCCAGCTCCACCGGGGTAGAGCGGCCAAAGATGAGCACGGCCACTTGGATCCGGCTCTTCTCGTAGTTAACTTCTTCGACGACACCATTGAAGTCGGCGAAAGGACCATCGATGACACGAACGGTCTCGCCCGGCTCGAACAGGGTCTTCGGCTTGGGCTTGTCGCCGCTATCCGCCACGCGACGCAGGATTGCATCAGCCTCACGATCGGTGATCGGAGCCGGCTTGTCGGCAGTTCCGCCGATGAAGCCCATGACACGCGGGGTATCCTTCACCAGGTGCCAGGTACCTTCGTTCATTTCCATCTGAACCAGCACATAGCCAGGGAAGAATTTGCGCTCGCTCTTGCGCTTCTGGCCGTTCCGCATCTCCACCACTTCTTCGGTGGGAACCAGAATCTCGCCGAACTCTTCTTCCATGCCAGCAAGCTTGACACGCTCGATCAGCGAGCGCATGACATGCTTCTCGTAGCCCGAGTATGCATGCACAACGTACCAACGCTTAGCCACGGCGCACCCTTAACCTACAATCATGGAAACCAACCAACCCAGCAGGGAATCGAGCCCCCACAGCAGCAGCGCCATTACCAGCACTACCGCGACCACGATCAGCGTGGTCTGAGTTGTTTCTTGACGACTCGGCCATACGACCTTGCGAATCTCGACGCGCGCTTCCTTAGCAAGACTAAAGAAGGCCTGCCCCTTGGCCGTTTGCAGAGCCAGGAAGGCAGCGATCACCGCCAGAACGAGAATACCGAGAACGCGATACAGGATTGGTTGAGCCGAAAAGTACTGATTGCCCACAACGGCAACCACAACCAGAACGGCAACCAAGAGCCATTTCAAGAGATCAAAACGTGATTCTTTGGCTTCTGCCTTGGCATTCATCTGTTAGGAATCTCGTGAAGAAAAGCCAGATTTACTTGGGAAATCTGGCAGGCCAGGAGGGAATCGAACCCCCAACCTGCGGTTTTGGAGACCGCCGCTCTGCCAATTGAGCTACTGGCCTGAAGCAAAATCAGGCCGACCATTATGCCGGCCTGAGAGGGGAAGATCAACCGATATTATTCGATGATCTTGGCAACCACGC
>NZ_JAEMVM010000101.1:398-1145 GCF_016463925.1 Pseudomonas sp. P20 | reverse complement strand
CGCCGCCGGTGATCATCAGGCGGGCGACGATCTCCATCTCGCCCAGAATGTCACGCTGGTCGTCCTCGAGGTCGGCCTTGCTGCCCTGGACCGAGTCCGAGGCCTCGATGTCTTCGGCATCCAGGACCTTC
Source organism: Pseudomonas sp. P20 (assembly GCF_016463925.1). NCBI lineage: Bacteria > Pseudomonadati > Pseudomonadota > Gammaproteobacteria > Pseudomonadales > Pseudomonadaceae > Pseudomonas > Pseudomonas sp. P20. Next base: position 1,014 of record NZ_JAEMVM010000101.1, on the reverse strand, counting down.
ACCTGGTCGGGACTCTCGACCAGCTTGATGGCGTCCGCGAACGGCGCCAGGCTGACGCCGGAGCCCGGGGCGAGGCGGACACGGTGGACCGAGAGGCCAAACCGCTTGGCGAAGTCGGCCAGCAGGCCGAAGCTGTTGCCCGCTTCCGCGACGAACATCCGCGGCAGGTACATGGCGAGCATCTGGCAGATGAGGTTGGTCAGGGACGCCGACTTGCCGGACCCGGTTGGGCCGAAGATGAAGCCGTGGGCATTCATCTGCCGGTCCAGCTTGTTGAACGGGTCGAAGGTCAACGGCGCGCCGCCACGGTTGAACAGCGTGAAGCCGGGGTGTCCGGTACCGGTGGTGCGCCCCCAGATGGGCGACAGGTTGGCGATGTGCTGAGCGAACATCATCTGGGTGTACCACTCCAGGGCTCGCTTCTCGTTTGGATCGAAGTTTGAGGGGAGCCAGCGCAGGTAGCTGTTCAGCGGTCCGACTTCGTTCTGCGGTTCGACCGGCACCAGGCCGGCGCCAAGCAGTACGTTGCTCAGGGTGATGCAGCGTTCCTCCAACTGGGTATGGTCGCGGCCGCGCACGAACAGAGCGATCGCTCCGCGATAGAGCTTGTGCTCCC
>NZ_JAEMVM010000101.1:0-280 GCF_016463925.1 Pseudomonas sp. P20 | reverse complement strand
GCGGCATGGCATCGAAGAGCCATACGCCCTGGGTGGCATCGGAAACAGGCTGCCGATAGAACAGGTTCTGGGAGAAGTCGGTGCCGTCGGCCAGTGGCAATTCATCCTGCAGGATCGGTTCGTCCGGCCGGCATACCAGTTCGTAGAAGCGACGTAGATCCGCCTCGGCCTGGCCGAGGTGATCCGGGTGCGGGTTGAACCAGCGGATCAACCAGTTCCTGATCTCCTGGCCGCTCATGCGCGAAGCGACGATACCGACGTTCGCCAGGCCGCCTTGGAT
>NZ_JAEMVM010000100.1:434-1181 GCF_016463925.1 Pseudomonas sp. P20 | reverse complement strand
CGCCGCCGGTGATCATCAGGCGCGCGACGATCTCCATCTCGCCGAGGATGTCTCGTTGATCGTCCTCGAGGTCGACCTTGTTTCCCTGGACGGCGTCCGAGGCATCGATGTCTTCGGCATCCAGGACCTTCACCAGGTCGGGACTCTCGACCAGCTTGATGGCGTCCGCGAACGGTGCCAGGCTGACGCCGGAGCCCGGGGCGAGGCGGACCCGGTGGACCGAGAGGCCAAACCGCTTGGCGAAGTCGGCCAGCAGGCCGAAGCTGTTGCCCGCTTCCGCGACGAACATCCGCGGCAGGTACATGGCGAGCATCTGGCAGATGAGGTTGGTCAGGGACGCCGACTTGCCGGAGCCAGTTGGCCCGAAGATGAAGCCGTGGGCATTCATCTGCCGGTCCAGCTTGTTGAACGGGTCGAAGGTCAACGGTGCGCCGCCACGGTTGAACAGCGTGAAGCCAGGGTGTCCGGTACCGGTGGTACGCCCCCAGATGGGTGATAGGTTGGCGATGTGCTGCGCGAACATCATCTGGGTGTACCACTCCAGGGCCCGCTTTTCGTTCGGATCGAAGTTTGAGGGCAACCAGCGCAGGTAGCTGTTCAGCGGTCCGACTTCGTTCTGCGGTTCGACCGGCACCAGGCCGGCGCCGAGCAGTACGTTGCTCAGGGTGATGCAGCGCTCCTCCAGCTGGGTATGGTCGCGGCCGCGCACGAACAGAGCGATCGAACCGCGATAGAGCTTGTGCTCCC
>NZ_JAEMVM010000100.1:0-280 GCF_016463925.1 Pseudomonas sp. P20 | reverse complement strand
GCGGCATGGCATCGAAGAGCCACACGCCCTGGGTGGCATCGGAAACAGGCTGCCGATAGAACAGGTTCTGGGAGAAGTCGGTGCCGTCGGCCAGCGGCAACTCGTCCTGCAGGATCGGTTCGTCCGGCCGGCAGACCAGTTCGTAGAAGCGACGTAGATCCGCATCGGTCTTGCCGAGGTGATCCGGGTGCGGGTTGAACCAGCGGATCAACCAGTTCCTGATCTCCTGTCCGCCCATGCGCGAAGCGACGATGCCGGCGTTCGCCAGGCCGCCTTGGAT
>NZ_JAEMVM010000099.1:0-370 GCF_016463925.1 Pseudomonas sp. P20 | reverse complement strand
CCGCGATAGAGCTTGTGCTCCCGGCCGATCAGGCGTCGAACGGTGGCCACGTCCTCGCGGGTGTGGATCGAGGCCTGGGTGTCACCAACGGCCTTTTTCGAGAGCTGCTGCAGATGCCCTTCCAGCATGTCCTGCGGCGTCACGACCATGGTGATGCACAGCAGCGTGTCCTCGGGCATTCGATCGAACAGGGCGTTGAGGCCATCGCCTTTGAGCGTCTCGCCGGTGAAGTGGCCTGTCAGCGGCGCTTTGTTCAACTGGTCGACCACAATCACTCGGTGCGGCATGGCATCGAAGAGCCACACGCCCTGGGTGGCATCGGAAACAGGCTGCCGATAGAACAGGTTCTGGGAGAAGTCGGTGCCGTCGG